>NZ_JAAKDW010000020.1 GCF_011038845.1 Enterococcus sp. ZJ1622
ATATGCGCTTGCGGATTTTTCTAATCAACGGGTTAATCAGCTACACATAAAAAAACATCAAAGCTAGTAACTTTTACTAACTTTGATGTTCATAGATGACCTTATCAGTCCGATTTGACAAAGAGCCCTTTTTTTATTGTAACACTTTCTTTCTATTGTATTACTTGATTGCCACTACCACTTTCAATTCTTCGCTTCTGCTTTTTCTTTGCAGTCCGTACACAAGCCGTAAAGTTCCAGGCGATGCTCACTGATATCAAAATCAGTCAAACGGCTTGCTGCCATTTCGATATCTTCTAATCCAGGATAATGGAAATCCACGATTTTCCCGCAATTTTGACAAATGACGTGATAATGACGTTTCGAACTAAAGTCAAAGCGGCTTGATGCATCACCGTATTTCATTTCCTGAACAAAACCGATAGAAGTGAACAAACGAAGATTATTGTAAACGGTCGCAACACTCATGTTGGGAAAACGATGCTCAAGGGCACGGTAAATCTCATCAGCAGTTGGATGTGAATGATGTTCGACCAGATATTCCAACACAGCGTACCGTTGAGGTGTGATTCGTATGTTTTCTTTTTTTAATTTTTCGATTACCTCTTCAACTTGCTTATTTTGCATGTAGACACCCCACGTAGTTATTCTCGTCTTATCATACTATTTTTAGTTTTCAAAATCCACTCATCATGAAAAGAAATTTCAAATTAATTATATTTTAATAAAAAAGACACAAATTATAGGAGATATTTCCCTATTTTGCGCCTTTAGCTCATCTTTCGACATTGTTATCTATGAGTATTAGTTTTCTTGATATAACGCAGTGGACAAATAGCGTTCCCCGTTGTCAGGAACAATCGCCAGTACTTTTTTTCCTGCTCCTAATTCCTGTGCAACTTTCACAGCTGCTGCGATAGCTGCACCAGATGAAATCCCTACTAAGATCCCTTCTTGACGCCCTACTTGTCTAGCTGTTTCCATCGCTTCATCACTAGTCACTGACATCACTTTGTCGTAAATAGATGTATCTAACGTGTTAGGGATAAAACCGGTACCGATTCCTTGGATTTTATGAGGAGCTGCTTCTTTCCCTTCCAAAACAGCCGATTCAGCTGGCTCTACCCCAACGATCTGGATCTCTGGATAGACACGTTTTAATTCATGGCCAGCGCCTGTGATCGTTCCGCCAGTACCGATTCCTGCCACGAATGCATCCAAGCCATTCACACCAAACACTTGCTGGATTTCAGGAGCAGTCGTTTTTTCATGGATAGCCGGGTTTGCCGGATTTTCAAATTGTAAAGGTAAAAAATAGCCGTTTTCTTTCGCTAAACGCTCTGCTTCTTTGATCGAACCCGTGATCCCGTCAGCGCCTGGTGTCAAAATCAGCTCTGCCCCATAGCCTTTCATCAAAAGCCGACGTTCGATACTCATGGTTTCTGGCATGACAATGATCACCTTATAGCCCTTTGCCACTCCGACCATAGCCAAACCGATCCCGGTGTTTCCGGAGGTGGGTTCGATGATCGTATCACCTGGTTTCAATGTCCCGTCATGTTCTGCTTTTTCGATCATACTTAAAGCGATTCGGTCTTTTACGCTACCGCCCGGATTGAAGAATTCCAGTTTGACAAATACTTCTGCCGCATTCTCTGGAACGATTTTATTTAATTTGACGATAGGCGTTCTGCCGATCAATTCAGTGATCGAATGATAGATTTGAGTCATTTCCATTTCCCCCTTGTAATCACTTTCTTCTTTATCATAATACAAATAGTCTGTTCCTGGCGAACATTTCGTCTTTTGAAACACACAAAAAGAGCAAAGAAACAGCCAACGGTAGCTCTTCTTTGCTCTTTTTCGATTTTTATACAGAACACGATCAAATAGTCAATTCCTGACCAACTAGTAATGAATAGTTGGACATCGTCATTCCGTTTTTTGCCATCAGATCATCCACGGACATACCGAATTTTTGTGCGATATCCCATAACGTATCTCCTGAAACGACCGTGTAGGTCTGACTGCCGCTTGTGCTTGCACTTGCAGTCGTAGTTGTTGTAGAAGTCGTCGTGGTCGTCGTAGTCGTACTTGTCGTCGTCGCAGATGAACCAGTAGATGGTGTATCGAATCGGGTTAAATTATACGTATTAATCAATGAGTTCAGTTTATCACCATAATTAGGGTCAGTTGCATAACGACCAGTCAAGTAAGCTGTCGCATCATAGAAACTCGTTGTGTTGCTCTTCCAAACGCCTGCGTAATGATAATCCCCAGTTGAAAAACTCGTAGAACGCAAAACATTGGCATGGTCTTGGAAAGATTCCCAATAAGAAGAATATTTGCGGAATGGTTCATTCATCGTTACCCATTGTCCATCGACATATTCTTTTGTCGCCATATAAACGACTTGACCGTTATAGCTTCCTTTCACCCCAAACAGATTGTAGTTGGGTGCGCTGGATAATCCAGAGGTACCGTATGCACTTTCCAGTAAAGCTTGAGCGATCATCACAGAAGCGTACAAATCGTTGCTTGCTGCTACTTCAGATGCTGACCAACCGATTTGGTTGATAAAAGCTTGAGGATCAGCTACGGTTTGTGTTCCTTGCTCATCGGCATGGACACTTTGTGGTGCTGCTGTAACCATCATAGGCCCAACTAAAAGACTTGTTCCCACTAAAGGAGCAATTGCTTTTCTATTGATCACCATAGTTCGTTTTTTCTTATGGTGTCGGGCACTGCGGGTCTTCAGCTCTTGCATTCAAATTCCTCCTCAAAATAAAAAAACTTTTAATAAAAGCTTCCTTCTTAAAACAAACTTAATTACTTAAATTATACTTTTAAATTTTAAGAAACTCAAACTAATCTGAAGAATTTCCTTCTTTGTAACACGAATGTAATATTAAAGAAAATATAAAGTAATATTTCAATGACCTTCAAATTCAAAAACAGCTGCTGGAAAATCTCCAAACAGCTGTTTTCTGATCAACGCCCAGAAACTCAGATTTTATAATTGATTGAATGTATTCACAACATTCTCTACTGTGAATCCGAACTCTTCAAGGACTTTGTCTCCTGGTGCAGATGCGCCAAAGTGATCGATCGTAATCGTTGCCCCATCGATCCCTACATAGCGTTCCCAGCCGAATGACGCAGCAGCTTCGATCGCTACGCGTTTTTTCACAGCTTTTGGAAGAACACTTTCTTTGTATTCTGCAGATTGTTTTTCAAACAGATCAAAGCTTGGCATCGAAACGACTGATACGTCTTTTCCATTTTCAGCTAGAGCTTTTTGAGCTCTTACTGCCAAATCGACTTCTGAACCTGTAGCAATCAAGATTCCTTCTGGCTGTTCACCCTTTGCAGGAGAAAGGACATAAGCGCCTTTTTTCACCATATCGTCTGCTACTTCTTTCGTTGAAGGCAGTACCGGCAGATTTTGACGGCTCAATACAAGGATCGTTGGAGTATCTGTTGATTCCATTGCTACTTTCCATGCTGCGCGTGTTTCATTTCCGTCTGCTGGACGAAGGACATGGACACCAGGCATGCATCGCACAGAAGCCAGTTGTTCGATTGGTTCATGTGTCGGGCCATCTTCACCGACAGCAACGGAATCATGCGTCAATACGTAGATCACTGGTGTATTTTGGATAGCCGCTAAACGGACTGCTGGTCTTAGATAATCCGTAAAGACGAAGAACGTCCCACCATAAATACGTGTGCCTCCATGAAGCTGGATACCATTCATTGCCGCAGCCATCGCAAATTCGCGTACACCGAACCAGATATTACGTCCTTCATAATGTTCTGGCGTAAAGTCTTTGTCTGCTGCTACCATTGTGTTGTTTGAACCAGACAAGTCGGCTGATCCGCCCCAGAAACTTGGTACAGCTTTAGATAATGCTTGGATCATTTCTTTACTTGAAACGCGGCTTGCTTGGCTGTCGCCTACTTCATAAGTTGGCAGTTCAGCATCCCAGTTTTCAGGTAGTTTGCCTGCGAATGCATCTTCGAATTGTTTTGCCAATTCAGGATAGGCATTTTTGTAGTTAGCGAACATGTCATTCCATGCTGCTTCTGCTTTTTGTCCTTCTTCGATCATCGTTTGACGGAAGCGTTCGGCAACTTCATCTGGAACAGTGAAATCAGGGTATTCCCAACCATAGACTTCTTTTGCCATCTTGATCCCGTCTTCGCCGATTGGAGCGCCGTGTACAGCTGATGTGCCTTCTTTAGGTGCGCCATAGCCGATCACTGTTTTCACTTCGATCAATGTTGGTTTTTCTGTCTCAGCTTTCGCTTCTTCGATCGCTTTTGAGATTGCTTCTAAATCATTGCCGTCTTTTACCAGAATATGCTGCCAGCCGTATGCTTCATAGCGGGCGCCGACATTCTCGGTAAATGCTTTCGATGTTGGGCCATCTAATGAGATATCGTTCGAATCATATAAGACGATCAATTTTCCTAATTTCATGTGTCCGGCCATCGAACTTGCTTCTTGAGAAACGCCTTCCATCAAATCGCCATCGCCACAAAGTGCATAAGTGTGGTGATCAACGATTTTAAAATTCTCTTTGTTGTAAGTCGCAGCAAGATGCGCTTCTGCCATTGCCATCCCTACTGCCATCGCGATCCCCTGACCAAGCGGACCTGTTGTTGCCTCTACGCCATCTGTATGGTTCACTTCCGGATGGCCCGGAGTTTTCGAATTCCATTGACGGAATTGTTTCAAATCATCGATTGTCACTTGGTAGCCTGATAAATGGAGCAAACTATACAGCATTGCCGAACCGTGGCCTGCAGAAAGTACGAAGCGGTCGCGATCCGCCCAATTTTTAGAAGTAGATGGATTCACTTTCAAATGCTTCGTCCATAAGGCATATGCCATTGGTGCAGCACCCATTGGTAATCCTGGATGTCCTGATTTTGCTTTTTGAACCGCTTCGATACTTAATGTACGGATCGTGTTCACGCCTAGTTGGTCAATTTTGTCGAACAAAATAACCCCTCCTATTAATTTAGGTTTTTTTTACCTTTATTTCTTACATACCCATTTTATAAGATACATCCTGAAAAAGCAATGATTTTCAGTATTTTTTACTAAAAGTTATTATCTCGGTTGTGTAAGCCTTTTTTCTTTTGGATTTCTTTTAATTTTTCCGGTGTCACATCATTGCCTTTCGGGTCGACGATTTTCATCCCCTCGATATGGTGTCGCATCCCGGAACGAAATTTATTCAAATACTCTTCTCTCAGCTTGATCTGCTCTTTTTCTTCTTCTTTGGTCAAGCCTTCTTCTTTCTTTTTACGTGCAAGTTCATTGATACGTTCGATCTTTTCAGGTGACAGCATTCCCAGCCCTCCTTTTACTCTACTTCATATTATATAAAAAAATGAAAAAAAACAACTAGATAGAACAAATTAAATACGAACATTTGTTTGAAATAGCGTTTTTTATATGGTACTATTTAATTACTAAGTGAAAGAAGGTGTACCTTGTGGCGCGACAAACTGAAACAAGACAAATCGAAGTCTTACGATACATCCACGAACAAGTAACTCAAAAAGGATACCCGCCGACTGTTCGCGAAATCGGAGAAGCCGTCCAGCTTTCTTCAACTTCAACGGTTCACGGACATCTTGCACGGCTTGAAAAAAAAGGATTCATCCAAAGAGACCCAACGAAACCACGTGCGATCGAACTGACGAAACAAGGCTTGGCAAAGATCGGGATCCGTCCTTCCACTATCCCAGTCCTTGGGGTGGTCACTGCCGGAGAACCGATCCTCGCAGTAGAAGATGCTTCTGATTTCTTCCCTGTACCGCCAAATCTTTCTTCTGAAGAAGGCAGCTTGTTCATGCTGACGATTCGAGGCGACAGTATGATCAATGCTGGTATCTTAGATGGTGACAATGTCATCGTGCGTAAACAGGAAAGTGCGCAAAACGGCGATATCGTGATTGCCATGACCGCAGAAGATGAAGCAACCTGCAAAAGATTCTATAAAGAAGCAGACCATTTCCGCCTGCAACCTGAAAACGACTTGCTTGATCCGATCATTTTAGATCAGGTATCTATTTTGGGAAGAGTTGTCGGTCTTTACCGGAGCCATATTTACTAAGCACACTGCTCCAAATACCTACAGATTCGTTTTACTCACCAGAAGGCTGGGACGTTCACTCGTCCTGCCTTCTTCTTTTTGTCGCGCCCATGCCTTTGCTAAAAAAAATTGAACTTCTCTCTTTACAAATCGAACAAACATTCGTATACTATTATTACGAACATTCGTTCGCATAAACTAATGAGGTGAGAAATTCATGAAATCAATGAGACGTCTTGGCTTGGTATTAATTGTTTTGTTTCTAGGTATTATTATTGGTAATTTCGGTATACGACCAGCTTTGTTAATCTTTGTGCCGTTGTTTGCTTTGTGGTTCATGTTGTGGGATGAAAAGAAATATCGCCAATCCGAACGGCGTCGGATTCATGAAGATCATTTCTATCACGAATCCTACTATCGTTCCAGGCACTCATAAAGACAAATAAGTTCGCTTATATTGATTCCAAACAAAAATGGGAAGGAAAAACATTTTTCAATGTCTTTCTTTCCCATTTTTTATTAGTTGTCCTTATAGTACGTTGCTTAATATTCCATTAAAGTGATCATATCATAGCCTTCGATCTTATCGCGACCATGAAGATCCATCAATTCGATCAAGAAGGCACAGCCAACGACTACGCCACCTAGCTGTTCGACCAAATCGATCGTTGCTTTGATCGTTCCGCCTGTTGCTAACAAGTCATCGCAAATCAGGACGCGCTGACCGGGCTGGATCGCATCTTTATGCAAGGTCAATGTGTCCGTTCCGTATTCGAGGCCATAGGTCACTTCAATCGTTTCACGAGGCAATTTCCCTTTTTTACGGACAGGAGCAAATCCGACACCTAGTTCATAAGCCACTGGACAGCCAACGATAAATCCGCGTGCTTCCGGTCCAACAACCATGTCGATCCGTTTTTCTTTTGCATAATTAACAATCTGTTTTGTCGCTTCTCGGTAAGCATCTCCATCTGCCATCAGCGGTGAAATATCCCGAAAAATGATTCCCTTTGATGGATAATCAGGAATGCTGGCAATATAATCTCTTAAATCCACTCTTTGTTTCCTCCTAGGTCGTTAACCATTGTTTGATGGTAGGAATATCACTTAAAAGTAAAAATTCCTCAACTTTAATTTTCTTTAGCCGCTTTTGATATCGTGTACTTTCAGTCAATGGATGACTTTCCGGACGAGCGACTTTTTGTAAAACGCCATTCTCTATTGTAACAAATTTCAGCTCAAAAAACACCTGTATCATAAAAATTAATAATTTTTGTGGGATTTTCAAATAGTTAGAAATCGCGTTCAGCTTGTAGCGGATATCGATTTTTTCCTGTGAATGGATCAGCTTGAACAATTTAGCATATTGTTCTCTAGAACCTACACCGTTCAGATACGCCTCATCCGCGGAGATACCCAGTAAATACACACGACTGAATGTTCCGATTTCGAAAACCGATTTCAAGTGCTCTAACTCAACTGGACAATCCAATACGACAAGCGAGGTAGCCCTAGCATCTCTCAATCGTTCACTGATCGACGCTAAATCATTGAACACCACCACTTTCTCCTGTATCTTTGGGTGCACTTCCTTTAAGGAGTCTTTATCGAATGCAAGATAAAAGACCTCGCCTGAGAGCTGGTTTTGCTCACGGTAACGCTTTGCTCGCCAATCGAATACTTGGAGTCCGTTTACTGCGAAGTCAGTGACCATCACTTGCGGTTTCTTCCGTCCGTTCCATTCATTGATCGACAATTTCCCGACAACGTCCACCTGATCATTCAACAGCTCATTTTCCTGATCCCCAAAACCGAATGCCACTGCGTCCAGTTGTCCATCCGAGTTGTTGATCGTGAATTTCAGATGTTGCTGATTAGCTCCGATTTTTTTGACATTTTCGGCAGTGACCTGGCGAAACAGAAACTGTGGAACCGGGTTCTCCGTGCCATAGGGTGCCAAGCGTTTCAATTCATCGATCAGTTCCACAGTCACATCTTGCGGCAGAAGCACTTCATCCACAGCCATTGCCGGTCCCTTCGTCAAATCGATTGCATGTTGTA
The DNA here is from genome assembly GCF_011038845.1 of Enterococcus sp. ZJ1622. Lineage (GTDB taxonomy): Bacteria > Bacillota > Bacilli > Lactobacillales > Enterococcaceae > Enterococcus_B. The sequence goes on from NZ_JAAKDW010000020.1 coordinate 8,172, forward strand.
CTACGTAGTCATTCATTTTTTCCTGAAGCAAAGAAATATTTTCTTGCGGCATCGTTAAGCCAACTGCCGCATGATGTCCGCCGAAATAAGTGAACAGTTCCCGCATCTCATCGAGCATTTCATAAAGATTCAACGCATCAACACTTCGACCAGAACCTTTTGCCGTGCCATCTTCTTTCAAGCTTAAAACAAGTGCCGGTTTCCCAGTCTGGTTCATGATTTTCCCTGCTACGATTCCTAGAACGCCTTCATGCCAGCCTTCTTTAGCTAATAGGTGAACATGGTTTTCATCATTCACCATGAGCAGAGCTTCTTGTGTGATCTGATCCACGATCGCTTTTCTTTCTTCATTGATGGTATTCAGCTTTTTTGCTTGGACAGCTGCTTCTTCTTCATCAAATGTAGCCAAAAGATCAACCGCAGGATTCGGGTCACCCATCCTCCCGATGGCATTTAAGCGAGGAGCGATCGCAAAACCGATCGATGTTTCATCCGCCTCTTTTACTTTCACGCCACTTTCTTCTATTAGCGCTTGGAGTCCGATACGTTCAGTGTGACGGATCGCATCGATGCCAAGTGCTGCCAAGGTCCGGTTTTCATCTTTCAGCGATACTAGATCGGCAATCGTTCCAATCGCAACTAGATCCAGAAACTCAGCAGGAGGCTCTTCTAGTAATGCAGATGCTACTTTGAAAGCTACGCCCACTCCAGCAAGATCAGGAAAAGGATAGTGTCCATCTGGATGACGAGGATGGACAATCGCATAAGCATCCGGCAATTCATTAGGAAGCTCGTGATGGTCTGTGATGATGACATCCACTCCTGCATTTTGTGCATAAGCTACTGCTTCATTCCCAGCCACACCGTTGTCCACCGTAATGATCAATTGGGTACCTGACTCGATTTTCTCCTGATAGACAGATTGGTTAGGACCGTATCCATGCTCAAACCGATTAGGCAGGAAAGTCTCTACCTCCGCTCCAAGCAGCTCTAATGTTTCTTTCATGACTGTGGTACTCGTAATACCGTCTGCATCATAGTCTCCGTAAACAAGGATTTTCTCTCCATTGATCACAGCTTCTTGGATTCGGCTGATTGCTTTGTCCATATCGTGCATCAAATACGGATCATAGAGTTTTTGTTCTTTAGGATATAAAAATCTCTGCAGCTCCTCTTCTTCACGGTATCCGCGCTGCCACAGCAGTTTACCGACAAAAGGAGATAATTGTAATTTTTGAGTGATTTGGAGAAAGGATTCAGAAGGTTCTGTCTCACTTAGTTTCCAATCATAATTTGCTTGTCTCACTTTCTCACCCCTAACTTAGTCATTATAGCAAAGGAAAACAGCAAAAAAAAGAAGAAAGAAACCACCAAACAAAAAAACGGATAGATCCCAAAAGCGAAAACATTTTGGAATTTATCCGATTAGTCGTCTGACAGGTACACTTACTCAGCCTTTTGCGTCAATCACACAACATGCTTTTGCTTTTTGATTTCTCAATCAAAGTAATTAAAGCTTTGTTTCGGTGCCTGTTTTTGTTGTTCTACCGGTTCTTTCAGTTGACTGATCTGTGCTTCTTTTGCTTGCAATTCTGCCTGATAAGCTGCTTCTAATTCAGCCCGTTCATTTCGAAATTGCCGGTTTTGTTCTTCTTTTGCCTCATCGATTTTCTTTTGCAGTTCTGCTTGATAAGCCTCATTTTCCTGCGTAAGATTCTTGATCTGTTTTTTTTGCTGCCAAAGAGTCGTCCATGCTGTCAAGAAGACGATCAGCGCACCAATCAATGCAGATCCGATGATCACTAAAATAAGCGGGGCAGAAAAGGAAGCAAACCCAAAACTGACTGGAACATTTTTGTTGTTCAGCACGGCAAATAAAACAATGACCAATACCAAAAGAAAGCCGACGATCACATTACTCTGCTTTTTCACACTCTTCACCTACTTCTTGTTAAATATTCCGCTAGCAAGATAATCCCCAATCGATGGGAAAAGCGTATAGAATTTTGCTGCTGCTTCCAATAGAGGCGGCTGATTGATTTCACGTTTCGGATACTTCATACTGCGAACGATTTTTTTAGCTAGTCGATCTGGTTCTAAAACTAGGCTCCCGACTTTTTCTAAATAACTGCCACTTGGATCTGCTTTGTCAAAAAAATCTGTAGCGACTGGGCCCGGATTGACTGTCGTCACCGCTACCCCAAGAGGTTTCAATTCCAAACGTAAAGCATTGGAAAACCCAAGTACAGCAAATTTCGTTGCTGAGTAAACAGTTGATTTCGCCGTAGCCATCTTTCCTGCCATAGAGGCGATATTAATGATATGCCCATGTCTTCTTTCCGCCATGTCAATCGCGAATTTCTGTGTCAATACCATCATGCCTAAAATATTGACTTCAAACATATCATATGCTTTTGCTAAATCGAAATTTAAGAAGTCTTCGAAAATACCGAATCCTGCATTATTGACCAGTATGTCGACCTGACCGACTTCTGCTGTCACTTTCTCATATAATTGCTCGACGCTTTCTGGATCGCTGACATCCGCTTTATAGGCATAGGCAGGTCGATTGCTTAATCGGCTGCATTCTGCCCTGACACCTTCGATCATGTCTTCTCTTCTTGCACAAGTCACCACGATTGCGCCTTGTCTTGCTGCTTCATAACAGATTTGTGCGCCTAGTCCGCCAGAACCACCAGTGACTAATACGACTTTATCTTCTAGATTCATTTTACTACCTCCTCATCACGAAATGGGATTTCGACTATATCAAAATCTCTCATGATCTTCGTTTCTTGAAAAATCTCTTTTGCCTCTTTTTCCAGCTCGAGTGCCGCTTTCCCTAGATAACGTGCACTGATATGCGTGAGCAATAGTTGTTTCGTGTCTGCTTCTTTCGCCACTTCTGCTGCATGATGCGTCGTAGAATGGAAATAATTGTGGGCCATTTTCGCCTCATTCTTATTGAACGTACTTTCATGGACCAGTACATCGCTGTCTTTTGCCAGCAAAACAGAATTGACCGTCTTTCGCGTATCTCCTAGGATCGTGACGATACGTCCTTTTCGATTGGGCCCGACAAATTCTTTTCCGTTGACTGTTCGTCCATCTTCCAACTGTACAGTCTCACCATTTTTCAGTCTGCCATAAAGCGGTCCGGCTGGTATATCCAGTTCTTTCAAGCGATCTACTTGAAGTTCTCCTTTGTGATCATGCTCTACGACCCGATAACCGAAGCTGTCGATCCCGTGGTTCAATTTTTTTGTATAGACAGAAAACTGCTGATCTTTGAAAATCGGTTTCGTCTCATCCAATTCGATGAATTTCAGCGGATAGCTCAAACGAGTCTGTGAGACGGTTAAAGAAGTTCTGATGTAGTCTTCTACTCCTTTTGGGCCGTAAATTTCCAGTGGTGTGTCTCCCCCTTGGAAAGAACGGCTGCTGAGAAGACCAGGCAACCCGAAAATATGATCGCCATGCAAGTGTGTGATAAAGATTTTATTGATTTTTCTTGGGCGGATATTCGTACGCAAGATCTGCATCTGCGTGCCTTCTCCACAATCAAAGAGCCATACTTCATTTCTTTCATCTAACAGTTTCAATGCAATGCTTGTTACGTTTCTATGTTTAGCAGGTACACCGGCACCTGTCCCTAAAAATTGTAATTCCATAATCTACCTGACTTTCTTTAAGTTCCATTTTAATTTTAGGTGAAAACTAGTGGATAATCAACCGAAACTCGCAAAAGGCGACAGATAAATCAAAATCAAAAAAAGCAACTCTTCCTTATTTTCAAGTAAAATTTAGAAAGGAAGCGTACAGCAAAATAGAGAAACGTTGCTGAAGAAACGCTTCTCTATTCCTTTTATTTTACCTCTGGATCTTCTGGCTGTGTCGTCTCATCTGATGACGAATGTTTACTGCTCCAAGTTTTTTCGGCAGCTGCTTTCGCCTGTTTCTCAGTCTCTTTTGCATCGTGGACGTCTTTTTCGACCTCTTCATAATCCAAGCGTGTGATTTCCCCGCCAAGTTCCATCATGACTAATTGGTTCAAAGGACGGTTATCCTCTTCTTCTGCAATCAGTATCAGCCCAGTCGCACCTTCGCCGATTTTATTTCCCACGAAGTCAAAAACAGTCTGTGCTTCTTTTATCTCTTTTGCATCTTGAGACGCGCCGATCATCCCGCCTGCAAACCAGCCTAATAAAATCCCTAATGGTCCACCTAAGACACCGACTAGCATCCCGATCAGTCCACCTGTCGAAGATTTGTTGTTCCCTGTGAAATCAATGAAATCTTCTATTTTGAATTGATGCGTACCATTCGGGTCATGGCTGATGACCGCCATTTGTTCTCCCTTGATTGCTCGAGAAGTATGCAGTCTCTTTATTTCAGAAAAAGCCTGATATGCTTGGCTTTCCACCTGAAAGTTCAATATGATGACACGTTTGCTCATTCTACTCACTCCTTGTGCGCTTTCTTTCATTTTACCTTCTAATGACAAAGAAAGAAAGGAAAAACGCTTAAAAAATAACAAAAGACCGTATCAAGCAAGCTTGACACAGTCTATCCTTATCTGTAACTAAAGGTTCAACGATGATTATTCGACAAATTCAAATTCAAATTCACCGATCCGTACTAGGTCACCATCTTTTGCTCCACGAGCGCGTAACGCTTCATCAACGCCCATCCCTCGTAATTGTCGCGCAAAACGCATGACTGTTTCGTCGTGATCGAAATTCGTCATTTGGAATAATTTTTCGATCTTTTCACCAGATAAGATCCAAGTTGCATCAGAATCACGATCGATCGTGAATTCAGGACCTTCTGGACGGAACCCGTATTGAACTGTTTCTTCTTCAATCTCTTCTTCGTAAAGCGGAAACTCTGGGGTGACTTCTAGCAAATCGGCCGTCGCATTCAATAACGGATCAATCCCTTTTCGTGTCACGCCTGAGATCGGAAAGACAGGGATATCATCTGCAAATTCATCTGTTTTTTCTTTGTTCAGCTGCTCTTTGAACTTGATCAGATTTTCTTCTGCTCCCGGCATATCCATTTTATTTGCTACGATAATCTGCGGACGTTCTAACAAGCGCAGATTGTAAGAAGACAACTCATGATTGATCGCTACGTAATCCTCGTAAGGATCTCTTCCTTCCATTCCGCTCATATCGATCACATGTAAAATAACGCGAGTCCGTTCGATATGACGTAAAAACTGCGTGCCTAGCCCGACACCTTGTGAGGCACCTTCAATCAGACCTGGCAAGTCAGCTGCAGCAAAACTTCGGCCGTCACTCGTTGTAACCATCCCAAGATTTGGTACAAGTGTCGTAAAATGGTATGCTCCGATTTTAGGACGAGCAGAAGAGATCACTGAAAGCAATGTCGATTTCCCAACAGAAGGAAAACCAACGAGCCCTACATCTGCCAGTACTTTCAATTCTAATTCGATTTTTCGTTCCTGCCCTGGTTCCCCATTTTCAGCGATTTCCGGTGCAGGGTTTCTTGGAGAAGCAAAACGAATATTGCCTCGTCCGCCTCGTCCGCCTTTTGCGATGACCAATGTCTGACCGTTTTCGATCAGATCTCCTAAAAGCGCGCCTGTTTCTGCATCACGTACTGTTGTTCCTTGAGGTACCTTGATATACGTATCCTCAGAGCCGCGACCATGCATTCCCTTACTCATTCCATTTTCTCCCGGCTGCGCTTTGAAATGCCGGTTAAACCGGAAGTCCATCAATGTACGCAAGCCTTCGTCTACGACTAAAATCACATCTCCGCCATGACCGCCGTCACCGCCTGCTGGTCCGCCGTCAGGGACGTATTTTTCTCGACGGAATGCGACCATTCCGTCTCCGCCCTTGCCAGCTTTCACATCGATTGTTACTTGATCTAAAAACATGGACATATTGTAGTCCTCCTATTATTTATCTAATTGATTAATTGACTGCCTGAATTTCCACAATAAACAAAAGTCTTATTTATTTTATCGGTGAAAACCGGTTTTGTCTATCTTTTCAGCTAAAACTTTTGATGTCTTTCCTTTTTTTTACTATCTGACTGATGAAAACCCGCAAAAGTGTCCTGTCGAGTATAATTTTTTGACAAATCAAACATGGAGTAGGAAAATGACAGTGTATCAAGCAAGGATGTCGTTTCACAGCACCCTTAATAAAGGAGGAACTTTTGATTATGACAGTAAAAGTAGGTATTAACGGATTTGGGCGTATTGGCCGTTTGGCATTTCGCCGCATCAAAGAAGTATCAGATGATATTGAAGTAGTAGCAATCAATGACTTGACTAGTCCAACCATGTTGGCACAATTGCTTCAATTCGATTCCACTCATGGTACTTATCCTGGTACAGTTACTGCAACAGAAGACTCAATCGTAGTAGACGGCGAAGCAACACGTGTGTATGCAGAACCTGATGCAAGCAAGATCCCTTGGGTAAAAGAAAATGGTGTAGATATCGTACTGGAATGTACTGGTTTTTATACTTCTGAAGAAAAAGCACAAGCTCACTTGGATGCAGGTGTAAAACGTGTAGTTATCTCTGCTCCAGCCGGCGCAATGAAAACAATCGTCTATAACGTCAATGATGATACATTGGATCAAAATGACCGCATCATCTCAGCTGGTTCATGTACTACGAACTGCTTAGCACCAATGGCTTACTTCTTGAACAATGAATTCGGTATCGAAGTTGGTACAATGACAACTGTCCATGCTTATACTTCGACACAAATGTTACTAGATGGCCCAGTAAGAGGCGGAAACTTGCGTGCTGCTCGTTCAGCTGCTGACAATACGATCCCACATTCAACTGGTGCTGCAAAAGCAATCGGCTTAGTTATCCCAGAATTACAAGGGAAATTACAAGGACATGCACAACGTGTTCCTGTTGTCGATGGTTCATTGACTGAATTAGTTTCTGTATTAAAAACAAAAGTAACAGCTGACCAAGTCAATGAAGCAATCAAGAAACATACGATCGACAACCCATCTTTTGGCTATGACGATCGTGAAATCGTCTCAAGCGATGTGATTGGTACCACACAAGGTTCGATCTTTGACCCAACACAAACAGAAGTAACTACTGCAGGTGATTATCAACTTGTCAAAACCGTTGCATGGTATGACAACGAATACGGTTTCACTTGCCAAATGATCCGTTTGTTAGAAAAATTCGCTAACCTTTAAGCCGAATTTTAGATAAAATAGACCGCTGACTGAGCTTTCAGTCAGCGGTCTTTTCTTTTCCTCAATGAACATATCGATCCAAAAAGTTTTTTACAACTTCCTGGTATTTCTCAGGATCTACGTTGTAGGCTTTTGCATGTTCTGCCCCATGGACGACATATTTTTCTTTCGGTCCTTGGGTTGCACTGTAGACTTTATCCAGCATCTCAAAAGGCACGAATTTATCTGCATCTCCGTGGATAAATAGCATTGGACGCGTATTTTTCTTCAATTGTTCAACTGAACTTGCTTCTCCGAAGAAATAGCCTGCTCGAATTTTCGTGATAAAACTTGTGACTTGCATGAGCGGGAATGGCGGAAGATTGAACATATCATCCAGTTGATATGTTAATTCATCATTTACCGATGAGTATCCGCAGTCTTCAATAATCGCTTTTACATTTTCCGGCAGCTTCTCTCCGCTTGTCATCATCACAGTCGCAGCACCCATGCTGATTCCGTACAAGACGATCTCCTCTGATTTTCCGTTGGTTTCCAAAACTTTGTCGATCCATTGGACATAGTCTTTTCTCTCTGGCCAACCGAATCCGATATAGTCACCTTCACTTTTGCCGTGTCCTCTAGCATCAGGCACCAATACATTATAGCCCATATCGTGAAACATCTTCGCATAATTGGTCATCGTTTCTGCATCACCCATATAGCCATGTGCGAGAAGGATTGTTCGATCGCTTGTTTTTTCTGCTGGAAGATAGATAGCTGATAGCTTCAATCCGTCCTTTGAAGTGATCGTCCAGTTGCTTCGGTTCTCTTTTGCTTGGAACCATTTTTGTGCTTCGGATTCTTCTACTTTCGCTGTTCCTGGTGTATCATTTTCGAGAAAATCCTTTTCTGACGGCACGACTGCATAATTGTAAAAATAATTTCCTGCAAATAACAGACCTGCTGCTAGAAGCAAAACGATCCCTAGTGTGATTTTTACCCAAAGTTTCATATATCTTCCATCTCGACTTTCTATTTTATAACATAGTCTTGAATTAGTATAATCAAAGAATCATTTCGATGCAACATCAAAATTTTCAGGAAATGTATTTTGAAGACAAAAAAATAAAGGTGCGACAAAAGTCTTGTCGCATCTCTATTTTCCGAATAAACGATGTTCCAGAAGTAGCTTCTTCGTATATAAGCCGAAATTCCACAAAAATACGAGAATCAATTTTCGTAAATCCCTTCTTATTTCTTGAAGCTGCCCACTTCTGTCACAACCTCAGTAGCTTGATGAGAGGGTTTCTCTCATTCGTTTTATCTATTCATTCCTATTGATGAATCACGTAAATTTAGTGTTTGAGACAAGACACAATGTTCGCGCTTAGCTTTCGACCAGTTTGAAGCTTGACCATGGTTTCAAGAAATCCAGTAGGAACAGTTCGTCGTCGGAAATACGCCCTACGACATTGACTCTTCCGTCATTTTTCATTTCTTTCAATGCGATCTGCGTTTCGCCTTTGTATTGACCATACCCTTCATTGTCAATCAATACATCACCATGTCGCATGTCACGGGTATTGTGTGCTGGGAACGCTTTATCTTTATAGTAAACACGAGTCATCGTTGATCGGAGGATATATTCTGAGCGGTCTCCCCGATAGCTGTGCAAGTTATCGAAAAGACAAATACGTTCATCTTCAGTGATGTCTTCTTCCACATCTACTTTCAATGTCGGATATTCCGCATAGAACGCTTCAGCCATCGCTTTTAGTTCTTCTTCACTTGCGTACGCATTCCCTACAGAAATATCATCGATCAGTCCTGTCAAAATCAGATGTTTGACCTGAGTGGAAATCTCCAGATCTCTATGATCTTCTAATGAGCATAGGCCATCTTGCGTAGGCCAAGGTCCGAATGTCGCTGTCTGCGAGTTGACGAATGCCATCGTATTCAAGTTATATTTTCGGAACTTTTCCGAACAGAAGACAAAATGATCATATCCCAGGCCGGAATAACGATGAGGATAAAAGTTATGTGATCCTAACAAGTTGTTCGTATTAGGTGAATAACTCATGATGTTGTCGACATAGTTGGTTCCTGAACTCATGTTGATCTCGATTTTGATACCATACGGATTTCGTGTCATTTTTGCTTCTTCCGCACCAGTAAAACCGATATCCAATCTTATCCCGTACGCACCCATCTCATGAAAGAACGACAGATCATCATACGAGATCTCCAATTGCTCAAATAACGCTGGATTGATATCTACCATCACTTCCATCCCTAAGTCATTCGCGTAGTCAACGACCTTTTTGAATTCCGCTAGAACTTTTTCTTTGTCATCATTGATTTGGAGCAAGCTAGTAAATACACGCTTGAACCCGTACTTATGCGCTAAATCCAAATACGCTTTGTCTTTTTCAAATGTCGAACGCTCTGGATAGATCGAAATCCCTAATTTTCCCATGAAACCAATTCCTCCTGCTTCTCAATTTTGTATCCACTTACATTATAACAAATCCCACACAAATGGTCTACACCTTTTAAGAGAGCAAAAAGAAAATCTTAAATCGAAAAAAAATAATAGGTATTTTCGCGATTGTTTGCTATCATTTAAATATAACAAAAAAAGAAAGAATGAAAGGAACGATTATGAAAAAGAACAAACTTGTTTTGAGTGTTAGTTTAGCGGCAGCCCTGTTATTCGCTGCTGGATGTTCAGCCAATGATTCATCTTCTGCAACCTCTACTGAAACGACGAAAAGCTCTGAAACGGTCAAAAGCAGTACGGAAGAAAGTGTCGATCTGAATGCCCTGGATTTACCCCAGTTGAGCAGCGAAGTAGCTGAAAACGAAGATTTAGTGGAAATGGTGACCAGCAAAGGAACGATCAAAATGAAACTATTCCCTGAATATGCGCCAAAAGCCGTAGAGAACTTCATGACTCATGCGAAAGACGGCTATTATGATGGGTTGACATTCCACCGCGTGATCAAAGACTTTATGATTCAAGGTGGCGATCCGAAAGGCAATGGCACAGGCGGAGAAAGTATTTGGGGCAAAGGGTTCGAAACAGAGATCGACAACCATTTATATAACATCCGTGGTGCATTATCCATGGCTCGCTCTCAAGATCCTAACAGTAATGGGAGCCAGTTCTTTATCGTCCAGAATTCAGACGATGTGCATGACGGCCTTTTAAAAGACGATTACCCTCAAGCGATTATCGATTCCTACAAAAACGGCGGCTCCCCTAACTTGGACGGAGAATATACCGTTTTCGGGCAAGTCATCGAAGGGATGGATGTCGTAGATAAGATCGCTGAAGTCGAGACTGACAGTTCTAACAAGCCAAAAGAAGAAGTCAAAATTGAAAAGATCAATATCCTGCAAGAAGCAAAAGAAGCAAAGTAGTTTAAACGCTGAGAAAATCATCCAACTGTCCGATTCAGGTCAGTTGGATATCCCTAGAATAAAAAGGAACAAGCCGGGCTTGTTCCTTTTTGCTTTCAGATTTTCGCGATTAAGCATCTTGGTTCACAATAAATGTAAACTCGCATTCGCATACTTTCTTGTCATCGACGTAAGCTGCTGAATGTGCTGTTCCAACCGTGCCTTTCATCTTCGTGATTTCAAAATGACATTTCATCACATCGCCTGGAACGACTTTTTGACGGAATTTCGCTTTATTGATACCACCGATGTACGCGCGTTTCCCTAAAAATTCTTCAGATTTCAAAATAAGAATCGAGCCTGCCTGTGCTAATGTTTCTAAGATCAGCGCACCAGGCATCACTGGATTATCAGGAAAATGGCCTTGGAAAAAATCTTCATTGATCGTCACATTTTTTGTTGCTACGATCTTCTTTCCTGGTTCCAAAGTGTCCACATAGTCGATATAGCAAATCGGATAGCGATTCGGGATCAAATCCATCACTTCAGTAGCAGATAACACGTATGACATAATATACTCCTTCTTTCAGGCAATTGCCGTAATTATTACTTTGATTATCAAAGTATCATATTCTCAACTTTTTAGCAATCTTTTTTTATTATCCAAAAAAATAGTTTGACAATCAAAGCATTTTGCCTAATAATAAGAAATCAAGAAGATCTATTTAGCAATTATCATTTTAAATTTACGATCTATTAAATCTTTTTAGAATCAAAGGAGTGTCAATATGTCATTTTTAGAAGGAAAAAAAATCGTCATCATGGGCGTTGCAAATAAACGCAGTATTGCTTGGGGCTGCGCGGAAGCAATGATGAACCAAGGAGCAGAAATCATCTACACCTATCAAAATGAGCGAATGAAGAAATCATTAGTCAAATTAGTCGGCGAAGAAGCTTTCACAGTGGAATGCGATGTATCAAGCGACGAGAGTATCGAGAATGCCATGAAGCAAATCGGCGACTATGCAGGCGAGATCCATGGTCTGGTCCATGCGGTCGCTTATGCGAACAAAGAAGAGCTTTCCGGGAATGTGTCCGATATTTCCAGAGAAGGCTATCAGCTTGCTCAGGATATCAGCAGTTATTCGCTTATCGCTGTTTCGAAATATGCAGAAAAAATCCTGGCACCAAACAGTGGGATCGTCAGCATGACATACCTTGGTTCAGAGCGCGCGATTCCTAACTATAATATGATGGGGATCGCAAAAGCATCTCTTGAATCAGCTATCCGCTACTTGGCAGCCGAATTTTCACCGAAAGGAATCCGCGTCAATGGAATCTCAGCTGGCGCAATCAAGACACTAGCTGTTACAGGTGTGAAAGATTACCAGAAACTGATCCAGTTGTCAGAATCACGTACGCCTGACCAGCAAGGCGTCACAATCGAAGAAGTCGGAAATGCCTGTGCCTTTTTGATCAGCCCTCTTTCAAGTGGGATCATCGGTGATATCATCTATGTCGATAAAGGTGTTCACTTATCTTAATCCTTGGCAATACCAAACAGATCACTTATTCATGTACAAAGGGAGTATGACAAGATGCTTGTCACACTCCCTTTTTCTAATCTGATCTGGAAACTCGGTTTTATTCGACTACTTCGATCCAGCCTTCTGGTGCTTCGATATCTCCAAACTGGATACCTGTCAGTTCATCGTATAAACGTTTTGTGGTTGGTCCTACCTCTGTTTCGCTATAGAAGACATGTAGCTGGTTGTCGTGATAAATACCTCCGATTGGCGAGATGACTGCTGCTGTCCCGCAAGCTCCTGCTTCAGCAAACTGATCGAGCTGATCGATAAAAATATCGCCTTCGATCGCTTGTAGGCCTAATCGTTCTTCTGCCAGTTGCAATAATGAGTACTTGGTGATACTTGGCAAAATAGATGGAGATTGTGGCGTAATAAATTTCCCGTCTTTCGTAATGCCAAAGAAATTGGCTGCACCGACTTCTTCGATTTTTGTATGAGTAGCTGGATCAAGATACACGCAATCTGAATAATCCAATTCTTTTGCCTCTGTGCCCGGCAATAAGCTGGCTGCGTAATTCCCCCCTACTTTTGCAGCACCTGTTCCTTTTGGCGCTGCACGGTCATAATCAGAGACGATAAAGTTCGTTGGTTTCAATCCACCTTTGAAATAAGCTCCAACTGGCGTACAGAACACCACGAATAGATATTCTGGTGCAGGATGAACACCGATATTCTCCCCTACGCCAATCAGTAAAGGACGCAGATATAATGTCGCACCAGTACCATACGGAGGCACAAATGCTTCATTCGCTTTGACTACTTCTTTTACAGCATCAACAAACATGTTTTCCGGAACCATCGGCATCAGCAGACGACGCGCACTTTGGTTCATCCGGCGGCTATTCTGTTCTGGACGGAACAGATTGATTTTTCCGTCTTTGCGGCGGTAAGCTTTCAGCCCCTCAAAGCATTGTTGTCCGTAATGAAGTGCTGGAGAGCCCTCATGGATCGTCAGATAGTTTTCTTCTGTCAATTCTCCTTTTTCCCATTGCCCATCTTTCCACTTTGCGATATAGCGCCATGGCGTTTTGATATAAGAGAATCCCAAGTTGTTCCAATCAATTTGCATATTCTTACCACCTTCGTCAGTTTCTCAACATTTTATCATTATATACGTCATTTGTCATTTGCATTTGTACGCTAAGAGAAATTTTCTCATTCATTTTCGTTATTTTTTTGCATTTTATTTTTTTATCGGTTCTTGGTACAATACAGAAAGAATCATATTTTAGAAAAGAGGATTTTATGCTTTCATTACTAGCAACTGCAGGAACAACAGATTCTTCTGGCGAGACGCTGACTGATCAAGCAGTCAGTAAAGTGAACGCCTTTCAGCGTTTCTGGGATGGTATCGATTGGGATGCGATCTTAGCGGCTTTTATCCAAAAAAGTCTTTATTTAGTTTTTTTGATTATTCTCTTTGGAGTGATCAACCGGATCGGTAAATACTTGATTGATAAGTCTTTTAATCAGTATTCAAAAAAAGCGGTCCTTAATGAGAGCCGCCTGAAGACTTTACATAGTCTTTTAAACACGATTTTTCATTATGCACTCGGTTTTTTCTTTATTTACGCGATTTTATCAGCCATTGGCGTACCAATAGGCTCCCTGTTGGCAGGTGCCGGGATTGCCGGTGTGGCGATCGGGCTAGGTGCACAAGGGTTCATGAGTGATGTGATCACTGGGTTCTTTATCATCATGGAACAGCAAATGGATGTAGGGGATTATATCAAGCTAGCGAATCTTTCGATCGAAGGAACAGTCGTGTCAGTAGGGATCCGTACATTACAGCTGAAAGCGACCGATGGGACAGTCCATTTTATCCCCAACCGGAATATCACGACCATCAGCAATCTTTCTCGAGCGAACATGCAAGTACTCCTTGATATTCGTATCGTCCCGGAAGAAGGATATGACAAGATCTACGAGATCATCGCACAAGTCAACAGCCGTTTGGCGGAAAAATACCAAGAAGAACTGCAGACTGAACCTTCTATCTTCGGTCTAGTCGATCTCGGAAACAGCAACTTTGCTATCAGGACTGTCTGTTATGTATTGAATGGCAAACAGTACGCGCTGAAAGAAGAATTTTTAAGCTCCTATGTCAAAGAATTGACCGCTGCCGGATTTACGATTCCTAACAGCCCCATAGCGGTTGGCAAGTAGCTGAATCTGATACTACCGTAAAAATACTAAGAACAGAAAACAAGATATCTGATCTTGTCTACTGAACTTAGTATTTTTTTGAAGTCAGGATACTTGAAAAAAACTGAAGCCCTCCAGCCTACTTTAATGACCGCTCTATGATCGTATGCATCAATAACAGCATCAAAAGATAGCAATATCACCCCGCAGTTGCGGAAATCATATTGCTATCTTTCTTCTTTTACGTAATCAGTATGCACTCTTGATTTTTCTGCAGACGAGCATTTCCTGTATTACTTAGCTCACAATATCGATTTTTTCTTTCAATTCTTCGATTTTTGGAGACAGCACATTGCGACGCTCCAGTTCGTGTACCAGAAAGTTCACTGCTTTCAGCAGTTCTTTTCGGGTGATGATCCCTTTAAATACCCGTTCTTCCGTTACTACTGGAAGAAATGGTGAATCAACTAATAAATGGAGCACTTCTTCTAATTCCCAATTTTCGTCAATCGTAGGGACATCCGTTTCCATGACATCAGCCACTGTCAGCCCTTCCAAAGGATCCATGCTGATCGTTTGCAGATCGATCATCTTATTCACGACATCAGACAAGCTGACAAGTCCGACAAAATGATCATCTTTTCCTAAGACAGGGATTTTCGAATAGCCGACTTTCGATAAAACAAGCAAACCATGGGACAATGGATGTTGATACATTACATTTGCCACATTCTCCGCAGGAATCAGAAACGTTTCCTGGTTTTCCAGCAGCAATTCTCTTACTATAGGTCCAATCATCGGATGGCCTCCATTTCTATTTCATTCAACATCCCTATTCTATCGAAACCGGATGCAAAATTCACAAAATAACTCTTTTTTTTAGCAAAAATTAGAGAATTTTAAGGTAGCTTAGATGGAATACGTAAACTTCAATTCTTCGACTGGCTGATGTGCGCGATTGAAATATTGAATAACGATTTGGTCTTCTAATCGATCGATCAGCACATACGAAGGGATCTGGATCGGTCCTCTAGGTTGAGAGATACTACCAGGATTCAAAAACAAGATTCCTTGTTCCATCTCACAGCCAATCTGATGCGTATGTCCAAAAAAGACCATATTTGCACCAAGCGCTTCTGCTTCAAGTTTAAGCTGAGTCAGTCCGAAACGGACATTCGACAAATGACCATGGGTGATGAGAATGTTATCTTTTCCTGTGTCAACAAGCTTTTTCTGCTCAAACCCTGGACCAAAGTCGCAATTCCCCTGGACGACTTGAAAAGTCTCCCACAACGGATCTTCTGCTCCAAGTTCAGAATCGCCGCAGTGGAAAAAGAAATCTGCGGTCTGACGGTAGCGTTCTATTAGATCGACCAAGATTTCTCTGTCACCGTGATTGTCACTTACTACTAAATATCGCATCTACTATTCTCCTTCCAGCCAATTTTTCCATTTTGCATTCAATTTTTTCATTGCTTGTCCACGATGGCTGATCGCGTTTTTTTCTTCACTAGAAATGTTCGCAGCGGTTTTGTCCATACCTTCTGGGATAAATAAAGGATCATAACCAAATCCGTTGTCTCCATCCGGAATGCGAGCGATCCTGCCAGGCCACTCTGCTTCTACGACTAAACTGTCTTTTCCAGGTGCCGCAAAAACCAAGGTACAATGGAACTGTGCTGTTCTTTTTTCGTCAGGAACATCGGTCAGTTCATAAAGGAGTTTTGCGTTATTTCCAGCATCACTTTTCGGTTCTCCGGCAAAACGAGCAGAATAGACGCCGGGCATTCCGCTCAATGCATCGACTTTCAATCCAGAGTCATCTGCTAAGACTGGACGATCAAGTATCTGCGCGATTGTTTCTGCTTTCAGTCGGGCATTTTCTTCGAAGGTGCTTCCCGTCTCTTCTACATCAGGAATCTCAGGATAATCCAGTAATGTTTTGACTTGATAGCCTTCTTTTTTGAACATGTAACGAAATTCTTCTGCCTTTCCGGGATTTCTTGTCGCGATCACGATCGTTTTTGGCTCATCTGGATCCTTCTTTTCTTCCTGAGAGAATTCATTGAGAAGGACGTATTTTTGTTCTGCGATCAGCTGTTCGATTGCTGCTTTTCCGTAAAACAGCAGTTCGTTCAATTGTTCGCCATCAAAAGTCGCTTCTTCTCCAGTTCCTTGAATCTCGACAAATTTTCCGGATTCCGTCATGACAAGATTCATATCGACTAAGGCAGCAGAATCCTCTTGATAATCCAAGTCGGCTACACATTCGCCATTAGGTAAAATCCCCACGCTGATTGCTGCAAGGTGTTCCTTGATAGGGTCTTCTGTCAATTCTTTTTCTCTGAGAAGCTTCTCAACAGCTAATTTCAGAGCGACAAATGCCCCAGTGATACTTGCTGTCCTTGTTCCTCCGTCTGCTTGGACGACATCACAATCCACGATGATACTTCGCTCACCTAGCTTTTCCAAATCGACTATGGCACGTAAAGAACGGCCGATCAGACGCTGGATCTCCATCGTTCGCCCTGACAGCTTCCCTTTACTGCTTTCTCTTCGATTTCTTGTATTCGTTGCGCGAGGCAACATACTGTATTCTGCTGTTACCCAGCCGGTTCCTGTCTCCCTTAAGAATGGCGGAACAGAATCTTCCACGGTGGCAGAACAAATAACTGTTGTATCTCCAAAACGGATCACTACTGACCCTTCCGGATACTTGAAGACATTCGTTTGCAGTTCCAGCTTACGAAGCTCCTGCGCATTTCTTCCATCATGACGCATGTTTATTTTCCTCCTAAATCAATATGTTCGACACTCAAATGACCGTTCCCAAGCCAATCTTCTGCAATTTCTCGGAAGAGTTTGGCTGAACCAGTCGTATAAAATTTACATAACGTCCGGCCGCTTTGCGGTGAATTACTCAAATTGAAATAATCCAGAAGCATCGAGACTTCTCCAACCGTTTCTGCACCGGAATCAATCATCTGCACTTGTTCCCCCATCACGTTCTGGATGATCGGACGCAACAATGGATAATGAGTACAGCCTAAAATCAAAGTGTCGATATTTTTAGTTGTCAGAGGTGCTAGTGTCTCTGCAACGATTTTTTTTGCAACAGAAGAATGGTATTCATTGCTTTCCACGACAGAGACGAATTTTGGACATGCCAAGCTCGTGACTGAAAGCTCGGGCGCCTTTTCCTTTAAGGCAGTTTCGTATGCACCGCTTTTTACCGTTCCAAGTGTGCCAATGACACCGACATGCTGGTTCTTCGTTTGTTTGACTGCTGCTCTTGTGCCTGGAAGGATCACACCGATGACTGGGATATCCAGTGTCGCTTTGATTTCTTCTAAAGCTACTGCTGTTGCCGTATTGCAAGCGATCACCAGCATTTTGATCCCTTGTGCGACAAGATGATTGGTCATTTCCCAAGTAAACTGGATGACTTGCTCAGCGGGTCTGGGACCATATGGACACCGCGCCGTATCTCCTACATAGAGGATATTTTCGTTTGGCAGTTGTTTCAGTGCTTCTTTCACGACGGTCAAGCCGCCGACGCCTGAATCAATAAAGCCTATAGGGCGATTATCAGTCAATTGTATCATCCTTTTTCATTTTAATTCTATCTTCCCTATTGTGGACTTTTTGTGGTGATTTTTCAAGTGCTATCTCTCTTCTACAAAGGAGCAAATAGGCGGATTTTCTCTGAATTGGTTGATCAGAAATGAGAAAGACCTGCAAGATACATCCAAATGCACCTCGCAAGTCTATTCTGGTAGAAGCTGATAATCGAAATCAGCGATCAGTAACTATATCGTCGCTTTTCCAAATACCCTGAAAGCAGGGACAAAGCATAACATACAACAAAATACATGAGTGTCATCATGAGGAACATCGGCAGCACATAGTTCGTATTTTGTCCATAAACGATTCGAGCCTGATGGGACAATTCTGGTAAAGAAATGATGACCGCTAAAGAAGTATCCTTGATCAATGAGATCAGCTGGCTGACGATCGCTGGGATCATTGACTTGAAGGCTTGCGGCATCACGATCGTCCGCATCGTTTCTATATAGGTCAATCCTGTAGAAAGACCTGCTTCCATCTGCCCTTTCGGTACTGCATTGAGACCTGCTCGAAAAATCTCTGAAAGCATCGCCGATTCGAAAATCGTCAATGCTGCGACTGCAGACCAGAAGATATTCATCTGGATCCCGATTTGCGGCAATGCAAAATACGTGAAGAAGATGATCAGCAATAATGGCAGATTTCGAATGATATCGATGATCAGCCCAACGATTCTCGATAAAAACGGAATATCAGCAAAACGCACAACTCCTGTCAGACCACCGATCAAGAAACTGAAAATGATCGATACAAGTGAAACCTCGACAGTTACTTTTAGTCCTTCCAATAAAAATCGGATATTCATCCATGAAAAAGCACCGCTAAAATCCATTTATTTCCCTCCTTCTATGAACGAACTGCCCATTTTTTCTCAAGATAAACCATTAAGTAAGATAACGGTAATGTTATTACTAAGTAAAATAATCCGACAATGATATACGTATCAAATGTATTGAATGTTTCACTTGCAATCAGATCCCCCTGATACATCAAGTCCAGTCCGGCTACGATAGCTAAGATCGAAGAGTTTTTGACCAGATTGATGAACTGATTTCCTAACGGCGGAATAACGATCTTGAATGCTTGGGGCAAGATAATATAACGCATCGTTTCAGAATAAGTGAATCCTGAAGAAAGTCCTGCTTCCATCTGCCCTTTCGGTACTGTCTGGATACCGGAACGGACCGTTTCAGCAATAAATGCAGAAGTATAGATCGTCAAACCGATCGTTCCTGCTTGGAATCCATCTAAACTGAACCAGTAGATCGGCACGACCACGTAAAAGAACATCACAATGATCAGTAAAGGGATATTTCGGAAAAACTCTACATAGGCTTTTGCCAGTCTGCTGATTACTTTGTTCTTCGATAATTGGAAGATGGCCATCAGCGTTCCGATAATCAAGCTGAAAATCAAAGCCAGAATGCTTGAAAAAATCGTGATCTTGAACCCGTCTAAGAAGGTCGGTCCATATGTTTGTATCAACTCACTCATTGCTTCTCCTCCTTATTCTACTTTTCCTTCGGTCGCATTCGGGAACCATTTTTGGTAAATCTTGTCATAAGTCCCATCTGCGAGCATTTCTTCTAACGCTTGGTTCACCGCAGCCAAAAACTTGTCTTGACCTTTATTGATCGCGATTCCGTAAGGTTCGTTCGTAAATGTTCCTCCTGCCAATGTATATTCCGGGTTCTCATCGGCAATCCCCAAAAGAATAGCATTGTCAGTAGTCATTGCATCTCCTTGCCCAGATTGCAAAGCAGTGAAAGCTTCTGCATAATTTTCCAGCTCAAGAATATTTGCATCGGGTGCATGTTTTCTGATATTCGCAGCAGAGGTCGATCCTTTTACTGCTAATACAGTAGTCGAAGCGTCTAGATCGTCGACATTCTTGATGGGACTTCCTTTCTTCACTAACAGTGATTGTCCCGCATCAAAATAGACATCTGAAAAATCGACTTGTTTTTTTCGTTCCTCTGTGATCGTCATCGTGGCGATAATGGCATCAATGTTGCCATTTTTCAATAAAGGGATACGTGTTTTTGAAGTGACTTCGACAAATTCAGCTTTGCCGTCTTTGCCGAGGATTTTTTCAGTGAGTGCTTTTGCGATGTCGATGTCAAAACCCTGAACAGTCCTGCTTTCGATGTCCATCATTCCGAATAACCGTGTGTCATATTTCACGCCCCATGTGATCTCGTTTGTTGATTTGCTGCGTTCTAAAATATCTTCATTCGCTAATCCTTTTCCTTTACAGCCTGTCAATACAAGAAAAACCATCCCTAAAAGGAAAAGCAGACGTACATTTTTTATCTTGCGCATAAGTTTCCTCCTATCAGTGATTGATAACTTTACTAATAAATTGCTGCGCGCGCACTTCTTTCGGGTTTTCAAAGAATTCTTTCACATTTCGACTATCTTCCAGTACTTGTCCTTCTGCCATGAAGATCACTCGGTCTGCGACTTCTTTTGCAAAGCCCATTTCATGTGTGACGACGATCATCGACATGCCGTCATGCGCTAATTTTTTCATGACATCCAATACATCGCCGATCATTTCCGGATCTAGTGCAGAAGTCGGTTCATCAAACAAAAGCATTTCTGGGTTCATTGCTAAACCTCGAGCAATCGCGACCCGCTGCTGCTGACCACCCGACAGCATGGACGGATAGGAATCTTTTTTGTCTAGCATGTTGACTGTTTTCAGAAACTTTTCTGCGTTTTTCACAGCACTTGCCTGATCCTGCTTCAATACTTTGATAGGCGCAAGGGTGATGTTTTCCAAAACTGTTTTATTGGGATAAAGATTAAAATGTTGAAAAACCATCCCGATGTTTTTGCGTACCTCTGTCAATTTTGTCTTTTTATCTTGAAGATTCGTATCATTGATCAGAAGATTCCCTGAAGAAATCGTCTCCAATCCATTGATACAGCGAAGCATCGTACTTTTCCCTGAACCTGAGGGGCCAATGACAACGACGACTTCCCCTTTTTCAAATTCGAGATTGATATCTTTTAATGCGTGGAATTTACCATAGTATTTTTCCACATGATCAAATTTAATCATTGCCATAGAATTACACTCCCATTATTATTTAGTAAGATTTCTTTTAAAGATGTATAATAAAGTACATTATAGCGGAAACGTCCTCAATTTGTAAAGTTTCTTTAAACGTTTCATGAATCGTTTTCTTTTTTATCAGTTTTCTTACGTCTCTTCCCTCCTCCCGTTCTCTTTGTATTTTTTCATTTCGAACTGTTGTTTCTTTCTATAAAAAACGGTAAGATATTAAGTGCTTAGTCTTAGAAATCGCAAAGAGGTGTCTTTTTTGAAAAATATTATTTTAACTGGAGACCGGCCAACCGGAAAGCTGCATTTAGGTCATTACGTTGGCTCTCTCAAAACACGTGTGCAGATGCAAGCAGATGAAAACAATCAATTGTTTGTGATGATTGCGGACATGCAAGCACTGACGGATAACGCAAAAAATCCGGAAAAGGTTTCTTCAAATGTGCTCCAAGTCGCTCTTGATTATTTGGCTGTCGGATTAGATCCTGCCAAATCGACTCTTTTTATCCAATCTCAAGTACCTGAACTGGCTGAATTAACGATGTATTATTTGAACTTGGTGAGCGTTGGACGCGTACGCCGCAACCCTACAGTAAAAACAGAAATCGAACAAAAAAAATTTGGTGAAGGCGTACCGACTGGTTTCTTCATCTATCCTGTTTCCCAAGCAGCCGACATCACCGCGTTCAAAGCAAATCTCGTTCCTGTCGGCGAAGACCAGAAACCGATGCTAGAACAAACCCAAGAGATCGTCCAAAGCTTCAACCATACCTACGGCGATGTCTTGGTCGAACCAAAAGGCGTATTCCCGCCAAAAGGAATGGGTCGTTTACCTGGAATCGACGGAAACGGAAAAATGAGCAAATCTCTTGGCAATGGCATCTACATTTCTGACCCGGCAGATGTCGTTCAGAAAAAAGTCATGAGCATGTATACAGATCCAAATCATATCCATGTACAAGACCCAGGGCAAGTTGAAGGAAATATGGTCTTCACTTATCTGGATGTCTTCGGCACAGATAAAGAAGCAATCGAAGAAATGAAGGCTCATTACCGTCGGGGCGGTCTTGGCGATGTGAAGATCAAACGCTATCTGATCGATGTATTAGAAGCAGAATTCGCGCCGATCCGGGCACGCCGCGAAGAATTAGCGAAAGATCCTCAAGCGGTAATGGAGATCTTGCGAAAAGGAAGCGAAGAAGCAGAAAAAGTCGCGGCACAAACACTTTCTGAGGTGAAATCAGCGATGGGAATCAACTATTTCAATTGATGAACCGTCGTATTTGACCTTTGTGTGTTCATTTCCATACAAAAATAACCGAGCTATAGTTGAGCAGCTGCCTATTGCATGCGTATGCTCTCTATCGTTCGGTTTTTTGTTCTTCAAAAGCAGGATCAGAGTCTTTCACTTTAATTGAAATGATTGGCTAGTTCTTTGTCCGTGGCAACTTGTTTGTCGATCACTTGATTGATTTCTTCAAGAAGGGCCGTATACTGCTTTTCATAATTGGTCAGCTTTTTCAATGCGTTTTTGTATTCATTGATCGGTTGAGTGGCAATCACGGCTTCAGTGGCATTTCCTTCGTCAAGGGCGGACATCTGTTCAATTGTGGTCAAAGAAGGGCCAAGAGCTGCGGCGTCTCTTTTTGTTTGCTTCCAAAGTTCGCCAGCCTGTTCGATATTTTCTTGATACATTCGTTTGAAGCGGGTGATTTTTTCTTGTGTTGTCAGAATCATGCTTTCAGTGATCGTTTTTGCTGAGAGCGCATCCAAAAAAATCTCCTGTGAAGCAGTGAGTTTGCCGCTGCCAGCGGTTCGAAAGTGTTTTTCCAGCTTGGACAAAGCAGTCATTCGGGCATCTGTCAGATCTTGGGCTGCTTGTAGTCCTGTCCGCAATTTCCCGTTTTCATCTATCAAAGCAAGTTTTCTTAAAAGCATTGCTTGCGTCTTTCGCGTCAGAAAACCGTTCATTTCGTGGCCTTCGCCGTTTTCTAAAACGATTTTTTCACCTGGATACAAGCTGCCGAATAAACCAGCCACATTGTTTAAGGGATCATTTTCAGAAATCAAGTAGACTAAGCGTCCTTGGTAATCCTTTATGATTTTCTTGATCGAAGTACTTGGACTAAGTCGGATTTTCGGCAGATTCCTACCTCCTTGGATCATCGAGCTGAACAGTGCCTCCGTCAGTGAATTGTTTAATGGCGCGGCGTTATAGACAATGATCGTTGGTACCTGATACGCCATGCCTAAGATTGCCCCATTGCGTCCGCCAAGTGAGTGCCCGGTCACTGTCTCTATCGAATAACCCTCTTTTTTCAATCCTTTGAGAAACTCATTTCCTTGAGCAAAATAAAACGAAGATGCTTGGCTCCCGCTAAAAGCGATCGCTCCCCACTGAGAAATATCCTTCAAACTTTCCAATGTCCCGTTATCCATATTCGTTCCGGCAAAGCCGACCGTGACTTTGCCAGTTTGGGTATCTTTAAAGGCCACGCCACTAAGACTTGTGCGTTTGTCGTAGAACGCGTCAATGAATTCGAGGTGGGTGGGGAATT
>NZ_JAAKDW010000021.1 GCF_011038845.1 Enterococcus sp. ZJ1622
ATATGCGCTTGCGGATTTTTCTAATCAACGGGTTAATCAGCTACACATAAAAAAACATCAAAGCTAGTAACTTTTACTAACTTTGATGTTCATAGATGACCTTATCAGTCCGATTTGACAAAGAGCCCAAAATGATGTCCATCCTCCAATATGGTCAAACAGCAAGTTAGCTCATTTCTATAGAGACAGAAATGTCCTGATTCAGCTAAGCTGATGGCTTTAGATTTGCGCCCACACGCTTTCTAAGATATTTGTTTGTGTTCTATCAGGGCCGACAGAGAACGTTGAGATACGCACGCCTACAAGCTCTGAGATACGACGGACATAGTTCCGTGCATTTTCTGGCAATTCCGCAAGGGTTTTGCATCCTGTAATATCTTCAGACCAGCCTGGTAGTTCTTCATATACGGGTTTGCAGCGTTTCAATTCTTTCAGACTAGCTGGATAATGATAAATCAATTCACCGTCTAATTCATAAGCTGTACAGATTTTCACTGTTTCCAAACCACTCAATACATCGATCGAGTTAAGGGATAGATTGGTGATACCTGAAACACGTTTTGAATGGCGCATCACAACTGAATCGAACCAGCCGACACGACGAGGACGCCCTGTCGTTGTGCCGTATTCACGACCGACTTCCCGGATCTGCTGTCCTGTTTCATCAAACAATTCTGTTGGGAAAGGTCCGTCTCCCACGCGAGAAGTATAAGCTTTACATACACCCACGACTTTATTGATTTTTGAAGGACCCACGCCACTTCCGATCGTTACACCACCAGCGACAGGATTGGAAGAAGTCACGAATGGATAAGTCCCTTGATCGATATCAAGCATCACACCTTGTGCCCCTTCGAATAGTACACGTTTGCTAGCATCCAGTGCATCATTCAAAATCACCGAAGTATCTGTCACATATTGTTTGATTTGTTGCCCGTATTCATAGTATTCCTCAAAAATATCATCGAAGGCCAATGGTTCAGAATCAAACATTTTGACGAATTGACGATTTTTTTCTTCTAAATT
Organism: Enterococcus sp. ZJ1622; assembly: GCF_011038845.1. Classification (GTDB taxonomy): domain Bacteria; phylum Bacillota; class Bacilli; order Lactobacillales; family Enterococcaceae; genus Enterococcus_B. Next base: position 1,027 of record NZ_JAAKDW010000021.1, read on the forward strand.
CAACCGCAAACGTTCTTCGAAAATTTCTTTATCCAATAAATCGGCGATCCGGATCCCGACACGAGCCGCTTTATCCATATAAGCTGGTCCGATCCCTTTGATCGTAGTTCCGATTTTATTTTCTCCTTTTGCATCTTCTTGCAGTTGATCCAATTTGATATGGTAAGGCAAGATGACATGTGCACGATCAGAGATTCGCAAGTTCTCTGTTGTGACGCCTTTTTCATGCAGATAGGCCAATTCTTTCACCAATGATTTCGGATTGACTACGACGCCGTTACCGATCACACTGATTTTGTCTTTATAAAAAATCCCAGAAGGAATCAAATGCAGTTTATACGTAACACCATTAAATTTGATCGTGTGTCCTGCATTATCGCCACCTTGGTACCGTGCGATCACTTCAGCATTTTCACTGAGAAAGTCCGTGATTTTCCCTTTCCCTTCGTCGCCCCATTGTGTACCTACTACTACTACAGATGACATTTGAACACCTCGTTCTATATTATTTAATCCTGAACCATTGTATCAATATCTATCTGTTAATTCAACTAAAATCGAATGATATTTATATTTAATTTATAAAAACGCTTAAAAAACGAACTTTGGTTACTTTAGAAAATAGTTCCAAATAAAAAAATGAGGATAGGACATCAATTAGTCCTCTCCTCATTTTCAGGTGTTCCATTTCTTGTTACTTAAAAGCTAGATGGTGGTAAAATAGCTGACCTTCAGACATTAAGTTCAGGTCAAAACGCTACTTTCACGACCTCTATTTTCTAATACTCTTCTCTCGGCGACAACGAAGAAAATTTGTTGTATTCTTTGATGAATAACAGTTCAACGGTCCCTCGCGCCCCGCTCCGGTTTTTCTCAATGATCACTTCGATCACATTGTCATTATGCGGCTCTTCACCATCGCTATCTTCTCCGCCTTCTCGCTCATAGTAGTCATCACGATATAAGAAAGCAACGATATCCGCATCTTGTTCGATCGAACCTGATTCCCGAATATCACTCAAGACTGGTCGTTTGTCTTGTCTTTGCTCTACCCCACGAGATAATTGGGAAAGTGCGATAACTGGTACTTTTAATTCTTTCGCCAGTTTTTTCAACTGCCGGGAGATATCTGAAACTTCTTGTTGGCGGTTTTCCTTGCCATTGCCTTCGATCAGCTGCAGATAATCGATCAAGATCAAGCCTAGGTTCCCTTTTTCTTGTGCTAGCTTACGGCATTTAGCACGGATCTCAGAGATTTTTATCCCAGGTGTATCATCGATAAAGATATTTGCCCGCGACAAGCTGCCCATAGCAACGATCAGATTGGACCATTCTTCTTCTGACAGCTGCCCTGTACGCAGATGGCTGGCTTCGATCGATCCTTCTGCACAAAGCATCCGGTTGACCAGAGATTCCGCCCCCATTTCCAAACTGAAAATAGCCACAGAACGATCTGTTTTCGTTCCGACGTTTTGTGCGATATTCAAAGCAAAAGCGGTTTTCCCTACCGCAGGACGTGCGGCTAAAATGATCAGTTCTTCTGGCTGAAATCCAGCGGTCATTTTATCCAATCCCTGGTAACCAGTAGGCAGACCTGTGATCTCTTCATTGTTTTGTGCAAGCCGGTCGATATTTTCAATCGTGGAGTTCAATACTTCAGCAATCGATAAAAAGCCGCTGCGATTTCTTTTTTCGGACACTTCCAAGATACTGCGTTCTGCATCATCAAGGATGGACTGGACTTCTTCTCCTTGTTCGAATCCTTTCGTCACGATGCCTGTAGCAGTTTGGATCAAATTACGCAATAGGGATTTCTCTTCAACGATTTTCGCGTAATAAACGATATTCGCGGCAGTTGGGACAGCTAATGCCAAATCAGAAAGATAACTCAATCCGCCAGCATCTTCCAATAGATTGTTCTGCTCTAGCCGATCCTTTACGGTGACAACATCAATCGCTTCATTTCGATCATTCAGCTCGATCATCGTTTCAAAGATGATCTGGTGCCCGCGACGGTAAAAGTCTTTCGGCTCTATGTACTCCATGGCATCAATGATCGTTTCTGCGTCTAAAAAAACAGAGCCCAGAACCGCTTGTTCGGCTTCTATATTCTGCGGTGGAATTCGATCCTGCCACACTTCATTCATACGTATCGCTCCTTGTCTTCAATTGCTTCATTTTACAAGAAAATGAAGCAAAAGTCATCCTTCCTTAGATAAGTGTAACAAAAAAAAAATGGATAGTCTTATCTTCTGATCGCATGACCTGCTCATATTCGTTTGATTCTCTCAAGAAACAAGCCGAAATCAACCTGAAATCATCATGCAGCATGCCTTTTTCTGCTGCTTTTTCTCTCAGATAAATCTCGGCTTGACAATTCTTATTCGAAGATTAGACTCTAGTCGTAAATTCTTCGCAAACAGTGTTCAAAAGCTTATTCTTGCACTACATGCACTTTGATCGTTGCTGTGACTTCATGATGCAATTTCACAGGTACGTTCGTGTATCCTAGTGAACGGATCGGATTTTCCAATTCGATTTTGCGTTTGTCTAATTTTACTTGGTATTGTTTGTTCAAGGCTTCCGCAATTTGTTTAGAAGGGATCGAACCGAACAAGCGGCTGTCTTCTCCGGCTTTTGCTTTTATCTCTACGACAGTTTCTTCTTTTTCCAAGAATTCTTTCAATTTTTTAGCTTCTGCCAATATTTCTGCTTCTTGCTTTTCTTGTGCTTTTTTCTGTCCGGCTAATTGGCTGATGCTGCTTTTTGTTGCTTCTTTTGCCAAATTGTTTTTGATCAGGTAGTTCTGTGCATAACCTGCAGGGACTTCTTTAATGTCTCCTTTTTTTCCTTTGCCTTTTACATCTTGTAAGAAAATTACTTTCATTTGGATTACTCCTTATCATATATTTGATTCAACTTTTCTTTGATTGCAGCAAACAGCTGCTCTTTGGTCTCCTCAACGGTCACATTCTCCAATTGAGTGGCGGCGTTCGTGAAATGTCCACCACCGCCTAAAGATTCCATGATCAGCTGAACGTTGATCTTTCCTGTACTTCGGGCACTGATTCCCACCAAGCCGTCTGTACGTTTCGTGATCACGAATGCGGCATTGATATCGATCATGGATAAAAGCGTGTCTGCTGTTTTTGCAGCGATAACACTATTATACTCTTTTTCCTCTGTACCTGCTGCTACTACAATATCAGAAGTCACATACTCGCTGTGAGCAATCAGATTGCTGATTTCCAAATATGTGTCGAGATCTGAGCTCAATAAATATTGTACTAGGGATGCGTCCGCTCCACAAGTCCGTAAATAGCTAGCTACGTCAAATGTTCGTGCAGTCGTCCGAACATGGAAGCTGTTCGTATCGACGACCATGCCAGCAAGTAACAACGTGGCTTCGAATCGATCGAGTCGGTTGGTTCGACTGCTTTGATACTGGATCAGTTCAGAAACCAGTTCAGAAGCAGATGAAGCAGAAGATTCGATATACGTCAGCAATGGCTTGCTTGGAAATTCTTCTCCTCTGCGATGATGGTCAATGATCACGATTTTATCGAACTGCTCATAAAGGCTTTGAGAGATCGATAGCGACGGTTTATGATAGTCGACCATCACTAGGAGATCCTCTTCTTTCTTAAGCTCCATCGCTCGCTCAGGGGAAATCAATTGCATTTCTAGGTCCGGGTGCTTGCGGATCTCCTCTAAACATCGCTCTGCATCTGGGATGATCTCATTTTCATTGATGACGACATATGCTTTCTTTTGGTTGAATCGTGCTAGACAACTTACGCCAAATGCTGAACCGATCGCATCCATGTCTGGAAAACGATGTCCCATGATGAAGACATCCCCTGTTTCATCGAAAATCCTCCGCAAAGCCGTACTCATCGCACGGGATCTGACGCGTGTACGTTTGACTGCTGTTGCCGACTTACCGCCGTAATAAACAGGTTTTGCCCCTTCACGCATTTCTTTTACGACGACCTGGTCACCGCCTCGAACTAGCGCAACATCTAGATTGTTTTGCGCTTCGCTGCCGATTTCATCCAGAGGCTTCTGACCATAGGCAATTCCCATACTCAATGTAAGCGGCATGCTTTGCTTTTCTGCTTCTGCTCTCAAGCGGTCAAGCAGGTCAAATTTTTTCTCCATCATCTTTTTCAGATCAATCACTTGCGCAACGAAGAAAAAACGTTCAGAGTTGATCCGTTTGAAGAACACATGATATTCATTCATCCAGTCAGAAACTAAAGTAGTGATAAAGGAATTCAAATAAGAAACTTCTTTGTCATCCAATTTATCGACTGCATCAGAATAATTATCGATCGACAAGATACCGATCACTGGCTGGCTATTGACCTGGTGCAATTTCAATAACTGATTTTGAGTGATATCGCTGAAATAAACGACCCCTTTCACTGTATCCATTTCGAATTGAAAGGTCTTGTCTGCCAAGTATACTTGTGTTTTCTTCTTTTCTTTCGCAGCAAAAAAAGCATCAAGAAGCGCTTCTTCTGAAAGCGCACTTTGGTCTTTAAGCCGCAATGCAAAAGGATTCATCCATTCGATTGCTTGAGTCGTTGGCTGATAAGCGATGATTCCAACTGGCATGACCTCTGATACATATGCCAAGTTCGTTTCTGCGACTGTCGAAGCTTTTTGGATCTTTTCCCGATTTTTCAAGACCATCCACCGCTTCATCTTCAACCAATATCGTACGCAAAAAACATTCATTATAAGAATCACCGAAGCGCTAACAATACGAAACGGCAAAAGTAAAACAACCAGTACTTCGATGAAGATAAACAATAGAATGAAGAGAGGTCTTGGGGTCAAGTGATTCGTTTCTTTTTCCATAATTGTCCTCCCGTAAATGATTACTCTAATTTTACCATAACTTTTGTCATTCAAGCGACTAATCGAATAAACTGTTCCTGATAAAAAAAGAAGCTATGACCACAGTCATAACTTCTTTTGCTATTAGTCTTCGCTAACGAATGGTAATAATCCCATGATACGAGCACGTTTGATCGCAACTGTGATTTTACGTTGGTTTTTAGCGCCTGTACCTGTTACACGACGTGGTAAAATTTTACCGCGTTCTGAAATGAATCTTTTTAGTAATTCGATATCTTTATAATCGATATATTCAATATGGTTAGCAGCAATATAGTCTACTTTACGACGTTTACGTCCGCCTCTTCTTTGTTGTGCCATTCTATTTCCCTCCTATCAAATTCGTTTAGAATGGTAAATCATCATCTGAAATGTCGATCGTTGAACTTGAACCGAATGGATCAGAAGTATCACGATCAAAATCAGGCATACCGTTGGATGATTGAGATGTTTGATTAGCGTTATTGTTTCCGCCAAAATCGCTTGTCGCTGGACCAGAACTTTGGTAACCACTGCTTTGTTGGCGATTTTCAGATGCAGAACGGCTTTCCAGTAATTGGAAATTGTCAGCTACTACTTCTGTTACGTATACGCGTTGTCCTTGCTGGTTATCGTAAGAACGAGTTTGAATACGACCAGTAACACCCAAAAGTGTTCCCTTGCGAGCATAGTTTGCTAATGTTTCTGCTGATTTGCGCCAAATCACACAGTTGATAAAGTCAGCCTCACGATTGCCGTTTTGACTAGTGAAATTACGATTTACAGCCAACGTAAACGTTGCAACGGCCGTGCCGCTTGATGTGTATCGCAAATCAGGATCCTTCGTCAGACGTCCAACTAATACAACATTATTAATCAAAATAGTCATCTCCTCTCATCGTTGTCTTATTGTTCCACATGAAACAATAATTAAGCTTCTTCTTTAACAATCATGTGACGAATGATATCGTCGTTGATTTTAGCAAGACGGTCAAATTCATTGACTGCAGCTGCTGATGATGGAGAAGATACTTTAACGATGTGATAGATACCTTCACGGTAACCGTTCATTTCATAAGCGAAACGGCGTTTTTCCCAATCTTTAGATTCGATAACTTCAGCTCCGTTATCTTTTAAGATTGCATCGAAACGTTCGATTAAAGCAGTTTTTGCTTCTTCATCAATGTTTGGACGAATAATGTACATGATTTCATATTTCGTGTTTTCCATTGATTTTCACCTCCCTATGGACTTTCGGCTCTCAGGTTCCTAAGAGCAAGGAGAGTTTTCTAATAAATTAGACTACTCACAAGCTTTGATTATACACGCATTTCTTGCCAAAAGCAACCTGTATCAAGTAGATTCATAAAAATACAGCAATACTTAAAAGAAACGCAAAAAAACAAAAAACGCCTGCACGATCCCCATTTTATCCATGGTCATCGTACAGGCGGCACTTAATTTTCACGCAATAGGTGGCTTATTCTTCTGATTGTTCTTCTGTCTGTTCCGTATTGTCAACTGTTTCAGCTGTTTCTTCCACTACTGGTTCGACAGCAGCCATTGTCACAACTTTCGTATCAGCTTCCATTTTCATCAAGCGTACGCCTAATGTGGAACGCCCCGTTTGAGAGACAGTCGAGACGTTGAAACGAATGATCACACCTTTATCCGTGATAAGCATGATATCTTCATCACCGACAACTGTTGCAAGACCAGCCAACGGTCCATTTTTTTCTGTGATATTCGCTGTCTTGATCCCTTTACCGCCCCGACCTTTTACAGGATATTCAGATACTTTCGTCCGTTTTCCATATCCTTTTTCCGTAATGATCAGCACTTCTTGGTCTTGATTCATCAAGGCTGCGCCAACGACATAATCTTCTTCACGCAAGCGAATCCCTCTCACACCGGAAGCTGTACGTCCCATATCGCGGACGACTTCTTCTTTGAAGGTGACAGAGTAGCCATTATGTGTCCCGATAATGATGTTGGAATTCCCATTCGTCAATAACACATTGACTAGCTCGTCGTCGTCTTTCAGTCCGATTGCGATCAGTCCATTGCTGCGGATATTCGCAAATGCAGTCACAGAAGTACGTTTGACTGTCCCTTGACGTGTCGTGAAGAACAAATAGTGCCCTTCTTCTACTTCACCAGTCACTGCGATGATTGCTTGGATTTTTTCACTTGAATCGATCCCTAGCAGATTGATGATCGGAATGCCCTTGGCTGTGCGACCATATTCTGGGATCTCATAGCCTTTTGCCCGATAAACTTTCCCGTTGTTCGTAAAGAACAGCAGAGTGTCATGGGTGGAACAAGAAACAAGGTTCTTCACGAAATCATCGTTGTGGACACCCATTCCCTGGACGCCGCGTCCGCCTCTGCGCTGTGCGCGGAATTCACTGTTGGCTAAACGTTTGATGTAGCCATTGTTCGTAAGTGTGATCACGATTTCTTCTTCTTCGATCAGATCCTCGTCTTCTAAGCTCAATACTTCGCCGACGAGCAGCTCTGTACGGCGTTTGTCGCCAAAGCGCTGGTTCAAATCTGCCAATTCTGTTTTGATGATCTCTGTCACACGTTCCGGTCTTGCTAGGATATCTGCCAAGTCTTCGATCAGTTTCAGTAATTCTTGGTATTCATTTTCGATCTTCTCACGTTCCAAACCGGTCAGACGGCGCAAACGCATATCAAGTATCGCTTGTGATTGACGGTCAGATAATTCAAACCGTTCGATCATCGCTGCTTTTGCTTCATCATCTGATTTAGAGCCACGGATGATCGAAATGATCTCATCGATATGATCCAGTGCGATACGCAAACCTTCTAGAATGTGTGCGCGAGCTTCGGCTTTTTCTTTTTCAAAAACCGTCCGGCGAGTAATCACTTCGCGTTGGTGTTCGATATAGTTTTCTAAGATTTGTTTCAAACTCAACACTTTCGGCACGCCTTTTTCAATGGCGAGCATGTTGAACCCGAATGAGTTTTGCAGCGAAGTCAATTTATATAGATTGTTCAAGATCACTGAAGCACTTGCGTCACGGCGGATGTCAATCACGATCCGCATCCCTTCACGTGAAGATTCATCACGCAGATCTGTGATCCCTTCGATCCGTTTGTCTCTGTGCAGTTCGGAAATCCGTTCGATCAGTTTTGCTTTATTGACCATGTAAGGAAGTTCAGTGACGATGATCCGTTCTTTTCCGTTCGGCATTTCCGTGATTTCTACTTTTGCTCGAACAGTGATCGATCCCTTCCCTGTTTCGTAAGCTCTTCGTATACCGGATTTGCCCATGACCAAACCACCTGTTGGGAAATCTGGTCCTGGCAGTACTTCCATCAATTCATTGGTCGTCACCTCAGGATTGTCCATCAGCAAATCGATGGCTGCTACGACTTCCGACAAATTATGAGGCGGGATATTCGTTGCCATCCCTACAGCGATCCCTGTAGTTCCGTTGACCAACAAGTTAGGGAAACGCGCAGGTAGGACAACCGGTTCTTTTTCCGTATCGTCATAGTTGCTTTGGAAATCGACTGTGTTTTTGTTGATATCACGTAGCATCTCCGTTGCGATTTTGCTCATCCGAGCTTCTGTGTACCGCATCGCAGCTGCGCCGTCCCCATCGACTGATCCAAAGTTTCCGTGTCCGTCAACCAGCATGTAACGATAGCTGAAAGGCTGTGCCATACGCACCATCGATTCATAGATCGCGCTGTCTCCGTGGGGATGGTACTTACCCATGACATCCCCAACGATTCTGGCAGATTTCTTATGTGCTTTATCCGGTGTGACCCCTAATTCATTCATTCCGTACAAAATACGGCGATGAACAGGTTTCAATCCATCTCGGACATCTGGCAATGCACGAGCGACGATCACGCTCATCGCATAATCGATGAAGGAGTCTTTCATTTCACTGGTTAGATTGACATCATGGATGTTTTCTCTGATTTCTTCACTCATCTTTTTTCCTCCTTCATGATTAAATATCTAGATTTTTCACGTAATGCGCATTTTCTTCAATGAATGCTCGTCGTGGTTCTACACGATCTCCCATCAGCATTTCGAAGATCTGGTCAGCTGCGATCGCATCATCCACGCTTACTCGCGCCATCATACGATTACTTGGGTCCATAGTCGTTTCCCACAATTGATGGTCATCCATTTCGCCCAATCCTTTATAGCGCTGTACGCTTGGCTTAGGTGAAGCTGGTAGTGAAGCAACGACTTGTTTTAATTCTTCTTCTGCGTTTTTCCCGGGCTGTACATACGTGATTTTCTTTCCTTGTTTTACTCCGTACAAAGGTGGCTGTGCGATATAAACATAGCCTGCTTCGACGATCGGACGCATATAACGATAAAACAGTGTCAGTAGCAATGTACGAATGTGTGCGCCATCGACATCGGCATCGGTCATGATCACTAGCTTATGGTAACGTGCTTTAGATACATCGAAATCTTCACCAAAACCTGTCCCCATCGCTGTAAACAATGAACGGATCTCTTCGTTCGCTAAAATCTTGTCCATACTTGCTTTTTCCACGTTCAAAATCTTCCCGCGGATCGGCAGAATCGCTTGGAATTCACGATTTCGTCCTTGTTTTGCTGAACCGCCGGCAGAATCTCCTTCGACGATGAACAATTCGCATTTTTCAGGATCATTGCTTGAGCAGTCTGCCAGTTTTCCCGGAAGGTTGCTGATTTCCAGTGCTCCTTTACGACGTGTTACTTCACGCGCGCGTTTCGCTGCTAATCGTGCACGTGAGGCAAGCAATCCTTTTTCGACGATTTGTCGGCCGACACTTGGGTTTTCTAGTAAGAATTTCATGAAATGCTCGCTGAATAAACGGTCAGTCACTGTACGTACTTCGGAATTCCCTAATTTCGTTTTGGTCTGGCCTTCAAATTGAGGGTCTGGATGTTTGATAGAGATAACAGCTGTCAGCCCTTCACGTACATCTTCCCCTGTCAGGTTGTCATCATTTTCTTTCATCAATTTCTGTTTGCGGGCATAATCATTGATCACACGAGTCAAAGCTGTCTTGAATCCAGATTCATGCGTTCCGCCTTCGTACGTATGGATATTATTGGCAAAACTCATGATATTCGAGTGATAGCCATCTGTATATTGCATGGACACTTCCACTGCGATATCTTGTTGTTCGCCTTCTAAGTAAACAGGCTCAGGGAAAATCACTGTTTTATTGGCATTCAAGTATTCGACATAACTCTTGATCCCGCCATCATAGTGATATTCCTTCAAGACTGGTTTTTCTTCTCGTTTGTCTTCGATCGAGATATGCATGCCGCGATTCAAGAATGCCAATTCACGGATACGTGTGGCTAGTTTCGTAAAGTCAAATTCCGTTGTTTCTGTGAAGATTTCCGGATCTGGAACGAAATGGACCGTTGTCCCGTGACGGTCTGTCTGATCAATGACTTTCAGATCATCGACGACAGCACCACGACGGTATTCCTGGTAATAAACCTTGCCGTCTTTATATACCTTCACATCAAGGATCGTAGACAACGCATTTACGACGGAAGAACCTACCCCGTGAAGCCCTCCGGAAACTTTGTATCCGCCACCGCCGAATTTCCCGCCGGCATGAAGAACAGTAAAGACTGTTTCTACCGCAGGACGACCTGTTTTCGCTTGGATATCGACTGGGATCCCTCGTCCGTCATCTACTACGGTGATACTGTTGTCTTTTTCTATGATTACTCGGATCTCCGTAGCAAAACCGGCCAAGACCTCATCAATAGAGTTATCAACGATTTCCCAGACTAAGTGGTGCAAGCCTTCTGAACTTGTCGAACCGATATACATGCCGGGACGTTTTCGAACGGCCTCAAGTCCTTCAAGTACTTGAATCTGACTGGCATCATATTCTTTAGCACGTTCTACTAAACTTCTTTCTTCTGTCATTCAGTTTCTTCTCCTTTTATTTTCCCCTGCTGAACATAAAAAATCTCAGGTTCAACAGTCATTTTGTTTTTTACATGGTCAAGTGTCGTTGTCGTCAAGAATGTTTGCACTTTTCCTTCGATTGTTTCCAGCAGATGCAGCTGTCGATTGTCATCTAATTCACTCATCACATCATCTAGCAAGAGAATCGGATATTCTCCGGTCTCTTCTTTGATCAAGTCGATTTCTGCCAACTTGACGCTCAAAGCAGTGGTTCGCTGTTGCCCCTGCGAACCATATGTCTGTACATTTTTCTCATTGATGAAAAAAGAAAGATCGTCACGATGCGGACCCACTGTCGTCGTACCACGAAAAAGGTCTTTCTTTTTATTCTGATTCAGCAAAGCTAAAAATTGTGCTTGGATTTGTTCTTGCGTTTGAGTTTCCAAAGAAGAAATAGCGGTCACATATTCGATTTTTAATTGTTCTTTCTGATGAGTGATCTGCTGATGCAGGGCATTCGCCCAAAATTCCAGTCGTTTGATAAACTGCGCTCTTGCTTTCAGCACTTTGCTTCCGAATTCTGCTAACTGTTCGGACAGAATATCCAAGTAAAGCAGATCGGTCTGTTTTTTCTCATTCAATTGTTTCAGGTATTGATTCCTTTGTTTTAGAATCGACTGATATTGCACAAGGTCATAAAGATAGATCGGATTGATCTGACCTAATTCCATATCCAGAAATTTCCGCCTGACTTGCGGGCTTCCTTTTACTAGCGAAAGATCCTCCGGTGCAAATAAAATGACGTTCAATTGACCAACATAGCTGCTAAGCTTCTTTTGCTCGATATGATTGATCTTTGTTTTTCGCCCCTTCTTAGATAGCAGGATCTCCAGCGGAATCTTGGAGGAACCTCTGGTGATCTCTCCTTGGATCATTGCCTGATCGTCATTCCAGCCGATCAATTCCTGCTCGCTGCTTGTCCGGTGGCTTCTTGTCATAGCGAGTACATAGATGCTTTCTAAAAGATTGGTTTTCCCTTGCGCGTTCTCCCCCAAAAAAATAACCAGATTCTTGGAAAAATCGATGTGTAATTCTTGATAATTCCGATAATTTTTGAGAAGCAGCTTATTCAGCCTCATTATCGTTATTTCCTTTTTTTACCATAAAAAAAGTTCCTACTTCTGGAACTTCGACCATCATACCGGGATAAAGCTTTCGTCCGCGACGATTTTCTGGTTCGCCATCTACCAGGACGGTGTTTTCTGCTAAATACCATTTTGCCTGTCCACCGCTGCCGATGACTGTGACTTCTTTCAGCATTTGACCCAACGTCATAAATTCGGTTTTTAGAATGACTTGTTGTTTCAATGTTCATCCCTCATTTTCATTTTTAAAAGTATACTCTATTATACCTTTTTTTTCGCAATAAAACAAATTTATCCATATATTTTTCCGTATAAGACGATTTAAATGAAAAAAGGTGTTTTAAACAAAAATAAACAGAAAGCCTTAAAAGTGATTTTAGGGCCTTCTGTTTAAATTTTATTGTTTCTAAATTTTTTCAAAAGTTTTTTCAAACTTAATGAAAATCACCGTTAATTTGTACGTACAGGAGTGATCAGCTGGATGAATTGTACCCCGTCTTCTGTTGGTTCCAGTGTAAATGGACGGATAGCTGAAATAAATTTCACCTTGATACTCATATCACCGAATGCACGTAAAGCAGATTTCATATAATCAGGATTGAAAGAAATCTCCAGCGGATCACCGCTGCTTGCTGCATAGCTTAAACTTTCTTCTACTTTCCCAATCTCTGGAGAATTTCCATACAATACGACAGCATCCGGACTGATCGATAGACGGACGATATTGTTTCTTCCTTCATGGGAAAGCAATGACGCACGCTCGATCGCGGCCAAGAAACTTGGAACAGAAAATTCGACTTCTGTATTGAAACTTGAAGGGATCAGACGATTCGTATCAGGATAATTTCCTTCCAGTAAGCGGGAATAGAAATACATCGTTTCTGTTTTGAACAGTACTTGGTTTTCCATGATGCTGATCTCTACGATCTCTTCTTCATTCGTCAATGAACGGGAAAGTTCGATCAAGCTTTTCCCAGGAATGACGATATCGAATTGATCAGCAGCTTGTTCTACAGGGATCACTCGTTGACTAAGACGATGTGAATCTGTCGCTACAGCTAACAATGAATGATCTTTCAAAATAAAATGAACACCTGTCAAGATCGGACGGCTCTCATGTTGGGAAACGGCGAACACTGTTTCATTGATCAATTTCGTCAAGACATGTACAGGCAATTTCATCTGATTGTGACTTTCAACTACTGGAAGGTGCGGATAATTCTCTGCATCTAGACCATTGACGATGAAATTTGCTTTTCCGGAAGTAATGGCTACTTGTTTGTTTTCTAGAACTTCTAAAGTGAAGGTCTCTTCAGGCAGACGGCGAATGATTTCACTGAAAAAACGAGCTTGCAAAACGATCGAACCAGTCGATTCGATGTTCATTTGCGCTTTTTCGTTTTCAACAGACAAAAGAGTTTCGATCGAGATATCCGCATTGCTCCCAGTTAGAGTCAGTCCTTCTTGTGTCAAAGTGATTTTGACACCTGTCAATATAGGAATAGTTGTTTTACTTGAGATCGCTCGTTGAACAGTTTGCAGCTCTTGCATAAAACTAGCTCGGTTTAAAGTAACTTTCATGTTGGTTCTCCTTTGTCGTGTTTATTTATTATTAGTTAATATAAATAATAAAAGTAATAGGGCTTGTTGATTCTGTGGAAAACTAAAAAAACGCAAGAAAGAAAAGAAAAAACAGGTGTGGAAAACATGTGCATAACTTTTGGTTGTTTTTTCTTTTTATCCACAAGACTTTTTTGCGGTTTTGCTTTTTCCATTTTTAGTTTAGTAAGAAATTCTTAATCTCTGATACTTCATTTTGCATACTTACACTTGAGTCCATCAGCTGCTGGATTTTTTCATGTGCATGGATCACAGTCGTGTGGTCTTTCCCGCCAAATTCCGCACCGATCTTAGGTAGCGAGTTATCGGTCAACTCACGAGCGAGATACATGGCGATCTGACGTGGGACGACGATTGATTTGACGCGTTTTTTCCCTTTCAGATCTTTCAGCTGGATATGATAGTATTTGGCCACTTCTTCTTGGATCTGTAAGATGGAAAGCTGTGGGTGCCCTTTCCCTGATTTCAGTGTTTTCAAGGCATCAGCGGCTAGACTTGTCGAGATATCCTCGCTGTTCATTGCAGCAAAAGCTTGTACACGGACCAAGGCGCCTTCTAGCTCACGAATATTCGAATCGATCTGTCCAGCAATATAGCTCAGTGTGTCATCTGGGATTTCCAGGCGCTCAGCAGCGGCTTTTTTACGCAAGATAGCTGTTCGTGTTTCCAGATCAGGGGGCGTGATATCGACTGAAAGTCCCCAGGCAAAGCGGGATACGAGACGTTCTTGCAGTTTAGGGATCTCATTTGGCAGACGATCACTCGTCAAAACGATTTGTTTCCCTTCATTGTACAACGCATTGAATGTATGGAAAAACTCTTCTTGTGTCGCTTCTTTTTCGGCAAAAAACTGGATATCATCGACTAACAGTAGGTCGACATTCCGGTATTCTTGACGGAATTCTTCAGCTGTTTTGTTTTGGATCGAGTTGATGAAATCATTGGCAAATGTTTCGCTACTGACGTATTTGACCTTCGCATTCGGTTGGCTTAACAGCATTTGATGACCGATCGCATGCATCAAGTGAGTTTTACCAAGACCAACTCCTCCATAGAAGAACAACGGATTATAGATCGATCCCGGATCTTCTGCAACAACTAATGCGGCAGCATGAGCCATCTGGTTTCCTTTCCCAATAACAAATGTATCAAATGTATATTTGGGATTCAGCATGGCTTTCTTGATAGGCGCTGCGACAGGTGCTTTCGGGCTTTTGGCTTCCTCAACTTCTTCTTGTTCGGCTTCTTCTCCCGTGACGAATCGCGGAATGATCTCTTTTCCTGTCAGCATATACCCGACTTCGACGATTTTCGTGGCCAGATTTTTTTCCCAATACTCTTTGTGGATCTTACTAGGGACCTCTACGACAAGCTGACTTTGGTCGAGCGAGCGCGGGCTGGCAGTTTCGATCCAGGTATTGTAGCTGGCTGGAGACAGATCCTTTTGATAATTTGTCTTTAATTCGTTCCATAAAGCATCGAGGGATACCATATAAGGCTTCCTCCTTCATTAAAAAGTGAATAACTAGTACTAATTTAGCATTTTTTACGATAGTTTTCCACAGAAACCAAAGAAAAAATTTTTTTAATTACAATTATCCACATAATCACAAGAAAACAAAAAGAGAAAATCACATCTGGGAAAAATAGTTATCCACACCACTAATGCACAGGTGGAAAACTAGTGAAAAACAATAGATTTCCTCTAGTGGTTGTGGATAAAAAAAGCATATTTATCAATACTTACAGAAAACAATACACAGCTTTTTGCTGTATTGTGGATTTCTTTTTTTACACGTGTTTATTCTGTGTAAAAATGCCTTTTTATTTTCTGTGGATAATCCTTGTGTATAACTTTTTCCACAATGAAATCACGCAGAAAAAAACATTCTTGTGGATAAGTTTTGAGAATGTTCCTTTTATTTTATATTGACAAAAACACTACTTTGTCGTTATACTATCAAAGTATGTCTGTGTTTATAATTAGATAAGAAATTTTGGAGGTGGAATACATGAAAAGAACATACCAACCAAATAAACGTAAACGTCAAAAAGTTCACGGATTCCGTAAACGTATGAGTACTAAAAATGGACGTCGTGTTTTAGCAAGCCGTCGTCGTAAAGGAAGAAAAGTTCTTTCAGCATAGGCCACTGGGGTTTCAGTGGTTTTTTTTATACCCTTTTTTAGGGAAAATGTGAAAGGATAATCCTAAATATGGTATGATTGTTGACGTAAGCGAGAGATAGAAAAGGAAAGAAAACTAATGAGAAAAGCGTATCGAGTGAAAAAAGAACGAGAGTTTCAAGCCGTGTTTCAAACAGGGGCTTCCTTTGCTAATCGTAAGTTTGTCGTATACCGTTTAGAAAAGAAGGGCCAGCCGCATTTTCGAGTGGGTCTGTCTGTAGGGAAAAAGGTAGGGAACGCGGTATGCCGCAATGACGTAAAACGTAAAATTCGTGCAGCGGTCTATTCTTTAAAAGAAGAGATCGATCCGGAAATAGATTTCATTGTGATCGCGAGACCAAGCGTCAAGGGACTGACTTACGACGAGATTCGCTCCAATTTAGTCCACGTCTTGAAGCTTGCAAAAATAATCGACAGAGAGGAAAAGAGTAAGTGAAGAAATACAAACGTTTACTTTTGATGGCTGGTATCATCAGTCTGGTCATCGTCTTATCCGGTTGCGGAACTGGAGAAGTCAGCGCACAAAGTACAGGAATTTGGGATCGCTATATTGTTTATTACTTTGCTGAAGCGATCAAAGCACTGTCATTTGGCAATGCCGGAATCGGGATCATCTTATTTACTTTGATTATTCGTGTGATCTTGCTGCCATTGATGCACTTTCAGACAAAAAGCATGCGCAAAACGCAAGAGCTTCAGCCAAAACTGAAAGCATTACAGCAGCAGTACAGTTCAAAAGATCCAGAGACACAAGGAAAGCTTCGTGAAGAACAGCAGCGGTTATATGCAGAAAACGGTGTGAATCCGTACGCCGGCTGTCTTCCTTTATTAGTCCAAATGCCGATTTTGATGGCTTTATGGCAAGCAATTTCACGTGTACCGGAATTAAAGCAAGGACACTTTTTATGGCTGAACCTAGGGACAGCAGATCCTACGTTCATTCTGCCGATCTTAGCGGCCGTCTTTACCTTTGCAAGTACGTATTTATCAAGCATGAGTCAGGTAGAATCAAATTCTTCAACAAAAATCATGACTTTTGTCATGCCTGTCATGATCTTGGTGATGGGGGTCAACTTAGCAAGTGGTCTTTCATTATACTGGGTGATCTCTAATGCGTTCCAAGTACTGCAAACGATGCTGATCAATAATCCGTTCAAGATCAGAAAAGAACGGGAAGAAGAAGCGCGAAGAATCCGAGAAAAAGAACGCGCCTTGAAAAAAGCAATGAATCCGAAGAAAAAACGCAAAAAATAAGGGAGGGAATGCTAATGCCGATTTATGAAGCTGCAACAATCGATGAAGCGGTCCAAAATGGACTGAAAGATTTAGGTTTAACAAAAGACCAAGTCGAAATCGAAATACTGGAAGAAGGAAAAAAAGGATTTCTGGGAATGGGACGAAAAAATGCTCGTCTTTCGATCCAGCCGAATCTCAGCGAAACGGTTTCGGAAACAGTCGAAGAGACAGTCGACGAAGTCTTGGAAGAACAGCCAGAACCAGTACAAGAGCTGGTGGTCGAGACGGAAACTTTACCTGAAGATACAGAAACAAATTCAGAATTGGGTGTTTTAGGTGACGAAGCAGCTTTGACGGAATTGGCAGTCTATCTCACCGAAATCTCTAAGCAGTTAGATGCACCGGCACTCGTTAAGATGGAGCGTGACTCGAATCTGATCATTTTTCATCTAGAAACAGATAAACAAGGAATCTTGATCGGCAAACACGGCAAGACGCTAAATGCGCTGCAGTATTTAGCACAGGTATTCATCCATCGTGTGGCTGAAAGCAAATTGTCAGTCGTCGTGAATGTCGGCAACTATCGGGAAAAACGTCAGGAAATCATCCAGCGCTTAGCCGAGCGGACAGCCGATAGAGTCAAAAAAACAGGTCAACCAGTCTTTTTGGAACCAATGCCAGCTTTTGAGCGTAAACAAGTCCATGCAGTCTTAAGCAAAAATGAATATGTCCAAACACATTCAGAAGGGGATGAGCCTTACCGCTATCTCGTTGTGGAGCCTGCAAAGAGAAGATGAGGATCGGTGGAAACAAAACAAATTTCTCGAATTGCCGAATTCTCGTTGACAAAGTTTTTTAAACCAAGTATATTTTACTAGAAATCATTCTTATCGGAGTATACGATGTTCAAGTAGTCTTACTTTGATAAAAAAAGAACGCGGAGCTTAGGCTTCGCGTTCTTTTTTACGAAAAAACCGTCTGTATCAAGCAGATCAGCCGATCGTTGTCTGAACAAACTGGATCACTGTACCATAAGCAAACAGTTCTAACAGCTGTTTGCCATCTCTTTCTTTTTGCTGATACTCGAAATGACAATTGATGACAGCATTTGCGCCGTATTCGAGTACTTTTTTCTTTAGTTTAAGCTTGGTGGTCAAGAATAGATCATCAGTGGGAAACGCTGGGTCGAATAAATCAGCTTCAAAACATTCAACCACAAAAGCAATGTCGCGAACGATATACTTTTGATTGATATTACCGGTAGACAAAACGACATCGTTGATCCTCGGATCGTTTTCTCCATCAATTGCAGCAGGTTTAAACTGGCTCATACGTTTGCTCCTTTCAAAAAGCTGGAATTTTTAGATAGCGCTACCATTCAAGTGTACCGTGTTTCTAGCGAAAGATAAAGCTTTACCGAAAGAGAAACAAGTATTTCTTTATTTTGAAAAAGTTAGCAAAGGGAGAAAAAACAAAAGGGATATAATTAATTAACGGCCTAGTTCCAAGCAGATGAGAAAGGAAGCAGATAGAGTGAAACCATTGAATGAAGAACAAGTAGCAAAATTGATCCAATCAGCCAAATAGAAGAGAAAAGAAAAAACGAGCAGGTCTTTCGGTAAAAGACAAAACAGCACATAAATTGCATAAGGGGAAGATGTTTGACAAAGCTATTTGGCAGCTACCAGTAGAGATACGTAAACAAACGATACAAAGATCAGTTACTCTTATGGATTATCTTTTTCTGATAATCAGGACCCACAGAGCATTTATCATTTAACGAAAGAGGAAATCAGTGTGATCAAAAAAGCTGTCATGGAAGAAAAACGACTTCATCAAGATTAGAAGAAAGGACTCAAGTAAGCAAAGGTTTGGTTTCTCGTCGAACAAGATACTATCAAAACGGCAAGAGTCAGTAAGATAGAGGGTTTAAAATTTAAGAACAGTCTGAAGGACTTGATTCCTTTTGGCAAGTGTGATAGTCTATGACCAGAATTTAATCAAGAACAAGCAGTCAAAGTGCGAAGTTCACCGTTTATAGAAGATAAAGGGTGGAGTGGGCACTTTTTTTGTGCGTAAAATGAAAAAGGATGTGAAAAAATGGCTGAAATTACTCTAGAATTTGATACGATCGCTGCAATTTCCACCCCACCAGGAGAAGGAGCCATAAGCATCGTTCGTTTAAGTGGTGATCAAGCGGTCCAGCTAGCGGATAAAGTCTACCGCTCTGGTTCCAAACATTTAACAGAAGTGCCAAGTCACACGATCCATTATGGCCATATCGTTGATCCAAAAAATGATCAGTTAGTTGATGAAGTGATGGTTTCCGTCATGTTGGCACCCAAAACCTTTACTCGAGAAGATGTAGTCGAGATCAATTGCCACGGCGGGATCGTCGTTGTGAACCAAATCCTGCAATTATTGTTGCGAGAAGGGGCTCGCTTGGCTGAACCTGGGGAATTTACAAAACGGGCATTTTTGAATGGACGTGTCGATCTTTCTCAAGCAGAAGCAGTGATGGACTTGATCCGAGCTAAAACAGATAAAGCGATGGGCTTGGCGTTAAATCAGTTAGATGGCAATCTATCTGCCTTGATTCGCTCATTGAGACAAGAAATATTGGAAACTTTGGCACAAGTAGAAGTAAATATCGATTATCCAGAATACGATGACGTCGAAGAACTGACCACTAAGTTATTACTTGAAAAGGCTCAAATGATCCAGCAGCGGATCCAAGCACTGCTAGCGACCTCAAAACAAGGGAAAGTCTTGCGTGAAGGTTTGAGCACAGCGATCATCGGGCGTCCAAACGTTGGGAAATCCAGCTTATTGAATCATTTGTTACGGGAAGAAAAAGCAATCGTGACAGACATCGCCGGAACGACTCGAGACGTGATCGAAGAGTATGTGAATGTTCGAGGAGTACCATTGAAACTGATCGATACAGCTGGGATTCGAGAAACAGAAGACGTAGTTGAGCGTATCGGAGTCGAAAGAAGCCGCAAAGCATTAGCAGAAGCCGATCTGATCTTGCTTGTATTGAATCAGAGCGAGCCGCTGACAGTCGAAGACGAACAGCTGTTAGAAGCAACAAAGGGACTGAAACGGATCATTCTTTTGAACAAAACAGATTTGCCACAACAGCTGGAACAAGAAAAGTTAGCCCAACTGATTGAAGATGAACCGGTATTTTCAGTATCTGTTGCTAAAAATGACGGATTAGATCGCTTAGAAACAGCAATCTCAGAATTATTCTTTAGTGGAGAAACTGGTGAGCGTGACGCGACTTATGTCTCAAACACTCGCCACATCGCATTACTGGAAAAAGCATCTATCTCCTTAGATGAAGTCATCGCAGGAATCGATGCAGGCATGCCTGTCGACCTAGTACAAATCGATATGACACGCTGCTGGGATTACTTAGGCGAAGTTGTCGGCGATAGCGTACAAGATGAATTGATCACACAATTATTCAGTCAGTTCTGTTTAGGAAAATAAGAGGAGGAACACATCAGTGAATCATTATCAAGCAGATGCTTATGACGTCATTGTCGTAGGCGCAGGGCACGCTGGTTCAGAAGCTGCATTAGCTTCCGCTAGAATGGGCTCTAAAACATTGCTATTAACAATCAACTTGGATATGGTGGCATTCATGCCATGTAATCCTTCAGTCGGCGGACCTGCAAAAGGTGTCGTTGTCAGAGAAATCGATGCTTTAGGTGGCGAAATGGGAAAAAACATCGATAAGACCTATATCCAAATGCGTATGTTGAATACCGGAAAAGGTCCAGCTGTCCGTGCATTGCGTGCGCAAGCGGACAAACACGCGTATTCGACAGAAATGAAACATACGATCGAAAAAGAGCCAAACTTGACTTTGAGACAGGGGATCGTAGAAGAATTGATCGTAGAAGACGGCATTTGCCGTGGCGTAGTCACTTCTACTGGCGCAAGCTATCGCGCAAAAGCAGTAGTGATCACAGCTGGGACAGCACTTCGCGGAGAAATCATCATTGGCGAATTAAAATACTCTTCTGGTCCGAACAATTCTCAACCATCGATCGGTTTAGCCAATCATCTGAAGGAGCTTGGATTTGAAATCGAACGGTTTAAAACAGGAACTCCACCTCGTGTCAAATCAAGTACGATTGATTATTCTGTCACAGAAGAACAGCCAGGGGACAAAGAACCAAACCATTTCAGTTTCAGTACCCCAGACAGTGCGTATAAATTGGATCAAGAATCTTGCTGGTTGACTTATACAGGCGAATCAACACATAAAATCATCCGAGACAACTTACATCGTGCACCGATGTTTACAGGGATCGTCGAAGGGGTAGGCGCACGTTATTGTCCATCAATCGAAGACAAGATCGTTCGTTTTGCCGACAAGCCTCGTCATCAATTATTCTTGGAACCAGAAGGCTTGAATACGGAAGAAGTCTATGTCCAAGGTTTATCGACTTCACTACCTGAAGATGTGCAAGTAGATATGTTGCATTCAATCGCCGGTTTAGAAAAAGTGGAAATGATGCGTACAGGCTATGCGATCGAATACGATGTTGTAGAACCACATCAGCTTCGCCCTACATTGGAAACGAAAGTGATCGAAAACTTATATACTGCTGGACAAACAAACGGTACTAGCGGATACGAAGAAGCAGCAGGACAAGGGCTGATCGCCGGAATCAATGCCGCATTGAAAGTGCAAGGAAAAGAACCTTTAGTGATCAAACGCAGCGATGGCTATATCGGTGTCATGATCGACGACTTAGTAACAAAAGGAACGAATGAACCATACCGTCTGCTGACATCTCGTGCAGAATACCGCCTGCTTTTGCGTCATGACAATGCAGATTTGCGTTTGACAGAAATGGGTCATCGTGTGGGTCTAGTAAAAGAAGATCAATACAAGGCTTATTTGAAGAAAAAAGAAGCAGTCGAACAAGAAATCAAACGACTGATGAACGTCCGGATCAAACCAACCGAAGAAGTTCAAGCTTTTCTAGCAACGATCAACGCAGCACCATTAAAAGACGGTGTATTGGCAAGCGACTTCTTGAGACGTCCAGAAATCACTTATACTGATCTCTTGCGTTTTATCCCAGAAAATACCGAATTAACACGCAAAGAAATCGAACAAGTCGAAATCCAGATCAAATACGAAGGCTACATCAAAAAAGCCATGGAAAAAGTCGAAAAATTAAAACGGATGGAAGCAAAAAAAATCCCAACAAATATCGACTATTCAGCAATCAACGGTCTGGCAACCGAAGCCAAGCAGAAACTGGAAAAAATCCAGCCGGAAACAATCGCGCAAGCCAGCCGTATCAGTGGTGTGAACCCCGCCGATCTAAGTATCCTGATGGTCTACATCGAACAAGGGAAGATTGCGAAAGTCAGTGAACCTGCATAAAGAATAATAGAACAGAACCGGTTTTTGTGAATGACTGCAAAAGCCGGTTCTGTTTGTATAGATCAAGCAAAGAGTTTACAGGCTATCCAGAGAATGAGGAGTTTGCTCAACGATTTGTTTTGCTTTATCCACCCATTGGCCTTTAGCAAAAGCACTTAGTTTCTCGGAATAACTTTGACTATCACGTTTAAGTTCGTTGATATAAGTTTGTTTTTTGCTCTGTACACGAAGTTTTCGTAAGGTTGAAGTTTCGATACTTTGCCGAGCGACCCAATTTCGGATCAGATTTCGTTCTGCTTGCTTTTGGAGATTGATCAGATGCTGGTGCATTTCCTCTAACCATTCCTCTATCCCAGTTATGGTATTTTCAAACATTCTTTTTATCCTCCCATTGCTTCTGTCTTAATTCTTCTTCGAGTAACATTTGCTGTTTGTGGTAGGACATTCGGTTTTCTTCCAACTAGTGTTCCAAAGTATGTGAAGCATGTTGTATGGTTTGCTGACCTTCATGTTTTGCTTGCTCCAAATAGCGATAGGCTGTAGAAGGAGGAAGCGGGTCATAGTGACCTTTACGGGAAATAATCTGGAGTTGATGGGCAAGCTGATCTAAATGGCGAAAAAATCTGTATTTTTCATTTGAAAGAATATCAAATGTTTCTTCCAGCTTTCGTTTATTTCGATAATAGTTTTCTTCGGTTTCATTCATTTTTCTGTGTATATTGTATTCCATCTTATCCTCCTAATTGAAATGATTGGCTAGTTCTTTGTCCGTGGCAACTTGTTTGTCGATCACTTGATTGATTTCTTCAAGAAGTGCCGTATACTGCTTTTCATAATTGGTCAGCTTTTTCAATGCGTTTTTGTATTCATTGATCGGTTGAGTGGCAATCACGGCTTCAGTGGCATTTCCTTCGTCAAGGGCGGACATCTGTTCAAGTGTCGTCAAAGAAGGGCCAAGAGCTGCGGCATCTCTTTTTGTTTGCTTCCAAAGTTCGCCAGCCTGTTCGATATTTTCTTGATACATTCGTTTGAAGCGGGCGATTTTTTCTTGTGTTGCCAGGATCATGCTTTCAGTGATCGTTTTCGCTGAGAGCGCATCCAAAAAAATCTCCTGTGAAGCAGTGAGTTTGCCGCTGCCAGCGGTTCGAAAGTGTTTTTCCAGCTTGGACAAAGCAGTCATTCGGGCATCTGTCAGATCTTGGGCTGCTTGTAGTCCTGTCCGCAATTTCCCGTTTTCATCTATCAAAGCAAGTTTTCTTAAAAGCATTGCTTGCGTCTTTCGCGTCAGAAAACCGTTCATTTCGTGGCCTTCGCCGTTTTCTAAAACGATTTTTTCACCTGGATACAAGCTGCCGAATAAACCAGATACATTGTTTAAGGGATCATTTTCAGAAATCAAGTAGACTAAGCGTCCTTGGTAATCCTTTATGATTTTCTTGATCGAAGTACTTGGACTAAGTCGGATTTTCGGCAGATTCCTGCCTCCTTGGATCATCGAGCTGAACAGTGCCTCCGTCAGTGAATTGTTTAATGGCGCGGCGTTATAGACAATGATCGTTGGTACCTGATGCGCCATGCCTAAGATCGCTCCATTGCGTCCGCCAAGTGAGTGCCCGGTCACTGTCTCTATCGAATAACCCTCTTTTTTCAATCCTTTGAGAAACTCATTTCCTTGAGCAAAATAAAAAGAAGATGCTTGGCTCCCGCTAAAAGCGATCGCTCCCCACTGAGAAATATCCTTCAAACTTTCCAATGTCCCGTTATCCATATTCGTTCCGGCAAAGCCGACCGTGACTTTGCCAGTTTGGGTATCTT
>NZ_JAAKDW010000022.1 GCF_011038845.1 Enterococcus sp. ZJ1622
TTCAACTGTTAAGCTCAATTTGTTTGCTAGCATATTGCTTGCTTGTTAAAAATGTTTGTTGTCTTGAATCAATCAAGACGCCCTACACATTTGGTTTGTCTTACTTTGTTCAGTTTTCAAAGGTCTAATCTTTTTGTTCCAACAACTCTTAAATCTTAACAGATCCTTTAGAAGTTGTCAACAACTTTTTTCAACTTCTTTTATCAGAAGTTTTTCGCTTTTTCTTTCAGCGACTTAATCATCTTAACATCTCATTTGTTATTTGTCAACAACTTTTTTCAACTTTTTTCGTTGATATAACTGATGTCTTAGATTTTCCGCCTCAAGCGACTTCGTTATTATAACATGGTGTAAAATGAACGTCAACACTATTTTTAACAAAAATATTTTTTTGCTTATGTAGTGTTTCAGAACAAATAATAATATATCAAGCTCTTCCCTAAAAAGCAATAGAAACATTCATATTTTTCCATATTATTTTGAAAGGCGAATGATCACTTCCTCATCTGTTTTTTCGTTCTTTTTTTGCTGTTATTTTTTCTTCATGTATCTCTATTCTTGCTTGAAAGTTCGGCGCTTTTACGGTCAATCTCATCTTTTTTAATCCCGCAAAATCAATATTCCGAGGATTTTAATAAAAAAACAAGTAAAGTTTTTACACTTTACTTGTTTTCTGGCTTAGCTATCGGAATAAAAATCCTAAAAATCGTTCCTTGTCCAACTACGCTTTCAGCAAGGATTCTCCCTTTGTAATTTTCCACAAGCTGCTTAGCGATGGATAATCCGAGGCCGTTTCCACCTTTTGTCCGAGCTCTTGCTTTGTCAACACGATAAAACCGATTGAAGATTTTTTTCAGATCCTCTTGAGGTATTCCTTCTCCAAAGTCTTGGATAGCTATCTCAAATTCGTTCAAAGTAGAAGAAATCGAGATGTGGACTTCTTTTCTTGTCGTAGAGTATTTCACCGCATTGTCTAAGATGATGATGATCAGCTGTTCGAAATGGTTTCGATAAATCTGCAAGGTCACTTCTTTTGCTAAATCGTCATCTAGTATGATGACGTAGTCAGGATACAGGATTTTAAAATTATTATATACCTGGTAAGTCACTTCTTTTGCAGATGTCGTTTCATTCACATAATGGATATCGACTTGTTCTGCTCTTGACAGGTCTAACATTTCTTGCACAAGGCTTTTCATTCGGCTTATTTCCTGCATGCTTGCACTCAACGATTCTTCAAGTATTTCAGGATCATCTTTTCCCCAGCGATTCAACAAACTTAGATGTCCCTCGATAATCGCTACTGGCGTTCTCAATTCATGGGAAACATCTTCTACGAATTGTTCTTGCTGTTCGATATACAGACGCATCCGATCAAGCATTTCGTTGAATATTTCCGCTAAATCAGCTAATTCATCGTTCGTATCGATCTCAGGCATGTGAATGTCTGACTGCGGATCTTTTCTGATTGTGTCCATGGTATCTCTGAGAACCTTCAACGGCTTCAGGAAATAAGAGGATAGGAAAAACCCGAGGATACTACTCAGGATTAACGAGACGACTTCTAAAACAATCAATGTCAATAATAGCTTGTTACGTATATCATAAAAAGAAGAAAGTTCATAAAAGCTCTGTGCGTATCCGATTTTTTCTCGCGTCCCTTTGGAGTAAATAGGCTGAATCGATAAGAAACCTGTTTTCCCATCCATCGTCACGATGGTAGGCACTTTTCGATTCGTCTGGATCAGTGCCCGTCCTTTTTCATGCGTTTTGAAAATAAGCTTTTCGTCTAGATCGTAAACATACAGATCCATCGAAGGCTGTCCTAACTCTGCAATGAAGGAATCGATTTTCATCAGATTTCCTTCAATGACCGATGTATCGTCCACATGACTTTCATCCCCTGTGGCGTTTGTGAGGTTTCGATACGTATTGACTAATGTCAGCTCTTCATCAGAATTGGCTAGTCGTGAGACAACTTCCGAAATCGTTCGTTCCACATTGTTTCGCTCTTTAGCCACGATCAGGTTGATGGAAGATTTGTACGTGATAACTGCAAAGATCGTGAATACAACAAATATGAAGAAAGAACTTGCAAAGGCCCATTTGATTGTTAATGATGGGCCTTTCAGTTCTCTTTTTCCTGATTCTTTTAGTTTTGTCACGAGCGCATCACATAACCTGTTCCGCGAACGGTTTGGATGTAGCTTTCCTCCCCTGGAACATCAATTTTGTTTCGAAGATATCGAATATAGACATCGACTACGTTTGTTTCGACCTCTGTTTCATATCCCCACACTTTATTCAGTAATACATCACGAGCTAATACAACGTTCACATTTTCCATCAAAGTCAATAGCAACTCATATTCTCGCTTTGTCAACTCAATGACTTCCGTACCGCGACGGACGACACGGTTTTCTTTTTCGATTGTCAGATCCCGATAAGTGATTGTTGTCTGTTTTGCGACATTCTTATCCCCTTCGATATCGATTCGACGAAGCAAAGCGCGCAAACGAGCCAATAATTCCTCAATCGCGAATGGTTTGACGATATAATCGTCTGCTCCATGATCCAATCCTGATACTCGATCAATGACAGAATCTCTGGCAGTCATCATGATAATCGGTGTATTTTTTACTTGGCGTACGCGTCTGCAGACTTCTAATCCATTTAATTCCGGCAACATCAAATCTAATAAAATGGCATCCCACTCATTATTTAATGCGGCATCTAGCCCTGTACGGCCATTATAATGGACTTCTGCATTGTACCCTTCATGCTTTAGTTCCAGCTCGACAAATCGTGCCAAGTTCTTTTCATCTTCAATGATTAGAATATTACTCATTTATTATTTTATCCTTTCTTTTCTACGGGCTTTTTAAAAACTCTATCATTATACCGATAATCTGCTTAAAAATCTATAGTCATTTTATCATGAATAATTGATTTTAAAAAGAGCTGAAGTCTATTCGGATCAATCGACTTCAGCTCTTTCGTCATTTTTTTATTTTCTCATTATTAAAAGTGAGAGAACACTTATTCTTCATGATACCATGAGTAATGGAAGATGCCTTCTTTGTCGACACGTTCATAGGTGTGTGCACCAAAATAATCGCGTTGGGCTTGGATCATATTTGCAGGTAGACGTTCTGCTCTATATGAATCGAAATAAGCGATTGCTGAAGAGAATGTTGGTACTGGCACACCCGCTTGGACTGCTAATGCTACGACATCTCTTACTGATTGCTGGTATTTCTTCGTGATTTCTACAAAGTAATCATCTAACAAAAGATTTTCGATTTCTGGATTCTTGTCATAGGCATCAGTGATCTTTTGCAAGAAACGTGCGCGAATGATACAGCCTGCTCGCCAGATTTTAGCGATTTCGCCAAATGGCAAGTTCCAGTCATATTCTTTAGAAGCGACGCGTAACTGTGCAAAGCCTTGTGCATAGCTCATGATTTTGCTGAAGTATAGTGCTTCGCGGATTTTTTCGACTAGCTCTTTTTTATCTCCTGTAAATTCAAAGTCATTTGTACGAGATAAGATTTTGCTTGCTTGGACACGTTCTTCTTTGTATGCAGAAATATAACGAGCAAAAACAGATTCAGTGATCAGAGGAAGCGGCACGCCTAGATCCAAAGCGCTTTGGCTTGTCCATTTACCAGTTCCTTTATTTCCTGCAGCATCCAGGATTACATCTACGATCGGTTTGCCGGTACCTTCATCGTCTTTTCGAGTCAAGATATCTGCCGTGATCTCGATCAAGTAGCTGTCTAATTCGCCTTGATTCCATTCCTTGAAGATATCAGCCATTTCATCAACTGAAAGACCAAGAATGTTTTTCATCAAATCATATGATTCAGCGATCAACTGCATATCTCCGTATTCGATCCCGTTATGGACCATTTTCACGTAATGTCCTGCTCCATTAGGTCCGATATAAGACACACATGGAGCGCCGTCTTCTGCTTTTGCAGAGATTTGTTCTAAGATTGGTGCTACCAGTTCATAAGCTTCTTTTTGGCCGCCAGGCATGATCGAAGGGCCTTTTAGTGCGCCTTCTTCTCCGCCGGAAACCCCTGTACCGATAAAGTTAATACCAGAGTTGGCTAATTCTTCATTACGTCGGATCGTATCTTTGAAGAATGTGTTCCCGCCGTCGATCAAAATATCTCCTTTATCCAAATGAGGCAGTAATTCTTGGATCGTTGCATCTGTTGCAGGTCCTGCTTTGACCATTAAAAGGATTCGTCGTGGTTTTTCGATCGAATCAACGAATTCTTCGATTGTATAAGTTGCTTTGAAATTTTTGTCTGGGTGTTCTTCCACCACAGCTGTTGTCTTCGAACCAGTACGGTTGAATAGCGCAACAGAGTATCCGCGGCTTTCAATATTCAAGGCCAGGTTTTTACCCATAACGGCCATACCGACAACGCCGATTTGTTGTTTTGACATATGAACTCCTCCTACATTTGGGATGATCTCCCTAATCTCTCTCATTATAGCCTAACATCGCTTCATTGCAAACTAAAGAAGAAGATTTTTTTCTTTCTCCTGGATAAAAAATAAACCCCAAGGCTCCATGGTTAGCCTTGAGGTTTTACATTTTCTAATTAAAATGTATTAAGCTTCTTTAGACATTACGTCCTTACCATCGTAGTAACCACAATTTGCACATACGTGATGGCTTTTTTTCATTTCACCACAGTTTGGACATTCGTTTAACCCTTTGATTGTCAATTTGTAGTGTGTACGACGTTTTGCTTTTTTCGCTTTTGATGTTCTTCTAGCTGGTACTGCCATTTTGCTACACCTCCTTGTAAAGTCTTGTATCGATAACGATACAATATATTCCAATCTTACGCGTTATCGTCCTCTTCTGATTCAGAATCAAAAAGTTCAGATAGTTTTGCAAGACGAGGATCTATTTTGGTCTCGGCTTCTTCCAGTTTTCTTCGCTCGTATTCTTCTTCAGAGACAACTTCCCAATCTGTCCCTTTAGGAAGATCAGTTGTTTGTTCTTCTTCTTTTGTCAATACGCGCATCGGAATAGCCAGTAAGATGTTGTCTTCGACCGATTCTGCCAAATCCAATTGCGGACCTTCTATCAGCAAAATCTCGTCTGCA
Organism: Enterococcus sp. ZJ1622; assembly: GCF_011038845.1. Taxonomy (GTDB): domain Bacteria; phylum Bacillota; class Bacilli; order Lactobacillales; family Enterococcaceae; genus Enterococcus_B. The sequence goes on from NZ_JAAKDW010000022.1 coordinate 5,134, forward strand.
GACATTTGATCGTCTCTGCGCTGGTACTGCTCTTCGGTCATAAAGACTTCATCGACGGAAAAATCCATCGGCAGCTCAACTGGCTCTAAAGAACGAGTTGACGGAACAGTCAGAGTCGTCTGCACAGTGTAATGAACGAGATAGCCTTTGTTATCAACTGAAACCAGACCTTCGACTTCCACTGGCGCAACATCTAATATCAAATTGTCTCGCTTCATGAGAGAGGCTTTCAAGTCGAGCGTCTCATGAAAAGTTAAGGGTGTCTCTTGGTATTTTCTCAATTCCAGTAAAGACCATTTCATTATTTCATCACTCCTAAGCAACAAAAGCAATTATACAGGGCAAAAACCACATTGTCAATGAAATTTTCTTGACACCTTACAGTTCATAAAAAAACAAGGAGACCACAAGAAACATGTAGCGTCTCGATTGGTCTCGCTTGTTAAGATTCTTTCACTATTTTAGTTATCTTCTCAGAACTTCTGTCTTCTCATCAGATGAATTGGACGAGCTGCATCAGGATAGGAACAACGATCACGAACAGAATCGTACTTGTAGTGACTAGGTTGGTTGCATACTTGACATCCCCATGTGCTTCATTTGCCAGTATTGGGAGAACAGCAAGCATTGGTGTCGCTGATTGTACGACAAGTGTTTGTTTCAATAACGGTGCCAAATCTGCGCCGAACATATTGCTTCCTAGGCTGATCAATGCGATCAATACAGCTGGTGCTAAGATGAACCGGCCGATTAAGGCAACGACCGTGTCGCGATCGAATCGGATACTCTTCAAACCTGCATCATATAAAACGATCCCGATATAGATCAATGAAAGTGGCGTTACGATCCCACCGACATAACCAAGTGTCGAATTGATGAAATCAGGTACTGGTATTTCAAGAAGCAAGAAAACAATTGCGACGATGAACCCCAGTAATGGAGGTGGAAGTAATTTTTTCCAGTTCAGTTTCGCTTTCGTTTCTCCTTTCGTCTTCGTCGGATCATCATTGGAAATCAAAAAGACTCCGAATGCCCAAGTCGAAATCGTATTCGTCACGTAATATACGAGAAAATAAGGCAAAGATTTTTCACCAAACAACGCAATGTTCAGTGGCAATCCGATAAAGATCGTATTTGCATTGACTATCGCATTCATAAAGATCCCGCGTCTTCCTGGCTGGATACGCAAGACTTTCACCAAGAGATAAGCGATCAGATACGAAATAACGACTGCACCTACCGGATAGATCAGACTTCCTGACAAATCGATCAAGCTACTTTTCGTCAAATTTTTGAGTACAGAAACAAAGATCGATGCTGGTAAAGCTACTTTGGTAATCAATGACGAAATGCTTTTGCCAAAACTTTCATCAAACCATCCTAAACGTTTCAATATATAACCTAAAGCAATCATAAGAATAATACTTACTACGCTTTCAATTGATTGAAAAAATACCATTTTTTACATCTCCTACTCTTTTGTCATTTTTACACCTAGTATCAGCCCATCTCCTTCATCATTTGTTTTTTTCATTTTTTCTTTTGTTTATGGTGTTAGTTTAGCCTTTTCTATTTGATATAGTCAAAAATATAGATTACAATAAACATTATTTATATGAATGAAGGAGTGACTGCTTTTATGAATACTCGAGATATCGAATATTATGTACAGATCGTCAAACAAAAAAACTTCACGAAAGTAGCTAATCATTTTGATGTCAGTCAGCCAACCATTACATACGCCTTGCAGCGCCTTGAAAAAGAGCTGGGTGCAGTACTTATCACACGTGATCGCTCCCATCATGAACTGATTATCACAGCCGCTGGCAGACAGTTGTTCCTTCACGCTCAGTCGATCTTACAGGAAATCACTATGGCAAAAGCAGAGATTGCCCAACTGCAAAAGAAAAAACTGCGCTTTGGCATGCCGCCGATCATCGGCAATGAATATTTTCCGAAGCTGTCTAGTTACTTTATCAAACATAACTTGATGAATCAGATCGAGATCACGGATGGGGGATCAAGGGATCTTTACGGGATGATCCACCAGGGAAGGATCGATTTGGCTGTATTGGGCTCTACACAGCCGATCGTCGACCAGAAACTAGAGACAGAGCTTTTGCTGGACAAACGTTTCATGATCATCGTATCGCCTTCTCATCCTTTGGCCGACCGTTCTTCGGTTTCTTTCAAGGACTTGACTGATGAACAGTTCGTTTTATTGAATGAACACTATGTCCATCCAGCGGCATTCACAAAATTATCGAAACAGACCCATACTGACCCAAAAGTTGTGTATCAAAGTAATGACTTGACGATTTTAAAGAGTATGATCCGGGAAAATGTCGGAATCGGCTTTCTGACTGAAATCGCTGTTCATCCAGAAGACAATCTGGTTTGCGTCCCGCTATCTGATGAAGTGCAGCCTCGTTTTCTGATTTCTCTGGCAAAACGGGCGCAGCAGATCCCCACACCTCTGCAGGAGCAGGTGATCCAAGTGATCCATGAATTTGTGAAGACACAAAAAAACAGCCCTTCCTAAGAAGAGCTGTTTTTCATTATACAAGTATGATCGATTAGATGGCTGTTGTTTCGCCACGGTATACGATACCACGACGTGAATCAACAGTAATCAATTCACCATCAGTAATTGTTGAAGTTGCTTCTTTAGCACCAACGATTACAGGGATATCTTGAGCGATACCTACAACTGCAGCATGTGAAGTCAAACCGCCTTCTTCAACGATTACAGCTGCTGCTTTTTCGATTGCAGGCATGTATTCTTTGTCAGTTGTTGGAACGACTAAAACCATTCCGTCTTTTGCTTTTTTGATTGCTTCTTCAGCTGATGAAGCAACGACTGCATTTGCAACGACTGATTTTTGGCCAACGCCTTGAGCTTCCAATAACTTTGAACCAATCATTTGGATTTTCATTACGTTAGTTGTTCCGCGTTCACCAACTGGTACACCAGCAGTGATCAAGATCAAGTCGCCTTCTGAAGCGAAACCTAATTCAACTGCTTTTTTAGCAGCTAATTCGAACATTTCGTCAGTTGTTGATGGTTTTTCAGCAACTGTTGGGTAAACACCCCAGTTCAGCATCAAGCCGCGTTTTGTACGTTCGTCAAAAGTAACAGCCAAGATGTCAGCATCTGGACGGTATTTTGAGATCATTTTTGCAGTGTAACCAGATTCAGTTGCAGCTACGATTGTTTTCACGCCTAAGTTTTTAGCAGCGCGAGCAACAGATAAACCGATTGTTTCTGTTACGTCTGTTTTGTCGAATTCGTTTAATTGGAAAGTACCTAGTTCTGCTAAAGCATTTTCTGCTTCTTGGTCGATACGAGCCATTGTTGAAACAGCTGCAACTGGGTAGTCCCCGTTTGCTGATTCACCTGATAGCATCGTTGCATCAGTTCCGTCAAATACAGCATTGGCAACGTCAGAAGCTTCCGCACGTGTTGGACGTGGGTTTTCTTGCATTGATTCCAACATTTGTGTTGCTGTGATTACTGGGATACCAGCAGCGTTACATTTTTTGATGATACGTTTTTGAACCATTGGTACTAATTCAGCTGGGATTTCAACACCCATGTCTCCGCGGGCAATCATAACACCGTCAGAAACTTTGATGATTTCATCGATGTTGTCGATTCCTTCTTGAGATTCGATTTTAGGGAAGATTTGAACATGTGTCATGTCTTTTTCTTCTAGAATTTCGCGGATATCAAGAACGTCTTGTGCTTTACGTACGAAACTTGCAGCGATGAAGTCGATGTCGTTGTCTAGACCAAAACGGATGTCATCAGCATCTTTTGGTGTAATACCTGGCAAGCTGATTGATACGCCTGGTGCATTCACACCTTTACGTGATCCTAGCATACCTGCATTTTTAACTTCTACGACCAATTCACGATTTGCTTCGTCTTTTTCGATGATTTGCATGTCGATAAGACCGTCATCAAATAAAATATGTCCGCCTACATGAACGTCGTCGAATAGTCCAGGATAAGTTACAGCGATTTTTTCTTTTGATCCTACATGTTCAGGATCCATTGAGATGCGTGTTTGATCGCCAACTTCGAATTTGATGTATCCTGCACGACCAAAATCAGCTTCGGTTGTACCTTGAACAGTTGTACGGATTTCAGCACCTTTTGTATCTAAAAGGATACCTACATCTTTCCCTGTTTTCTTAACTGCTTCACGGACCATTTTCATACGTGATAATTGTTCTTCATGGTCTCCATGTGAAAAGTTAAAGCGGAAGACATTTGCCCCAGATTCAATCAATTGAGAAATAATTTCTACTGAATTACTTGCTGGTCCTAATGTACTAACGATTTTGGTTTTTTTCATTTACAAAACTCTCCCATTCAATTTTGTTTATTTAAAGCCGGTTAAAGCCTAAATACCTTTTATATAGCTAGCTCGAGTATCTGCACTAGCTTGGTTTCTTTCATTTATTAGAATGAAAGTGAATTATTCAAATCATACAATGATAAGTCTGGTTTATGCTTGTTGTTTTCTAATGTATCGATGATATCAGCAGCAACGATTTCGTTGTCCAAGATACCTATGCACAATCCGCCTTTGCCTTCTTGAAGCAATTCAACAGCATATGCACCGAATTTACTTGCTAATACACGGTCACGTGCGCTTGGTGAACCACCGCGGACAACGTGTCCTAAAATTGATACGCGAGTATGGTAGTCGCCATATTCAGAAAGTTTATCAGCGAATTCATTCCCGCCCATTACGCCTTCAGCCAAGATGATCAAGCAATGTTTCTTCCCACGATCGCGGCCTTCTTGGATCTTTTTAGCAACTACAGCCATATCAAAGTCATGTTCAGGAATGATGATTTCATCTGCTCCGCCAGCTACACCTGACCACAAAGCGATGTCTCCTGCATTACGACCCATTACTTCGATAACGAATGTACGGACATGTGATGTTGCTGTGTCACGAATACGGTCGATTGATTCAAGCACTGTATTGATTGCTGTATCGAAACCGATTGTGAAGTCAGTGCCAGGAATATCGTTATCGATTGTTCCAGGGATACCTACTGCTGGGAAACCGCGTTTTGTCAAAGCCATTGCGCCATGATAAGAACCGTCTCCACCGATAACTACCAATCCTTCGATGCCGAATTTTTTCAATTGTTCGATTCCTTTTAATTGACCTTCTTCGGTTGCAAATTCTGGATAACGTGCAGAGTACAGGAATGTACCGCCGCGTTGGATCTTGTCGCCTACATCAGCAACATCCAGACGACGAATATCACCTGCAACTAAACCAGCAAAACCATAATTGATCCCGTAAACTTCTAGACCTTCATAAATCCCTTTACGAACAACGGCACGAACAGCTGCGTTCATTCCAGGTGCGTCTCCGCCACTGGTCAATATTCCGATGCGTTTCATAATAAACATTCACCTCATTAAAATACTTTATCCTAAGCATGACTTAGGTTTATAACCTTTATTTGCGTTAACCACGACTAACATTCTAACATTATTTTTCCCGCTTGTCTTGATTTACGGATAAAAAAATGAAAAAAAATGAAAGCAAGCAGTATTTTTTACCGTAAGTTATTTGAAAACAACATTTTCTTCCTTCAGTAAGTAGGATAATTGCCCCTTCAAGCTGCTGCTTCCATCCACCCAATAGTTTTCTGATAAAACAAGCTTACGCTGATCTTTCTCATGATACATCACCACTGGAATATATCCCGGATGTTTCTGAAAAATCGTCTGCAGTTTCTTCATGGTTTGCGGCTCATCATTTTCTTCTATAATACGCAAGTAGCAAGTTCGATCTGGATATTGGGATTCAAGCTGACGCGGATCAGCGAAAGTCTCACCGATCAATTGGAGCTCTTGGTTGTACTTACTGATTTCTGTACGTCCCTGTACAAAGAGGATGTTATTTTCCTCAAACAATGGGCGAAATTGCCGATAGAGTTTCGGAAACACGGTGACTGCGATTTCTCCGCTCGTATCAGCTCCTTCGATGAAAGCCATCAATTCGCCTTTTTTCGTGCGTATCTCTCGAATCGATTTGATCATGATCAATATACTTGCTGATTGTTGCGGGATGATTTCAGTAATCAAATGGATTTGCTTTGCTAAGCGGAGTTTTTCATAGCCCTCAGTAGGATGACCAGAAAGATAGACGCCCAGGTAGTTTTCTTCTAATTCCAAGCGTTCTTCTAAGGTGTAGTCTGGCACTTCTTCTTCTTTCAAAGCCATGATACCTAACAGATCGATACTTCCACCACTATAGGAGATGTTTTGGATTTTCCCTTCCAATTCATTCATCAGTTGCTTGCGATTGGGAGACAATTCATCAAAGACGCCTGCTGCCGTTAAAGATTGTAGCAGATCAAGTTTTAGCCAGCGTTTGTCTATACGGATCAGGAATTGATCCACCGATTTGAATGTGCCATTTTCTTTTCGTTCTCGCAATACGTCCTCAACGAAGTCTCGGCGAACTCCCTTGATTGCGGTCAAGCCGAATCGGATCTCTGTTTCATCCACTAGTTCGAATCCGTAATGGCTGAGATTGATGGAAGGAGCAGATAGTCTTACCTTGTATTTACGTGCTTCGGCAATATATTCTTTCAGCTTTGACGTATTATGCCGCACAGAATTCATCAGGCTGACAAAAAAAGCGCCTGGATGGTGTGCTTTCAGATAAGCCATCTGAAAACCGACGAATGAATAAGCGAACGCATGGGAACGATTAAATCCGTAGTTAGCAAAACGCTCGATATATTCATACACTTCCACAGCTTTTTCTCGTGAATAGCCTTGCTGCATCGCACCAGTTACAAAGTGATCACGCTCACTGTCCAATACGTCTTTTTTCTTTTTGCTTACTGCTCGCCGGAGGATATCTGCTTGTCCTAGTGAAAAACCTGCCATGGTAGAAGCAATCTGCATGATCTGCTCCTGATAAACGATGACACCATACGTATTTTCTAAAATAGAGGTCAACGAAGCATCAGGATATCGAATGGTTTCTTTTCCTTTTTTCCGGGCGATGAAGGTATCGATGTTTTGCATAGGTCCTGGACGATACAAGGCATTCACTGCAGCGATATCTTCTATATTTTCCGGTCCTAAACGGCGTAAGACATTACGGATACCTGCTGATTCGAACTGAAACACCCCTGTCGTGTCCCCACGCTGAAACAGCAAAAGAGTTTTTGGATCATCAAGAGGGATTTCTTTCAATTGAAGATCCTGACGTTCCACACGTTTGATATTCTTTAATGTGTAATCGATAATGGACAGATTCCTCAATCCAAGGAAGTCCATCTTCAACAGTCCGATTGCTTCGACATCATTCATCGTATATTGGGTCAAAAATGCTTCATCCGAACCTTTTTGCAAAGGGACTAGATCCAGCAGATTCCTATCGCTGATGACTACTCCGGCCGCATGAGTCGAGACATGCCGAGGCAGTCCTTCCAGTATCGACGCGGTTTTAAAAAGAAGCTGGTTTTTTTCACTTGACTGTACTAGCTCTTTTAATGGCTTCGATGTCTGGTAGGCTTGATCCAGTGTGATCTTCAACTGGTTAGGGATAGCTTTTGACCAACGATTCGCTTCGCTTTGCGACAAGCCGAAGACTCTAGCTACATCTCGAAGGACCATTTTCGCTGCCATCGTCCCGAATGTGGCGATTTGTGCCATGTGATACTGTCCGTATTTTTCTCGTACGTAATCCAGCACTTCTTCTCTTCGGTTATCTGGAATATCTAAATCAATATCTGGCATCGTGTATCGTTCCGGATTCAAAAAACGTTCAAATAACAAATCATATTTTAATGGGTCTACATCAGTGATCGCCAGTACGTAAGCGACTAGCGAACCAGCTGCTGATCCCCGACCAGCGCCTGTCACGATATGGGTATTGTGCGCAAAAGCCATCACATCCCAGACGATCAGGAAATAATCATCAAAGCCCATCTGGTGGATAACGGATAATTCATAGTCCAATCGTTCCTGGTACTCAGGGGTAAGCTTCTCGACTCGTTGAGACAATTGCTCTTGACATAGTTTTCTGAGATATTCACCAGCAGTTTTCCCCGCTGGAACTGGATAATGCGGTAATAACTTTTGATGGAATTGAAATTCGAAAGTGACGGATTCAGCTAATCGCTGTGCACCTGCGATTGCCCGATCCAGTCCTAATGTTTCAAAACGTTGGATCATCTCGGGTTCAGGAAGCAGATATCCGCTTTGTTTCTGCTGAATCGTTTTTGTCAATTCTTCTAGAGGAATCTGACTTCCTTCCTTGAGGTGTTTCATCGTATCCAATGCAAAAAGCTCTTCTTGTCGTAAAGCTGCAATTGGACGCAAGGCACATAACGCAACTTGTTCTTTTGCTAAAAATTCATGCCATGTCGGAAGCAATTCAGGAAAACTCTCAGTCACACCGACATAGAAATCTTCGGAAGCGACTTTTGACTTTAGAAGCTGCCAATGTGGCAAAAAACGATCCGTATCTTCGAATTCTGCTGCAACCGAAGCTTCCTGAGGCACAACAAAGATCAGATGATCGGTTTCATCGATTTCTGAAAACGATAGCTTTTCTTGGATCATTTTTTTGCTGGAGATTTGCATCAACTGCTGGTAGCCGATCTCATCTTTGGCATAGATCAATAAGCTGTAGAGTTGTTCTTCGTAAATATAGCTGACATTCAACCCGATGATCGGCTGGATCTCTTCTTCCTTACATATACGATAGAATTCTGCTGCGCCGTACAAGACATCTTGATCCGTGATTGCAAGAGATCGATAACCTGCTTTTTTTCCTTCACGGACATATTCTCGGATCTGTATCGTGCTTTGCAGCAAAGAATAGGAAGTTGTAGTATAAAGTTGTGGGAAAAACATCTTGCATTCCGCCTTTTTTTTCGTTAAAATTCACTAGCAGCAAAGGTTGTGAACGGTGTAGCTGCTCAGTTTCATCTGTTTTCTGGCTCATCTTGAGCAGACTTTTTTCATAGCCTCGTTTCTTTACATTCAAAAAAAATCTGTTAAACTTAAATTAGAAAAGAGGTGTTCTTTATGCGATATATCGTAACATTATTCTGGTCATTCATTCTAGGTCAAGTCGTGGGTTACATTGGTGGCGCGCTGACAAAAGGAACTTATGATTTTACATTGACAACAATCATTTCGTTAATTGCAGGCATTTTAGTCATTTTAATTGGTGCTGTTGCCGTACCTAGAAAAGAAGCCTCCACCCATTCATAAAAATCAGAAAAGGAGCTGCGAAGGATGCAGCTTCTTTTTTTGCTTAGATACGGTTTTCTTATCGACATATTTATGGAGGCAAAAGCTCGCGACTCTTCTTTCGAGTTATAATTTACTGCGAAGTACCTTTCGGAAATTGAACAAAGATAAAAGGATATTCGATAGTACGAACAAGCTTGTGACGATGAACACAGCGCTGTAATTGAACGCATGTGCCACGGTCGATCCTACCATCGGTCCAAGCACTTGCCCGAAATTACTGAACATCTGGTTGTAGCTGTAAACACGACTGACTCCTTCTTGCGGTGTGATCTTGCTGATCAATGTATTGATCGATGGCATCAAGGCACCTGTAGAAAATCCTAAGATAAAACGCAAGATCCCCAGTTGAAGTGGTGTTGTCACAAAAGCCATCGGTAAATAACAACATAAAGAAAGAACGAGTCCCGCTAACAGAACTTTCTGATTTCCGATCTTGTCTCCCAGTTTTCCTAGTCTAGGTGATGAAAATACTGCTGAGACCCCTGCGATCGATACGATCAATCCGCTGACAAATAGAATGTTTTCCGAATTTCCGCTCAGTTCTCGTATATATAATGTCAGAATCGGGCTAATCGTTGTGATCCCGATCTGTAAAATCAAGGTGGTGATGAAAAGTCCGATTAAAATAGATAGGTGATCCATTTTGGAGAATATTTCTTTTGTGCTGATCATATCTTTTTTCTCAACTGGATGAAAGTCTTCTTTTACTAAAAAGATCGTTAAAATGGTCGTGATCAACAGTAACACACCAGTGATCAAAAAGACATTCTCCATCCCGAACCATTGGGCTAATGCTCCACCCATCGATGGCCCGATCAAGTTCCCGGCAATCGCTCCAGTAGCCAACGTCCCTAGAGCCCAGCCACTTTTTTCTTTTGGTGCTTGGGATGCGATCATCGCTGTCGCATTCGGGATGTACCCCGATAAAATCCCATTCAAAAAACGCATGACCAGCAGCCAGTAAGCATCAGGTACAAAAGCCAAAGACCCCATTGTCAGGGTCATCCCGGCAGCAGCTCGGATCATCATGAGTTTTCTTCCTTTTCTGTCAGCCATGTTCCCCCAGATCGGAGCCACGATAGCAGCTGCAAACGCAGTGACCGAAATCGCTAATCCAGAAAACAATTCGACTTGATCCTTTGGTGTGCCTAATTGCTCTACATATACAGGTATGAACGGCATGACTAAACTAATACTTGCTCCGGTGAAAAAGCAGCCGATCCATGCAACAAATAAATTTTTTCTCCATTTTATCTCCATCTATCATCCCTCTTTCGTCTCTTTTATCATACCCATTTTCGAAACCACGTGCAACGCTAGGAGACAGAAAACTGCTTGAAAACAACAATAACTGAGATTATTATTGCTATCTCCTCTTTTTCAGCTGCTTTGTCCTCAAAGAACGTCTTCTATCTTTCTTCTGCTTTTTATTTTTATACTACCAATGTTTTGATTTTGTGACAAAAAAACACCCTCGATCATCCAATGAGGGGGACAATCGAGGATATTCCTGATTTTCAGACTATTTTTAGTTAATGATTAAATCGTTGCTAAGATGATGAAGTTGATGATGAATAAAATATCCACGATCCATAAAGCAAGAGATACTTCGCTTGTTTTTCCTTTGATGACTTTCACGATCGTATAGAAGATGAATCCAGCAGCAATCCCGTAAGAAATGCTATAGCACAATCCCATAAAGATCGAAGCAAAGAAAGCTGGCAGTGCTTCTTCCAGATCGAGCCATTTGATATCTGCAAAAGAAGCCATCATCATTACCCCAACTAAGATCAGTGCAGGAGCTGTCGCTTGTGTAGGCACGATCGCAATCAGCGGAGAAAACAGACTGCTCAATGCGAACAATACCGCAACGACAACAGAAGTCAATCCCGTACGTCCGCCTGCACCGATACCTGCTGCAGATTCAACATAAGTCGTCGTATTTGACGTACCGAAGATCGCTCCCACCGAAGTAGCAATCGCATCGGCAAACAATGCTTTGTCCATCTTCGTCTTGAAGCCTCTGCCATCTTCCAGCGCATCTTCATCTTCTTTTGAGAAGATACCAGTACGACGGCCTGTCCCAATAAATGTCCCGATCGTATCGAATGTATCAGACAAACTGAATGCGATGATCGTCATCAATACTTGAGGGATCTTTGATGTATCGCTGAACAAAGACTGCATACCTTCTGAGCCGAAAGCTGCACCAAATGTCGTTCCTAGTTCTTTGACCGAATTTCCTAAAGAATTGGCTTGCCAGTCAATCGCACCTAAGTCAACGACACCCATGAAGATGCCTAAGATCGTTGTTACGACGATCCCGATAAGGATTGCTCCACGAATATTTTTCACGACTAGAATCGCAGTTAGCACCAAACCGATGACCGCTAACAGAATCGGCGCATTATTGAAATTTGCCAAAGCAGGAACGATCCCACCGTCAATCGTCACGTTCGTTGCTTTTCCACCTTCGACCACCGAACTCGTGATCGCTGCCTGATCGGCTGAAAAAGAGAGGAAACCAGCATTTTTGATTCCCACATATGCAACGAAGATTCCGATCCCGCCGCCAATCGCATGCTGCAAACTTTCAGGAATAGCATGAATAATCATTTTTCTGATATTCGTCACAGTGATAAAAATATTGATTAGTCCACAGATGAAGACCATCGCTAATGCCTGCTGCCAAGAATAGCCCAAACCGAAGACAACAGTGAATGTGAAGAACGCATTCAATCCCATCCCTGGTGCTTGTGCATAAGGCACATTCGCAAACAGCCCCATAACGAGCGTCCCGATGACTGAGGCCACGATCGTTGCTAAAAATACCGCTTGAAACGGCATACCTGCTGCCGATAAGATCGTTGGATTCACAAAAAGAATATAACTCATGGCAAAAAAGGTCGTCACACCTGCCATAATTTCTGTTGATACATTTGTATTGTTTTTCTTCAAACCGAAAAACTTGTCCATAAAGTTCCCACTCCCTGATTTTTTCTGATGGAAAAGCAAAAAAATTAAAAATAAGAAATAAATATTCCGTTACCATCGAACAATTCAAAATTATATAGTCGTTTCATTCGCTTTTCAACTTATTTTTGATAAAAAAGCTTTTTTTATTCGTTAATGTTCGTCTTTTGCTAAAAAAACGACTTATAGAGCGATCATTCATTCTTAAAATTGCCTTATGACAGATTCGTCTCTTGTTAATTGATCAAAATATGCTAGACTGAAACAAAACATCAGCTTTGGAAGGAATGACTCTAAATTGAACAAAAAGCTAATTGCTATCGATCTGGACGGAACGACTTTGAACCAGGATTCGATGATTACAGCAAAAACCGAAGAAACACTTAAAAAAGCTATAAATGCCGGCCACTATGTCAGCATTGCCACGGGACGCCCTTTTCGCATGAGCTACCAGTTCTATCAACAATTACAATTGAAAACGCCAATGGTCAATTTCAACGGCGCGCTTGTCCATATCCCGAACCAGCGATGGGCTGGGGAAAAAGAAACCTCGATCAATCGGGACATTGCTTTTGAGATCCTAGCTCAGAAGAAACAGCTGAATTTGAACTTCATCGCTGCTGAGAACCGCGAAACGTTTTTTATCGACAGTCTTGATTTTTTTGACGAAAAAATCTTTGCCTCCACTCGTCCCGGACAAAAGAACATCTTATCACCTAAAAATCTGACCACTGATCCAACTTCACTGCTCGTACGCACAGAGAAACGATTTGCTGAACAGGTTTCTACCGAATTGACAAGACAATTCGGGGACTATGTAGATGTTCGTACATGGGGCGGACCGATGGCCATCCTTGAGATCGTATCAAAAGGGATCGAAAAAGCCAAAGGAGTGCATCAGATCGCCAATTATCTTGAGATCGAGCAAAAAGACGTGGTGGCATTCGGTGATGAACATAATGATTTGGAACTTTTGGAATACGCTGGCTGGGGAGTAGCGATGGCAAACGGTACAGAACAGCTCAAAGGTGTCGCAAATGATATCACCGAGCAGACAAATCAGGAAGACGGCCTTGCTGCTTATCTTGAAAAACTGTTGAAGCTTTGATACTTGATTCCATGTATCATCCCATAAAAAAAAAACGAGACTTGGTTTTTGACCAATGTCTCGTTTTTTACTATCTGAAACAGAATGTATCGCTTATTTTGCCATAAACATGTCATAGTAAGCATCTGTCACTTCTTTTGCGATCGTCAGGTTCATGTGATCTTTTTCGTCCAATAAATTAGGAAGAACCACACTGACGGCGATCTCAGGATTATCTGTCGGGCCATAAGCCACGATATTACTGTTGACAGTGGTGATATCTGGATGTCCTTCTGCTACTGTTTCAGCTGTCCCGGTTTTAGCTGACAGATCCATTTTGGCACTTGCTAGTGGTTTAGCTGTCGTATAGCCATCTGTCCCGTGAACAACCTGATGGAAACCTTCACGAAGGATCGACATGTCTTCTGCTGAGATATCCACATTATTCTCTACTTTTGGACCGATCTCTTTCTTAACGTCTCCCAGTCCGCCATTTTCATCATTCCCGTAAATGGCTTTGACGAGGCGAGGCTGGATTCGTTTCCCGCCATTTGCTACGGTAGACGCATACTGTGCCAACTGGATCGGTGTATACGTATCAAACTGACCAAATGCTAAGTCCGTAAAGTTCCCTGAAGTATACCATTGTTCTCCGCCATTGTCTGCGTTGAATTTCTTCATATATTCAACTGACCGGGAGATCCCTGGTGATTCATTCGGCAAGTCGATTCCTGTAATCGTACCAAGTCCGTACTGCTTGAACGCATCACGCAATGCTTGATAAGCATTCGCTTCTTCATCTAAACTTGGTAATCCCATTCCTGGTGTGTACTCCAAGCCAAGCATTTTCAATGCGACTTTGATCATATACGTATTCGAAGACAGTTCCAATGCTTGGACAGCCGTTAGTGCTCTTTGTCCGGTTCGATTGAAAACTGAGCTTTTTTCAGTGGATCCTTGCAAGCGGATCGGTTCATCGATCAGTACTTGATTCCCGCTGATCACATTGGTTTGCCATCCAGCAGTCAATGTACCAGCTTTTACGACGGACCCTGGAGTAAAGGCACTAGTAATCGTCCCTAAGGCATTTTCAGTTATTTCTTTTGAGCCTTGCTCATGACTGAATCCAGTCATCGCTAAAACTTCCCCAGTTTGAGGATTCATCGCTACGACATAAGCGCCAGGCGAATATTGTGCCTTGCCGTTATTGATCAAGGTCTGATAATTCGTTTTTAAAATCTCTTCGACTTTGTTTTGGAAGTCCGCATTGATCGAAAGCATCAGGTTAGACCCTTTTTCGCCTGCGAAAATCTCTTTCTGACTGGAAACATTGCCGTCTTTGTCTAAATGTACTTCATATTGTGTCTTCGTTCCCTGCAGCACATCTTCATATTGTTTTTCCAGATAGCTCTGTCCTACACGATCATTACGAGAATAGCCTTTCGCCAGATATTTATCGACTTCATCTGCTGGCAATCCTTGTTTTTCTGTCGTGACACTACCAAGGATACTCTTCAGCGAATCTGCTGCATTGTATTCACGTGTCCAGTCTGTACCAGTGGATACGCCCGGAAGTTCGGAAGCACGTTCGGCAACCACCGCTAATTCCTGATCTGTGACACCGGAATTCTTGATATAAACAGTGTTCAGCTCATAAGCGCTGTTCATACGTTTGAAGATCGTGGCAGCTTTCAATTGTTCTTCATTGAAGCTGATTTCTTCATCTGTTACTTTATCTACAGTTGCGCTGTATTGTTCGCTGTTATCTAACTGTTTTTCTTTTGCAGACAGCCGTTTCGACGCTTCTTTCAAGTGTTTAGGATCGGCTAGCCAAAAGTCTTTTTTGTCCCGCTTCGTCAAATTTTCATCTGCAGGCACATCGATCAGCGTATTCAGTTTTGTTGCGATTTTCAGCATGTCTTCTGCTGTGACTTTTGATCCTCGTGTATAAGTGATCGCTTGATTTGCTTTATTCGTCACTAATGCTTTACCAGTAGAGTCATAGATCATCCCGCGAGGCGTACTTTCCTGAACCGTGATCGTCGAGGTCGATTTGACTCGTGCTTCCATCGCTTCTCCGTCAACGATCTGCAGATACCCTAACCGAGCAATCAGTGCCACAAACAACGTAAATATAATGAAAAAAAGAAAATTTAAGCGAAAAGGGACATGCGAACGTCGAAATGGTTTGTTTTTCGGCTCTTGTGTGCCTTTCCTCAATTTATCAACCCAAGAATTATTCACTATTTTTTTCATAAAATCTTTCATCATTTCCTATCCTTCCGCCTATTTACATTCATGCTATATTGTACCTAAAAATACCATAATAAAAAAGGAAAAGTCTGTAGAGCAAGAAATTCTTTAATTAAATTCAAGATAAATTCAAACTTTTGTTTCACAAGACTATCACATCTGCTAAATACAAAACTAACAAAACATATAAAAATAAACACTTTTATGAAACAATGCTTTCTAAATCCGTGAAACACTGCTTGGTTTATTTTGTTTGTGGAAAACTATGATTTGTTATTTCATTATGAAAAGGGTTATAAAAACATCTTCCTTCCCTTTTTTATGGTCTGGTATTGAAATATCCTTGGATAGCTTCTCTCGTTTTCCCCACCTTCGTGCTCAACTGTTCATTTTTAGCCATGTAAAAATAGAAAATGATGTCGATTGTCGCAAACTGGGCTAACAGCGAGTTCGTTGCTGCACTTCGATTCGTGATCTCCTTTGGCCGAGAAGTTTGAACGATGACATCTGCCAGCTTGCACAGCGGATTATTGCCGAACTGTGTCAATGCAAGAATCTCTATCCCCATCTCTTTTGCTAGTTCCGCCAAAGCGACCACATCTGCGCTTTTTCCGGAATTCGAGACTAGCCAGAGTACTTTCTTCGTTTCATTACTTACCAGTTGAGGTAGCAAGACGTGGATATCTTTTTCAAAAATGATCGGTTTGCCTACGCGGGACCATTTTTGAAGGATATCTTCTACTACTAGTGCAGAAGCCCCTACACCATATAGAAAAACCGTTTCAGCTTTTTCTAAACTTTCCACCACTTTTTGGATTGTCTCTTCTTCTAGCACATCCACAGTTTCTTTGATTGCCACTTGGGCATTGTTCCCCAGTTTGTTTTTGATGGAATAGAAAGATTCATTGGGTTCGATGTCACTGAACCCTTCAACGATCCCTGTCTGGAGTTCCGTCGAGATCGTGATCTTAAAATCTGTCAAACTTTGAAATCCTATTTTTTTAGAGAAACGAACGACAGTCGGTGCACTCAAGCCAGAAGCTTCTGCTAATTCGTTTGCTGTCATTGTCGGGATCTTTTCTACATGGTTGATGATATAATCAGCAAGTTTCTTTTCTGCCGAAGAATATTCTTCCATCATGCTTTCGATTCGGCTAATTACGCTCATAGGTTCTCCATCCTTTTTCTTAAAGTCTATGTAAGTATACCATATTCAAAGAATCCGATTAGATAAAAAAACAAAAAAGCTTCTAAAGAAAGAGTAGTCGAACCGACTCAGAAAATCAGAGCAGAGCTTTTGGTTTTCGTGAGTCGGCTCAAAAGGGCATATTGATTCCTTACCCTCCAGTTACAGGGCTGCAAACTGATCAGTCACTTGTTGTACAGCTTCTTTCGCAGCGTCCACCCATTTTCCTTCAGCAGAAGTAGAAAAACTGTTTTTGTAACTACGACTGGCACTTTTCAGTGTCTCGATCCCTTGTGCTTTTCTTTTGCGGGTAAGTTTTTTTCTAGTTTGTGAAGTTGCCTTGCTTGGTCTAGCGACTAAAGAACGGATCAGCTGTTTTTCCAGATTTTTCTGCTGCTGGGCAAGTTCAGCTTTCGCTGCTTCCAACAGGGCATCGATGCCACTCATGATAGATTCAAATTCAAACATACGTTTCTCCTTCTCTTCGTGACTTTCTGTATGCTTCTTCATACTCGCGGATTTGTTTTCTATACACAGCCTGGTTTTCATCCAAACGCTCTTCCAGTTTGCGTTGGGCCATTCGTGTTCGATGACTTGATTCCTCACTTGCTTGTTGCAAGAGGCGGTAGGCTGCTCTTTTGTCTTCAGGATGAACTGCTTCATAATGCTGGAGTGTAGTATCTATTCGTTCAGAAATATTTTCCAAATAGCGTTGGAAGTTCCTTCGTTCATTAGAAAGCTGTTCTAGATGGTTTTCCAGTGTCACACGATTTTTGCGGTAGGTTCGTTCGGTCTCTTCTATTTTTCTGCTAATCTCTCGTTCCATCTCTTCCCTCCTAAAATAAATAACGGCTTAATTCACGGTCTGTATCGACTTGGTTTTCGATCGCTTTTTCGATGTCTTGCAGTAAAGTATCTAGGGTTTCTTCTGATTTTCGTAGCACTGCTAATGATTGCTCATAGGTTTCCACGGGTTCTTTGACGATGGTCTTTTCGGTCGCGCCACCAGAAGCAAGGGCTTCCATTTCTTCGTGATAAGTCAAATTCCCGCCCCAATACTGGGCATCTGCTTTAGTGGTCTGCCAAAGCTTTTCGGCGTTGATGATTTCTGTCTGGAACCATTTTTTCAAGGCAGTGATCTCTGATTGCACGGTCTTCTTGTAACCCGAAGTGACTGCTTTGGCTTTTGAGGCATCCAAAAAGATTTTTTGAGCAGAAGACAGACTGCCTTTTGCCAGAAATTGTCTCTTCACGTTTTCGATGCCGGCAAGACGCTGCTGGGTCTCCAATCCGATGACATCAGGTTCTCCTTTCGTATCAAGCAACACATTCCCGAATTGGTCATACTGATACCCGCCCCACATGTGCTGGTCGATCCACCCGACTTTTTTTGACAACACTGGACGCATTCGACCGACCATCGGTTTGTCTTTGCCATAGCCGATCGGTACCAGGTCTTTCTCATCGACATAATTGTGTAGTTTCCCTGATCTTGTCAGCAGATCAGCGACCACTCGCTGACTTGGCGTCAATACCGTATAAATATTGGGGCCTTGGAAAAAATATCCTCCACCGAGCCGCCTGCTTTCCTCCAACGACAGATCAGCAACAGCATA
>NZ_JAAKDW010000023.1 GCF_011038845.1 Enterococcus sp. ZJ1622
ACATTGTTTAAGGGATCATTTTCAGAAATCAAGTAGACTAAGCGTCCTTGGTAATCCTTTATGATTTTCTTGATCGAAGTACTTGGACTAAGTCGGATTTTCGGCAGATTCCTACCTCCTTGGATCATCGAGCTGAACAGTGCCTCCGTCAGTGAATTGTTTAATGGCGCGGCGTTATAGACAATGATCGTTGGTACCTGATACGCCATGCCTAAGATTGCCCCATTGCGTCCGCCAAGTGAGTGCCCGGTCACTGTCTCTATCGAATAACCCTCTTTTTTCAATCCTTTGAGAAACTCATTTCCTTGAGCAAAATAAAACGAAGATGCTTGGCTCCCGCTAAAAGCGATCGCTCCCCACTGAGAAATATCCTTCAAACTTTCCAATGTCCCGTTATCCATATTCGTTCCGGCAAAGCCGACCGTGACTTTGCCAGTTTGGGTATCTTTAAAGGCCACGCCACTAAGACTTGTGCGTTTGTCGTAGAACGCGTCAATGAATTCGAGGTGGGTGGGGAATTCACCTATTTTTTGAAACTTTTCAATTTGCTTCTTTATATCATTATTTGTTAAGTTCATAAATTTAGCATTTTCGATTTCATAAGCAATGGTCGATATGGCACTCGTTGTTTCTGTGTTACCTTTGATCCCGTTGCTTTTGATTTCATAACTGCTCATTGGTTATCCTCCTCAGTGTCAGGTTGATAATCAATAGAGTCATCAAATACAATAGATGGATTTTTTGAAAAACGAATCTCCACATTTTTGTATCCGACAGAATCCCCAGCTAAATTTCCTCTTCCTTTTAACAATAGAGTTGGCGCATTTTCTGTCGGGATCTGGTATCGCTGGCGTAATTGTTGGACATTCGGATCATCATTTTCCAGCTGATATTCCAACTCATAAATCGGTACATTCGGGTTGTACATTTTTCGGATATGTTCATACTGAACAAGATTCTTGAAATCCCCATACTGTACAAAAAATTGAAAATTTTCGATTTTTTCTTTTAATTCAGGGTCATCTACTTCTTCTAATAAATGAATCTCCTGTTTATCATAAGTAATGGGATATATTTTTTCTTTCATTTCATTATTTTTTATATCAGCAGGGATCGTCCATTGGTAGTAAAAACCTTCGGCCGTTCCTTTATTTCGATTGATTTTTAGTAACATGCCCTCGGTTATCAATGGGCTATCACTATCATTACTAATTGACATGCTAGAATCCAGTACCCACACCCCCTTATCTCCCTCATCAAATTCCTCGTCCCGATAGCCTTCCATCTCGTAAAAATCCATGAGATCCTTGGTGGGATACAAAGCCAGTACTTGATCAAAACTCTGTTCGATTTCTTCCTTCTTTTTTGAGGTGCAGCCGCTTAGTATAGTTGTCATGATGATTCCTCCTGTGATGAAAAGTAGTGTTTTTTTGTTTGACATAAGTCCTCCTATAACCAATGATATCAACGATAAAAATAATGGTTTTCCCCTTCATTTAAAATCCAGTTACCTGTGTGATAAAACTCTCATTTTTTCAATTTCATCTTCTCTTTTCATCATACTTGCCTAGCAGTTTTATTGATAGTCTTTCATGGAAAATACGATGGACCGATACCCTGCCTATTTTTTCTGATTTTGGAAATTTATGGAATCTGACAAAAAATATAAAAAGAGCAGAGCCGTTTTCGGCTCTGCTCGATGTTCTATTATACATATATAAGAGTTTTTAAAAAAACTTTTTAAAAGGATGAATAGAACTATTAAGGATTTGGCCCTGCTTTTTTAACGGATGCTTGCTCCAAGTGTTTCTGCCAGAGCTTTTGTCACCTTGTCCATCGCTTTGTTGATTTCTTCATCTGTAAGCGTTGCTTCTGGATTACTGAATGTCAGACTATATGCCATGGACTTGTTTCCAGCTTCGATATTTTCTCCTTGATAAACATCAAATAGTTGGATATCTGTCAAGTACTTGCCGGCAGCAGAACGAATGACTGCAGTCAGTTCCTGACTTGTGACAGCTTCTTTGACTAGCATCGCGATGTCTCGGCTAACAGCTGGGAATTTCGTGACTGTTTGGAAAGTGATCCCTTTTTGCGCTGCTTCGATCAATGAAACGAGATCAAATTCTGCTACATATGTTTCTGGGATATCATACGCTTTTGCAGTCGTTGGATGAACCTGCCCGACAAAGCCGATATATTTTTCACCGAGATAGATTGCTGCTGTTCTCCCTGGGTGCATTTCTTTCATTTCGCTTACTGCCTGATAACTGATCTCGTCTGTCACCGACAGTTGTTCGAATAAGTTTTCTAAAAGACCTTTGATAGTAAAGAAATCGACTGCTTTCGGTTTGGTTTGCCAGCCTTTTTCCTGCCATGTACCGGATACTGCCAATGCTACGTGTTTTACTTCTTGCGGCAGATGTGTCAATGGATCATTTTCTTGATAGAATACTCGGCCGATTTCATAAAATGCGATATCTGAATTTTTTCTAGCGACATTGTAGCTGACATTGTCTAAAAGTCCGCTAATCAAATTCATTCGAAGGACAGAACGTTCTTCGCTCATTGGCCAGTCCAAGCGAGTGATATTAGTCTCTTTCATTGTAAACTGACGGGATTTTTCTTCTGTTGTCAACGCATAACTGATTGCCTCATTCAAGCCGCTTCCTTCAAGAACCGTACGGACTTTACGAGTTGCAGACTGCTCATTTGTCAAGCTTCCTGCTACTGTTTCGCCACTAGGTAATGTGGAAGGTAGACGATCATAACCATAGATACGTGCAACTTCTTCAATAATGTCCGCTTCGATATGGATATCCCAACGTCGCGGCGGCACGACAACTGTATATTCTCCCTTGTCTTGTTGATAATCGAAGCCTAATGCCTCAAAGATTTCATTGATATCTGCTGTCGTTAGTTCAGTCCCTAGGTATCGGTTGATCCGATCTAGCGTAATAGACACTTCTACCGATTCGGCTTTTACTTCAGAACCTTTCACGGCACCTTGCAGGACTTCGCCACCTGCTAAGGAAACGATCATTGCAGCTGCCGCATCAATTGCTTCACCCACTGTCGCTTGATTGATGCCTTTTTCAAAACGAGCAGAAGATTCGCTGCGCAAATTGAATTGTTTGGCTGTACGACGGATCGATACTGGATCGAACAACGCAGATTCCAAAGCAACAGTCGTGGTTGTCTCTGTGATCTCAGAATCCAAACCGCCCATCACTCCAGCTAGCGCGATTGGTTCCATTCCGTTCGTGATAACAAGATTATCTGTTGTCAAATCGCGTGTTTCTCCATCTAATGTGACGATTTTTTCTTCGTCTTTAGCATGACGAACAACGATTTCTTTCGAACCTAGTTTATCATAATCGAATGCATGTAGCGGTTGTCCGAATAACAACAGGATATAATTTGTTACATCGACCACATTGTTGATCGGGCGAATGCCTTCATTCATCAAAAGGTTCTGCAACCATTGCGGACTTGGCTGGATTTTGACATTTTCGATCACACGGATTTGATAAGCAGGGACTAGGTCTTTGTCTTCTACAGAAACACTGATCTTATCTGTAGCTGTCTTTTCTGATTCAACAAGTTTTTCTTCCTCAAATACTGGTGTTTGACGGTAAATCGCCCCTACTTCATACGCTACACCACGCATCGATAGCGCATCTGCACGATTTGGTGTGATTGATAATTCGATCAATGCATCGTCCATATCCAGATAAGAAAAGACAGGTTCGCCATTGACCGCATCTTGTGGTAGATAGTAGATTCCTTCTGCGTATTCTTTCGGAACAACGCTGTCTGGATAGCCGATTTCCTGTAAAGCACAGATCATGCCATTTGATACTTGACCGCGCATTTTTCCCTTTTTGATTTTTACATTTCCAGCAATACGGGAATTAGGTAATGCAACGATAACTTTGATCCCTGCTTTGACGTTTGGAGCTCCGCAAACGATCTGTGAAAGCTCTTCTTCACCGATATCGACTTGACAGATGGATAAATGATCGGAGTCAGGATGCGGGATACATTCTTTCACTTCTCCCACGACGATTTTTTTCAGTCCTTCTTCCGGCACAGTGATGCCTTCTACCTCGATCCCCGTAACAGACATCTTATCTGCCAATTCTTTTGGCGTAACATCGGATAAATCGACATATCGGTTCAACCATTTATATGAAACTAACATCTTTTTTTACTCCCCCTTGAACTGACTTAAAAAACGCAAGTCATTTTGATAAAAATTACGGATATCATTTACACCATAGCGAAGCATAGCTACGCGATCTGGGCCAAGGCCGAAAGCAAAGCCTGAATATTCTTCTGGGTCGATCCCTGACATCTTCAAGACGTTCGGGTGTACCATGCCAGCACCTAAGATCTCGATCCATCCAGTATATTTGCAGACGTTACAGCCTGCCCCGCCACATTTGAAACAGCTGACATCTACTTCTACTGAAGGTTCAGTGAATGGGAAATAACTTGGACGCAGACGGATTTCCCGTTCTTCACCAAACATTTTTTTCATCACTACTTCGAGGGTCCCTTTCAGATCGCCCATTGTGACATTTTTGTCTACCACTAGGCCTTCGATCTGATGGAATTGATGACTGTGCGTGGCATCATCCGTATCACGCCGGAAGACTTTCCCTGGTGAGATCATGCGTAGTGCTTCTTTTGAAAAATCATGTTTTTCCATCGTACGTGCCTGGACAGGTGAAGTATGGGTACGGATCAGAATGTCTTCTGAGATATAGAAAGTATCTTGCATATCGCGAGCTGGATGATCTTTTGGCAAGTTCATCCGTTCAAAGTTATAGTGATCAGATTCTACTTCATAGCCTTCAACGATTTGATAGCCCATGCCTACGAAGATGTCTTCGATTTCTTCCATGATTTGTGTCAAGATATGACGTGTCCCATGTTTGATTTTCCGACCTGGAAGAGTCACATCGATCGTTTCCTTCGCTAAAGCTGCATTTAATGCTTCTTCTTCTAATACTTCTTTTTTCCGTTCGATCTCATTGGTGAGCAAGTCACGGATCTCATTGGCAAAGCTCCCGACTTTTGGTCGTTCTTCAGGGCTTAGGTCCTTCATTCCCCGTAATACTTCGGTGATTGGTCCTTTTTTCCCTAATGTTTCCACCCGGATCTGATTCAGTTCTTTCAAATCCTGTGCTGCATTGATCTTGATGATCGTAGCTTCTTTCAAGCTTTCAAGTTGTGCTTGTAAAGACATCTGTTTGTTTCCTCCTTCAAATTCAAATACAAAAAAGACCTCATTCCTGTTAAGGAACGAGGTCTTCGCGTTACCATCCTAATTTGCGGACGAATCATTCGCCGCACACTTACTTTATTAACGACAATTGCCGGTCTGATCAAGATCAGACGAACTCGGAAAGTGAACTTCGTTTTTCAAACACAGGATCTGCTTGCAGTCTATGACAGATCTCCCTGAACAGGTTTAGCCAAACTACTCTTTTTCGTCAACGTTCTTTTGTTATTCATCTGACACAAGTTTACAAGATTTTTTTCACAAAATCAACTGCATTCTTCCTCAGTGACCCATTTTTCGCTCCAAACCTGCAATTGTCTGATCGCATGCTGTAGATCGGCCCCTTTTTCTGTCAACATATATTCTGAACGGCTAGATTCATTACAGGAAATGTTCCGAGTAATCAGCCCTTCTCTTTCCAGTTCTTTCAATCGTTCGACTAAGACGCGGTCACTGACCATCGGGATTTTCGCAGCAAGATCAACAAAGCGCTGCGGGCCATTTTCGAGTAGGACATCGATAATCAATCCGTTCCATTTTTTTCCTAAAATCGAGAATGTTTTTTCAAATTTGGGACACAGGACGAATTCTGTCTGTGTTAGCTCCATCTTACTCACCTCTTTTCAAGAGTATAACATATCCCTTACAAAGTGTAAGTCAAGGTTGCTCAATTATAATTATTTGTTAAGATTTATGATTTTTTTTGCTCGAAGAAGGACAAGAAATACATCAGAGACGGTCTTGTCTAAAGCTTCCGTTATTGCTTGCTGGTACAGATTCAATTGTCCTCGATATTTTTGAAGCACTGATTCGATTTCATCGGGATCATCGGGATGCAAAATAAAATCTGTTTTAAAGTCATAAAGCAGGATTTTTTCCGGAAATTCAATATAACCATCAACGATCCCGTGAATCAGTAGCTCATCTTCTGTATTGGGATATTGATCGAACACTTCATCAGCTGCCATCAGCATCGAGAATGGCTGCTCTCGTTTTACTTTTTCTTTATGTTCGATGATCAATTGTCCTAGTTCAGTTTTGTAAAACCACAAAATGGCAGAAACATCGACTTGTTTGGCTACCTTTGGATCAACCAGACGTTTGTCTACCAATTCTTGGAGTTTTGCTTGAACCGTTTCTTCCGAAAGTTGTTCTAACGGTAGTAACTGAAGAAGCGCATGCGTCGCCGTTCCAACTGCTGCTGCGGAAACCTTCTGACTTTGTTGCAAAAATTTAGGTTCTGCTAACTGTTCCTGTGTATAGCGGAATGGCTGATTCAACGATTTCTTTTGACTGCTTTCAATGGTCAAACGTGCTTCTTGCGTATCATCAGGATCTTCGAACAAACGCTTGATTTCTGAAACCGATTGGTAGCTCGTGGTTTGAGCCGCCGCTTGATACGGATAGCTGTAAGCTAATCGCTGGCGCAGAGGTTCAGCGAGAGGTTTCTGAGCAGAATCAGCGGTTTGTTCTGCTGCGATTCGTCCTTTTTCTGCCAATAGCTGTCTTTGCTCCGTGATTTTTTGTTGATTCGTCCAAGAAATAGAAAATTGGCTCTCTGAATCTCGAAGCAACGAAGTATCCCGCTCAGTCTCCAAGTATTTTTGCATTTGCGGATGACGAATCAAACTGTAACCGATCCAATTCATCAAACTGCTGCGCCCTTTTAATCGTAACGCCGGCTCAAATACTAAATCAGGATGATCTGCTGCTTCTGACCAAGTCGTGATCGTCTGTTCTTTGTTTTTATAGGAACCAACGATAAATAACTTCTGTTCTGCACGTGTCAGTCCCACGTATAACTTCCTCATCTCTTCGGATAACAGTTTATTCTGCTTAGCCAGTTTGATTGCCTGATAAGGCAACGTATCGTAAAGAACCCGGCTGTCAGGGTCCATATAACGGATCCCAGCTCCAAGCTTTTCTTCAAAAGCATAGCGGTTCCTCAGATCCTGCAGATTGAATTCTTTCGTCATATCTAATAAAAACACAACCGGGAACTCCAGACCTTTACTTGCGTGGATCGTCATGACACGGACGGCATTGTCTTCTGCTGTCAGTACTGGTTCCGCTAAATCTTTGTCTTTTTCCTGCATTTTTTCAATAAACCGGACAAATTGATACAATCCTCTGAACGAGCTTTGTTCATACGCTTTTGCACGATCTACCAAGGCATACAGGTTTGCTTGTCTTTGCGCACCAGCTGGCAGTCCTACAACATACTCCAAATAGCCTGTCTGATAATAAATCTCCCATAACAGATCAGTGATTGGAGAACGTCGAGCTAGCTCTCGCCAGTATTCAAGCTGTTCACCGAAATGCTGTAGTTTTCCCGCTAATACATCCTGATTCGTCTGCTGATAAGCCAGCACCGCATCGTAATACGTATGAGTACGGTCTGCCAAACGAATGCTGGCTAACTCTGTTTCGATCAAACCGACGATCGGTGAACGCAGTACAGAAACTAAAGGGATATCCTGATAAGGATTATCGATCAGCTGCAGCAAAGAAACCATCGTGCGGATCTCCGTTGCTTGGAAATAATTTTGTGCATCATTCATCTCTAGAGGAATATCTAATGTTTTGAAAATCTCCAGTATCGTAAGATTGTTCTTTTTCGTAGGTGTCAGTAAAACGATATCCTTGTATTCAAGAGGTCGCTTTTCTTTTGTTTTTTTGTCGTAGATCATGAACGAATCATCTATCAGCTGTCGGATCTTCAACCCAGTCATGAATAATTCGCCTTCTGTCTTGTCCTCCAACAAATCATCCACAGGGATTTCAACGTCTGGTTCTTCTTGTTCTTTTTCATAAATGAGGATCTCTGGCTCGAATTGTTCCTCTTCTGGAAAATCCGGGAATCCTAAAAGGAGCTTAGCTGCTTCATCATAAGCAATCTGGCCAACCACAGGGTCCATCAGCTGTTCAAAAATCAAGTTTGTAAAAGACAATACTTCTTTTCGTGAACGAAAATTTTCTGCCAAAACGATCCGGCGACCGCCTTCTTGGTTAGAGAAATCTTCATATTTTTGAATAAACAAACTAGGGTCAGCCAAACGAAAGGAATAAATCGACTGTTTGACGTCTCCCACCATGAACATATTGCCATGAGCAGCGTCTGGCTGTCTCAACCAATACAAAATGGCTTCTTGCAACTGGTTCACATCTTGGTATTCATCTACCATGACTTCCTTGAATTTTTTTCTGTAATAGTCAGATGCAGCACTTGGGAGCCAGGCTTCTTCTGTCCGGTCCGTCAAGATTTCTAGAGCCAAATGCTCGAGATCATTGAAATCCAAGACCCCTTTCTCACTTTTCCGTTCACTGAAACCATCCATGAAACTTTGTGTTACATTTGCTAGTTCTTCAACTAATGGACGTGCTTTTTTTGTCAATGTCTCCATTTGACTTGGCGAAACAGGGAAATAATTTTTACTTAACTGCTGGATCAGCTTTTTCGCGCGGTCGCGTAACCCTTTCACTTCATTTGACCGCTCTTTCAATTCAGCTTTTCTGCTGCTTTTGAATGTCGTAAATGTCAAATTTTCCAAACCTTCGTAAGCTTTTTCCAATTCATCTTGTAAAAACAGCTCATAGATTTGCCGGATTTGTCTCTGTTCTTGTGTTACTTGTTCCTGCATTTTTTCAAGTCCAGTTTCCTGTGACAGTTGCACCATCTCTTCATACAATTGTACACATTGGAATACATCAGCCAATACTAGCGGCCGCAACTGCTCTTGGTAAAATGCGGATTTGGCGAGACCATCTTCTAAGCGATAGTTCTCGCTTAAATCCGCAAGCCATTGTTTCGGATCTGGGTTGGCACGTGCAAATTCATAAAGCGAGAAAACCAGATTCGTCAGTCCATCGTCCGATCGATCATTGGAGAAGTTCATCGTCAAGCGGAAAAACTGTTCGTTGTTTTCGCTGTACAACCTCTCCCTCAAGTCATCCCAGACATCTTCTTTCATCAAGATCGTCTCTGTCTCATCTGTAAGCATGCGAAAGACCGGATCAATATCGATCAGGTAATAAAACCGGCGGATGACGGTCAAGCAAAAGGCGTGCAAAGTCGAGATGTTTGCAGTAGGCAACAGAATCAATTGTCGAGTGAAATGCTGCTGTCGAACAGGATCACTCTCACTGTTCACTGCTTCTTGCAATGCCTCTTGGATTCGCTCTTTCATTTCCCTTGCTGCCGCTTCCGTGAATGTCACGATCAGCAATTCATCGATGTTGTCTCCCATTTTCAATTTTTCGATGACTCTTCGAACGAGCACCGTCGTTTTACCGGAACCCGCAGAAGCAGAAACTAGCAAGTTGTCTCCCTTATCGAAAATCGCCTGCCACTGTTCATCTGTAAATCGCTCGTTATGCGGTTTTAAAGGAATTTCACTCACTCTTCTTCGCTCCTTTTCAATATTCTTCGCAATGCTTCATCTTTGTCCAGTTTTTCTAATCGGTGATAATTGTTTTCTTTCAGCATCACATCGAATGTACAGATACTCCTGAACGGACAAAATTCACAAGCGATACGTTGTTTATCTTTATATGCCGGGTTCAATTTGATCTCACCTGATGTGATCGCATCACCTGCTAGTCGCATATTTTCTCTGTTATGTGCCATAAACAGCTGTAGTTCTTCTTCTGTAAAAAACTTTTCTTTGCTGTAGCTACCCTTTTGATATTGGTCTTTTGCATTCTTCTTCACTGGATAAATCAAGGAATTTTCTTTTGCTTCCAGTGAATGATCGAGTACTTCCAATAATCCTGGGTCATCCACAAATACACCATCATAGCTGAACTTCTTCAACGTATTTTTTTCGATATCATCAGGATCAGTGAGCACAGGATTATGAACATGCAGATAATAGGAGCCAGCCGGTTTGACTGCTGCTTTCCCTGTCAGTCTGACAGCGTCCATCAATGCCACATCAAGATAGGTCAACAACTGCATCGCCATCCCGTAATAAGCTTCCGTCACATCAAAAGAACGTCCACTGGATTTATAATCGACGACGCTCAGCCATGTGTCTTCTTGTTCTGAAGCGACATCCACCCGGTCGATCTTTCCTCGTACATGTAATTTCCCGCCATTGCTCAAAGGCAATTCAAGTCCTGGAATGCCTTTAGCACCTGCAATCTGTCCAAACAGGATCTCTGTCTGCAATGGGTGCATCCCGGTATTCTTACTTTGCTTTTGTAATGCCCAGACAACTTTCTGGATCGTCTGACCTAACTGATAACGAATATAATTCATGCGAGCGGAACTGTCCAGGATCTCAAAGCGTAGCTCGCCAAAAACTTCCTGAAGTACTTTTTCTGTGAAGTCTTTTCGTTGTTTGTCTGTCATTTCCACTAATGACATCTGATTCGAAAACAGTAATTTAAAGAAACGATCCAACGATTCATGATAAAAATCACCAGTTGCCGCAGGTGTCAGCCCATAGACCATTCGTTCTTTCAGCTTCAATCCAAATTGGATGAAATACTTGTATTCGCAATTATAGAAATTCTCCATACGGGAAATAGAGGTATAGATTTCTTTCCCATACAGCTCTTCTGCCATTTTTTGCGGTAAAGAAACTGGTACATTCAAATGCTCCTGGCTTTCGAATACACGTAAGGCAAAATTCCGCCATTCTGAGCGCAATACCAGCTCTTTCAATTGGCTCCAATGTGCTGGTACAGCTTTTTTCTCTTCCTGTGCCAAACGATAGATCCGATTGACCGTATCGATACCGCTGCGATACGTTCCGATATAACAACTCGGATCACTTTCGAGTGTCAGGTGCTCTTTTCGTTCGACTGGAATCGACAGATACTCCGTTATCCGTTTCAAGTACGGCGACATCTTCAGCGAACGATCTGTATCATAGCTTTGAGCATAGCTCAGGTACAGTCGTTTCGTACCAGAAAGAAAGACAAGGTAGGCTTGGAAAGGTTCAAAAGACATGCTTTCTTTTGCTGGGTCGAATAAGAATTGTCCATCAGCTAAAGCTGAATTCAATCGTTCTCTTTCTTCACTTGACAATAATCCTTTTGTCTCCTGACGATCTGGGAAGACTTGATCATTCAATCCTAAAGCAAATGTGACAGCTGCTTGATTGGGACGGACCAATTCCAACCTGTTGATTCGTACTTGATCGATCGCTGTCGGGATTTTCCCGTAGCTGAGGTTTTCTAACCCACTTTGGATGATCTCTTGGAACAGCGTCCAATCAAAGTCAGATTCACCATAGATAACCGCATATTCATCCAGCAGATCGACTAAAGCTCCCCATGTCTGTTCATGGTTTCTGGCAGCTGCCAGATTGCCTCGTTCGACTTCCTGATCCCGCCAAAAAAGCAGCTGCTGCTGAACACCGCTTCGGATCAGAAACTGATAAAAAACGGTCGCGGCTTCCTGTCCTGTTCGACATTTCTTTATTTTTTTGAAAAACGCAGGGACGCTTTTCTGGAAGATCCGCCTGATTTTATTCGACTGCTCTTCTAAAACTTGCACGTCTTCGATCTGTTCTGCTTCAAAATCATAGGAAATGAACTGCCAATCCTTCTCCCGTGTCCAATAAGTCCCTTGGTAATTATAGGCTAATGCCACATTTTCCGTGATGTCCAAATCTGTTCGGAACTGATTCCTTTGTTCCCGCCAACTCTTTAAATCAAGCTCTGTCTGTTCAAATGAAACAAATAATTCAGTCTTGAAAAAGCGCATGATATCATTCAATCGATAGGAATACCGGTCAAGCGCGAACAGACTATTGATCCACTCGATCAGCGGATGGCTTTCCATCAGCTGATCTTCGTCAATATAAAAAGGAATCGCCATTTCCTGGAAGATCGGCTGCAAGATATTACCGTAAAGTGCCATGTCTTTAGTCAATATCTGAATATCCCGATACCTCAACTTTTCTTGGCTCACTAATCGTCTGATTTCGACAGCAAGCTGCCTTACTTCTTCGGTAGGATTTTCTGCTTCCCAGAGATGTAACGTGTCTTGAGAACCAATTTTTTGTGCTTTTATCTTTTGCTGACTCGATGTCTCTTCCCATAGATTTTGAAGGGACAGAAGCTCTTTTGGCAACGCCAGATCAGG
The DNA here is from genome assembly GCF_011038845.1 of Enterococcus sp. ZJ1622. Lineage (GTDB taxonomy): Bacteria > Bacillota > Bacilli > Lactobacillales > Enterococcaceae > Enterococcus_B. The sequence goes on from NZ_JAAKDW010000023.1 coordinate 12,387, forward strand.
CGCAAAGCGATCCACTAAAACTGGGATCCTTCGTTCTTTCGCTCCGTTGATCAATCGGAAATAGAGCTTTCCGGTCTCGTGGAACAAAGTCAAAACATCGGGCAACTCCGAGACATATGGTCGATCAAGCAATAGGTCAACGACTAGGTTCCCTTTCTCCATCATCGTCTGCAGTAATTGATATTCTTGTGCGTTCACTTTTGAAAAACCACTCACTAAAAACTTGATCGTCGACAAATCCTGCGTCTTCATAAATTCTGACAGTATCGATAATGCATCCTCAGATTGCAGGGACCGTGTCATCAACTCTGTTTCAAAAGCGGCAAAGATAAGTTGCAGATCCTTCATTTTCAACTGCTGGTCTTCTTCTTTGGATGTTTGCTCACTGAAAGAAGTAGCCAGATCTTCCGGACGGATATTCCCAGCACGCAGTTCGCTGTAAAGATCCTGCAGCTGGCGGATAAATCCTCTTTTATTGATCTCGCCACGGAAAATCGTCAAATTTTCCTCATTTTTCTCCAATATCTGCCTTAAGATCATTGCAGATCCGGCTTCTGAGATTTCATTTCCAGAAAGCAGCGTTGTCTGCTGTAGCATGTACCACGCTAAACGGTAAAAGCTGAAGACTTGGACATTGGTGGTGCTAAACGCTTTTTTGCCGCTTCTTCTACGTAATTCTGCTAATAGTTCCTGTTCTTGTTCGAATTTATTATAGTTAGGTACAAGGAAAAAGACTTGGTTTTGTTCATTTTGTGCCAGCCAGTCGGTCGCTTCATCTACTAACATTCTGCGATGATCTTTTTTACCATCTCCAAGAATAAATTGTAAAGACATTTTCCTCCTCCTTTAATCCATATTTTGATCACTTCTTCATTCTACCATTATACCAAAAACTCCTGAACATTTGTTCTATTTCCAGTGATTTCCTCTAAAAAATCCCTTTTTATTTTCGGCACAAAAAAAGTCGAGTGGCAACCATCCTAAGGTTGCCTACCCGACTTTTGATTGATATGCTTTGCAATTAATGGATCGAACCCATCAGTTTTTTGATTGGTTCTTTGATCGTGAACAATAAGATACCGCCAACGATTGCTACAGCTCCGATGATCCCGAAGTAAGCTGATTCTGTACCCGGTGTATAGAAACGGGCGATCTGCGCGTTGATTGCTTGTGAAGAAGCATCTGCTAAGAACCAGATCGCAATCGTTTGTGATTCAAATGCTCGTGGCGCTAGTTTGGTTGTAACAGACAAGCCAACTGGTGACAAGCATAATTCAGCAATAACGATGATGAAGAAGCTGCCTAGCAACCAAAGAGGACTTACTTTTCCGTCTGTACCATAAAGCATGCCAGGAAGCATCAATAATAGATAGGAAAGACCTGCAAACAACAGACCCAATGAGAATTTCACCACGGTCGATGGTTGTTTTTTCCCAAGTTTTGTCCACATCGTGACGAATACTGGTGTCAAGATAAAGATAAAGATAGGATTCAGCGATTGGTACCAGCTTGCTTGGATCGTTACACCAAACAATGTAGACTGCGTCCGTTCGCTTGCAAACAATGCAAGGATCGATGAACCTTGTTCTTGCAGTGACCAGAAGATGATTGCTGCAAGGAACAATGGGATATACGCCCAAACACCTGGTTTTTCTTCTGCCGTAACGTCTTTTGAAGTCAGCATTTTGATAAAGTAGTACAGAGGCAAGACGATCCCTAGTACACTAATCGTATTGACGAAGAAATCGATAGACAAATGACCTGTCAATTGTGCTCCGCCAAACACAACAGCAATCACTACAAGTGCAATGACCAGATTACGGATAAATCCTTTACGTTCTTCTGGCGTCAAAGGATTCGGCGCTGTCGTTCCAACACCGTCTAATGTTTTACGTCCTTGGATAATGTATTGTAATAACCCAAAGAACATCCCGATAGCTGCTAATGAAAATCCTAAATGATAGTTATATTCCTGACCAATCGTTCCAACGATCAGCGGAGCTAATAACGCCCCTAGGTTAACACCCATATAAAAGATCGAGAAGCCTGCATCTCTTCGCAGGTCTGTTTTCGTATAAAGATGACCGACCATACCTGAGACATTCGGTTTCAAGAAAGCTGTCCCGATAATAATCAATGCCATAGAAACGAACAAAGTGCTGACGCCAAACGGCAAAGCTAAAACGATATGCCCTAACATAATAAATACGCCACCAAAGAAAACTGTTCGTTTCGCACCAAGCATCCGGTCAGAGACCCAACCGCCGACGATGCTGGACATGTAGATCAAAGAACCATAAATCGACATAATTGCCAATGCTGTTGCCCGTGGTAATCCGAGACCACCGTTTGCAACTGTGTCGTACATATAATAGATAAGTAATGCACGCATCCCATAATAACTGAATCGTTCCCACATCTCTGTAAAGAACAACGTTGACAACCCCTTCGGCTGCCCGAAGAAGCCCTTGTCTTGTTGTTTTTCCATAAACTATACCCCAATTCTTTAAATTTTCAGAAAATAATAGACATATATCCAAAAAAAATTAGCTAAAAAACTTATTTAAGAAATATAAACTTATTTTCTATAAAAATGAGTAAATTTTAATGATAAAACATTAAGAATAACTAGATAGATATTTAATAATTATATACTCCTTTTCTTTTGTTTTTGGCAAAAAGTCGCCAAAACAGGAATGAAAGCGTTATTTTTATTTTCTATTCATTTTCAAAAAAGTTCAAGAAAAATTTTGCATGATTTATGAGCTTTTCTGTTTACTTACTTTTTGTAAGATGATATACTTCGTTTTGTAATCAATTAAAAAAACATGCGCAATGCAATCCAAAGGAGAATTTATGATGACAACATTTACAGAAAATCTAAAAAGCCGCCGTTCTATCTACCATTTAGGACGTAACGTTTCATTATCAAACGACGAACTTATCTCATTGATTCAAAACACAATCAAAGAAAGCCCAACAGCTTTCAACGCACAATCAACACGTGCAGTTATCCTATTTGGCGATGCACACGAAAAATTATGGGAGATCACTGAAGAAGCACTTCGCCCATTGACTCCAGCAGAAGCTTTCCCAAATACACAAAACAAATTGGCTGGCTTCAAAAATGGTTATGGAACAGTTTTGTTCTTCAAAGACACAGATGTGATCAAAAATCTTCAAGAACAATTTGAATTATATGCTGACAACTTCCCAGACTGGTCAGAACAATCAAACGGAATCGCTACATCAAATACTTGGGTAGCTTTGACAGAAAAAGGATTGGGCGCCAACTTGCAACATTACAACCCAGTAATCGATGAAGCTGTCGCAAAAGAATGGAACATCCCAGCAAACTGGAAATTACGTTCTCAACTTGTCTTCGGTTCACCTGAATCACCAGCTGGAGAAAAAGAATACATGGACGACTCAGAACGTTTCCGTGTGTTCGGCAACTAATTTTTCACACTGTAACGAAGAATCTCATCCACTATCAACGATCCGAGCGAGTCTGTTCGGATCGTTTTTTCATATGCTCTTTGGACGAAAAAAAACGGCAGCAGGAAACCTACTACCGTGGATGCCTTTTATTTTTCATTCGGGGTCGATCATGATATCGATCTCTGCATCCTCATTCAGACGTTGAGACAAAAAAGGCACCAACTCTTCCAGTGAAACGGAAAACTTCAGTAATGGGCCCCGCCAGCCATTGCGGAAAAAATTCATCTTGACTTCTTTTGACCCTTTCGGCTGATACAACACGATCTTATTGATTTCTGAAAAAGGAACCCCTCGCTTATCGAAACTGTTCAAAACCAACCCTTCATCCGTGATTCCTCGACTGTCCAATAAAAAACTGATGAAGATCATCGCAGCTAAGAACCCTTTTGCCAGCTCATCCATCGTCGGCTGACTGATCAGCGTGAACCAGATGACCAGTACGGCTAGAAATGGCACCACCAGATATACCCAACGATTGCGGATCGTCTTATAAATGATTTCACGCCGAACAAGCCATAGGAACAAAAACATCACCACAACAAAAACAAATAACAGCACTGTAAAAACAGACACTTATCTACACCTCTTTTCCTTTTCTCAACTGGGAAAAAGAAACTTTCAACAAACCATGACATGGATAGTATAGTAAAAAGACTTGCGGCAGGTTCACTACCGCATGTCCGATTTCTCTTCCTTATTTAAATGTATCATATTTCGCTACTACCATGCTGGCTTTTTCATCTAATAATTCTTGGTCTTCCACAGCACATTGGGCAACTTTGACTACGGCACAATTCGTCATTTTCGATACGACTTCTCCAATAACTGATTGCGTGAATCCAATGGGCGTGCATGAATATTGTTCTCCTAAATTAATCATTTCTTCCGTCATCAAAATCCTCCTAAACTGCTGGAACTTTTTCACACGCCGGCACTTTCTCATCTACCGCACCAGTACGCATGTATCCGTTATTTTGATCTGATGCAGACCTCTAAAATCTGCCAGCCAAATTAACCTTAAAGGCATTATAGCGTACTGTTTTCGTTTTCACAATTAAAACAGCTGTAAAATGCGAAAGTTTTTTTCGATCTGATAAACAACATTCGGTTACCTGCCATTCTTTCTTCTTGTTTCTTCCGACAGGCAACGCAGGAGATGTTCAATGGTCGGATTAGAATTCGATGATATATGGCCACAAATGTTTTTAGACAAAATAGCTTTCTCTTTTCTAAAAAAACATTATAATAGTAAAACAATGCAAACAATAAAAAATAAGGGGCCTTTTATGAAAATAAAATCGAAACAGAAAAAAATGTTTTTTGGTGGTCTTACAGTACTTCTCCTTGCAACTGCCAGCTATTTTTTCCATGAGAATACTGAAAAAGAAACAGTTGGTTCTGCTCCTGAAGAGACCGGACAACTGTCCACCTCAGCACAAAAGTCATACGTCATGCTCGATGTGCCGCTTGAAAGCCAATTTGATGAGCCTTCCTTGGAAAATGGCTGTGAGGTCACCGCTCTTTCTATGCTGCTATCGTTTTACGGATTCGATACCGACAAAAACCAGTTAGCCGAACAATTGGATTATGTCCCTGTCTTCAATGAGGATGGTACGCATGGCGATCCGAATGAAGGCTTCGTTGGTGAGATCAGCGGCGGCGACTGGGCAATGGGCGTGTATGTCCCTCCTATTGCTTCATTAGCACAGAAGATCGTCGGTACAAGTTATCACACGCACCCTGTAACTGATGCGAAACTGACAGACGTCAAACAAGCCTTACAGGAAAATAGACCTGTTTGGGCTTCTGTAACAGTCGATTTTGAAGTACCTGATGAAACGGATTTTATGACTTGGCAAACGAACAATGGCGAAGTGAGAGTGACACCTCTGATCCATGCTTGCGTTGTCACAGGATTTGATCAGGAAACGATTTATGTCAATGATCCGTATGGCGAAAAAAACCGGGCGGTCCCAGCAGAAGATTTTGAAGCAGTATTTACTGCAATGGGCGGACAAATGATGACTTTGGAGAAAAGCTAGCGTTATCAGGAAGAATAGCTTATACTCTAACTAACAGTATCCTTGAAAGGAGCAGAGATCATGGAAAGATTCCTACATAAACCTTCCAACCCAAATGAGATTCCGATTATTTTCGTACGCGACTCCAATGGGAATGTTCAGAAAAAAGTCTCTGTCAACGAATGGAACAAGCGCTACAGCCCCTCTTCATTGAACGAACTTGAGATCAAGCTCTATCGGCAAGCTTTAGTATACTATGGGGATAAAGAGTACGAAAAAGCGATTGATCTTTTGAAATTTCTGATCGCTAAGACAGACTATACCCATTTCGAGTATATCGAACGTTTAGCAAACATCTATCACTTAACGGAGCAGCCTGCAAAAGAATACCAGCTATTAGTCAATGTACTAGCAGTGGCAGAGCTGGTGAAGCTCCCTTCAGGAATCGTCAAAAAAATGGAAAAACGAGTAGAAAAAGTAAAAAAAATATTGTTTAACCAAGAAAAATAACTTGCGTTTTTCTAAAAAAGTGCTATTATTATTTTGTTGCATGAATGGGATGTAGCCAAACTGGTAAGGCACTTGACTCTGAATCAAGCAATTGTAGGTTCGAACCCTGCCATCCCAATACAAAAAAACTTGAGCAGGTCGGTCGGAATGACTGACCTGCTCAAGTTTTTATTTTTTTGATTGAAACTCATTCAATGATTGCTAAAGCTTTTGCGGGGACATCGTTTTTCGATACTTCTTCATAAGTTTCGACATGCGCGCCTTTGTTCGAAATTTTTAAGTAATGTCCTTCTTTCAATACAGAAATACCGTTGAATTCGATCGTTCGCTTATGCCCTTCGGAATCAGCCGCTGTCTGGACGTATCTCGCAGTGCCATAGCCGTTCACTTCTTCCGGTTTTTGCGTCTTGACATAAACTTCTCCTTTAGATACGAGCGGGTTCAGCTGATCGATCGCTCCAGGTAGTTCTCCATATGTCCCTTGTGTATAATACTTCAATCCGAATAAGGCGAGAGCGCCAACAGCTGCGATCCCAATTAAATATTTCAATACTTTCATCTTTCTACCTCCTAGTGATACATTGATTATATCGTTCGAAAATAACAGTGTCCTCCGTCTTGGGATGGACTTTTTTCTCCTACTTTTAGTATAAAAGCTATCAGCTGTCAAAATTATGGGATTCTGCTATCATGAAATTAGAGGTAGGAATCAAAATACCCATCAATTTGTAAAGGAAGTGTTCGAACGTGAATCAAGAAGAATTGTTTCAAAAGGTCAAGGAAATGGTCAAAGGCGGAAATTTGGACGGTGCAAAGAAATTCATAGAAGAACATAAAGATCAATTAGGCCCTTACAAAGAGAAAGCCCAGAATCTTTTAAAAGATGTGAACATGGACAACGTCAAAGACAAATTCAAAAATCTCTTTAACAAGTAAGAAGCAGCTGAAAAAGAAATCACAAAAAACAACAGGAAAGGCGAAGAAAACGTCTCTCCTGTTGTTTTTTTGTTTAGTATAAACGTGTAGGATCGTAATGGTAAGTGACATCTCCATTCAGTAATGCTTTTCCTACCACATATTTCCGGTCTTCGAGCTTAAGCCATGCTTCCCGAAAAGCCATGAGCTCTTCTCTTTTCACATCGATTTTTTCAATTTTCCCTTCAATCAGATCTTGGATAAGCTGTTCATACGGATTCATTTTTCTCCCCCATTTTCATTTTACTGATCAACGTTTCTTCATCAATAAGTCGTAAAAATCGGTTCGTAGGCTTTTTTCGTGTCTAAATCTTCTCTGACTTTTACTGTCGTATAAATGATTTTTTCGACAGGGATGCTGTAATAGTTCCCATCGCCGTTGTTGAAACGGTGTACGTCTTTTTTGGCTAATATCCCGTTTATTTTGTTAGTCAAGACCCTTTTTTCTACACTATTGCTGACGACATAATATACGACTCTGATATTGTTCACTAAATGTAAATCGATTTCCAACACTACATGATCCATGAAATTTTCATCCTTTCTTTCACTTATAATTATAGCAAGAAAACACTATAGAATCAAAAATCTCTGGGATTAAAGAACTCTGGAATTCTAATATCTACTTGCACCTTTTTGCACAAAGTGTTATTTTGTATGATGGACTTTGATTATTGGAGGCAATTGAATGATCACTATTGGTCAATTAGTTTTTTATATTCCTTTTTTTATCATGCTAGGTATCTTGTTTTATTACATAAGATGGACAAAGAAGAAATTCTCAGTACTTATTGCCAGTTTGCCTGCTGCTTATTTTACTTATCAGATTTTTTCGTTCCGTCACTGGGAAACAACACCTGTTTTAGTGGCACATATTCTCGAATTGACTGCTGCTGTCATTTTTTTGATCATTTGGATCTACATTTTATATAAAAAACAGGATTAACAGTCTCGCTGCATGTACTTAGCAAAAATGACTATTAAAACATCCTTTTGCCGGGAGTGTTTTAATAGTCATTTTTCGTTGAGCCCATCGTTCGTTTCACTCTGTAATACCAAAAAAGTGTTTTAATCTGCCTATAAGTGAACTTTGTTTCAAATCGACAAACTCATGTGCCACTGCATATTTATCTTCCAGATCTTCTTTATTTTTTTCGATCAGCATTTTTGCTTCATCGTATTTTTGTTCAGCACATAAAACTCTTACTTCTTTTAACACTTTCCCTGCTTCCATCGCTTTCCCCTTCTTGTCTCAATTTCTCGATCCATTTTTAAGTTCCATTTAAGGTCCGGGCATTATTGTTTATTCATCCCAAATAAACCTTTTTTCATTTTTTACTCCAAGGACCGATCCGCTTTCAAAAAAAGTTGGTCGGTCTACTTTCTGGTTTTCTTCTCTTCGTTCGAAAGATCAGCTAATTTTTCTAATGCTTCTCTTGCTTCTATGAGTTTTACATAATCCTGACTATATAAATCGGTCAATTTATCTGGCAAGATGAACCAAGCTGGATGATAGCCGTTTGCTGTAATCGGAAATCCTTTATCCAGCTGACTGTCCCCATCCCACCTTACAGCGATCGATTTTTTGCCTTTCCAATTCACTAAAGCAATGGAATAGCCTTTTCTTGATTTGACCCCATCTTCAATGATTGCTATTACTTCGATCTTTTCCTTTGGCGCATTTACTTCTTGCGGACGTACCATTTCTTCATCTCCTCATTGTGACGTGATGAGTTACTTCACAACTAATACCGTACACGGTGCATGTGACACGACATAAGAAGTCGTTGAACCGACTAATGCCTGTTGGATGGCTCCTTTTCCGGTCGCTCCCATCACGATAAGATCAATGTTTTCTTGTGAAGGCAGTACATTTCCAATCATATTTCTAGGATCCCCTGTTTCAACGATGGCATGGATCTCTGAGATACCGAATTCTTTCGCGTCATTGATTTTTTTTAACATCTCTAATTCTGTTTTTTGTTTTTCTTCTGCATAGATTCGTGAAAAAGCATAGGCGCTATGGGTCAATTCGACTTTATTGATAATCGAAACAATAAACAAAGTGGCCCCATTATCCTTTGCTAAATCGAGTGCTTCGGCAAATGCTTTGATTGTCTCGATCCATCGACTGCTACCATGATTTTCTGGTATCTATTACTCATTGAAACCGCCTCCTTTTCTTTTATTGTATCATCTTAGCTGGAAATACAAAAAATATACGCAATTTTTTCTAAATAGATTGATTCGAAGCATTTTTTTCCAAGTTATTTATCCAAAGACTTTCTCATTTTAAAGTTGTCAGAAACGCTTATATCAAAGCATTATTATGTTTTTCTCATCGTTTCTCACACAGAACGATAATTACCTTGTTACAAAAAACGTAGATTTGTCACAAAGTGTCATCATTCTTTTACCTATGAAATATTCTCACATGTTAAAGTAGTCCTCGTTGAACAAAACAAAAACTTTTTAAACTAGAAGGAGATCTTTCATGAA
>NZ_JAAKDW010000024.1 GCF_011038845.1 Enterococcus sp. ZJ1622
TATGCTGTTGCTGATCTGTCGTTGGAGGAAAGCAGGCGGCTCGGTGGAGGATATTTTTTCCAAGGCCCCAATATTTATACGGTATTGACGCCAAGCCAACGAGTGGTCGCTGATCTGCTGACAAGATCAGGGAAACTACACAATTATGTCGATGAGAAAGACCTGATACCGATCGGCTATGGCAAAGACAAACCGATGGTCGGTCGAATGCGTCCAGTGTTGTCAAAAAAAGTCGGGTGGATCGACCAGCACATGTGGGGCGGGTATCAGTATGACCAATTCGGGAATGTGTTGCTTGATACGAAAGGAGAACCTGATGTCATCGGATTGGAGACCCAGCAGCGTCTTGCCGGTATCGAAAACCTGAAGAGACAATTTCTGGCAAAAGGCAGTCTGTCCTCTGCTCAAAAAATCTTTTTGGATGCCTCAAAAGCTAAAGCAGTCACTTCGGGTTACAAGAAGACCGTGCAATCAGAGATCACTGCCTTGAAAAAATGGTTCCAGACAGAAATCATCAATGCCGAAAAGCTTTGGCAGACCACTAAAGCAGATGCCCAGTATTGGGGCGGGAATTTGACTTATCACGAAGAAATGGAAGCCCTTGCTTCTGGTGGTGCGACCGAAAAGACCATCGTCAAAGAACCCGTGGAAACCTATGAACAATCATTAGCAGTGCTGCGAAAATCAGAAGAAACCCTGGATACTTTACTGCAAGACATCGAAAAAGCGATCGAAAACCAAGTCGATACAGACCGTGAATTAAGCCGTTATTTATTTTAGTAAGTATTCAATTGAAGTGGATGCTTACTCATACGAACTGTATATCAGTGCCTTGAATCTGTTATTCTATTTTTTCGTTCGATCCCATCTAGTATTTCTAGCCGATTTCATGTACAATGTAAGGCGAAAATATGTTCGGAGGGAAGAAATGTGAAAACGCCGTTAACTATCGAGATCGAAACGTCGCTGTATCAGTACTGCATTGAACAAGGCGGTCTAGTTGTAGAAGAAGTCACGATGCCAGATGAACAGGGAATTGTCGATACTTTGTGTTGCTTGACAAAATTTGATGGCAGTCGTGAATGGCGCTGCTACGAATTAAAAGTGACGAAAGCTGACTTCCGTTCAACAGCAAAACTCTCATTCGTCGGTCATTATAACTATTTTGTCTTACCTGGAGAGCTATATGAGGAAGTCAAGGAAGAAATACCCACAGGAATCGGCGTGCTCATCTATCGTCCATATGCAGTAGAAGAAGAGATGCCTGCTTCTGGGACATTTCTGATCGCAAAAAAAGCCGCAAAAAAAGAATTAGCAGTCTCCGAGGAGGCCTTGACTAATCGTTTTATGGCCTCCTTGTTCCGAGAAGTCCGCAAAGCAAAGCAGATGGAGCGTGGTGTGAAGTATTTTCCGACCGATCAACTGTATAAGGAATTAAAAAAACGCGCGGACGATCAGAATCCATTTTCGACCGAACGTTATTATGAACGTTTTATCGAAGAAATGACAAATCAGGCAATCACAGAGCTGCAAGAAGAAGTCACTGCCTTACAGCAGGATTATGAATATCTTCGCCAGCAGCAGAAAATCCGTCGCCTGCCGACAGAACCATTGGAGTGAGTACGATGTATTATCCTTATCTAAGAGGAAAGCAATTCGATTTGCTAGCATTAAAAGAAGCACTGTCTCGGGATCTTTTGTCCTCTAAGATTGAACCTGTGATCGAACCTGTTCGTGATTCTGCTACGCTGAAAAACGTGATCGAATTGTTTCAAAAACAGGACCATCCGTTGGCAGTCATTGGAAATCCGCAAGTCGGACAGTTCAAGCTTTTCGATCAGCATGTACATAGCTGGACGCTCAATGAAAACAGTACGATCGAACAAGCACTGATCATCACACCTGAAACTTTCCAGCAGATTCTCCATACACCTCCTGGTCTGATTGTTTTTGATGGTCAGCATTATCCGAAAGAAGCAGAGAGTTGGAAACAGCTGACGACGCTTCCTTCTCGCTTTTTGATCCCAGATGATAGTCGCATTCGTATTTGGCTTCCTGAGAACAAAATCGTGATTCGTGATTCATTCTCTATACGAAAACATGTCGAAAGTTATGGCGAAAAAAACGATGATTTTTTCAGCAACGATTATCTTTTCTATCAGCAAGATGGTTACAAAGGATTCTCAGATTTCACGATCGAAGGAAGCCGTTACTTTGACAAAGGGTTTCCTAGTCGTGCTTTGGCGATTCATTTGACTTACATCGACGCATACGGAAATATCCGCGTGAAACATTTTGTCTCAGATAGCAATGATTCGGCGAAAGATCAAGCACTCAAATTTTTCGAAGCAGCAGAAAAAATGAAACGTTGGATCATGCGCCATCACCATCAGCTGCTGATCACATCAGGGATGCTTGAGTTATTGACCTTGTATGAACAAAAAAAATTCCCTGGTCTCGGCGTACTGAAAAAATGGTCCTTACTGCATCATTTAGAACTCATCAGCCAATTGATCGATCATCCGACTGATTGGCTGAGATGTTATTCAAAAGTAAAAGAATTATATGAAATCATTCGTCCAATCGATTATAATAAACAAATAAAGTAAAATTATCGGCAGGTGAGCAACTAGATGTATATCAGAAAAACAACCGAAGAAGAACTCGAACGGGTGATGGAGATCATTGATGAGGGAGCAGAATATTTAGGAAACCAAGGACTGCCGCAGTGGCAAAACGATCAGAAACCGACGAAGGAAAAAATCTTGCAGGATATCCATCGAAACGAAAGCTATGTTTTGATTTATGAAGAGAAAATAGTCGGGACCGCTGCATTAGTAGCTGGGATCGATCCGGTATACACGGCGATTGATGGAGTTTGGCAAAAGACCGATGAACCTTATTTATCGATCCATCGTGTCGCTTTAGCCAGCAGCACTCGTGGAAAGAGGCTAGGGAAGCCGTTATTAGAACATCTTTTGACCGCAGCTGCTTGTCAGGGCATCAAAGATGTACGTATCGACACGTATCCGACCAATCATCCGATGGAAAGAACGATTTTCTCAGCTGGCTTCTCATATCAAGGAATGATCGAATTTCCGTTTGCACATGGTGAACGAAAAGCATACCAGAAAATTCTTTGTTGAATATTCGTCTGAAGCGTTGTATTTTATAGATCCGTGAAGAAGATGATTCGCCCCAGATGAGCAGAAGCTTATCTGGGGCGAGTCATCTATTGATCGCTTTTTTCAGTTTTTCCTTCGCCACATCGAATCTTCCATCATTTGAAATTTTAAGTAAAGAAGAGATAGAGGAGAGGCGTTGCAGTTCTTTTAGATCTTTTTCATAAAGAGAGAGCCTTTTTTGCAATTGTTCAGGCGAATCTCCTCGTTTTTCAAGTCGTTTTTGTAATGTTTCTTTTGACACAGAAATAAAAATGGGGCGTATGACCTCACCAAAATAATGATACAGATGCCAGAAACCGCTGGCTGTCAGCACAGCATAACAATTTCCTTTTGCAAGTTTTTCTCGGATTTCTGCTTTACTTGAGCCGTATTTATGATTCGCATAGCGATCCCACTCGGCAAAAGCCCCTTGTCTGATCATTTCCTCGAACTGCCTGCTTGAAACAAAATAATAATCTTCCTTGTTTCTTTCTCCTTGTCGTGGTAGACGATCCGTGTAAGTAATGATTTTTTGTTCAGGACTGAATACTGATTCTGCTAAAGATGTTTTTCCAGAACCAGAGGGGCCGATAAACACATAACAATAATTCATGATTTTCTCCTTTCGAAAACAAAAAGCCTTGAAAAATTTCTCTAAACGAAATATTTTTCAAAGCTTTTACGCGTATTATACCAATAATCCTGTGACGATCGCACTCAAAAAGCTGACCAGTGTAGCTGTCAACAAGATCTTCAAACCATGTTTTGCGACAAGATTCCCTTTTTCCTCATTCAGACCTTTCATCGCCCCAGAGATGATCCCGATAGAAGAGAAGTTTGCAAAGGACACAAGGAAAACAGACAAGATAGCTGTTGTGCGTTCTGTAAAGTGGAGGTTGCCAGTCGCAAGCTCTGTCATAGCCACAAATTCGTTGGTGACCAGCTTCGTTGCCATAATACTTCCTGCATCTACTGCTTCTTTCCAGGGAATACCGCTGATAAAGGCTAAAGGAGCAAAGATATAGCCCAAAATCTCTTGGAAAGTAATCCCGAAGATCCCATGGAAGATCGCATTGATCATCGCAATCAGTGCAACGAATCCGATCAGCATAGCTGCAACAGTGATCGCGACATGAAACCCGTCAAGGATATATTCACCTAGCATTTGGAAAAATGTTTGTTCTTTGTCTTCTTCGATCACCAGTTCATCTTCTTTTTCATCCAAAACATAAGGATTGACGATCGAAGCCAAAATATAACCGCCAAACAAATTCAGCACAAGCGCAGTGATTACATATTTAGAATCGATCAAGGCCATATATGAACCGACAATAGACATCGAAACCGTCGACATCGCAGAAACACTCATAGTGAACAGCCGTTTTTCAGATAAGAAAGGTAATTCTTTTTTGACAGAAATAAAGACTTCTGACTGACCTAAGATTGCGGAAGCTACTCCGTTGTACGACTCAAGTTTGCCCATGCCGTTGATTTTACTCAAACCAAGTCCGACTGCTTTCATGAACAACGGCAGGATTTTGATATAGCGCAAGATCCCGATGATTGCTGAAATAAATACGATAGGCATCAAAACTGAGAGGAAGAATGGGGCACTCCCTTTATTCGCCACACCCGCAAAAACAAAATCGACACCTTGACCTGCAAAATTAAGCAGATGATCGAACATTTTTGACAGCAGAGCAACCAGTGCTGTACCGAATGTCGTTCGTAATAAAATGAAACCAAGGACAAGCTGAAGCAAGAACATCACAATCAGTGGTTTCACTTTGATTGCTTTTTTATTACTGCTGATCAAAAAAGCAAGTCCTAATGTGACAATTAAACCGATAATTCCTAACAAATAACTCAAATAATCACTCCTAATCAAAATTCCGTTTTATTTTACCTGTTTTATAACGAAAATACTCATTTTTCATAAAAATTTCATTAGTTTTTTAGAGTAAAACGCATCCATTTTTTTGGTAGCGTTTAAACGATGCGACTATAAAAAAACTCTTAAAAGTTAGAGGTTGTCTTTGTCATTCGCACAAAGGCACCAAACATTCTTTAAGAGTTTTTTTAGTTTTTCTATTTATATTATTGGTAATAAAGATTTTCAGAAGGATAGACTGGAGCACAAGTGATATCGATACCCAGCTTCTTCAAGGTTTGTTCATCGTTTTTGTTCACCATGACTGTCGAGTGAGCTTGTGCGCCCTCCAATTCAGTCAGTTTTTCGTAAGCAACTTGTGCGATCGGATTCGTTACCGCACTGATCGATAAGGCGATCAAGACTTCATTGATACTCAATGTGTCCACGGATGAATGAAGTGCTTGTGATTTCATTCCTTGGATCGTTTCCAACACAAGTGGCGACAATAACGGGATATCATCTGCAATATGAGCTAGATGTTTCACTGCATTCAAGATCACTGCAGCCGAAGCATCCATCAACGTACTTGTCCGTCCTGTGATAATGACGCTATCAGGCAGTTCGATCGCAATAACAGCAGATGGATCTTTAGTGGGACTTTGGGCTTGGATCGTTTTTGCGTAATCATGCGCAGGAACGACGACTTTTCGGTCTTCAGGTCGTAATCCGACTTCTTCCATGATCAATTTGATCCGGTTCACTGCTTCTTCGTCAATCAAGCCTTTTTTGAAGTCACACTCCGTTTGGAAATATCGGCGGATGATTTCTTGTTTGGATGCTTCTTGGACAACTGCGTCATCGACGATTCCAAAGCCTACACGATTGACTCCCATGTCAGTAGGAGAGAGGTAAACTGATTCTTTTCCAGTGATTTTTTCAATGATCCGTTTGATCACTGGGAATGTTTCAATATCGCGGTTGTAGTTGACAGCGACTTTATTATACGCATCAAAGTGGAAAGAATCGATCATATTGACATCTTTCAAATCGACCGTAGCAGCTTCATAAGCAATGTTCAACGGATGCTTCAAAGGCACATTCCAGACAGGGAACGTTTCGAATTTCGAATAGCCGGCCGCATGTCCTTTTTGGCTTTCATGATACAGCTGGTTCAAACAAGTAGCTAATTTTCCGCTTCCTGGTCCAGGTGCAGTGACGACTACGATTGGTTTCGTCGTTTCGATATATTCGTTTTTGCCAAAACCTTCTTCTGAAACGATTTTTTCTACATTGACAGGGTAGTCTTCGATCTCCGCATGTTTGTAGACTTTGATATTTCGTCTTTCCAACTTGTTGATGAATACCTTCGTAGCAGGCTGGCCACTATAACGAGTGATGACGACACTGTTGATGGACAGGCCATAGCCACGCAGTTCGTCGATCAAACGTAGGATATCCATATCATAAGTGATCCCGTAGTCGCCACGGATCTTGTTTCGCTCGATATCCCCAGCATAGACACAAATCAGGATTTCTGCCTGTTCTTTCAGTTTTTGCAAAAGCTTGATCTTAGCGTCTTCTTCAAAACCAGGGAGTACACGTTTTGCGTGTTTGTCATCGACCAGTTTGCCGCCAAATTCTAAATACAATTTATCATAGTGATTTACTCGTTCAAGAATATACGCAGATTGCTCTTCGATATATTTCTCTGAATCAAAACCGATTTTTTTCACAAGGTTCCCTCCTTAAGTACTAAAGCATTTTTTCATTTTTTTGAGGATTCGTCAACTAGAAGAGGAAAATTAATCAAAAAATACCGGATACACCAATAAACAAGCTTGTCTGTAAACTGATTCATTGGTATGATAGTTTACGATAAGGAAGGTGTCACATGAAAAAAAGACAGAAAAAGAAAAACGCGTATAAAAAATATATTCGTTCTATTTTTACCGGTTATGAAAGAATGCTTGAAAATACTGAATTAGAAGAATTGAAGTTTTCGTATCTGAACGAAGAAACGCTTTTGACTCGCGATGAGCATCACCGCATTCATTTCACAACCAGAGATCTGCCTAATAAATAAAATGCCGACATGGCAAATGAAAAAGAGCGATCTTGTTCGTGGCAGCCACTTGCCCGGATTTTAGGTAAAAACTTGAGAAGCTGTGACAAAAGACTTGTCACAGCTTCTCTTTCCGAATAAACGGTGTTCTCCTGCCAACTCCTCGGGCACAAGTCACAATATTCATCAAACATGAGAAGCTGTTTGTTGAAATTGTTCTTTGTGCCTCAGAGTTAAACGGCAGGCGCACAACCTCTACACTAAACGGTGTTCAAAAGCTTGCATCTGCGGTAATAAGCCCAACCAAACGAAAAATATGGAGAGCTAGTTTTATTTGTCTGTTCTTATTACTTGATGCAGGGCAGCTTTTTTACAACCTCTGATTCACGGTGTTCCAACTGCTGCTTCTCGGCAATAAGTTCACTGAACAAGAAAATATGAGTAGCTATTTTCTGTTCAGTGTCCTTATTTCTTAAAGCAGAACGCAGTTGTCACGACCTCTTTTTGTCATGGCGCAGCATTCCTTTTTTATAACAATTTTATGAAGAAAATGGTACTATTGAGGTATCTATAAGCGAATCAGTGATTACAAGGAGGTAAGGAGAATGAAGGAATCTATGCCAAATGAGCATGATGAGAATAATACCCCTGAAACAAACGGGTTTACTGATCCATCTGAAGAAAGTAACGATTCTTTTTATGATATCAAAGAAAAAGCAAGTATGAACCTTTCCCAATTGTTAGAGGACTTGCAGTCTTTTGAAAAAGCCGTCCGAGAAGAAAACATTCCGGAAATCTATCAGTTGTACAATGGGCATCTGAATGCTGAACTGAAAAGAAGTTCAAATGAAAACCATGAAATCGACCAATTATTGATGCGAAAGATACATGACCGCTTTTTACAGCAGTTTCCATTCATGGAATTAGTTGAAACGATCTCTCCTACGATGAGTTATTACAAAATTGGCACTTATTATCATGAGCGTCCTACGATTGGGATCGATGCAAGTCTACCGGAGATCTTCGTACTGCCTGCCATCGATGAAGAATGGGCAGCCTACGCACAGCAGCAGTCAAACGACATTGACAAACGAATCAATGAATTAGATGCAAAAGTAATCACGGCTCAAACAGAGATCGAACGGCTGGATGAAAAAATCAAAAAGATCGAACGGCAAATGACGGAGCTGGATGATAACAAAGGGTTCTTGAATCGGAAAAAAATCGATGAAGAGATCCAAGTACTGGTGAAACAAAAGCAGGCACTAGCAAATGAAAAATTAGGCTGGCTTCCCTATGTAGAAGAACCGGAAAAAATCCAACAGCAAAAAGAAGCACTGATGCAAGAAGCAAAAGCCGATCAGCTTCGAGCAGCAATCGTTGAAAAAGAACAACGCCAGATTAATCGGTATTTTGGCAGTAAAGAAGCGTTTAGCCAAGCTATCCACCATTTTCTCATGGATTATCTCGGCAACGAGAATCCGGCATTGTCTGAAGAGGGAGGTTCTGAATGATGAACGAACACGATAAATTGGAATCAACGGAGAAAGAAGCAACAACTATAGAAGAAACTTCTGTCCCAGACACGATGGACCAATCAGACGAAGAGCAGTCGCACCCATTATATTCGGAAGAAGTGATGGAAGAAGAACCTGCTGAATATACAGAAACATTGACTGAAGAAACAAAAATCCACCAGAAAGAAACGATCGTTCCACAAAACAAAGAAGATTTTGATAATCAAAAGAACCATGAACTGGTCGAAAACCAGGCATACCTGGACGGAAAAGAACGAGACCACCAAGATATCGTCAGCCTGATCCACACTGCAGAAGCAGAGCTGGCCGACCTTCGCCTACGCAAGTATCTGATCGAATCGGATTTCAATGAGCTTCTAGAAGCTTACGATCGGTATCTTTTAGAAGGTGAGCCTATCTCTCCAATTGGTAAGACAAGTCTGGTGGAGTACTTTACCTATGAATTGCTGAAGCCTTTGAACGATATCGGACTGGAACTATCAAGTACCACTTATGATACATGGGAAACTCGTCATTTTTCGATCAATTATGCAATGAATGAACAAAACGAATTACTGCTTTCCTTTGTTCTGCCAACGATCGATCAGCGTTATCAAGTAGACTCAATGACGCTTCTCAAGATTTCACCAGAAAAGATGGAAATAGATGTACAAGATGACCGTGTCCTCGCTTTGATCCGCTATTGGTCAGTCGATCGGGTTTTCTCTGCAGGACAAATCACGATTTTCAACCATAAATTGAACCAGCTACTGAACCATGCAAGAAAGCTTGGCTTTGTGGTCAATCAAACGTTATTAGACAACACGAAACCGTTGCGTTTGAATTTGCAAAGCGAATTTGAGTTGACGGATCAAGTCCTTGATGATATTTTTATCGTGGCTATGAAAAATCCGAATTATGATATGGAAAAGATCGAAGAGGACAATTATCAAGTACTGCTAGATAAAGGACAATCATTGACGATCTCTAAAAGCGAAAACAATCAGACTGTACTTTCTGTCTCGTCCGGGGATTACCATCGTTCCGTGATTGATTTCTTTATCAATTACGAGTTCCTAGTTCCTTTGATGGTACGCAAGTCTTAAGAACTCTTGGATCCAAAAGCAGAAGATGAGGTCGCATAACGTATTCATCGTCACTTATTCAAAAGACTTGCGGCAGTTATCACTGATAATTGTCCCAAGTCTTTTACATTGGCAGGAGGAACCATCTGTTGAAGATTGAAACACGAAAACTCGCACAATTAAGTATGCTTGCGGCAGCTTGTACAGCTGGACGGATCATCTTCCAGTTCATCCCGAATGTCCAGCCGATGACTGCTATCTTTTTATTCACTGTTCTTTATCTAGGATTGAAAGATGCTTTGATCGTGATGAGTCTTTCGCTGATACTTAGCAATCTGTACTTCGGTATGGGACCTTGGATATTCGGTCAATGGTTCAGCTATTCGATCCTGCTAGCTGCTTTTTCTATCGTTTGCCGCAGCACATTCATACGTCACAGTTTCTGGCTGAAAGGAATCTTTTTCTTTTTATCAGGAATCTTGTACGGTGTCGGCATGACGATCACAGATAGCATACTTTATCAGCTTCCACAGCCGTGGGTCTATTATATGCAAGGTCTTTCCTTTGATATGATGCATGGGATAGGAAATATTGTTTTTTACTTCGTATTCTTGCCTTTTTCCACTCGGTTTGATCGAAGTACAGGAGGAATAAAATGAAAAAAATCATCTATAGCTTTTTGATACTGTCCGCAGGGTTGGTTGCTCTATCTAGCTGCACTGTGCCTTTTACCCGATCAGAAAACACAAGTGAACAAACGGCGTCTGTCACGCAGACGGCAACGATCGTTTTACAAGAAGAGGGGAAACCTTTTGAAACGAAGAAAGTATCGTTCGAAAAAGGTGAAGATCTATTGACCATCCTTCAGAATAATTTCGATATAAAAGAAGAGCAAGGGTTCATCACAGAAATCCAAGGGCATAAGCAAAAGAAGCAGGAACAAAAATATTGGATGTTCACAGTGGACGGCAAAAGTGCAACGACTGGAGCAAAAGAGACCAAACTTGGAAATGGACAGAAAGTCGTATTCAACCTAGCTGGAATCTAATCAGTAATGGTTGGGTTCAAGCCGTTTTTGACAAGGGAGAAGTCGAAAACGACCTAATGAAAGAAGGAATCTTAAATGGAAAATTTTAAAAAAAGTGGGATGTTCTCGGTGATCGCAGCATTAGGAGCGAATATCCTAGTAGCAGTCAGCAAATTTGTCGGCTATGCGATCAGCGGGAGTGCTGCTATGCTGAATGAAAGTATCCACAGTATCGTTGACTGTAGTAACCAGATCTTATTGTTGTTTGGAGACAAACGTGCCAATAGGGGACAGAGCGAACTTCATCAGTTTGGGGAAGGCCGCGCAAAGTACTTTTTCAGTACGATCGTCGCAATGATGCTTTTCTTCGGTGGTGGAGCATTAGGGGTGATGGAAGCTTTTGAGAAACTGACACATCCTTCTCATGAAGTAGGGAACCCAGTGATCGTGATCGCTATTTTGATTTTCGGTCTAGTGATTGAAAGCAGTTCACTGCATGTTGCTATGAAAGAGATCAGAGAATTGAATACCGAGAATCTATCGACGATGCGTTTTTTGCGGGAAAGTCGCCACAGTGAGATCTTGATTATCTTTACCGAAGATTTCTGTGCAGTGATCGGGCTTGTCCTTGCTTTAGCGGGAACGATCTTGACTTATGCAACAGGGATCGCAGCGTTTGATGCGATCAGCGGTTTATTGATTGGCTTCTTGCTGATGGGCGCAGCGATTTTCTTAGCAAAGGAATTTTACAGCCTGATTATTGGAGAGAGTGTCACTGCTAGCGATTTATCTAAAATCAAACAAGCATTCAATCGTCCAGAGATCAGCCGTCTGATCGATATCAAAACCGTTCATTTAGGCCCAACAGAGATTTTAGTTGCCGCTAAAGCGGATATCGTGGAAGCAAAAGAGAACCAGACCTACGCAATCATCAACGATATCGAAAAGATGATGCGTGCCTCTTTACCTGATAAAAAAATGTATATATACATTGAAACGGATAAATATGACCCGAATTATCGCCAAAAATAAAACAGAAATTCATGAATTGGAGCAAAAATGAGAAAAATATAATCTTGTTTTTAGATAAAACGGCTACAATTTAGCGAATTTATGTTACAATGAGTCCGCTGTTTATTTGTTGTAATTAAAGGAGATATTTTAATGAACAAAAAGAAAAGTGCGCCATGGCTTCAGTCTTTGCATGCAGTGATGCCGCTATGTTTGAGCTATATCCCAGTCGGATTGGCTTGTGGAGTACTGCTGCAAAAGGTTGGATTTGATCCGCTTTTGACAGGACTGTTATCGATTTTGGTTTTTTCCGGCGGCGCGCAGTTTTTAGTTGCCTCGATGCTTACCACACAAGCGTCCTTTGCAACGACACTTTTGATGGTCTTTTTTTTGGAATTGCGATACACGTTATTAGGGTCAAGTCTTTCTGTATTCATGAAAAAAGAGAAACGCCCTTTTTTAGCTGTGTTCTCGCAGTCTCTTAATGACGAAAATTATGCGGTCAACTATTTGAAGTTCTCAACAGACCCTACTTGGAACAAGCGTAAAGCACTTTATGTCAACTGGTTTTCCATGGCTGCATGGGCTGGCAGCAACATGATAGGAAATCTGTTTGGTTCTGTGATCCGGGTAGATGCTGATCTTGTTCATTTCGCGTTAACGGCGATGTTTATCTTTATGTTCATCATGCAGATGAAAAGTGCTCTGCTGGTGCTTACCGGATTGTTTTCGGGCGTATTGGGCGTGATCTTCATGGTCCTGTTCCAAAACACATTTGGCTTGATAGCTGCAACGATCATTGCCTCTTTAGCTGGATTTACATTAGAAAAAGCATTCAAAAAAGAAAAAGCAAAAAAATTGAGAGATCGCGGCAAAGAAGTCAACGAACCATTATTCAATTTCCCTGAACAGGAGGCTCAGCATCATGACTAAAATGTATCTTCTTTTGCTGGTGGCGTGTCTATTCATCGTCGCTTACGTTCCGCGACTGTTTCCGATGCTGTACTTTACACACCGAAAAGTCCCTGCATGGTTCAGCGAATGGATGAAATATGTACCAGTTGCTTTATTTGCAGCTTTGGCGTTCAAGGACGTGTTTATCACTCATGAACACTTAGATCTAGCTTGGAACACAAAGATCGTTGCTATGCTGCTTGTAGCAGGTGTAGCGTACAAGACCCGATCAATGGCTTTTTCTGTATTGACAGGACTTGTCTCAGTCTTTTTATTATCCATGTTTTAACCACGTTAGCCTTCTCTTTTGAGAGTGGCTTTTTTGTTTAGAAAAAGAGAAAAAGAAAACAGCGAGTTGTTGTTCCTTATTTTTTTGCTATAATAGGGAAGGTGCTTCGTTTAATAAAGGATAGTTGAGGAAAATCAGATGAATAAAAAATTGATGCAAGGAACCTTTTGGCTCACGTTTGCCAACTTGTTATGTAAAGTATTGGGTGTCGTTTACTTGATTCCCTGGTTGAGCATGATGGGAGACAACCAAGACGGTATGCTGGCGACAACGCTGTACAATGTCGGCTATCTTCCATATGGGTTGTTCTTGATGCTTGGAACGGTCGGTTTTCCAAATGCCATCGCAAAAAAAGTAGCAATCGCAACAAAAGAAGGGGATCGTGCAGCTTCTCGGATCATTTTCCGCAGTACGATCAATATCATGTTCGTGATCGGTATCGCTTCGGCTGTGCTGATGTACCTATTTGCCCCCGCACTTGCCGGTATTAGCCCGATCGCGAATGTAAACAACGGGATATTGGCGATCAGGAGCCTTTGTCCGTCTTTAATAGCGATTCCGATTCTCAGTGCCATGAGAGGCTATTTTCAAGGGAAAAACGATCTTCGGCCATACGGGACTTCACTGATCATCGAGCAGGCGATCCGTGTGCTGGTTATCCTGGCAGGGACGTATTATTTACGCGTATTGACAGACGGAACGATATTAGAAGCTGTTCTGATCAGTACAGTCGCTTCATTTTTCGGTGGTCTAGCGGCTATCATCCATATGTATGTCGTTGGTCAGCGAAAAGAGTATTTCATATTGAGAGATTTCTTGATATCGAGCCGTTATTTCCAGCGAGAAAACCGCTCTGCTTCTGTTTCCATCATACGTGAGACGCTACCGTTCATTTTTGTCGGTTCAGTGATTACGATCGTACAGATGATCGATCAAGTGACGATGAAACCGTTACTGCATTTTTTCAGACCGGAAATCGTCGATCAGCAATTGGAATTTCTTTTCAGCCGTGCTTCTGTGAATCCGAATAAATTGACATTGATCCTGATCTCGATGGTAGGAACAGTAGCGATCAGTAGCTTGCCGATTTTAAGTACATTGAAGAAAAAAGATCGCGCCCAGATCGAAAAAACAGTAGGAGACAGCTTTTCGATTGCTATCTTGATCCTGCTTCCTTCACTGACAGGAATGTCTTTGCTTGCAGGTCCACTATATACACTTTTCTTTGGGTATGACCCAGATAGTACAGGATATTTCCAGATGGCGTTATTGGCTTCGCTGTTCTTTTCGCTATTCACGATCTTGTCTACGATGCTCCAATCGCTAAATCATCATCGGTTTGCGATCCGTTTGACTGTCGAAGCGATTCTATTGAAAATCGTCTTCCAAGTCATCGGTCTGGCCTTGTTCGGAGGTTACGGAATGAGCTTATCTAATGGTGTGGCTTTCGGGATCGTCTTTATCCGGGGCTATCATTTCATGTGCCGAGAATATCGTATCGCACCATTAGCGAAAATCAGCGGTTTTTTCTTGAAGACTTTCCGTTCGACACTTATGATGCTACTCGTTTGTTTTATCCTGTTTTTCTTGTTGAGCCAGCAGCTTACGATGGCATCGAAAGGACACGCAGTCGTTTTTTGTGTCGTTTTGGGTGTCGTAGGCGGAATCGTCTTCTTGTTCGCGCAATTTGGCAGGCAGGGGCTTCAACTAGTGAAAAACATCAAACATCGATGATAGTATCAGATACTCAATCAAGACCTGATAATTTATATGAACTTGACCCACAGTGCTTATGTACTGTGGTGTTTTATTATTGTCTTTAGACCTAGTTGAGCTCGCAAAGCGAGTGAAACATAAAACCACCTGCTATGCGGGTGGGGAATAAAGGGTTCTACCAAAAAGCCCTTCAAATCGTTAAAATATGATTGTTCA
>NZ_JAAKDW010000025.1 GCF_011038845.1 Enterococcus sp. ZJ1622
TATCCAATATTTATTTGGTATCCGTTCGATGAGACAGACTATTAAAGACGTTGAAACAAATGTTGCTTATCGTTGGTTTTTAGGTTATTCATTCGAGGATCCTATCCCGCATTTCTCTACTTTTGGTAAAAACTATGTTCGAAGATTTAGAGAAACAACTTTATTTGAAGACATTTTCTCTCATATTCTAGAACAAGCTGTAAAAGCTGGCTTCGTTACGGAAGACAACCTTTATATTGATTCTACTCATATCAAAGCAAATGCCAATAAACATAAGTTCACAAAAGAAATGACCTACGGTCAAGCTAAAGCTTATCAAGATGAATTAGAAGATGAAATAAATAAAGAACGTATTGCTGAAGGAAAACGTCCTTTTACATGGGACACAGAAAGTGAGTTGAGTCTTCAAAAAATAAGTCATTCAGATCCAGAAAGTGGCTACTATGTTAAAGGTGAACGAGAAAAACAATTTGCTTATTCTGCACATACTTCCTGTGAAGATAACGGTTTTATCTTATCTACATTAATCACACCAGGAAATGTACATGACAGCCAAGTCGCAATCGATCTGGTTAAACAGTCGAAAAGAGCTTTTCCAAATATAAAGCGTGTTGTCGCTGATGCAGGATATAAGACGCCTAAATTTGTTCATTTTCTGTCACACTTGAAACTCTACCCGATTCTTCCATATACTGCACCTCATGGAGTAAAAGTGTAAATGGCCAAGTTAAAATGTAGGTTTATGCGTCATTTGGTACGCTTTCCTTGTGTTATTTTATTCAAGGAGGAAAGTGTATTGAGAAAAGATATTTATGAAGGAGTGTTACCTTTCATTATGACTCATACAAAACCTAATTATGCTGCTTTAGCTAAACAATATAATTGTGATTACCGTACGGTAAAACGTTATTATGAAGCTGGAATAAGCAATAAATTACCTTTGCTTGCTCAAAAAAATAAAAAAACTTTGGTTAGTGATTTTGAAGACATTATTGCTGATAAATTAGCTTTGGGTTGTTCTTCTTCTGCTATTTATCACTTTATTTCTAAACGTGGCTATCGTGGAAGTGCACGTACCTTAAGAAGATATTGTCGAAATACCAAAGCAGATAAAATACAAAAAGCAACGATTCGTGTTGAAACAACTCCTGGTTTATCTGCTCAAGTAGATTGGAAAGAAAATCTCAAATTGGTTAATAAATTTGGCGAAGTTGTTCCTTGTAATATCTTTCTTTATGTTTTAGGGTATTCAAGAATTAAATACTTAGAATTAACTTTTGATCGTTCTCAAACTACTTTATTTCGTTGCTTAACTCATGCGTTTCAATACACCGGTGGTGTTCCTACAGAAATATGGTTTGATAATATGAAAACTGTTGTTGACCGTAGTCGTAGTCAATTTTCTAAAGTTGTTTTTAATGAACGATTTCGACAATATGCAAAAGAAGCTGGGTTTATTCCGATTGCTTGTCGTGCCTTTCGACCTCAAACAAAAGGAAAAGTTGAAGCTCTTGCACGAACAATAGAACGAATTCGTGTATTTAATTATGAATTTGAATCCATTCATGAATGTCCTAGTGACCGTTGGTCATACGAAAAAGAACAACTATCTTCTTTTGATGCGAATCAACTTAAAATTTATTCTTCTGTTGAAAAACAAATTAAACGAAAAGTATCTAACGAAGCGATGGTTCAATGGAATCAAAATAAATATTCTGTACCAGTAAATTACATCGGTAAAATTCTTACACTTCGTGTGAAAGAAGATAAACTTTACATTTACGATGATTCTACTCTTATTCGCACACATACAATTACTCATCAATTGCTTAATTATCATCGAAATGACTATATAGAGATTCTACGTTCTGACGTTTTCAAACATTTAGAAGACGAAGAATTAGAACGATTTGTTGATGAAAATTTACAAGCGTATGACGAATTATAGAGGTGAATCATTATGTCTAATTACTATCATTTACTAAACAAATTAGAAGATTTGAATTTAAAACATACGAGAGAAATCATATATAAAAACTACAGGTAGTGATTCCACTCGGCGATTCCGTGTGATCCAACTGACGACAGTACCTTGACTAATTCCTACTATCGGCATCAAAAAAATAGGTTTAGCCCATTCTTGGTTGTCTATTCTTTCTTCATCCATACTAATGATTCGTCTTCTACAAAATATTCGCTAAATTCTTGTTCACTAATGACCATGAAAGTGCCTGGAAAGAGCTTTAGAAGGACTTGTCCGTACTCTATCGCAATCATGCCACGCGTTGTTTCAAAAGCTACTTTCCCATTTTTTGAGAATTTCTTTGTTTTTTTAATCGCCGTATTCCCGCAAAAAGTGACCAAACAGCTGTATTGTCCTTTAGTGTATTTCAAATATTCAAATGGTTTTTCATTAAAACAATTCCCTGTCGCTTTTATTCTCGTTTGCTGTTTTTCTGCTACTAACCAACTTTTCTTAGTTGAATGCTCTTGCAAGCGTGCTTCTACTGAAATAATCGAGCCATCTTCTTGTTCTAAATAAATGGAAGAATAATAATCCTTAGAGATAGGAACTGCCTTGCTTAATTCTGAAATCTGTCTCCCTAATAAACGACAACCAGTTTCCTGGGCGAAGGTATAAACCAAATATTCTGAACCATCTTTGAACAAGAGAGAATACACTTGATACACTTTTTTTGGCTTCGCCTTTTCCTTTTTGGGGACTGCGGCCAACTGTTGAATCACTGGTTGTTTGACTTCGTGTGTTTTTTCATACTGCATTAATTGTTTGACAGTAGGCTGTAACTTATCTTGTATTTCTTGATGCTTCTCACAGTATAGACAATAACGATCCTTACCAATCGGATGAAACAAATCCGGATCGGACTTATGTTTCTTTTTGATTTCTTGCAATTTCTCCTCGTATAAATGTTTCAGTGTCAGCATTTGTTTGTACTCTAATCGATTCAATTCTTTTACTCCTTTTGTTTATTATCTACACATAATAAATTTTTTCTTCAAATATCTTTCTATTTATTCTATCACACATCAATTCCCTTTATATTCATTAAAAGGAGTTTTTGTTTACTTTTATGATAGCTAGTATGCTATCATAAAAGTATGGATAAACCACAATTTGATTACGTTAAACGGAAAGACGGAACAAGCGAATTTGAAGATTTTTTGAACTCTATACCTGAGAAGGATTCTTCTAAGTTATTAGCAATAATTGAAATAACAGAAGAAAAGGGATTGCTCATTGCTCAAAGAATGGAGTGGGTAAAAAAATTAGATAATGATTTGTATGAATTACGTTCGAAAGTAGGAAAAAATATCCAACGAGCAATATATTTTCAAAAAATCGACAATGAATTTCTTATCACACATGGTTTTACTAAGAAAACTCAAAAGACCCCACAAAAAGAAATAAACCATGCAAAAAGTGTTCGAAAAAAATATTTGAAGGGAGAACTAATATGAGTGTTAAAGATCTAATTGAAAAGAAAAAAGCGGAAAGTCCGACTTTTGCTCAAGAGTTTGAAGCAGAAAAACAGCGCTTAGAAATTGCAGTAGCAGTTACTGAATTAAGAAGCGAACTAGGGGTTTCCCAACGAGAATTTGCTGAAAAAGTTGGGAAACCGCAGAGTACGATTGCACGCATAGAGAATGGAAGCATGAATCCAAGTATAAAAATTTTATATGAAATTGCTAAAAAAGTTGGTAAGGAATTGCATGTAGAATTTAAATAATGAATATCCGTCAGGTTTAAACTGACGGAGTTTTTTAAAACTTATTTTACGTATTTGCAACGAGGATCGTCTTTAAAGAAAAATAGCCAGACAACCGTCTGACTATTAAACACCTACTTATTTTTTTCGTTTAGCAATTGGAAGTCTTGATCAATGAATTGGTAACAATTTCCACAAGTTTTACAATGGTATTGTTTCGTTTGAATATTGAGCTGAATCAGCTCACCACAAGCACAATCGATCGATACAGCCGTTCTTCGGTCTAATCCATATAATGGACGTCCCCAAAAAATATAGCCTAATTGTTGTTCTTTCATTTACTTCATTCCTCCCTAAAAATATATCTATTCGTAGTTGGTATGGCGCTTCGTTCGACCAATGATACATCTCAATGAGTGAACTTGACCTTAGAATGCTCGTATAAACAACGATTTATTTAATTTGAAAGCGACTTTTATATTCATTTTATCAATTTTCTACTCACTTGCTTCTATTTGTTTCTTAATTCTAAAAAGCGTGCTACGACTGAAACCCGTTATGGCTTCAACTTCTTTATACGATTTACCGGAAGTAATCAATTCATATGCGTGCCTCTTCTTTGGTGTGATTGTTGCTTTCGGACGTCCCTCTTTAAAATTAGGATTATTCTTTTTCGCAAACAATTTCCCTTCCTGAGTACGTTCTACAATCATATCACGTTCCATTTCAGCTACACTCAACAACGTGCGTGTAACCATTCGACCCATTGACGTATTTTCGATCGTTCCAAGATTCAATACCTTAATTGTGACGTTATCATCGAGTAAAGGTTCAATGATCTCTAGTGCTTCTCTTGTATTACGGGCGAATCGATCAAGTTTCGTAACAACGATTTCGTCTCCAGGCTTCAGACCAGCTAACAGCTGATTAAACTTCGGGCGATCTCGTTTCGTACCTGTAAATTTTTCAGAAAAAATATTCTTCTTCTCAACACCGTTCTCAAGCAGCTGTTGTATCTGTTCCTTTGTACTTTGAGAAGCGGTTGAGACACGTGCATAGCCATATTTTGTCATTTAATTCACCTGCTCTTACAAATCATCTATCGTATATTCAGAGTATCCTTCATAAAAATAGCTAACATCGATTCCTTTCATATATAACTCACGATCGCCAATTTGATCAGTCAGGGCATTGAAAATCAGATAGCGTATTTCCAAGTCGTTTACTGGACTGCGCTCCATTGCAGAAAGATAGTCTACTTTATCGATCAAGTTCCAGTCAACAACTTTTTGCAATTCTTCCTTTAAAATGAGATCTAGCCAAATTCTAGTACTTCGTCCATTCCCTTCACGAAAAGGGTGAGCGATATTCATCTCCACGTATTTCTTAATAATCTCTTCAAAAGAAGTTTGTGGCATTTGATCAATATGCTTTAACGAATGTTCCAGGTACATGACCGGTGCGAAACGAAAATTTCCTTTTGCAATATTGACCGTCCGAATGTTTCCTGCAAAATCATAAATCTCTGAAAAGAGAAAATCATGAATTTCAGATAAGCCTTTAAACGTCCCGACTTCGATTTCATTTATTTTTCCAGAATCGTATAATTCTTTTGCTTTTTGCTTACTGATTTTCTCTTCAGCTTTGGCCAACTCAACTTGATTGGTCAAACCCAATTTATTCTCTAAAATCATGGAAAATCCCCTTAACTTTTTGACATAAGTTTATGAAACACTACAAATCCTATTGTACCGCGAATTTAATCATGTGTCAAAAACTATATTAAGTTTCTGACCTCTTTAATAAATTGTTCTAAGATTCATCGTCTCCTATTTTTAATTGAACATAGATTTTGTTACAGGTTTCAGTACGCGATATAGAATAATTTTCATAGAAATTTGATTCAAAAAAATAGTGCCAGAAATAAGTCATTTTCTGAACACTTTAAAAAGTTATACACAATTCTTTAAAATTTTCTTGAATCATTCTTCTAAGTAATAGCCACCACTATCTAATAATTGAGTACGTCTATATTCCTTTGATAGAAAACATCTTCTTTCTATAGAGTTAGACATGAGAGAGACTACGATTGATTTAAAATCAATAAGCGTATATACTGTATATACAGATGGAAAGGGGAGAAGACTATGACAATCAAAGAAAGAAAATTCAGAGAAGTGGGGAACTCAGTAGTATTAACTATTTCAAAGGAGTTTCTTAAAGAAAATGGGTTAAATCCTGGAGATACGGTTTTTTTAGATGAAGAAAAACTTCGAGCAGCAATTATAAAAAAACAAACCTTATCTGATGAAATTGATGTAGCAATATCTCAAGCATTAACTGAATATGATAATACTTTTAGAGAGCTTGTCGATAAATGAGTATTTATTACCTGGAAGCTAAAGATATTATAAAAATGAATGTGATCCAAATAAAAAAATACTCTCCTAATGAACCCATTGGTGTAAAGGACATAAATGCTTTAGAAATGTGTGTAGGGCAACTTCAAGCCTCAGCTTTTGGTGAAGAGGTTTATCCTTCGATTTATGAAAAAGCAGCTATCCTACTTATACAATTGATAAAGAAACATCCTTTTCACAATGCAAATAAACGTACTGCTTTCTTAGCTACTTTTGTCTTTTTGAAAATCAATGGACAGCTTTTAGCTATTGATCAAAAAGGTGCTGTAAATTTAGTGGTATATATTGCTACATATAATAAGGATTTTGATCAACTAAAATATGAAGTAATTAACACTATAAAGACACATACGAAACCCATTTAAAAAGTTGCTGTATGTGTCTTTATAGTGTATTAGCTGCTATAGCGAAAGAATTGTAGTAAATTACAAATAGCTATAATTCAAACCCAACTATATAGAAAACTATAATTTTCTATATATACGAATAGCATAACTTCAAGCATACAAACTAGCTACTTTCCTTTGAAACTCCTCTTTATTTGAATCCCCTATTCCTTAGAATAAGACTGTTTCTGGATCAACTAATTGTAATTGAACTAAAGTATTATTTTTACAAAGTTCAAAGTGTAAATGACTACCTGTGCTATTTCCTGTTGAGCCAACATAACCAATAATTTGACCCTGTTTCACTTTGTCACCCACTTTGACTTGATATTCTTGTTGGTGCGCATATAAAGCGGTTGTACCATCTTCATGCTCAATGGCTACATAATTGCCCCATGAAGGGTGAAACTCAGATTTAACGACCGTTCCTGCTTTACTAGCATAGATTGGCTCACCTTGTGGCGCTGATAAATCAAGACCTCGATGAAATTCTCCACCACGAGTACCAAATGGACTAGAAATTGTGTAATTCTTTAATGGTACGACATACCCTTTTTTATTTAGTTGTGGGTCCGCTACTTCTTTATCATATGTGGTTAAATCATAGGTCTCGATTAGACCGTTTATTTTTTTATCGTAGCTAGTATCTGTAGCGTATCTTCCAGTTAAAAATTTCGTTGCTTCTTGATAAGTTTTTGCATTTGTCTTCCAAACCCCATCGTAAAAACGACTGTTCCCAGTCAATCCCTCTTTCAAGAGCTTAGCATAGTCATTTAAGCTGTCTTCGTAGTTCTCATACTGTCTAAAAGTTGACTGAGTAGTATTATAATAAACTGTCCCATTACCTAGATCTTCTTGTGTCGTAAAAGAGACACCTTTTCCATTATGTGTGCCTTTGATTCCAAATAAATTGTAATTTGGCGCTTGGGCTAACTGACTTTGACCACTAGCCGATTCTAAAATTGCTTGGGCAATCAGGACTGAAGCATACAAATCATTTTCTTGTCCAATTTTACGAATAAAGCTTTCTACAGACTTATCTTTTTCAAAATGAATGTTTCCTTCGTTATCCTGTTTACTTGAAGGCACTATTTCTTGAATCGGGACTGTTGGTGCTTGATGATAGTTTTTTGGCTCTTCTTGAACAGGTTGTGCTTCTTCTGATTTTTGTTTTTTTTTCTGCAGAAACTTGCGGTGTATCTGACTGTTTGGATTGTTTAGTTACAACTTCCACAGGTTTAGACGGTTGAGTCTTTTTTTTGTTCTCTGATTCATTCGGTTTGGCTATTGGTTGTTCAATTGGTTTTATACCTGAAGGTTTTGCTTCCTCCTGATTCGTATTTTCGTGTTGATTCGAATCACTAGTACTAGGCTCAGTTGACTCTGGTTTTGTATCTGTTGTTTCATCAGGCGTTTGATTTGATTGTTCTGATAAAGACTCGGTGGTTGCTTCTTCTTTATCAGACGTTGTGCTATCCGTTACTGTCGCTCCATTATCTATATTTACTATGGTAGATTGCTCAGTAGACATAGTAGCTTGCTCTTCATCTGCTAAAACTGTAGGCGTATAGCTAAAAACTTGTCCTAATAACAATAAAGTAGATAATAAATTACTCGTTTTTTTCATTATAGACCTCCATTTTGCTTCTTTATTAACCTGAAAATTATCTCTTATTTTCCTAGTCTTACAACTTCTTATAATTTTAGAAAATTTTTCAGCTCCATTTTTCTCTGTTCATCAATTAAGGATTTATGTACTCCTTTAATCGCTCCTTCTAAAGCTAGTAATCGATTTACACAAGCCGAACGACCAATTTTCTTTAATTTTAACCATGCTTGTTCTGAACCCATTTTTTCCAATTCCTCAAATGTACAAATTCCTACTAAATTTAACTATTTTTCTAGTTTTTCACCAATATTAGGATATTCACTTAATTTCTTCATAAATACGCCTTCTTTAGAATCAATTGTAGTATAAATTTTGATTTTTTTTCCATATTATTCTTTTATGATATCTAGGTAAGGAACTACTAATTTCTTCCTTATTAAACCCTACCATCTTTTTCCCCTTTTCAAGATCTATAATAATTGGGGATCTTAATAAATCAGAATTCTCAATTATTAGATTCAATGCCTCTTCATAAGAAATAGTGTCGAATTTCTGCTTAATCCGATTATAATATTTTAATCGAAAGCTCAAAATATTATCAAATCCATGAGATGACATTAGTAATATTTTTTCTAATTCACTTCTATTCAACGAACACCTCCTGTGTATTCTTCTTTCTTCATAAACAATTTGATTCTTTTGAACCAAACCCATTTAATGGCAGAACGGCAAGATAGACTTCCATTTCTAGTATAAATAACTATCACTGTCATACCTCTCATCATTTACTTAGTACGAATGTATCTATAATTTCTGAATTTATTACTTTTTTTTAAATGGTTATTTCCTTTATTATTCTGTTTACCCAAAGGAAACAGGTTTTAAATCATTGTTGTTATAGAGTTTTTTAATAAACTAAAATCAAATTGCAATTTATCATATATAATAATAAATTCATTAGATTAATATCTCACCTCCTTCCACTACTAACTCATGTGGAAGCGACAAGCCGAAAATCTATTATATTCTAAGAAAGAAGCACCATTTGACGTTTCACTGTTCAAGATTGCAAAAAAGTGAGAAAATGATCCGTCATCTTATAAGTGTACCCTGTAGGATTCGAACCTACGACCGTTCAATTATTTGCCGAATGCCCTGACCAACTGAGCTAAGGGTACAGTTTGTTACTACGAGACGTTAAAAGAAAAGAGAATCTCCACATTTCCGTGCCAACATTCCTAAATATTTTGTAGTAAGTGCAATTTCAGAGTCCATTTTATACTACATAATATTTTTGGGCAGAAACTAGGAAAGTCTTTCAAACAAAGTTGCATGACTCTTTAAATTGGGGGTACACATATTTAGTAAAATTTTAGCCATGCAACAACATTATGTTACAAAAAAAATCAAGAGATACATTCCACCTTTCTTTCAATAAAAAAAATTTTTTAATATCTCCTGTAATATGAATATTTAATCTCAGCTAATAATATTATTTTTTATAAAGTTAAAGAAATATTCGTAATACAAACATCATTCACTATACTTTCGTTATTCCTTTCATTGTAAAAACGTAAAATTATCAACTTCCTAATTTCTCACCTCAACGCAAATTCCTGCCTTTACCATCAGAATATCTCTTTTTTATCAAAATCTATATATCCTAACATTACATGTTCTATTCACAATTTTCTGTAATTAATTCAATTTATTTTGAAGTAAATAATCCTGCAAAGATACCCGAAAATAAAGATTTAATTATCTTATTTTCTCCAGAAAAGTAAAAAAGACCTGTGCCATAAACACAGGTCTCAGACTGTAGACAAAAAGAGTGGCTTAATTGCCAGCTCTTTTTTGTTTGAATAATTTATTGAACATTCGTTAAAACTAATTGATTATTTTGCATAGTATAAGTGTAGGTATAACCTGTTTTTCCAAGTTTTGTTTTTAAATTATCGTTATCACTTGTCCCAAATCGATGCCATGGGCCTTCGGCATGATAAATTTCGACTGTACTTCCTTCTGGTAAATCAACAGAAGCAATTGGACCATAGTTTCCTTTCACTTGTTGATTGCCATTCCATTGTTGGTTGTAAAGTATATTTCCATTAGGATCTGTTAATTTAATAGATGCGTATTTACTTGTTTTCCAACCGTTAAAATGGAATCGATAATTTGAATTTTTTGTAATTGTTGCTTTATGGTCTTTTACTGTCAACGAAACTCGTGGAGCGATAGGAACTTTTGCCAACTCTTGTCCACCAAGTTGAATTGTTTGTTCTACACTTTGTTGACTTTGTGATTGATTAAATAGTTGTTGCAGTTTTTGAACTTTGGATTGAATTTTGTTTATACGATCTTGAGTTACTTCTAATTTAGATAAGTTTTCGATCTTATTTTTTAAATCATCAATTTCGGGTTGAGTCACAGTTGTTTTTATTGTTTGTTCATTATCTAAAAATGAATCATTGATTTTATTTTCTAAATCATTTGTCCAAAGTAAAATAGCATTCTTTAGAACCTCAGCTAAGCTAGAAATATTATTCATTGTATTTTTGTCTCTATCTCGACGTTCTGATTTATATTCACTAAAGCTTTGAAATACTTCTAATAATTGCGAATCAGTAATTGTTTTTTTCAAGTTTTGCTGATTCGAATCCTCAAATAAATTATCCATTTGTTGTTTATAAGAACTAATTTTTTCATCTTCATACGATTGATTAGCTGCTTTATTCAATTCACTATGAATTGCTCTTAAAAGTTCATTGGAAAGCTGTTGCACAAGTTGTTTGTCTTTTTCTGACAACTCATTCGAATGTGTTTCAATGAATGTTGTAGTTTCTGAATATGCATCTTGAATTTGTTTATCAGTTGCTTCTTCTGTTAAATGGATAGCATGATATTTTTCATCTAACACTAAAAGTTTTTGAATTTTTTCAATAAACGCTAAAACTAAAGGATGTGTTTGATTTTTATTATCAATTAGATTTTGTGCTTGACTAATTAAATTCATTAGATTTTGTTTTGAAGAATCTTGATCCGGTAATTTTTCAACATTTGTTTTAGCAAGGTCAATTTTCGCTTGATCTACTCCACTTTTCAAAGCTGTATGAGTAGAATCTTCAAATAAATCAGTTACTGATTTTTCAATATCTTCATACCAAATATTAGTTGAATCTATCCATACATCCATAAAATCTGCAAAGGACTGTTTATTCCCATAAATAATGCAATCATTCACTCCATATAATATCCCCAGTGCATTCCTAACATTTGATGTATCAAAATCACCTACATTTAAAGTAGTTAAATTTGTACAATTACTGAACATTACAAGCATTTCGGTAACATTTGATGTATCAAAAGTACTTAAATCTAAAGTAGTTAAATTTGTACAATTACTGAACATTTTATCCATATTGATAACATTCGATGTATCTAAAGTACTTAAATTTAAAGTAGTTAAATTTGTACAATCACCAAACATTTCCTCCATATTGATAACATTCGATGTATCTAATCCTCGCATGTCAATACTTTTGGCTTTTGCACTCTGAAATAGTCCTGTCAAATCTTTATCTATAACTTTAATTTCTTTATTTATTCCACTTGTCTTAAAACTATTTAATCCTTTTAGATTTAGCTCATTTAACATGCTCTTCAATGAAATTTCTACGGGTTTATTTTTGAATGTAGTTGGTACTTGGACATTTGACTTGTCTCCAGTATAGTCGACAAGTCTATATCTTCCAGTTTTCTCGTCCCAAATTCCTTTCCAGTCCCCTTCACTAATTTCTTCTGAATCTTTAACAAATCTATTTGTGGCAAATATTGGTAATTCTGGTTTCGGAATTTGTGAGACTGGAGTACCCTCAATTGTTTTCCCATTGCTTTCTAAGTATTGAGCTAATTCTTTCGCAGTAACAACATCATCTTGATTGTAATCAGCATTTAGAAAACCATTCTGACCTATCTTTGAACTCTCAAAATAGGTTTGTGTAAAATAACAAAACCTAGGATCCATATTAGAAAATTGACTTTTTGATGAAGAACAAAAAACGGTGTATTTTGAGTCTGATTCAAAATACCTCAATTGATCT
The DNA here is from genome assembly GCF_011038845.1 of Enterococcus sp. ZJ1622. Lineage (GTDB taxonomy): Bacteria > Bacillota > Bacilli > Lactobacillales > Enterococcaceae > Enterococcus_B. Next base: position 12,244 of record NZ_JAAKDW010000025.1, read on the forward strand.
GAAGAGAGCCATTTTTTTTGTAATTCAATCGGCAGTTGTATTCTATTGATCGCACTGCCAGACATGCATGCAGTTATACATATAACAAAATGCCCTTCAAAAGAGTCTAAAATAGCTTTTAACTCGTTAAAACGAAAATCAATAATCCCCCCCCTATAACCATGTGATTCAATAACTAAGTAATTAATATCATCTTCTTTTGAATTTTTGAATGCTTCATTTAATTTGGCGATTGCTGTTTGTTTATCATCCAATGCCCTGATGATTTGATAGTCTGTATAAGGATCGATAGAATTTGTAAATTCAGCTTCAGCCATTCTGTGTCCGTATGCTGTTAAAGGGCGCAGTACTCCTTGTTCATCGGCATAATTCCGTTCTAAATAAGCAGCGTGCCGTTCCATTGCAGATGTATCTGTAGAACATCCTAATCCTCCGATAAATAATCCTAATCCTAACCAACCTAATCTAATTAATTGCTTTCTCTTTTTGAACATAAATCTACTCCTCTTAATTAATTTGTGAAAACCTACAATTAATTATAAAAAATATATAAGTTCAAAAATTTTTATATTTTATCTTTATAGCAAAAAAAAAAAAAAATAATAATAATTTTTGTATTATCCTTTGACAAAAGAACTGAAAAGGATGATTTATACATGAAATGTAAAAAAATAATTACAACGCTAATGCTTTCTACATCTATTCTAGGAACATTAACACCGATGGTACCTACTTTAGCAGCAGAAAAT
>NZ_JAAKDW010000026.1 GCF_011038845.1 Enterococcus sp. ZJ1622
TATAGTCATTTCGATGATAATTAAGCAATTGATGAGTAATTGTATGTGTGCGAATAAGAGTAGAATCATCGTAAATGTAAAGTTTATCTTCTTTCACACGAAGTGTAAGAATTTTACCGATGTAATTGATGGGTACAGAATATTTATTTTGATTCCATTGGACCATCGCTTCGTTGGATACTTTTCGTTTGATTTGTTTTTCAACAGAAGAATAAATTTTAAGTTGATTCGCATCAAAAGAAGATAGTTGTTCTTTTTCGTATGACCAACGGTCACTAGGACATTCATGAATCGCTTGAGAAATTTCTTCCGTATTCAATGAATCCATTATCGCTTGAACAATTTCCACTAATTCTTGAGTTGTTTCAAATTCATAATTAAATACACGAATTCGTTCTATTGTTCGTGCAAGAGCTTCAACTTTTCCTTTTGTTTGAGGTCGAAAGGCACGACAAGCAATCGGAATAAACCCAGCTTCTTTTGCATATTGTCGAAATCGTTCATTAAAAACAACTTTAGAAAATTGACTACGACTACGTTCAACAACAGTTTTCATATTATCAAACCATATTTTTGTAGGAACACCGCCGGTGTATTGAAAGGCATTGGTTAAGCAACGAAATAGAGTAGTTTGAGAACGATCAAAAGTTAGTTCTAAATACTTAATTCTGGAATATCCTAAAACGTAAAGAAAGATATTACAAAAAATAACTTCGCCGAATTTATTGACTAATTTGAGGTCTTCTTTCCAATCAACTTGAGCAGATAAACCAGGAGTTGTTTCAACACGAATCGTTGCTTTTTGTATTTTATCTGCTTTGATATTTCGACAATATCTTCTTAAGGTACGTGCACTACCACGATAGCCACGTTTAGAAATAAAGTGATAAATAGCATAAGAAGAACAACCTAAAGCTAATTTGTCAGCGATAATATCTTCAAAATCACTAACCAAAGTTTTTTTGTTTTTATTCTTTTGAGCAAGTAAAGGTAATTTATTGCTTATTCCAGCTTCATAATAACGTTTTACCGTACGGTAATCACAATTATATTGTTTAGCTAAAGCAGCATAATTAGTTTTTGTATGAGTCATAATGAAAGGTAACACTCCTTCATAGATATCTTTTCTCAATACACTTTCCTCCTTGAATAAAATAACACAAGGAAAGCGTACCAGATGACGCATAAACCTACATTTTTATTTGGCCATTTACAGAAGAAAACAGAAGTACGAGTTTAAACTGGCGTTTTACTGCTGCTGAAATACCAAGAGTAACAACAATTAAATTTGAGGGAAATAAAGTGATTGGAATGTCTACTTCAGGAGGATATTCCGAATTTTTCATTCAATTGAAGGTGACTGTCACAGGAGCTGATGGCAAAATTCGATGGACAAGAAATTTGACGAATCAAAGCACATTTGAAATGGGTGAATTACAGGAAAATGATACTATAACCATTTCTCCTATTGTAATGACTGGAATTACATCATATGATATAATGGGGCAACCTATAATTTGTCTTTCTACTGATGATTTAAATTTAAATAATAATAAAAGAGTTTATCACTGAAATTTAAAAATGGATTTATTACAAAAGCAGAAGGGACAGGTACAGCACAAGTAACATATAATGTGAACACAATTAATCCAGATGATCCAACAGCTAACCCAGATTTTACGGTAATGGTTCCACCAGCGTATCAGTTGAGCGATCAACAAAAAGTTTCTTCTGGTGTACTTGCGTTAAAAGATGCCAAAGATTTGACAAAAAACTATGCAGGAGATAAAGCAGTCAAAGTAACGGTTGCTTCAGCGAAACACTTCCAATTTGACAACGGAGGAACCTATAAATTAGTCGATGGGAACAAAGCAGATATTCCAGCAGAGATTACATTAAACAAAACAAATCCTTCCTCTGTAGTAAATGCTTTATTGACAAAAGAAGGAACGAAAACAGCTGCTGCAGATATGTTAACTTTTAATTATATGGTTACTCCTTGATTTAAAATTCAATGACATCAATATAGCTAGCGTCATAAAAAAAAGTTCCTTCAACAAGCAGTGTTGGTGAGTTCAAATTGAAAGAATTTCATAGCGAATCAATCGAAGCGTTTTTTTTTGCGGCTCTTTGTCACAATTGTTAATAAGTTTGTTAGCGCATGAATCTGTTCGTGACGCTTGATTGATCACAAGGTTGCATAGGCAAAGAGTAAGTGGAGCACAGCGTAAATTTTATCTATTAGGAGTGGTCCTTATGTTGTACGTTGGAATAGATGTTGCCAAGCACAAACACGACTTAGCGGTCATTGATACTGAAGGAATGATTTTTATCCGTCATCTTCAGATTGAAAATAACCGTGAAGGCTTTACAAATCTTCAAATGACGCTTGCCAATCTGCAGAAAATAACCGGTGAAAACATCCAAATCGCCTTAGAAGATATCGGTCATTATTGCTTCAATATCCTACGCTTCCTTCGGACGCAAGGGTACTCAACCTACAGCTATAATCCGTACTTAATTAAAAAGGCATTTTCAATTTGAAGAGAACGTACTCATTTCTCCAACTCCTCGATGCGTTCACATTCGTCAGATTTTGCTTGAGTTGTAGATTTTTTCTTATTTTGGGGTTCATTTTTCTTAGACTAGATAGGTGGACATCCTTTTGTTTTTGAGAGTCCATCAATCACATCTTCACGGAATTGACACATCCAACTAGCGATTAAATTAGGATTTTTTATGTTAAGTTTGTTGGCAACTTCACGATAGGACAGCTTACTGATATAACTCTATCGCACTTAGTTTAAATTGAACAGAATATTTTTGATTTTGTCGCTTTCTTAATAATCCCTCTTCACCAAATTCTTGATAGGCATTGATCCAGCGCTGAACTTGTGACGGAGCCTTAATGGAATACTTTTTTGACAGATAATAGCTTCCGCCTTTGCCCTCCAAATAATCCTGAACGATCTTTAATTTAAGTTCAAAAGTATATTTAGCCATAAAAAATACCGACCCCCAAAAGTTAGACCAAAAAATCTAACTTTTGGGGGTCGGTACATAATTGCCAACTCTTTTTTGTATGGTGAAGCGTGGATTTCAAGGGAGGGAGCTTACGCCCCTTTGACAAGCGGTTATTTGCACCAAATGCGGAGGTATTTGGCTAGCAAAAATTCTAAAAGATATAAGCAGATAATCGAGCGAAATTAGCAATTTTTCAAGTGAGCGAATCCGCCAGGACAAAACTGAAACAAGCTACTGGAGATTTGTCCTGGCGTGTGCCGGCTTTCGTGAGAGTCTAGGTCACACTAGTCAATATATACATATAGCTATAATTTGCGTTTTAAGGCGTTTTAAACTCTTTGGTATATAAATTTTTATACTAAAACGATTTTGGAGCATCTTAAATCGGATTTTAAGGGGGTCAAAGTCGTTTTAGGGCTTGCCCTGACCGCCTGTAAGGCGCTTAAGACCTCACAAAGGCCTCTTTAGGAACGGCTTGAAGCTAAGCGACTGCCCAGTTCAATGTGAAAACAGAGCGATCACACTTTTTGCTTTTGCGAGCAGAGCAACATGGGCCCATGTTGCGATTTTTTAAAAAGAGCATAAGGAAACGTGGTATCACTTTTAAAAAAAAGTGATAGATAGGCTGTACCTATCACGTTTCTAAGAAAAAAATTTGCTATCACTTTTTCGCCATTGTGGATAGCTTATGTATAGTGTTTCGAAAAAAACAGCTATACAAATACTATATTTGTATAATGGACGTAAATTATACACAAACACGAAAGGAATTTTTCTATGGACATTTTAGTTCGGAAAATTAATTTAAAAGTTATTTCAAAAATAGACAAACGTTGCTAAGAACCCGCGACCAAAACTAGCAAAAAATCGTCAAAAGGAAACCAATCAAACATTCACTTCTGGAAATTTTGACCCAACAAACTTTCTAAAAAGATAAAAAAAGAAACCGAAAAATTTTTCTATTTCTCAGTTTCTTTTTTAGTGGGCAGTCTTCCAGCAAGATTTGCAAGTTGGTACCAATTTGCGTAAAAAAGGAAAAATTCGCTAACGCGAATCATTCCTTTTTCATTTTGGGGCAACGTCCAACCCCTGACAATCAAAAATATATATGAATAAACAGAAACAAAAAAAATACTGCTCTTTCGAGCAGTATTAGGCAAAAACAAACGCAATTACTCACGAACACAAACAAATACCTAAATAATGAAAATGAGTTATAAAAAATAATGACACCTATAGTTTAACAAGCGCTCACAAAAATAACAAGCCCATAAAAAATGACAGATAAAAATGCACAAAGAATTAGATATAGATAACCGCGGAAAATCAAGCTTTAGAAAGTCGCTTTTAGCTAGACCAATGAAAAATCACAAAATCAGCGGCTGGAGCGGTTGGTAGAGGGGCTACTTGGTTTAGTGTACATTATGTCAACTAAATGATTAAATAACGTTTTCTCCAAAAATATTATTCTTGACTTGACATTGATTGCTAGTAGAGTATAATAATTACAAGCCCAAATACAAAAATATTTAGTAGGATTGTTACTGTTCAATCAGGCAAAACCTAGTTATATAAAGTTCATTAGTTAGGAATTGAACTTTACATAGCTAGTTTTTTTATTATTAATTTTTAAATTTGGAGGAAACAACTATGAAAAAAATATTCCATATTTTTATTCTAATCAGTGTTTTAGGACTAATATCGGCTTGTACCAAAACCGATAAAAAGCAAAATGTACAAAATACAGAAAAAGAAATTCACATTTATTTCACTCGTCATGGAAAAACCATGTTAAATACTACTGATCGAGTTCAAGGATGGTGTGATTCGCCGCTAACTGATTCTGGAATTGAAATAGCTGAAAACACAGGAAAAGGCCTGAAAGAAAAAATTAGTTTCGACAATGTCTATAGTAGTGATAGTGGACGAGCCATTGAAACAGCTAAAATAATTATAAAAAACATGAATCAAAATTTAATCGTTAATCAAGACAAAAGATTAAGAGAATTTAATTACGGCTCTTTTGAAGGTGCAAAAAATAGTGAAATGTTTACAGCTGTAGCAAAAGAAAATGGAAAAACAATAAATGAATATCAATCTGATATTCAAAAAAATGGTTTCGCAACAGAAATTGTCAATTTTTCAAATACATTGGCTACAATTGATAACAAAAATACAGAAAAAGAAAAAACATATTCTGCAGAAAATTACAATCAAGTAGTCGATAGAATGAAAAATGCTTTAAATGACATTGTAAAAAATGCTCAAAAAAACGAAGAACATAATATCCTTGTGATATCTCACGGAATGAGTATTAGTGCTCTACTATCTTCATTAGACCCTGAAAGCGCAAAAAAAATTCCTGCTAATGGGCTAGCAAATGCTAGTATTTCAAAAATTAGCTATAAAAATGGTAAATATACCGTAGAAACAGTTAATGACGTATCTTTTATAGAAAACAGAAAAGAAAAACAAATTTAGGCAAAGTGGGGGAGTTTCTTGAGACAATGCCATGACAAAAGCACCACAAATTTATTTTACTAAATTTGTGGTGCCCTTTTTTAGTTCTTCTTTTCTAACCTGATCTCACGTGCAATACAGTAACTGATAAAAAGAATAGTTCCTATCCCAAAAACTGTAATGAATAAACTTTGTAATGAATCTTCACTCGTTTTCGGATAGACTTTTTCTTTTGCTGTATCAATCCGCGTTTCTGATACATCCTTTTGATTCTCCGTCGGTTTGCCATTCGTTTGGCCATCTAATATCTGGTCTTTTTCATATTGAATAGGGGGATTCCCAAAATCGATGTCTGATGGTAGAACCGACTGATCTGCTAGTTCGACTTTTTCTACTAATACGTCAACGGATCGTGAAATTCCCTCATACGTGTAGGTGAGAGTATATGTTCCAGGAGTTGCAGATAATTGCGTACTGTCTATTGTGTTTCCTGAACTTTTGTCTATAGCACTAACCGTTACGTGTTGCGCAAAGTACGCTTGATCCGTGTGTTCCACTTGGTCCACATTGGTCACACTGGTTAACGCATCATAGGGTTGCCATGGCGCCCCCACATCTAATACAAGCGATTTCGTTTGTATATCAATCACATTTACTTTTGCTTCGGCTTTTAATAAGTCAGAAACATCTTGATACGTATAGGTTACGGTGTACGTTCCTGCCTTCGATAGATCCACTTGATCCGCACCTGTCACAGTTAATTGATCAAAGGGGATTGGTTGCTGGTTTTCATTTTCCGCTGATACAAAATTATCTGCTGGTTTCCAGGTATCACCAGTACCTAAAGTTAGGTCTTGAGTCGTAATAGAACCACCTTTTACGGTTAAATGCGTATCAACCGATTTCCCGCCATACGTATACGTAAGCGTATATTCCCCCGCTTGGTTAGATACGTCCGCTAAATCAACTGCATTCCCCGTCTCATCTTTCGCAGAAAGGGACACATTTCCTAATTCTGAATCACGAATATTTTCCCCTTTACCTGAATCTGTCGTACGAAGAGCCCCTACATTTTCTTTTAATTCATCGGGAGCAAAGCCAACTTTTTTAGTCAGCGCTAATTCGCTCACAGCGATGGGGAAGAACATATTGGTTTTATTCGTTGTACCGGTATAGGCTTGATATAACCGTAAGTTTTCTCCTATTAGATTCTCTGGTAATATAGCAAAATTTACTTTACCGGCGTTACTAGCTCCGTCTGGCTTGCCGCCGTAGCCGTCACCACCGACGATACCACTCTGGCCCCCAGTGCCATCTCCACCTTGACCGTCACCAGCATTCAAAGCGGTACCACCGTTACCGCCATAGCCATTTCCTCCTCGATCGCCATAACTGTGACCGCCATAACCTTGACCGCCGAATCCAGCCATGTTATCCAAGGAGTTACCACCGTTACCGCCATAGCCATCTCCACCTCGACCGCCATAACCTCGACCGCCACGGCCACCTCCACCTTGACCGCCTACATTCAGAGAAATATCGGTATTGCCACCATCTGCACCTCGGCCATCTCCACCAATGTAGCCTAAACCGCCATAGCCATTTCCTCCTCGATTGCCATAGCCATTTCCTCCTCGATTGCCACAATCTCGACCGCCATAGCCATTTCCTCCTTTTCCTCCTTTTCCACATTGACCAACAAAAGAACCCATTTGAATTTCAACTAATTGCGGAGTATGCTCATACATATTTTGAGAGTTGAAATTTCCAGCATAACCACCTTTGCCGCCGTAGCCGTCGCCTCCACTTCCAGTGCTGTCGTCGTAGCCATTTCCTCCGGTGCCTTTGCCACCTTTGCCGCCTTTGCCGCCTTGACCAACAAATGAATTTAAATTCACTTCTTTTAAAGAGGTGCAATTTTCAAACATCGAGGAGACATCTATATTTTCTCCTGCTTGTCCGTCTCCTCCTTTGACATCTTCTCCTTTGCCACCATTTGTTGTACCATCTGCACCTTTCACATCTTGTCCATTTGCACCATCATGTGCTTCAATCTTTAATGGAGACAAATCGATCTTTGTAATTTTTGTCAAATCTTTAAACGTTCCTGAATAATCAACGATTGTATCACTTGGAGTGTCGTCTGTTGAATTATCGGCTACTAATCCTGTTCCACTTGAATCATTTATTGAAGTAGATAGAGTGCCTCCTTGACTATCTGCTTCTGTCGCTGCTTGCCGTAAGGCTTGTTTTGTAATTTTTACATTCGTTGTGCCAACATCCCCGGATAACGGGATTACCACATCTTTGTCTTTCCCTGTATATCCTGTCAATATCGTTGTATCCCCGTTCACTGTAGTTGTCCACGCTGATACACCTAGTGTTCCATTGGTTGTACTAGCATTCACTGTTACCAAAAAACTAATATTAAATAATACTGTGCTACACAATAAGCTAGTAGTCACGAACCAATTTATTGAACGTTTCATTTTCAGTTTCCTCCCTTTCTTTTTCGATATAATCATATTATTATCATACTTAACGCTTCATTTTCCGTCTTTTTTTCTTTGCGGCAAAATTATTCTGGAAAAAACTAACTAGATGGATTTTACATTTTATATATCGTGTTCATCTTATGTTAATAAACAGCAGCAAGCCCCCCTTAAGTTGAGCTTGCTGCTGTTTAAAAAATATATTCAATGATTTGATCAATTTTAGCTATATCCTGTAATGGTAAATTTTCTATCTTTTTTAGTTTTCTTTCTTTGAAATCTAACGATTTCAATTGAGAAATAAGTACTTGTCCTTTTGTGTCTAAATCTTCAGGAAGAGAATAACGAGTGGGTAATTTTTTTATAGTAGAAGTAATTGGACAAATAACTGCAAACATTGTTTTACGATTAAATTCATAACGAGAGACAACTAATCCTAGTCTTCTCTTCTGAATTTCTTTTCCTGCAGAAGGATCAAAATCAATCCAAACGATATCTCCTTTTTTAGGAATATAGTTTCTTTCTTCTAACATTATAAAATTTCTCTCCCTTCAGGAGTTACATCTTCCCATTCCTCTTTTTCATAATATTCTGCCTCTTCCCCTCCACTAAATGGATCTTCGATTTTAGGAACTAATGTGATTGTCCCATCTTCAGAATAGACAACAATATATTCTTGATTCTCTGAAGGTTTTTTACCATTATCAGACGGTAGTGTAATTACTACAGAACTTCCTTGTAATCTAGATTTTGTAATAAGCATATGACCACTCCTTTTCATTTATATTACTATACAACACTTAGTAACGTAAAGTTTCACATAATATATATTTGTAGAATATTATATGTCCAGAAAATGGTCCATTTCTGGACACTTTATTTTTTAACTTTATTTTTCAAAAAATCAATTCATTTTATGTTCATAAACCCATAACAAAATCTATGTTCACTTAAATCATAAGAATAAAGTTATGTTACAATATATTTTAGTGAGGAGTGATTTTTTTGAAAATAGGATACGCCCGGGTATCTACCGGATTACAAAATTTAGATTTACAAGAAGATAGTTTAAATAAATTTGGCTGTGAGAAAATTTTTACCGATCATATGAGTGGGGCAAAAAGTAATCGACCAGGATTAGGAATGGCCATCGATTTTGTTCGTTCTGGAGACACACTTGTCGTTTGGCGTTTGGATCGTCTGGGAAGAAATATGGAAGATTTGATTTCAATTGTGAATCGTTTGAATGAACGAGGAGTGAGTTTTCATAGTCTTCAAGAAAATATCACGATGGATAAATCCAGTTCGACTGGTCAACTTATGTTTCATCTATTCGCAGCGTTCGCAGAATTTGAACGTAATCTGATTTTAGAACGTTCAGCGGCTGGACGAGCTGCTGCACGAGCGAGAGGACGATTTGGCGGGCGACCTGAAAAGCTAACCAAACAAGACATGGACTTACTTAAGACCTTAGTAGATAGTGGGACACCGATTAAAACTATCGCGGAACGGTGGCATGTTTCAAGAACGACCATTTATAGATACCTAGACAAGATAGAAAAAACTAAAGAACCAACTTCCAGTTAGATCGATAAAAATTTTAGACTTTTTAGCTTGAATAGTGTATTCTAGTTAGTGGGTATGTAGATCTCTTCTTATCCAAAGAGTTTATTATCCTGCCACCGGTTTTCTAATGTCTCCGGTGGTATTATTTTTTTACATAGGAAATCAAATAATAAAAAAGTATCAGATAGATGATTAAATTAGCTGTTAAAATGATTATGATTTATAGCTAAAAAAGTAAAAAGTGTGAAATGTGATTACTCTCTTATTTGTTATACTCATGGTTGTAAAGGAGAGGGACGAGAATGTATTACTACTACTTCGAGAAATTTACCAATCAACATTTTAGACATGCCATTCACACGAATAAGTGCCCGCTTTTAGCCTGTTGTCAAGATAGAGTATTGATAGGTTTTGAACTTTCCTACTATTCTACTATGGTTACTACCCAAAAGAAATATCCGTTAAACAGTTTTTATGGCTGACCCTACTGTTGTCGTGCAAGCTATATCAAATGAATTTTTTACATGCTCCTTCCTGAATAAGAGTTATACATATCAGAATACAGAAAAAATAAAGGGTCCGAAACTTTTAATTAGTTAATAATGATCTTTTGCAGAATAAATAAATATCGTCTCATTTTCAACCATATATATCAGTCTATGTTCATCTGTGATTCTTCTGGACCATTTCCCAGATAAATCATGCTTTAATGGCTCAGGTTTCCCTAAGCCAGAGAAGGGAGAACGGTCGATATCTTTTATTAACTTGTTAATCTTTTTTATGTTGCTTTTGTTTCCTTGCTCATGCCAATAAAGATAGTCATCCCAAGCATCATCAGACCAAGCCTTAATCATCTTCAACCTCGATTAAATCATGTGTTTTAAATATACCCTTGGAAAATTGCTCATCTCCTCGACGAATTTTATCCATGACGTAATTATTAGAAAGTGTTCTCAACGTTTCTTGCATAGAATCATAATCTCTTTTTGATAATACAACAACTGTATCTTCTACATCTTTACTTGTTACAATAAGTGTTTCAGCATCTTCATTAACTTGTTTCATATAACTACGTAAATTTTGGCGGAAATTTGAATAAGCTACAGCTTCCATTTCATTCACCTCTTACTTATTTCTATAAATATATTGTACATTATATTGTACAATTAATCAAATAGTTATAACTTTTATCATTAAAATCCTCATTAGCAGCTCTTCAATCATAAATATATGGTAAATACAAATTGTATTTGAACCCAATTTGTACATTCCATCTATATGAAATAGTCAAACTTGCAATGGACACTTATGTTGATACTTTAAACGATGCGGAACGTATTATTTATAATAGACGATCAGAAGATTAAAATTTAGTATACCTACTATATTTTATGATTTATTAGATTTATTTATCTAACAACAATAATCTAATTTACATAGTTAATTTGTTGTTTTTCTATTATTGGATAGCTGATTAATTTATCACTAACTAAATCTTCTTTGTTCATGTCTACTGCTGTGATTTGGCTGTCTTCATACGTACGATAATAATAGATACCTTTGTCTACATTACAACACGATGAATAAATCGTATATTCGTATTTTCCATCCCCCACATCACATAATCCTTTTTGTTGTTCAACTGATCCTAAGATATGGAAAAATTGACTAATACTTTCAGATTCTGAATCACCTGATACTGAGTTGAGTTTAGTGAATGTTGCTTTAACAAATCGAGAAACTGAGGATAAATCTCCAGGTAATCCTATACCACCCATCCCGCGACTGTAATCTTGCAAATCAATCTTATCTGAAAAATTATTTTTGGGTGCCTCACTCGATAATACACGATAATTGTTCAAATTAAATAATTGATAGTCAAATGAAGGGTTATTGGTTAAAACTCCTACAGGATTGTCGTAGATATGAAGTCCATCTTTCATATTTTCGATTACAATTGATTTTTCTTTATCTGCCAATAACCAATGTAAAGGCGACAATGGGAGATCTTCACTAAAATTGATAGCAGCTAAATTGATAGTTTCTAATAGTTTTTTTGCTTCTTCTACAGTTGCACATTGTCCTAAAATCCATGGGATAAATTCAAATGGAGAAACATTTTCTTTTTCTGATTGTATTTTTTTATAATTAGCATAGCCAGCAAAGTTTAATCCCGCCATACTTAAACCCTTTTCGTTTGTAGCATCATAATAAAGTGGATAGTCTGCAATTCCAGCTGCAATTCCAATCATGGCATAGTGAATATCTAAATTATTTACTTTTCGAAAAGCTAAACTATAGTTTCTTGGAGTGACAGTAACTACTTCATTATAAGATATTTCATAATCAAAGTTTCTTCCAAAATAATGATCCTTGGTAGCATAAGTAATAGCTGTACACATATAATCTCCTCCTTGTAATATGCTTCTTCAATTTTATGAATTTAACTAACTTCTATATAATGAATTTTATACTTTTAGGGAACTATTTTCCACTTTAACATCATAGCCTACAAATATTAATTTAATAAATTATACTTCTTCCTATTCTTTAAAAAAATTACTTTTTGGAACAGTGTAACCGTTTAAAACGGTAGCAGATCTAAATAGGTCAAATAACCCCGTCAAACCTCACTAAAGTTTATGACGGGGTTATTTTCTGTTGTTCTGCTTCAAAAATTTATTTGGATATACCCTAAATAGATTAGTCATATATTAGAACTTACTGACTATCGATTGTCTTTTTAGAGTGTCCATAAAATGATAGTAAATTTACCAAGATATAAGTGGGATTAAAAAAAGGAAAGTAGTGAGTAGAATGAAGACCGTTGATAAACACTTTGAGACCGTAATTGTAACTTCTATGATTGCCAAACAAGAAGTAATCATCCAATGCCTAGACAGTAACGTAGTAAAAGGATTCATACACCCTTCAATTGACCCCGAAGGATTTTCAGTCAGTGAGCATTATGTCCATTGGTATACAATCAGCAGTATTGAATTAACGGACCACTACTTTGAATTTTGGAAAGATATTCTGCCTGAAGACAACGACACATTTGACGAATAAACAAAAAAGCAGATCCTCTTAGTGAGTGATCTGCTCAGACTGTAGACAAAAAGGAGTGGCTTAATTGCCAACTCCTTTTTGGTAGTCTTTGTAGAAATTTGAAATAAAAAGCCATAGGCTTTTTTGTTTTCCATAGCCATGTGGCTAGTTTTTTTAAATTCATGGCAGCAAACGTAAGCATCGTGT
>NZ_JAAKDW010000027.1 GCF_011038845.1 Enterococcus sp. ZJ1622
AGCTCAATTTGTTTGCTAGCATATTGCTTGCTTGTTAAAAATGTTTGTTGTCTTGAATCAATCAAGACGCCCTACACATTTGGTTTGTCTTACTTTGTTCAGTTTTCAAAGGTCTACTTGATCAAAACCCAAAGCAGTGATGCTTGAAATCTGATCTCTGTTTGGCTGCCGTAGCAACTTTTATATCATATCAGAGAGACAAGCGATTGTCAACTCTTTTTTAAAAGTTTTTTCGATCTCGCTTAGCGAAATCTTTCAGCAACTCATTTATCATAACTCATCGTTTGTTATTTGTCAAGAACTTTTTTGAAGTTTTTCTTGATGAGATCAAGCTTTGTCCAACGTCCTCATCAAACGACTTAGTTATCTTATCATGTAAGGATAAACATGTCAATAATTAATTTATAATTTTTTGATTGTATACCCTGTCCTTTCGAACACATAATAATATACCAACTTCAAAAACGAAAGTCAATAAGAAAAATGCTGATTTATCAACATTTCTCATTTGCTAAATCATTTATTACGCAAGTTACGATTTTGTTCGTTTTTTTGCTTGTCTTCCCCTTCTTATGTTCTATTTCTCCTAAGAATGTTCACTTTTTTCTAGATATACGGTGCTAGTCACTTCTCTACCTTCTAAAATTTTCCTTAACAAAGTGCTGCTTTTATCTATTTACGCTTTTTTTTGCTAAAATAATAGTAACATTATGATTCTGGAGGATTTAACTATGAAAATATTAATTGCTGACGATGATAAAGAGATCGTTGAATTATTAAGCATCTATGTACACAATGAAGGTTATGAAGCGGTTAAAGCTTATGATGGAAAAGAAGCCTTGTCAAAGATCAGAACGATCCCAGATATCGAATTGCTTATACTAGATATCATGATGCCTGAAATGGACGGTATGCAGGTAGTCAAAGAATTACGAAAAGAATCACATATCCCAATCATCATGTTAACAGCAAAGACCACAGATATGGATAAAATCAAAGGCCTAGTTGCTGGAGCGGATGACTATGTCACAAAACCTTTCAATCCGCTAGAAGTCATGGCGAGAGTAAAATCACTACTTCGCCGAACAAAAATGCAGGTCACACCTGATCAGCCAGATGTATTGGAAGTCAATGCGTTGATCATCAATAAAGATTCTCATGAAGTCAAAACGATCGATGGAAAAGAAATCCAATTGACCGCTTTAGAGTTCGGTATTCTCTATCTGCTTGCTAGTCATCCTAACCGGGTATTCAGCGCAGATGAGATTTTTGAGCGTGTATGGAAACAAGAAAGTATTGTATCTGCTAAAACTGTGATGGTCCATGTCAGTCATTTACGAGACAAGATCGAAGAAGCAACTGGTGGAGAAAAAGTCATTCAAACCGTTTGGGGAGTGGGCTATAAAATTGACGCAAGATAAAAAAAGAGGAATGGAAAAACGCCGGCGGATCAATTTGACGTCAAAAGAAATCAGCGAACTTTTAGCAGAAGGCATTATCACAGTTATCTTACTTCTTCTATTGAATGTAGCAGTCCTTGTCGTAATCAGTTCAGTGATTAATAGTTCACCTTCTTTGACAAATGCGATCTGGGACTCTAAAAACATATTCGCCGAACGCCTGAACACTGATTTATTTTGGAATGGTCGGAATTTCATTATCCCTCTTTTCTTCCTATTGGATGTAGGAGTACTATATTGGCGCTTGATCCGGCGATATCGTCAGATGCAGCTGCGACACATTATCAGTGAACTGCATTACATCGCTAATGGGAACTACGATCATCGTATCCCTTTCGAACTGAGTGGCGATCTTAGCCGTGTCGTAACAAGTATCAATGGATTAGTCGATAGTACTGTAGCTGCGATCGAGGATGAACGGAAAATCGAAAAATCAAAAGATGAACTGATCACAAACGTGAGTCATGATATCCGGACTCCCCTGACTTCGATCATCGGTTATCTTGGTTTGATCGAGGATGGCCAGTACCGTTCGGAGGAGGATCTTTTGAAATACACCCACACCGCTTATGTCAAAGCCAAACAGATGAAATCTCTTGTCGATGATCTATTTGAATATACAAAAGTACGGCAACCTGCTGTTCCTATCAACTTTTCCGCCTTTGATTTAGTTCAGTTGATCGAACAGCTGGCCGCTGATTTTGAACTGGAAGCATCGAAAAAGCATATTCAAATACTTGTCGATTCAAAGATCGACTCATTAGTGATGGACGGCGACACTGAAAAGTTGGTTCGCGTATTCAACAATCTGCTGACTAATGCCTTGAAATATGGTAAGGGTGCGACCAAGATCGTCATTGAACTTGAACGTGCAGGTTCCGAGGTAGTCATCGTTGTGAAAAACAATGGTGCTATGATCCCGCAGCAGTCAATCGACAATCTATTCGATCGGTTTTACCGCGTAGAAGAATCCCGTTCACAAGCAACTGGGGGAACAGGTCTTGGATTAGCGATCGCCCAAAGCATCGTTGCTCTGCATGGCGGTTATATCTATGCCAAATCAGACCAGCATTGGACCTCCTTCATCATGCATCTTCCTATAAAAAGAAACGAAAAATTGCCAATCAAATCAGAAGATGTTGACGAAAGCTGAAATATTCGCTATTCTTATTACAATTATTAGAATAATCCAGAAACACAGAACCCAGTACATTTTATCCTTTTCTCAGAGAGCTGATGGTTGGTGCGAATCAGTAAAGAATAATATGGAAGTTCCAGTTCTTTTTACGTGTGCCTTTCGAAATAAGGAAGGCCGGAATGACAGCCGTTATCTGTTTTACAAGTGCAGCTTTAGCTGAACTTGGGTGGTACCGCGAATGCAAGACTGATTCGTCCCAAGAAATAATTGGGATGGATCGGTCTTTTTTATTTGAAAAAGGAGGAAAAGAAATGTTAGATGTAAAAATGATGCGTCAAAATTTTGAGTACGTTCAAGAAAAATTAATGACACGTGGTGTGAAAAAAGAAAGATTAGCCGAATTCATGGAACTGGATGAAAGCCGCCGCAAGCTGCTAGTCAAAAGTGAAGAATTAAAGAAATACCGCAATGATGTCTCTGCAGAAATCGCTCAGTTGAAACGTAATAAAGAAGATGCGTCTGCAAAGATCGAAGAAATGAAAGAAGTAGGCGGAAATATCAAAGCACTAGATGCAGAAGTCGCAGAAGTCGATGAAAAGATCCAGCAAATCGCAACTACTTTGCCGAATCTGCCAAATGATTCTGTGCCAATCGGGAAAGATGAAGATGACAATGTGGAAGTCCGTCGCTGGAACGAACCTCGCAACTTCTCATTTGAACCAAAACCACATTGGGAAATCGCAGAAAATCTTGGTATTTTAGATTTCGAACGTGGGGCAAAAGTTTCTGGCAGCCGCTTTGTTTACTACAAAGGTCTTGGTGCTCGTTTAGAACGTGCTGTCTACAATTTTATGCTGGATCAGCACATCTATGAACATGGATACACAGAAATGATCACGCCTTATATTGTCAATAGTCGGGCAATGTTTGGTACTGGGCAGTTTCCAAAATTCAAAGAAGATGTTTTCCAATTAGAAAATACGGATCTGACGTTGATCCCTACAGCCGAAGTACCTTTGACAAACTACTACAATGATGAAATCTTGGATGGCGCAGATCTTCCTATTTACTTTACTGCACTAAGTCCTGCATTTCGTTCAGAAGCAGGGAGTGCCGGACGTGACACTCGAGGTTTGATCCGTCTTCATCAATTCAACAAAGTAGAAATGGTGAAATTCTCTGATGCACAACATTCTTATGACGAATTGGAAAAAATGACTGCCGATGCAGAAGATATCTTGAAAAAACTGCACTTGCCTTATCGTGTCGTTGCCTTGTCTACTGGAGATATGGGCTTTTCTGCTGCTAAAACGTATGATTTGGAAGTATGGATCCCAGCGCAAGACACGTATCGCGAAATCAGTTCTTGTTCAAACTGTGAAGACTTCCAAGCACGCCGGGCGATGATCCGTTACCGTGATGCAGATGGAAAAATCCACTATGCGCATACGTTGAATGGTTCAGGACTTGCTGTAGGACGCACAGTCGCAGCAATTCTTGAAAACTATCAAAACGAAGATGGTTCAGTGACTGTACCGGAAGTTCTGGTTCCTTATATGGGAAATCTGAAAGTGATCAAATAAAAAATCAAGCAAAACATACTAAAATTAGAAGAGAGCGGGACAATAGTCAGAAAAAAATCTGACTATCGTCCCGCTCTCTTCTTTAAGATCAAGATTCAACAGAATAGTTAGGTGCTTCTTTTGTGATTTGGACGTCATGCGGATGTGATTCTTTTAGCCCACTTCCACTCATTTGAATGAATTGTGCTTCGTCTCTCAATTGTTTCAAGTTCGCTGCACCAACATAACCCATACCGGATTTCAAGCCGCCGATCATTTGGAAAATGATGTCAGCAACGCTTCCTTTGTACGCGACACGTCCTTCGATCCCTTCAGGAACTAATTTATTCGCTTCATTGACACTACCTTGGAAGTAACGGTCTTTTGAACCTTTTTCCATTGCGCCTAATGAACCCATACCACGGTAAGTCTTGAAACGACGACCTTGGAAGATTTCAAATTCACCTGGTGATTCGTCTGTCCCAGCCAACATGCTTCCCAACATGACAGCATGTCCGCCTGCTGCTAGTGCTTTGACGATATCACCGGAATATTTGATCCCGCCGTCTGCAATGATGGCTTTTCCATATTGACGAGCGACAGATGCTGCGTCATAAATAGCAGTCAGTTGAGGTACACCTACGCCTGCAACGACACGTGTCGTACAAATCGAACCTGGGCCGATCCCTACTTTCACTACATCTACTCCAGCATCATATAACGCTTTTGCAGCTTCAGCTGTTGCAACATTCCCGGCAATCAGTGTTGCTTCAGCAAATGTCGAACGGATTTCCTGGATTTTTCGGATAACACCTGCACTGTGTCCGTGAGCTGTATCGATTACGATCGCGTCAACGCCTGCTTCAAGCAGTGCATTCGCACGTTCGAAGGTATCGCTTGTGACACCAACAGCCGCCGCAACAAGCAGACGACCATGTTCGTCCTTGGCTGCGTTAGGGAATTCAATCACTTTTTCGATATCTTTGATCGTGATCAATCCGCTCAATCGACCTTCGTCATCTACGATTGGCAGTTTTTCGATTTTATGTTTTTGCAGGATTTTTTCTGCATCTTTTAGAGAAGTACCTACTGGGGCGGTAACTAAGTTTTCTTTTGACATCACTTCAGCAATGGAAATATGATAGTCTGTGACAAAACGCATGTCACGGTTTGTAATGATTCCGACCAGTTTTCTGTTTTCCAGTGTTTCGACGATCGGCACTCCGCTGATTCGGTATTTACTCATCAGCTCTTCTGCGTCCGCTACAAGATGTTGAGGCGTTAAGAAAAACGGATCGATAATTACGCCGCTTTCTGAACGTTTGACCTTTCTTACTTCATCGGCTTGCTGACTGATCGTCATGTTTTTATGGATAACACCCAATCCACCTTGTCTCGCCATTGCGATGGCCATTTTGCTGTCAGTGACTGTATCCATACTTGCACTGATGATCGGAATATTTAATTTAATGTTTTTTGCTAATTGTACGCTCATATCCACTTCGTTTGGTAACACGTGACTTTCTGCTGGTATCAGTAAGACATCATCAAAAGTAAACCCTTTTTTCGTGAACTTTGTTTCCCAGTTGGACATTTTTAGTACCACTCCTCTGATTTAGTTTATCTATTAAAATAATCGATTTTTACGCTTAAGTCAACAAGCTTCTAAAAATCAGAGAGCCTTTCTTACAAAACACTCATACGATTTGCTTCATTTTAATAAAGAGGTTGTGACAGAAGTGGGCAGCTTCAAGAAATAAGAAGAAGCTACTTCTGGAACACCGTTTATTCGGAAAAAGGAGCTGTGACAAGGCTTTTGTCACAGCTCCTATGATAAATATCGGTTTTATTTTCTTGGTACGGAAAGACTTCCGATAATGCCGTACTTCTTCTTCAAGTAGTAACGCAAAGCTAATGCTGCGGCTCCGATCACTACGATGAATACTGGATCCAGCATAGGGTTGATGACTGGCGGAAGCATCGTTGTTGCTGAAAAAGCGACAACCCAGATCAATGTCGTTCCTCCTAGAATCAAGAGGGTCTTGCCCATTCCCGGTTTTTTGCTGCGATCTGCTCCCGGATATTCATATTGATAGATATACTTGTACATCAGATAAAATACCCAGCCACCGATTGCAGAACCTAAAACAAGGGTAGAGATCCCATAAGCCGGAGTTGTTCCACGTGAAAACAATCCAGTGATCGCAATCATGATGCTCAATAGACCCAACAGCAGCAACGTATTGTCCAGCCACATCAAAACAGGTGTCGATGAAGTCTTCACTTCTGCCGGCTTATTGATGATCGCTTCGGTACGTTCTGAAACAGTGCCGTATAGCTGACGTGCTGTTTTCCCACCTTTTTGTTCAGCGACAAGGGTTGGCAGGATGTCATGAAGTGCTTTTACTTTTTCCTCTTCGGATAAGTTCGCTGCTTCTAAAGATTTCTTCAGGTCAAAAATATATTGTTGGTTTCGTTTTGTTAATTTTTCTTCAAGGTCATTGTTTTCTTTTACGAGCTCGCGTAATTGTTCTGGTTCCATTCTCTAATTCGTCCTCCTTAGCCGCTACTTCCTTCACGGTCGTCACAAAAGACATTCTAACATATCCGGCCTATAGTGTGATAGCCCTTTTACACATTAAAGCGGAATAACATAACATCTCCATCTTGGACGACATAGTCTTTTCCTTCTAGCCGAACTCGACCAGCTTCTTTTGCTGCATGCATATTGCCATAATGATCCAAATCTTCAAATGAGACTGTTTCTGCACGAATGAATCCTCGTTCGAAATCAGAATGGATGATCCCTGCTGCTTGTGGCGCTTTGATCCCTTTCTTGAAAGTCCATGCACGAACTTCCTGCTCTCCAGCAGTAAAGTAAGTAGCTAACCCTAATAAATCATAAGCTGCTCGAATCAACTGATCCAAACCAGATTCTTCGATGCCTAAAGCTTCAAGGAATTCTGCTTTATCTTCATCATCAAGTTCTGCGATTTCTTCTTCTGCGCGTGCACTGACTACGATCACTTCCGCGTTTTCTCCTGCAGCAAAATTTCGGACTTCCTGCACATAGTGGTTCGATTCAGCATCTGCTACATCATCTTCGGAAACATTAGCCACATAAAGGATCGGTTTTGTCGTCAACAAGAAGAGAGAACGCACGATTTTTTCTTCTTCTTCTGTAAATTCTATCGAACGTGCTGAACGGCCGTCTTCTAACACTGGTTTGATTTTATCCAGTACTGCTAATTCAGCGACAGCTTCTTTGTCTTTTGTCTTCGCTACTTTCGCAACACGAGTGTAGCGTTTATTGACCGATTCCAAATCTGCAAGTACAAGTTCCAAGTTGATCGTGTCGATATCGGCTAACGGATCTACGCGTCCTTCTACGTGTGTGATATTGTCATCATCAAAGCATCGGACAACATGACAGATCGCATCGACTTGGCGAATATGACTCAAAAATTGATTCCCTAGTCCTTCACCTTTGCTTGCGCCCTTTACGATCCCAGCGATATCGGTAAATTCAAATGTCGTTGGGACTGTTTTTTTCGGATGGACTAATTCTGTCAAACGTTGCAAGCGCCAGTCAGGTACTTCGACCATACCTACATTGGGATCAATCGTTGCAAAAGGATAATTTGCTGCTTCTGCTCCTGCTTTTGTGATCGCATTAAACAAAGTTGATTTTCCTACGTTGGGCAACCCAACAATTCCAGCAGTTAATGCCATAAATTCATTCACTCTTTCTCTGCATTTTTTTCAATAACTTTTTTTAGCTTCTTTTCAAAATCACGACGGGTCATCATGACGATGTGCCCGCAATTGACACATTTTATTTTGATGTCTGCGCCCATTCGGATCACTTCCCAGCGGTTTGTCTGGCAAGCATGAGGTTTTTTCATTTCAACGATATCATGTAAGTCGTACATAAAGTCCCCTCCTATTTTGTAAATGGTATTCAAACGTCTAACCTTCACTATTCGTTCAAGAGTTTGCATCAGCGGCACTAAGCCCGCTCAGACGAAAATACGGGAAGTTATTTTTCTCTAATCCTTCTTACCGCTTGATACAGGGCAGTTTTTTCACAACTTCTTTTTACTCTTCATCAAACTGAATATTAAGGATATCAAGGATTCTTGTCAAATCATTTTGTGAAAGATACTCGATTTCGATCTTTCCTTTACCGTTTTTTTCCTGGATAGCTACGCTAGTTCCGAATTTATCCATCAAACGATCTTCACTTTCCCGGATATAATACGGTTTTTCTTTAGCTAAACGAGGGATTTTTTTCTTTTCTTTCCCGTCATTTTGATTCAGCTCTGAAACTAGCTGCTCCAACTGACGAACCGTCAGATTTTCAGTGACCACTCGATTGGCCAGTTTCAAAATCAGTGCTTTGTTTTTGAGGCCTAATAGCGTACGAGCCTGTCCCATAGACAAGCGCTGATCCTGCACCATTTCTTTTACAAGATCCGGTAACGACAGCAAACGAAGATAGTTGGCAATGTAAGGACGGCTTTTCCCTAAACGGTTCGCTACTTCTGCTTGTGTCAATTTCAAATTTTTCATCAGCATATCATAAGCTTCTGCTTCTTCTAGTGGGTTCAGATCTTCTCTTTGCAAATTTTCCAGTACAGCGACTTGCATCATTGCTTCTTCGTCAAACTCTCGCACAATTGCTGGGATCGTTTCTTTGTTGGCCAGTTTCGACGCACGGAAACGACGCTCCCCTGCGATGATCTCATAGCCTTTGACAGCGGAACGACGCACGATGATCGGTTGGAACACACCGGACTGTTCGATCGAATTCGCTAATTCCTGTAATGAGACTTCTTCAAATGTTTTACGAGGCTGATACGGATTTGGACGCAACTCATTCAATGGAAGCTGGACGACTGTTTCATCTTTGACATCAACAGTTTCCAGATTTTCCAGATCTTGGAACAATGCATCGATTCCTCGACCTAATCCTTTACTTTTTTTCACGGCTTACCACTTCCTTTGCCAATGCTTGGTAGACTTCCGCGCCTCGAGAACGTGGATCATAGTCGATGATCGGTTTCCCGTGACTAGGTGCTTCTGATAAACGGATATTTCTAGGAATAATCGTCTCATAGACCTTTTCACGGAAGTATTTCCGTACTTCTTCGACTACTTCGTTCCCCAGATTCGTACGAGCGTCATACATGGTCAATAAAACTCCTTCGATCTCTAATTCGGGATTAAAATGTTTTTGGACTAAGCGAACTGTATTCAACAGCTGGCTCAATCCTTCCAGTGCATAATACTCACATTGGACAGGGATCAGGATCGAGTCACTTGCGGTGAATGAATTGATCGTCAAATGCCCCAATGAAGGCGGACAATCGATCAAAATATAATCATATTGATCTTTTATTTCTGCTAAAGAACCTTTCAGCCGCGATTCTCTTGCCATCATCGATGTCAACTCGATCTCTGCTCCTGCTAATTGAAGAGTGGCAGGCACAATGCTCAAGTTTTCATGCTCAGTGACAAGTGTCGCTTCTGCGATTGGCAATTCATTGACCAATACATCATAGATATCTTGGCTCACATCCGGTTTGCGGATGCCAACGCCACTTGTTGCGTTTCCTTGTGCATCCATGTCTACTAATAGTACTTTTTTGCCTAGACTAGCAAGACAAGCACCTAGATTCACGGTCGTCGTCGTTTTCCCGACACCGCCTTTTTGATTTGCGACAGATATGATTTGTGCCATCTCTTCTCCTCCTATTTGATGGGCTGCTTGTTCGGCATTCCTGGTTTTCTTGGATATTTTTTTGGTGTTTCTTTCTTTTTCTGAATGACTAGAATATGGCGTTTATCTTCAAGAGCAGGCAACTCGATTGCTTGTTCTTCGATGAATTTTCCGCCTAATAAGGCGATTGCGTGTTTAGCTTCTGTCAATTCTTCTTCACTTTTAGCAGCTTTCAATGCATAAAAATAACCGTCTTGTTTGACTAGCGGTAAGCATAGCTCAGTCAGGACATTCAATCGAGCAACTGCACGTGCAGTGACAAAATCAAACGATCCGCGGAATTGCGGATTCTGCCCGAATGTTTCTGCCCGATCATGGTAAAGCGAAGCTTCGATACCTAACAGACGTGTCAATTCAGTCAAGAAAGTAATTCGTTTATTCAAAGAATCGACAATCGTGATCTGTAATTGCGGAAAAGCGATTTTCAATGGGATACTTGGAAATCCTGCCCCTGATCCAACATCACAAAGCGTCCGTTCAGTCGAAAAATCAACGTCAAAAGCTAATGTCAATGAATCATAGAAATGTTTCAAATAGACATCTTTCTGCTCTGTAATGGCTGTTAAGTTCATTTTCTCATTCCACTCAACTAATGCATGAAAGTAACAGTCAAATTGTTCCATTTGATGATCCGATAGTTCGATTCCTTTTTCTGCCAATATTTGGCGAAATTCTTCTGGTGTCATAATTTGTCCTTTCATTGTGAAACAGCAATTGTTTCACAGAATCTCTTCCTACTTTAACGCAAATCGGCAGGAGTTGCAATCCTTCAAAAAAGAATCTTAAAAATTTGGAGGAAAAACGAGTATACGCAAGATAATAGGCCGATTTTTCGTTAATCGCCATAAATAAAAATAGTTATTTTAACAAACATCATTTACATAGATAACAATCTAGATTCCTTTAAAATAAATGTTACTAACAACATCTTCATTTATATGAAAATTGCATAACGGAAAATTCTTAGTTATTTTTCAAGCGTTTATTTCTCTTTATATTTTAAAAAAGAAGACGATTCTTTATGCTACCATTCAATTGTAAGAGTTTTCTCTATAGTGAAAATAAATTGCCCGATTTTGCGTATATCTTATTGTAAGGAGTATTTAAAAAAGAAAAAGATAGAATACTCTACTATCTTGGGAGGTCTTATGTCAAACAAAAAAACACTACTTTTCATCACAGGAGGAATCATCATGACAACTATACTAAGCGGCTGTACCTCAAAAAAGAAGGAAGAAATCGAACAGAGTTTTGATCAAGTACTGGCTTTGTATCCCACCAAGGATCTCATGGATTTTTACGAGATGGAAGGCTACCGAGACGAGGAATTTGATGAGGGAGATAAGGGGGTGTGGGTATTGCAATCAAGTTTATCCAAAATGTATAAGAATGACGAACCTCTGATAATGGAAGGAATGGTGTTGTACTTAAATCGAAACACTCAAAAAGCACATGGTTATTACTATCAAAACAAAATCAAAACTCCAAAAATAGAAGAAAAAATATATCCTATTACTTATGATAAACAGGAGATTCGTTTATTAGAAGAAGTAGATGACCCTGAATTAAAAGCAAAAATCGAAAATTTCCAATTTTTTGTACAGTATGGGGATTTCAAGAACCTTGGTCAGTATGAACATATCCGAAAAATGTACAACCCAAATGTACCGATTTATGAGCTGGAATATCAGCTGGAAAATGATGATCCGAATGTCCAACAATTACGCCAGCGATACCAGATCCCGACAGAAAATGCGCCAACTCTATTGTTAAAAGGACGAGGAAATTTAGCTGGGGATTCTGTCGGATACAAAAATGTGGAGATTCGTTTTTCAAAAAATCCATCTATTGTATTTGATGACTCTATTGATTATCAACCTGACACTGAGGAGGATAACCAATGAGCAGTTATGAAATCAAGAACAATGGGATCAAAGGTGACACTGAAATAACGAGTGCCATAGCGACTATTGCCTACGAAATCGAAAATGCAAAATACAATTACCTATCTAATTCCGATATAGTAAAACAAATAAAGAAAATGCAAAATAAAAATCAATTCCCCACCCACCTCGAATTCATTGACGCGTTCTACGACAAACGCACAAGTCTTAGTGGCGTGGCCTTTAAAGATACCCAAACTGGCAAAGTCACGGTCGGCTTTGCCGGAACGAATATGGATAACGGGACATTGGAAAGTTTGAAGGATATTTCTCAGTGGGGAGCGATCGCTTTTAGCGGGAGCCAAGCATCTTCTTTTTATTTTGCTCAAGGAAATGAGTTTCTCAAAGGATTGAAAAAAGAGGGTTATTCGATAGAGACAGTGACCGGGCACTCACTTGGCGGACGCAATGGAGCGATCTTAGGCATGGCGCATCAGGTACCAACGATCATTGTCTATAACGCCGCGCCATTAAACAATTCACTGACGGAGGCACTGTTCAGCTCGATGATCCAAGGAGGCAGGAATCTGCCGAAAATCCGACTTAGTCCAAGTACTTCGATCAAGAAAATCATAAAGGATTACCAAGGACGCTTAGTCTACTTGATTTCTGAAAATGATCCCTTAAACAATGTATCTGGTTTATTCGGCAGCTTGTATCCAGGTGAAAAAATCGTTTTAGAAAACGGCGAAGGCCACGAAATGAACGGTTTTCTGACGCGAAAGACGCAA
>NZ_JAAKDW010000028.1 GCF_011038845.1 Enterococcus sp. ZJ1622
CTATTCGACGAGTTTCGCTCTCTTTCAACTTCCTATGGGAAGTTCTCCTTTTCTTGTATGGATGGAGAGACAGGGAAACTCTTTGACATCTTGCCCAGCCGGAGAAAAAAAGATTTGGTTGCTTATTTCATGCGTTTTACAAGAAAAGCTCGGATGGGGGTTCGCTACATTGTCACAGATATGAATGCCCCTTATTTTTCATTAGTCAAAGAGTGCTTTCCAAATGCACAAATCATCATTGATTGCTTCCATATTGTGCAACACTTGAACAAGTTTTTCGACCGTATTCGAAAACGCGTGATGAAGCAGTTGGATCGAAAAGATGCTTTACAAGCCAAGTACTATCGACAATTGAAATCTTTGCATAAATTACTTCTAAAATCAGAAGATGAGTTGGATTACACCACATTCAAGAAATGGCAGAATTTTCAATGGCGCTATTTAACAGAAAGTGAAGTAGTTGACCGTCTACTTTCAATCTCTTTTGAACTTAAAACGGCTTATCAGTATTATCAAAAGCTGCTTAGCGCTTATCACGAGAAACAACCAGCTACTTTTTTCCAGCTACTTCGAGAAATGCCCAAAGAAGTTCCCTCGGAACTTCACTACATCAAAAAAGCCTTTTTCAGATATGAAAAAGGGATTCAGCTAGCGTTTTCGAAAAAATATTCTAACGCAAAATTAGAGAATCTTCACACGCATATCAAAACGTTAAAACGAATCGCTTATGGATTTCGAAGTTTTACCAATATGCGCTTGCGGATTTTTCTAATCAACGGGTTAATCAGCTACACATAAAAAAACATCAAAGCTAGTGACTTTTACTAACTTTGATGTTTATAGATGACCTTATCAGTCCGATTTGACAAAGAGCAAAAAAAACTCTCGATTAGAATATCATTTCTAACGAGAGTTTTTTGCTCTTTATTCTTTGAATGCAGCTGTTGGATCAGCTGTTAAAGTGTAAAGAATCGTTGCTTGATAGTTCCCACTGTCATTGGCTATCCCTTTCGGTATAGTCAATTCCACACCATTAGTAGTGTTATCTGCCTGCAGCTTACCTAAGCCGATCGAGTGTTGCCCATAACCGTTTTTCTCGGTTGCTCGTGCAATCTCTACTCCAGCTTTGTCTACTACTAAATCACCTTCAGTCACTTCAGGTGCGTTGAGTTCTCCATTTCCTGAATACAAATGACTAAAATGCAACTCCGCACCATTCAATGGCTGGCCTTTTTCATTGACAAATGGCGTTTCTAATTGTGCGGTCAACGACCAACCTTTTCGATCCGTACTTCTGGTATCTTTTATAGATACAAATGGTGTTATCGGAACATTTCCTTGCATCCTATCTCCATAAGCAAACCATGATGTTCCCCCTTTTTTGTGGGTACCGAAATCTAATTTTGAGGTATAGGTGATCATGAGTTCTCCACCTATTGGATTGATCGGATCCGTCGGATCGACAGGGATTGTTGGATCATTCGGATCAACAGGCTGTACGGGAGTATTATCTTTTGAAAACTCGATCAAAACGTCGGCATCTATTTTCGTCGCTGATGAGTTTTCATTCCCACCTTCATCAGGTGGTGTTGGTGTTTTTCGTGGTTCAAATTGCCATTGTGCGTTAATTTGATAGGTACCAGTTGATTCATTCGTCGTTTGAACATTCGTTCCTTCACGATAAAGAGATTGTGGCACGCCTTCTTTACTAGTTATCGTTAAATAGTCCCCGATTTCAACGGTTTGTTTAGAAAGTTCGTTCATACAGTCTTGTGGTGCCATTCCCCCATCCAAAGCAATCATTTGACGTAATTCATTGTTCTGATTATAGAGGGACATGACAAGAACCTCCGGTTCAGAAGTCGCAGAAAAGGCTGCTGTATTCTTTGGATCGGTAATTCCCTGTAACTGATGTGTCGTTGAATCAATTTTGATAGTTAGACGTTCATCCGTCGTGTCTTTAGTACTAATCGTTAGCTCTGATTCATGCTTGATAACCAACGTAGTTTCGACAACCGTTGTTTTTCCTTGATCATCTGTTACTTTTATTTGAACGGTTTGTTCCCCATATTGGTAATAATTGGGTTCTTTTACGAAAGTATACGTATAATTAGATTGTCCACTTTCAATCAACTCGTTCGGTTCAACCGCTTCACCAACAGTTGTTTCCCCCTCTTTAACCGTGACATTGATTGCTTCTGGGTCGTATTGAAGAAGTTGATTATTTTGAATAACAAATTCTTCACTGTTCTGACTATTTCCATAATCTAGTTGAAGAGTCCCTTTCACGTATAACCCGATTTTTCCACTATTTTTATGTTGAACCGTTATGTGGTCACCATTTTCATAAGCTTTACCATTTAATGCATTAATGAGTTGACTCGGTGAATCTTCCGCGTTGGCTTGCATTTGGTACTTTTGTTTCCCTTCTTTGTCCTGAACGGTGATCGTCAAATAGTCTCCAGCACCTGAATCTAATGGTGTGTCCATACTTGTATCAGTCACAAAATTTAGCGTTTGATTTTGTTTGTTCAACCCTAAAATAAATCGTTCTTGCTCGTAATAACAATGAATAGACAAATTGTTCTCATAAACATAGTTCAGTTTTACTGGAATTTCTTGCGTCACAGCTTCTCCTAAGGAAACTTCTAAAGTATTCGTTTGTTCCCCTGTTTTTCCTAGGTTGAACGGATCTTTCAACCCATACTGCACCGGCATATCAGAAAATGCCTCATGGACAGATGCCACAAATTCTTTTGCTTCTACTGGACTTCCGACTTCTGTCGTTACCTCTTTAGTTTGAATCACATTGTCAGAGAAATAGACTAATTGATCATTTTGAATTCTAAAGAGTTCTTCTTTTTTACATGAATCAAAATCAAGTTTAATCTCACCATTTTGATAGAATTGTAGTTTGTTATCAAATATATTTTTTACTTGGATCCAATCTCCCTCTTCATAAGTTCTACCATTTAATATTGATACTAAATCACTAGGTGTATCTTCACCATTCGCATTCATTTGATACTTTTGTTTCCCTTCTTTTGAAAAAACTGTCACGGAAACAAATAATCCTTGATTATCATTTAATTGAGTGGTCCGATCTGAGTCTGTTACAAAATTAATAGTTTTGTTATTTTTGTTTAGTCCCAAAATAAATCGTTCTTCAGAAGCATACCCACGCATTAACAGATTATTCTCATAAACATAGTTCAATTTCACTGGAATTTCTTGCGTTACAGCTTCTCCTAAGGAGACTTCTAAAGTATTCGTTTGTTCCCCTGTTTTTCCTGGGTTAAACGAATCTTTCAACGCATAATGGATAGACATATCAGAAAATGCCTCATGGACAGATGCCACAAATTCTTCTGCTTCTACTGGACTTCCGACTTCTGTCGTCACTTTTTTAGTTTGGACCATATCGTCCGTTAGACGAATTAATTCATCATTCTGAATCATAAAAATTTCTTCTTTTTTACACGAACCAAAATCAAGTTTAATTTCTCCATTTTTATAATATTGTACTTTATTATCAAAAGTATGTTTTATATGAACAATATCACCATTTTCGTAAGATTTCCTATTCAATGAATCAATCATTTTACTAGCTAAATCTTCCGCATTAGCTTTCATTTGATACTTTTGTTTTCCTTCTTTGTCAGTAACAGTTATTGTCAAATATTCTCCTGAACCAGAATCTAGTTGTGTATTTTGACTTGTATCTGTAACAAAGTTGATGGTTCGATTATCTTCATTCAATCCTAAAATAAAACGTTCCTCTTCCCGATAACAGCGAATAGAAATGTTGTTATCATAAACATATGTTAACTTGATTGGTATTTCTCTAGAGAAGTGTTCTCCGAAGCAGACAGTCAACGTATTCGTTTGTTCCCCTGTTTTTCCTGGATTAAACTCAGAATTTAATGAATAACTAACGGATAAATTAGAGAGGGCTTCATTCACTGAATCCACAAATTCTTCCACTTCTACTGGACTTCCAACTTCTGTCGTTACCTCTTTAGTTTGAACCATATTGTCCGTTAGACGAACTAGTTCATCATTTTTAATTGTAAATAATTGATTTTTTCCTGAACTTCCAAAAGGTAATTCTACTTCCCCCTCTTGATAAAACTGCATTTTATGTGAATGTTGAAGATAGGAAACATCTAGGAGATCACCTTCTTCATACGAAGTTTGATCAAATGCTTTCACTAAGACTTCTGATAGATCTTCGGCATTGGTAGATGCTTGTTTTTTTAGCTTCCCTGTTCGATCATATAGCTCAATTTTTATATAAGCTCCGGTCCCACTATCAAGTTGTGTTGTGAACTCTGTATTTTCTACCAAACGAATTTTTTTATTGCTTGTTTGGAGCCCCAGTCGGAAGCGCTCTTGTGGCCCATAACCTTGAAAAACAATTGAATTGTAATCCTGTAATGTCACGGGTACTTTGATTGTACTACTACGACCAATGGAATTCGCAGCGGTTACTATGACGTTATATTCTCCTGGAAGCCCTAGATTAACCTTACTCGTATCTACCGTATAGGTCAGATTTTCTTCCCCGTATCGGTCACTTACATTTTCAAGTAATTCCTCTGGTTTAAATCCATACTCTCCTACTGGTACAGTGAGTCCTTTTTTCCCTTTAATTGTTGGGGCAGTCCCTTGGACTTGTAGATAAGTTTCTTCTTCCACTGTATTCGTTTTAGCCACAATCTTTAATTGATGATTCCCCATCAATGGTTCAATTGGAATCGAAAATTTCCCATCTTCTGTGGTTTCTGCTTGCCCTATCTGTGTCCCCTCGTCATAGATCATGATGGTTGCTTTCTGACTGACTTTTCCCTCTAAAATCGTTGATTGGTCATTCACTGAGGACACCCATTCAAACACAAATGGTTCTTGATACCCACTAGAATTTCTTGGATCTGAATTTCTCAAATAAGGTAAAGTCCCTTTTGCGACTTTCTCGGTTTGCCAAATATTCTCCGTATTCCAACCAAGCTGTTTGGTGTAAAAGTTTTCCTCTTTGAGAGTGGTCTCTTCGATAGCTTTTACATCTAATTTAGTGATTCCAGCACTCGATTTTCCTGTAGCTGTAGATAGTTCATAGTTATTTTGATAGGTCTTTGAATTATTGTCTTCTTCCATAAATTTCAGACGGTCTTCATCGACATTGCCAATGGAAAAGGAATTAGATTCATCGATTGAAGGCGTCCCATAACTATAAGTACTGCCAATAAACCCCTGACCATTCTTTATGTCAGCTGAAGAATACGTATTCTTAATTGTTCCCGAGATAAAGTTTCCCGCAAGCCCTCCAACTCGAAGGTCTCCTACCTCATTTCCTGTCACTGTTCCTTCATAGATGTACGTATCTGTGATACTTGTATTTTCACCATAACCTACAATCCCTCCAGCAAACGATCCTACAATTTCATTGCCTTGAGAGGAACACTGACTGATAACACTATTTTTAGCTTCTCCTAATAAACCGCCAATCGAATATTTGACTCCTTGTTTGATACTCGCCATGCTATTAAGCACGTGAACATCTCTAATTCTAGCAGTTTCTGCTTGATTCGATAAAATTCCTGTATGTGCTTCTTGATCCTTAATAGTAAAATCTTTTAAAATTAAGGATTCAATTGTTGCGTTATTTAAAGTACCAAACAATGCGGATATGCCATTAGTAATTGTATGGCCGTTTCCTTTTAAGTTTCCTTCAAAGTTTTTAATTTCTTTAGCATTTGTAGGAACTTCAAAATCTGAAATAATTGAGATCGTTGCTTTAGGATCTGCCGTAACTACATCATGTAATTCATCATAGGAACTAACTTCTTTGATTTGAGAAGCGTCATAACCGAAAGCATCATTTTTAAAGGAATTCGTTAATGAAGTATACTCTTTGTAAAGATTTTGTTTGATTTGATAAAAATCATCGATTGAATTTTCAAATGTTTTCTTAAGATCAAGATAAGACATGCTCTTCAAGCCTTTTTTCCCTACTGTCTCTCGATTCTTTAGATATTTTTT
This sequence comes from Enterococcus sp. ZJ1622, assembly GCF_011038845.1. Classification (GTDB taxonomy): domain Bacteria; phylum Bacillota; class Bacilli; order Lactobacillales; family Enterococcaceae; genus Enterococcus_B. Next base: position 6,040 of record NZ_JAAKDW010000028.1, read on the forward strand.
TTGAGCGTAAGAACGATAAGTGACTGATGGGTCATTTAAAGCTACTCTTAATGAGTTGATTGACAGTTCATCTACGTTTTCATAGTTCCAATCACTTTGTGAATTATTAAAAACATTAAACCGTTTAAATCCTTCCCATCCGTCTTCAGATACTATTGTATTTATAATACGATGTGTATGCTGAAAGAATTTTCCATTTGCTAAAAAGTAACTGGAATATGACAGAGAAGTGCCGTAACCTTGGCCTCGATTTGTCAGAATATTGTTATTGGTATCATCCGGTTCCATAATTACCAACCCGTGATTGATTAAATCATCAATACTTTGTAGATTCATTGATTCTAATTCTGAAATTGTTAATGGTTTTGCATCGAATGAAGTATTTGAATCAAAAATACCTTCCAATACTCCTGAATCTACATTGATGGGAACTTTACGAATATATTTTACTTGTTCAGACAGGGGCATCTCTAATACTACATCTGCAATTACTGCATCCATCGCATAAATAAAATTCTCTGAGTTTTTAGTCATTGTGACTAAATCTTCTTTGGTTTGGATTTCATTCACATCTGAATTGATCGGATAATCCGTTCCGTATCCAATATTTTCATTATCTGCATAAGTATTAATATAAGAACCAGTATTTCTACCAACATTAAAAATAAATGTGGTTAAAAACTCTCCCCCAGCACTTAACAAACCATTCATTGAATGTCCTAATTCGTGTGCAATTGTAGATGGATCATAACCATTTTGTTGCAGCGAGATATATTGATAACCTCCAACTGCACCGTTCGCATTGTGTGAACTAAAGTTTTCACTCGGTAATAGTAAATTTTTAGCATAATCATCTGTTTCATCTAAAAGATTCCAATTAGGTGCCCACAAAACAAGCTGTCCAATTGAAGAGTCTACTTCTTCCTTATGATCATAGGTTCGATAGAAAAACGCTTCTTCATTTTTGATTGTTCGTATGGCATTTAAAACATCTTTTTCTTTGTCATTTCCTGATGCTATCATTAACAATCGGTATGATTCAATTAACGTTAAGTTACTTCCGGGTTTTTGTGTCAATAAATAAGGTAAATTTTCTTTTAATGCCCCGTTTCGATTCCAAATTCCTACATTATCTTCTTCAGTTAATGCCGTATCCATCTTCACGACTCCGTTAAAGTAATCGTAAAACCATGTAGAATAATCTGTACTTCCTGTCTCTTTTTTAACAAACCATTCAATCAATTCACTGTAAGATTTATTTGTAAACTGTGAATAAACTTGTGTTTGTTTAAATGTATTTCCCACATTCTTACTCAATAAGGCTTCATAATTATTCGCCTTTAATTCTTCTGCGAAATGCAATACTTGGTCGATTTCCCATTTTTGATCTGCTGTAAGTTCTGCTCCTTCAAAATACATCAATTCCCACAAAGAACTCTCGCCAATTGAAACGTCATACCATTTCCCTAAATACGTTGCCACAAATAGCAATTCATTGAAATGTTCTTCAACTTGTTTTTGCTTGATTTCTGGAAATGCCGTAAAAAATGCCTCAAAAAATGGCGTTCCTTCTTTTTGTAAGCGAGCATACGTTTCCTCTAAACCAATTCGATCAAACGATTCACCTGTATGCGCATCTCCATCCGGAATAGTTCCTACTTTTTCACTTCCAAAGGAAGATAAAATAGTTTCAAAAGTTGTTTCTTGTAACCGCTTATTTAAATTATTAATTTCTTCTTGATGCTCTTTTACAATTTGATTATCTATATATTTAGGATGAACCAAAGTACTAAAGTCATTCCCTTTCTTGTGCGTGGTAATTTCCTTTAGTGACAAATTTTCCGTTGATAAACTATCCAAGCTATCTGCCTTTACTTGTTTTTCAACAATGGAATGTAATATATCCGCTACCGGATCCGTAGTCGCTGCATATGCCGCTCCACCTAGAGTTAAAATACTACATCCCAAAATTAAATATCTTTTCATAATATAAATTCCTTTCTTGAATTATTAAAAAAATAAACGAAAAAAGGAATTATTTAATTTCTAATTCTCATTTTTTCTCCCCCATTTTTCAAATTAGTTACCCAGTAATTCTAACAATTGTATTCGAATGAAAAGAATCAGTTCTTTTGTTTATTTTTACCTAATTATGAGTTTTGTTTTTCTCAAACATAAATTATTAACAAATTAAAATCTCCCGTTTATTTTTAGACACATGAATCATCATTTATAATAATAAAAGAGTAAAATAGAAGATTTTTTAACTCCTATCTTACTCTCTCAACATTTCAGCTTTTCATAAATTTGATTTTCTACATACTAGATTATTTTTTACTAACCTTTTTTTTATTTTTTATAAACCAAAGAAACACTACTATAAATATTAGAAGTAAAATCCCCAAAACATATAATAGATAATTAGTTTTAGGTTCATCTGTTATAAATACAGAATTTTTATTATATTCTTTTGCTTCTTTAGCCGTAATTGTAAAATCTTGACTAAAATCAAATGGTTCACCGTCTGCAGTCCCAGAAATTTTCATTGTATATTCTCCTGGAATAAATTTCTTATTTTCAAGACTAATACCAAAATTGAAATTTGAATTAGGAGCCATGCGCATAGCATCATTAGAAGCTTCATAACTTAACTTATCTGTTCCTTTTTGATATACCTGAGCTTTGACAGTCAATTCTCGTATAATCCTCGGAGCCTTATTTTGTAAATTAGCACTAATATAGTTTCTAGAATTACGTTGTTCTGTAAAAACTTTATTTAGAGCCATTTCTGGAGCTACTTCTTCATCTGACTCATGTAATAATACTCCAATTGTATAGGCAATATTATTTTCAACAGCATTTTTTTGTTGTTTTTTCTCCTCTTCAGTTTTTATTTCTGTAAATCTTAATCCACCTAAGATTTCTCCTTTAAATGCATCTTTTGGTATCTCAATATTAATGTTGGCCACTGCTGTACCCTTTGCCGGTACGTTCACTTGCTCAGTTTCTGCTTTAGCTATTTTGTCAAATGCTACTTTTAGGCTTGAATCTTGTTGTTCTGTTTTTAAATAAGATGTTATTCCATTGTTATTCGTTGATGCTGTATTTGTTTCAACCTGAATTTTCATATTTTTGTCTGAACTATTGTAGATTTCTACTTGGAGTTTTAACTTTTGATCAGGAACAACAGTTAAATCGTAATAAGAACTTTGGACCTCACCTGTCTCTGGATCTAATGGGGATACTGAAAAACCTCCACTTTCCTCTGCCAATACTTTAGGACTAATTGAAAATATAGAAAAGATAAGAAAGAATAAACTAATTATCCCTTTTATTTTAGAATTCATTTTATTATATTCTCCTTTTTGTTTACTTAATACATCTTATTCATTAATATTTTACTTCACCATTCTAACTAACAAAGAGAGAAAAATAGTCTCAAAAAACAGCACTATTTATCGTTAAATATGACTCTTTTAATAAAAAAACACATAGATTAAAAATTATGCTTCGTAATTATGGTCAGTAGCAGTCATTTAAAAGCTATTTAGTTTCATAAATTTCTCTCTGAATGTATTTACCAAACTAAAAGTACTAAAAACTTTCTTTCCTATTTTTAGAGGCTTGTGTCTTTCTATTTCATTTATCTTTAATAAAAGAATATAATTTTCTTTAACCTTTCCAGTATAAATCACTCCTTTTTGTAGTTTTTTTATTTTCTTACCTTTTCCATCTATTAACGGCAACATACGATTCACCCAAAGTCTTCCTCCTTTTATCAAATATAAAGTCCATTTTTAAATTCCAATTTTTCTATTTAAGAGTTTAAAGGTAAAAAGAAAGTAGGTTTCTTGAAAGAAACCCACCTTCTTGTTTGTCTACATAGAACTAAAATTTCATTATTGACCTTATTTCTTGTTTACTCTCGTCCATACTTCCTTATGAAAATACATGCCATCGTTGTTTGTACCAGTAAAATTCCTATTACCAGTAAAATAATCGAACGACGCTCACCCGTTTTAGGCAATGCTCCTGTATTTTCAGCTGAGCTATTTGTAGTTGTTCCCGACTCATTGGGGATTTTACTACCAGTCTCATCGGAAGGCTCTTCACTAGTAGAATCAGAGTCCGAATGACTGCCCTGATCTTCCACAAACTGAATGCCGGCCTCTACCGAGACCGTATTGCTTTCCGCATAACCGGTCACTGTCGTTACATCTAAGAATAGCGACAGTAGACTCAGAATAAACAACGTCCTCATTCTTTTCATCTTATCGTCTCCTATTCTTTAAGGTGCACTTCTTAGTTCAAAG
>NZ_JAAKDW010000029.1 GCF_011038845.1 Enterococcus sp. ZJ1622
AATTCTTCATCAAATTTACGTGGTGATTTTCTGTTGTCTCCCATATTAAAAAATCCTTTCAAAATTTGTGTCTATTCATTTAATAGTATATCAAAAAAAGTGTCCACTTTATTAGGATACATGCAGTTGGTTGGTATGCGGTTGGTAATGGACAACAAAATAATGATGACTACAGATTATTAGGTGTAAAGAACTATAATCAATACGCTTTAGGTGTGCCAAGTGGTTGTGAAGGTGCGTCTCTCTTACAAGCTTTGCAATATAAAGGTAAGTTAACCAATTGGAGTTTTGGTGCAGCGGTCAATAATAACCATGCTGTCACACTTGATGGGTATAATAAAGGAAGTAATCAAGTACATGTTTCTGATCCAATTAGTGGTTCTTATTGGATAAGTACGGCAACTTTTGAGAATATCTATAATGCACGTAAATATGCAGTTGTAGTTCGATAAAATATAAATTATATTTTAGTCTAGTACACACTCTACGTTAAGTGATTGAATCGAATATAGATGTAAACTTTAATAAAAGTATAAGGTATAAGTTATATCTAACTAGTATAACTTATACCTTATCTCATAAACATAGTGCCCAAGTTGAAACTATAAGTAAATCATTAAAGTATAAGTTATTATTTAGCAAAAAAGTATAACTTATACTTTTTTGCTAGGCAATATTTACTATAATATCAGCATTTTTAATTAAAGTATAAAAAAATGTTGATAAAAGACTAGATATAACTTATACTTTAAATATAGAACATATTGAAAGAGGGTAAAGAAATGACAGCAACTACTTATACAGTTGGAAATTTTAAAGGAGGCGTTGGAAAAACTAAAATTGTTACAATGTTAGCTTTTGACAATGCTGTAATTAATAAAAAAAAGACATTAGTTATTGATATTGATCCACAGGCAAATGCTTCTCAAATTTTAGCGAGGACTGTAAATATGGAACGTATTGAAAAAACTATTGTAAATGGAATTAATGAAAATGATCTTTCAGTTTGTATTACTCCCATTATGGAAAATTTGGATTTAATTGCATGTGACACAAGTTTTAGATCGTTCTCAAATTATGTAATTACAAATTATGAAGATGAAAAAGATCAAATTATGGTGTTAGAAAAGCTTTTAGCACCGATTAAAGATAGATATGATGCTATTTTTATTGATGTTCCTCCTACTATAAGTGCTTATTCAGATAATGCTATGGCTGCTTCAGATTACAGCATTATTGCGTTTCAAACGCAGGAAGAATCTTTAGATGGTATAGGAAAATATATTGGATATCAAAAATTTATGATAAACAAGTATAATATTGATCTTGAAGTTATTTCTATAATTGCATGTATGCTCGAGCCAGATGACGATTTAGATAAGAATGTTTTGTCTGATGCAATAAACTTATATGGAGCTGCTGTGTCTCAAAATATAGTTAATTTCCAAAAGCGGCTAAAAAGGTACTCAAGAGAAGGAATATCACTAAAAAAATATAAAAATGGGAATTATGATCAATGGGATTATCGAGCGCATGAAACTTTTATTAAAATACTAGCAGAATTAGAAAATCGTAGAAAAGTTTTTGAAGAATAAAAATATTGGGATGTGATTGAAATATGAGTGAAAGAAGAAATTTTGACATTGATATAGATTTTGACAAAGAATATACTGGATTATTGCAACCCGGAAATAAGAAGAAAAAATCAGTTTCAATAAATCGTGAAAATGATTTTGAACAAACTCTGTTTAACAAAAAGATCAAGCCATTACCTAATACAAATAAAAAAAGAGGTCGTCCTGTAGAAATAACTGATGACAGATATAAAGTTACAAAACCGAAAAAAATATCTCCAGCCCTTGAGTCAAAACTTAACGTAATGCAGGATTATGTTGAAGAATTGCAATCAGTAAAAGGAAGAATTACATTTGAAAAATTAGTTGATACATTGGCAGAAGCCTATATTACTCAAAAACTTGGAATTTCTAAGGAAGAACATTTACGTGCTGAAATAAAGGAAGCGTTTGAAAAGCTGTAATTTTTTTTGAATGTCATTATATTAAAGTATAACTTATACCTGTTTACTTTTAAAAAAAGAATAAGTTATACTTTAATTTTCTATATTTGTTTGTATTAAAACTTGATTTATCAGCGTTTTTATTTTGAATAAAAAGAATAAGTTATTCTTTTTATTTGATTAAAGTATAACTTATTATCGATTTATTTTCTTATAACTTATACCATTATAAAAATTGTACTTGAACAAGATTTATAACTTTGTTATATTCAAATAAATTAAACATACAAAAAAAGAGACGGAAATAATTGATTTTGGTAGAGTCAATTATTTCTGAATCACATGAAAAAGGCTCATGTGTTCGCGCTCGTCTCAATAAATAATTAAGCAGTCTGACAAACCACTTATTTGTTTTACAAATGTGTCTTGAGTATAGCACATTTAAGGCGAGCAATTCAATATATATAGGAATATATTTCTAAGTTTTTACAGAAATTTAAACCGAAAATATTGTAAGAGAACACTGAACAATTTTTATGATTGTCATGTGTTCTCTTTTTCAATATAAATCGGAGGAAAATTTAGATGGAAAAATTAGAGTATTGTTATACGGAATTATTAAAAAAAGGCATTCGTACATACAAATATCGTAACAGCACCATGAAACCTGTTCAGTATAACAATACGAATAGAAATGGTGCTATCTTTGCATACCGAAGCAAGCAACTGATGAATGCAGGGCGTGGCATAGTCATTACGTCTGAAGAAGCTATTATAGAAAATCAATCCAAATTGACTCATTGGACGCCAAACGTTTATCGATATGGAACATATACAGATGAAAATCGAACAGTTGTCAAAGGGCATTCAGAGAAAAATCTAAGTCAAATCAATACATTCATGGTTGATATCGATTCTAAAGAAAATCACCAGGGAGAGATTGTATTGGCTTGTATCGATGAATTAGGATATATGCCAACGATGATTTTAGAATCTGATCATGGTTATCAAGTTTATTTTGTGCTAAAAACACCAGCTTACGTGACAAAAAAGAGCAATTTTAAAGTGATTGAAGTTGCAAAGCGTATTTCGACTACTATTCGTACACAATTAGCCAATCAATTGCAAGGTGTCGATGTAGGGTGTAATCATTTTGGCATTGCTCGATTCCCAAACAAACAAAATATCGTTTTTTGTGAGTTAGAAAATCAATATTCTTTCTCTGATTGGTTAAATTGGTCAATGAAAAGGGCGTCTAACCAAAAGTCTGAAGCGGAAAAAGATGCGAAATTGATTGTTTTTCCTGAGAAAAAAGAGTATCGCCAAGTTGATGAGCCTTGGTTTGATTTGTTACTACGAAAAGCAAACATTACTGGGGGAGAAGGTCGTTTAGGACGGAATAACGTGATTTTTACACTCTCTTTGGCTTATTATTCCTCTGATTACGGACAAGAAACTTGTGAGTATAACATGTTTGAGTTTAACGAACGCTTAAACGAGCCGTTGACTGAAGGGGAAGTGCGAAAGATTGTCAAAAGTGCGTATTCTGGCAATTATCAAGCAGCCAATCGTGACTTTGTTTTAGAATTATGCCAGGAATGGGTAGCTTCAGACATTCAAGAAAAAGAGTTATTTATTCAACGTCGTGGTTGGTGGAAGTTCAAGAAACCACGAGAACAACGTCAATACAGTCATAAAAAGGAATGGCAAGAAGATATCATGCGCTATTTGAGCGAAAAAAGTGATCTTCGTATGCCTTATTTGAAACTATCTAAAAAAGAATTGGCGGAACAATTAAATATGCCGTTAAGAAGTCTGGATCGTGCATTAAGCACCTTAAAGCAAGAACACAAAGTGTTCTACCATGTCAAAAAAGGGCGTGGTGGTGGACTTCTGCTTGCGTCTGTACGTGTGTTATTTGCGAGCTTAATTCAAGCAAAGAAGAAAGAAAAAGAAGCCTTTATTCAAGGAGTTATTGCTCAATTTAAACTAACAATTGATGATTGTCAAAGAACTCTCCAACAACTGTTACCTGAGAAAGAATTGCAAGAAATCAGCTTATTTGAAGTCGATACAGGCTGAAAAAATAAAAGACGCCAATTGCCTTTTACAATATATCTTTGATACTCTTTAGCTTTTTCCTATAGGGAAGGTCGTATTCTTAGACTGTGTGGTATTATTACGTTTGTAATTATACGTAGTCATTTGAGGAGGATTTCGATATGTCTATGAAGCTTTATGTTTATTCTCATGCTGTGAATGTGTATATTTTAAGGTATTTAGGTATGCCTGTTGAACAGTTTTGCGAGCTTTATGGTTTTAATCAGGGAACTGTAGCTAGTTGGGTAACGAGGGAGCGGTCAGTTGAGACGTTGCCTGCGTCGTTTATTTATGCCCTGTCTTTGGCTTCTAGTCGGAGTATGGGAGAAATCTATGAGGAATTATTGATGTTGCAAGAGGACTATTATCGTTATCGTGAACGTGTAGGATTCAAGAAGGGGAAGAAAGTGAAGAAACGCTTAGATTGATTTTAGATAAATTTTATAAAACCACACAATGGGATAAAGAAGGATCATTATTTGAACCGAAATTTATTATTTTTTAAAGCTACGAAAGGTTTCAAAAAGAAAACTATGTCACTATCCTTGAGGAGGAAAGTATTGTAGCTTCTGAGAAAAATCAAAAAACAAATCGTAAACATCCTTTTACAGTAAGAAAAACAAGTAAATAAGCATTTATAATAGTTTATAGATCATATTTTCTTCTTGATTACGTCATACGATTGTATTACAATAAACTTAAAAAGGAGTTGATAACTATGCCAGTAATCAGTATTCGAGTATCTAACGAAGAAAAAGATTTTCTTGAAAAAGTTGCTAACTTTAATGGAGACAATATTTCTGAATTTATGCGCAGTAATTCTTTACAATCAGCTGAGGCATTAGTAGACTTTGAAACTTATAAAAAAATAATGAAAGAGCATGAGAAAGATGATCAAAGCATTTCTCACGAAGAAATGCTAAGAGAGTTAGGATTATAAGATGACCTATCAAGTACGATATGAACGAGAAGTGCAAAAAGCATTAAAAAAAATGGATAAATTTCAAGCAAAAGTTATCCTAAACTGGATTGAGAAAAATCTTGTTGGCACAGATGACCCAAGAAGACATGGGAAAGGACTAACAGCTAATAAATCAGGATATTGGAGATATAGAGTAGGTGCATATCGCATAATAGCTGATATTAGCGAGCAAGAAGTGACTATTCTTATCTTATCAATAGGGCATAGAAGCGAAGTATATAAGTAATAAATGTGTTTATATAATTTTGTTGAATGGTCAGAAACTTATTAGTTTTTGATACTTAAGAAATCTCTATAAAAGTAAGGCTTCTATTGGTTCAAGAATTCATAGAATGTTAATCTAATTTAACAGGGAAGGATAATTATGTATATATAGAAAGAGGTGTCTAATATGGAAATGTTACCTATAAAAAAATGGGGAAATAGTAATGGTCTTAGATTGCCAAAGTATATTATGGAATATCTTGGAATTCATACAGAAGATAAAGTGAAGATAATACAAGAAGAAGTAAACGGTCAAAAGTGTCTAATCATCGAAGCTGCTAATTTAGAAAATGAATTAACAATTGAACAGTTATTTGAAAATTACACTGATGAAAGAAATCATGTGACGATTCAAAACTTAGGTGAAGCAGTAGGTAATGAAAAATGGTGAGAAAACCTAGACAAGGCGATATTCTATTATTGAATACAACACCTTGATCTGGACACGAACAAACAGGAAAAAGACCTTATATTGTTTTAAGTCATGATATTATTGCAGATTCATAGTAACGTTGTTACAGTTGCACCGATTTCTAGTACAACTAGAAACTATCCGTTATGTAAATATTAATTTAAAATATGAAATGAAGATAACAGGAAAAGTATTATTAGACCAACTAACGACAATTAATTATGAAGCCAGAGAGTGTATTTTCTTGGAAAAAGTGCATGAGCGTTTGGTTGAGGAGTTATTGATGAAAGTTAGAACAGTATTTCAAAAATTAAGTAAATAAAATAGAAACAGCAGCATGATTAACTATTCGTTATTAATCTGCTGTCTTTTTTTAGGTTGTGTTGCAAAGTTTGAAAAAACGAAAAAGACAAAGAGGGTAATTTCTCTTCGATTTTTTATGGTCTTAAAATTCATCGGCACTAAAAGAGGCTTTCCAGTTACTTATTCAATCACGGATCCTAGTGTTCATGACGTGAAAGTTTTAGAGACTTTATTGGATGAAGCGAACCTTCCAAATATCCTTGGCGATAAAGGCTATATCAGCCATAAAATACATGAAAAGCTTGCCCTTAATGGCATTACATTCTTAGTTCCGCCACGAAAAAATATGGATAAATTAGGGAAGATAGACCATCAATTACTTACTAGACAAAGAAAAGCAGTAGTGACTGTTTTTTCTTCTCTTGAAAGACTAGGTTGTCAAAATTCCAAATCACGTTCTGTTCAAGGGCTGGAAAGTAAGTTTGAAAGTATATTATTAGCATACAGTATCCTTTTAAGCCGTTCACAGCAACGTTTTGAAGGAACTTTGAGATGTTCTTTAGGGTATTAAAATTAACTAGCACCACGGGTTTCTTATATTTTATCTTTATAGTTAAAAAAAAAAAAAATATAAGACATAATTTTTTCTTATCCTTAACAAAGGAACTGAATAGGAAGATAAACAAATAGAAAACAGTTCTCCTTTATTTGCTAAAATTAAAAAATATAAGAAAAAAGGATGATTTATACATGAAATATAAAAAAATAATTACAACGCTAATGCTTTCTACATGTATTCTAGGAACATTAACACCAATGGTACCTACTTTAGCAGCAGAAAATGACCAAGTAGTAGCTACAACTACAAATCAAACAAACCTCGTTCCAGATGACAATTTAAGAAAGGTCTTAAATTGTATATTCGAAAAAGATAAAAATTCAGCTATCACAGAAGAACAATTAAAGTCTCTTACAGATATAACTTGGCCTCTCACAGATGGAATAATCTGTGCTAAAAACGTTGCTTCATTAGAAGGATTACAATATTGTACTGCACTAAAAAATATGAATATTGATTTTACGGGGACAATTACAGACTTTAGTCCGTTAGGTTCCCTATTATCACATGTAAATTTTAAAGCATGGTATGGAGATCAGAGTTATATTTATTCTGATACGAAACAAACTGTGGAAATGAATGATAATGGAACAGTTTCTATTGGAAATCCTTATAAAGATGAAAATGGACAACCTATGATACCAAATGAAATTTCAAATGGTGGAACTTATGATCAATTAACTAATAAAATACTATGGAATAACCTTGATGAAAAACAACAATATTGTTTGGAAGTTCATTATGCTCGAACGATTTCTGGAACAAATAATTCTGCACTAATTGTTACAGCTAACAGAAAAATTACTGTTTTAAATAAACAAGAAAGTGTAGAACAAACGATTCAACTTGGTGGACAAGAGTTGGCAAAAGTTCCTATCGCTCCACGAGTTTCGTTGACAGTAAAAGACCATAAAGCAACAATTACAAAAAATTCAAATTATCGATTCCATTTTAACGGTTGGAAAACAAGTAAATACGCATCTATTAAATTAACAGATCCTAATGGAAATATACTTTACAACCAACAATGGAATGGCAATCAACAAGTGAAAGGAAACTATGGTCCAATTGCTTCTGTTGATTTACCAGAAGGAAGTACAGTCGAAATGTTTCATGCCGAAGGCCCATGGCATCGATTTGAGACAAGTGATAACGATAATTTAAAAACAAAACTTGGAAAAACAGGTTATACCTACACTTATACTATGCAAAATAATCAATTAGTTTTAACGAATGTTCAATAAATTATTCAAACAAAAAGGGCTCTTTGTTTGAATAATGTTGGTAAAGAGAAATCTTAGAATAATTTGGGCAGAAAGAAGAAAAACTTCTTTCTGTTCTTTTTATTTGGTTAAAATGGTTTTACCGTGACAGATCATGATCCGTCGTTTGAAATTATAAAAATTTCGAAACCCATAAGCATTGCGTTTTAATACTTTAATATGGTTGTTTAAACATTCTAGTGGTCCATTTGAATAACTGTAGCGGAGAGTATTTTGGATCTGTGGCATAAACTTTTTAAATGTTCGCAAAGTTGTCGTATAAGTTTCAGGTAACTGGCTGACTTCTCTGGAAAAACAGTCCTCAAATAGTGAATGATCTCTTTTCTTTACTGCATAAAGAACATCTTGGTATAACTGATAGCCTTGTCGTAGATTGGGACAAGGAGCTAACAATCGGTCGACACTCTCACTTTCAGTTAAGTAATCTTTGAAACTGGCACGCCAAACCCATTTTTCATAGTTCAACTTTGCTTCTTCTTTTTGTAGGAGTTTCCAATAACGTTTCATTTTTTTACCAAGCCCACGTTGGTATTGAGAAGTACTTTTGAGTCGTGCATTGGTTTCCTTCACTCGATGGTTTAAAAAAGTTCTGCCTATATGTTGGACAATATGGAAACGATCAATAATCAACTGAGCATTTGGGAAAATTTTTTTAACCAATGAAACATCAGGCGCATACATATCAATAACAACTTGAATTGTCAAATTAAGTGCAACACTTTATCATAAAAAACTTTATAAGGCGTTTTCCAGTCTAAATATTTTCTTGGTCGGGTATTTAATTTATGCGTAAATGATTGGATATAAGTCTCTGGAATTAGCGTCATATCTTTCGGTAAATACTCACGAATCAATTCGTGAGTATTCTCATTGGTGCCGCGTTGCCAATGAGAGTGCGGATCAGAAAAATAACAATTAATATTGGAGACGCTGCCAAAAGATTTATATAAAGCGAATTCACTTCCTCTATCAAGCGTTATCGTTTTTCGCTTATCAGAAGCTAATCCTGAGAAGAGATTAACAATGGCATTTGAAACAGAAAGTGCGTCTTTTTTGGAAGCTTTAGCGGCTAATAAAAATCTAGATCTACGATCCACGAGTGTAACTAAACAGACTTTTCCTTTCGTGCCAATAACTGTATCAGCTTCCCAATGACCTAAGGTATTTCTGTTTTCAGCTTCAAACGGGCGAGGGGCATCGTTGAATTTTCCATGACCATTGAATAATTGTTTTCGAAGAGGTTTTCCTTTTCGTCCAAGTTTTCTACGAGCACCACGACTATCTTTAGTGAATCCTTTATTAAACAAACCACGATAAATAGAACGGTAAATTGTCTAATATGCATTTTCTACCACATTTGTTGTTTATTTTTATGATAGGATTTTTGCGCTAAAGAAGGAGAATATGGTTTTATTTCTGTAGAATTTCTTTTAATTTCTTTCATAACTGTTGAGGGAGAGCGATGAATTAAGCGACCTATTCTTCTAAAAGAAAATCCCAAACTATAGCATATATCATTTCTCGTTCTGGTGTAGTAAGATGTTTGTATAAAGTCATTGTATTATTTCCTCTTAATGAATGTTCTCGCAAACACCATTATAAAGAAATTTTACAATGATTTCTTTGTGTTGCATTTAAATTGTAAATTCATCAGGAATAGAAGAATATTAGTTTGTAGACTACTGATAAATCAGACA
>NZ_JAAKDW010000002.1 GCF_011038845.1 Enterococcus sp. ZJ1622
CCTATGGAAAATACCTATGGAAAATACCTATGGAAAATACCTATGGAAAATACCTATGGAAAATACCTATGGAAAATACCTATGGAAAATACCTATGGAAAATACCTATGGAAAATACCTATGGAAAGGAAAATGAATGATGAATCAATTTGAAGTTATTCAACAAAAGGTTGTTACAAAAAAACAAGAAACAACTCAAAATATTGTTCAACCATCTAATGCGATTAAAAAAATGGCAAAGCAGGAAAAAGAACGAAAAGAGGATTTTATGTTTTCTTTGTATCCTTGTGATCGTGAGAAACTGAATGAATTAGCGATACAAGCTGGATATGTTACTCCGCAAGGTCGTCCAAATGCTTCCGCATTTTTAACCGCGTTGATTCGGCAATTGTAGATAAATCAGTTTTAAAGGATCGAAGTAGGAAGGTAACGAATAAAATATATAAATAAAGTATCGGGACAGTCTAAGATGTTTCATAAAAATTTTTGCAATTATTGCTTGAATCAAATCATGCCAGGTCTTTTATACCTGGTAAGTACATAAATCAAACAACGCAGAGAGGATACGAATACAGAAATGTTAGCTATTTTTATGAAAAATTTGCAAAATATTTTTCTTTCAGAAACAGATTTTATTGTAAAGGAGAACCAATTGTTGCAACTTAGTTCAACAATAATGAATTATCTATTCAATAGATATATTAAAATGTACGAACCTGAGTTGCTTCTAAAATATCAAGCAAGAGGATATGTGATTGGAAAAAGTTCCGAGCGCAGTGTTTATTTTTTATTTGGAGAACTTACTTATACACGTACACCAGTTGAGAGAAATGGCCATATTGTTTATCCTATTGATGAGTTATTAGGAATTGAACGCTATACAAGATATTCAGTGGGAACAAAATATGCATTGGTGGAGCTAAGTATGGTGACGTCTTACCGAAAATCTTCAGAATTAATTGAAACGTTAACGAATGTAACTGCCTCGAAAGATACTGTAATGAAAGTAGTTCATGAATATGGAGAAAAATACAAAGAGCATGAAGCTTATCTTGAAGAATATGGTACGGAAGGGACACAAAAAGTTGACTATCTCTATATTGAAGGGGATGGTGTATTCGTTGGTGGTAAAGATGGAAAAAATAAAGAATTAGCGCACTTTATTGTTCATGAAGGAATAGAAACCAATGGTCAGCGCAAAAAGACCGAGAATTTAAAACAATTTGTTGGCTTAGGGCATAAGAGAACGTTAGATTATTTGGAAAACTATTTGTATCGTACCTATGACTTGAAAAATACTGTCATTGTGACCAATTCAGATGGTGGAAAAGGATATAGCCAAAAGACGTTTAAAAGTCTTTTGCCTGTGGTAAAAAGACATGAGCATTTCTTGGATCGTTATCATGTTTCGGTCAAACTTGAACAGCGTGTCTTTGTTCCAGAACTAATTCCTGTGTTCCAGAAGGCAATTAATAATTATTCTACTGAAGACTTGAAATGTGCTTTAGATACGTTAGAATCACATGCAGAAACAGAAGAACAAGAAATCCATGTAAAAAAATTAAGAGGTTATTTACGGCGAAACTGGAAGATTATCAAGCCATATCACATTCGAGAACTGCCAGGAGAGAAACAAGGAATTGGAATAATGGAGAGTCTACATCGAATCTTAACTTTTCGAATGAAGCGAAATAGCAAATATTGGGGGAAAGGACTAGAGGCAATGGCATGGTTATTGACCACGAAACGAAATGGAACAATGAAAGAGATCTTTTTAGAAAAGTGGAAAGAAGCATTTGCTTTAGATGATCGTTTAGTAGCAGAGTTAGGAAATCGTCCAAACTCCTTTTTTGATGATGAGGGGGAAAAAGTAGACAATGTAAAAACTTATGCAATTAATTATCAAAAACCGTCTAATCACACTAAAGAACGATTAGACTGGTACAAAGGCAAATAAAAAAGACCCTTTGTAAAGAACACAAAGAGTCAGGTAGGCTAATTATACACGGTAATTAGTCCAAATCTGATTTTAATTTTACGAAAATAAGTCTATCTTATTTTCGTGTTTTTTACAAGTATGAATGAAGTCTATTTTTATATTAAAATAAATAATTGAGAAAATATTTTAAAACTTAACTCTTGAAAAAAGAGCAAAATATGTTAAAGTGAAAGGGAAGAAAACAGGAGGAAACGACGTAAATTTCAAATTAAATAACACGGGATGCAAAATATATACGCAGAAATATTTTAATCTGATTTTAATTTTTTTGAGAGAACAGAGCTTCTGGGAAAATTGCAGACACATACCAAATGATTCTTTGTATTGACAGATTCTTGATTTCTGTGGTACTTTATCTGTAAATAAACGTAAAGTGAGGGATCCGTGCATTGAAAAACTAAGTCAATCGATCGAAGCTGCATTCAGACTGTACCTTGGAGAACAAGGGAGCAGTGTGCAGATTTTCAGGATTGGCGAGGTTATTTCAGTGTACGGGTCTTTTTTGTGTACCATGAGACTCGTTACCTGCTGCCAGTTCTGGAAATAGGACTGGTCTTTTTTTACGAGGTGATGAACAATGGCTAAAATAGAAATAAAACAATTGTCTTTTGGTTATGACAGCCAGGACAAGATGTTATTTGATCAAGCAAATTTAAATGTTGACACACAATGGAAACTTGGTCTGATCGGAAGGAATGGTCGCGGGAAAACTACTTTTCTGAATATCTTACGGAATCGACTTCCTTATCAGGGGCAGGTGAACCATCAGCAGGAATTCATTTATTTCCCGCAAGAAACAAAAGAAAAGGATCGTCTAACTTACTATGTATTAAACGATATTTCAGATTTTGAGCTCTGGGAAATCGAACGTGAATTGAATTTGATGCAGACAGATCCAGAAATCTTATGGCGGTCATTCGAGACCCTTTCTGGAGGTGAGAAAACCAAAGTCCTGCTTGCGCTACTGTTTGTCGATGATGTCCATTTCCCGCTCATCGATGAACCGACGAACCATTTGGATGTCGTTGGAAGACAACAAGTAGCAGAATATTTGAAAAAGAAAAAACAGGGATTTATCTTAGTCAGCCATGATCGAACATTTCTTGATGAGGTAGTCGATCATGTGTTAGCAATCGAAAAAAGTCAGCTGGAACTGTATCAAGGGAATTTCACGATCTATGAAGAGCAGAAAAAACGCAAAGATGCATTTGAGCTCGCCCAAAATGAAAAGATTAAAAAAGAAGTTAGCCGGTTGAAGAAAACTGCTGCAGAAAAAGCAGAATGGGCACGTTCGCGTGAAGGAGATAAAACCAAGCGAAGTGTAGGATTCATCGATACTGAAGCCCGAAGAATGGACAAAGGGGCGATTGGTGCAGATGCCGCACGAACGATGAAGCGATCAAAAGCGATCGTGAATCGGATGGAAACACAAATCAGCGAAAAAGAACGATTGCTAAAAGATATCGAGTATATCGATCCGTTAACGATGAATGTCCAAGCGACGCATCATCGGAGACTGCTGACTGTCGAAAAACTGCAGCTCAGCTACGATCATCCTCTATTCGAACCAATCAGTTTCTCGATCGAACCCCAGCAGAGGATCGCATTGCTTGGGCCAAATGGTTCAGGAAAATCTTCTGTGATTCATTTTCTATTTGGGGAATTCGAAGGAGAAGTGAAAGGGTCTGTTGTTCGACCCGAAAATCTGGCGATCAGCTATGTACGCCAGAATTACGAAGACAATCGCGGGACTTTATCAGAATTTGCTGAGAAAAATCACGTAGATTATCAAGCATTTTTGAATAACTTGCGTAAACTTGGCATGGAACGGGAAATCTTCCATAACAAAATCGAACAGATGAGCATGGGTCAGCGCAAAAAAGTGGAATTAGCCAAATCTTTGTCTCAACCAGCCGAACTTTATATTTGGGACGAACCTTTGAATTACCTTGATGTCTTCAATCAGGAACAGCTGGAGCAGCTCATTTTAACGATGGAACCAGCGATGCTGATCGTCGAACACGATCAGACATTTTTGGATAAAATAGCTGACCAGCAGATCACGTTATTCAAAAGATAAACCTTGTAATCGAATGCGAGACAAGGTATGGTTAAAGAAAGAACAGGTAATTAAAGGAGTGCAGACAAATGTTATATGTAACAAGACATGGCGAAACAACGTGGAATGCGCAAGGTTTAGTTTGTGGTCGTGCAGATGTGCCTTTGACAGAAAAAGGGGAGAACCAGGCGAAAGAATTGGCAAAAAAAGTGGCAGAGCTAAAAACTCCGATCACCAAGATCATCCATTCTCCGCTTCAACGAGCAAAAAATACCGCACAAGCGGTAGCTGATCAGCTGGATCTTCCGATGACAGTGGATGAGCGCTTGGTAGAAATGGACTTTGGAGATTATGACGGTGTCCCTAGCAAAGACGCCGGATTCCAAGAAGCCCGGTTAGCATTTGCCGTTCGTTTTCCGAATGGAGAATCGGTATTGGATGTGTATGCCCGGATCGTTCCGCTACTGAAAGAATGCTTGGAAGATGAAGAAAATGTCTATCTCCTTGTTTGCCATAACGCATTGATCCGGATCATCAATGCCTATTTCCATCCGATGCCCAACGAAACATTTTTTGACTTCATGGTAGACAATACAGAATTAGTTGCTTTTGAACAGTTAACTAGCAAGATGTTATAAAATGATTCATAAAGAGGGGGTTGTATATTTGATGCAACCCCTTTTTTTGTGTGGGTAATCTTTTATAAGAAATAAAATTTAATTATTTTTATAAAAGTATTGAAATATCGTTTCTAAAGCGCTATACTCAACTCATAGAAATGAAGACGGATACAGAAATGAGGGATAGAAATGTTTGGATTCTCAGTCTTTATGAATGATACGCTAACGAATGAAAAGAAAAATTATATCCGGAAAATGGCAGAAAACGGGTTTGTCGGCATTTTCACTTCGATGCATATCCCGGAAGACGATGTCTCTGCTTACAAGGATCGATTGAGAGATCTTGGTCAGGAAGCGAAAGCGAACCATTTAGAGCTGATGGTCGATATCTCCGGGGATGCGTTGGAAAGAGCGGGATTCTCGCTTGATGATCTCCAGCCATTAAAAGCAATCGGGGTAACCGGATTACGAATGGATTACCACCTGTCGAATCAGCAGATCGCACAGTGGTCGCATCAGTTGAAGATCAGTTTGAATGCGAGTACGATCACACAAAAAGATGTAAACGAACTCAATGAAGCAGGCGCTGATTTCTCACAGTTAGAAGCTTGGCATAACTATTATCCTCGGCCAGAAACCGGGTTGGATCAAGCGTGGTACGAAGAGAAAAACCAATGGCTTGCTGCACAAGGGTTCACGATCCAGGGATTTGTACCTGGGGACGAGGACTTGAGAGGACCGCTTTATGAAGGTCTGCCGACTTTAGAAAAACATCGTGGCAGTCATCCGCTAGCAGCAGCACTCGATCTGATGTCGTGTGGGACAGATCTGGTTTATATCGGAGATGCAGGACTTTCAGAAGAGGTACAGACACAGTTCTCACTCTTTCAAAAAGAACAGACGGTCATGCTCCATGTAGAAGCACTCGATGAAGAATTTTACGAGTATATCTTAGGTAAACACACGAATCGGCAAGACGAAGCTAGAGATGTGATCCGAAGCGCAGATGCTCGTTTCAGGAATATCCCTCAGATACCGCCTCGTCAAACAGGCGAACGTCTAAAAGGAACGGTCACGCTAGATAACGAAAGATACCTTCGTTATATGGGTGAGATCCAGCTGACAAAAACAGATCTGCCCGCAGATGAAAAAGTAAATCTGGTCGCATCTGTCACTGAGAAGGATCTGCCGCTTGTACAACAGATCCGTGCAGGAATGAATTATCAATTAATAAGTAAAGAAGGAAGAGAATAATGAGTAGAATCAATTTGGACAATTTAACAACAGAACGCAGAAATCAGGAGACCTTCGGATTAGATGAGATGAGCGTTTCCCAAGCCGTTCATCTAATGAATAAAGAAGATCAGAAAGTAGCAGAAGCAGTATCAAAAGAGCTTGCAAGTATCGAACCTGTCATCGCCTGTACGATCGATTCGTTCAAAAAAGGCGGACGCCTGATCTATATGGGCGCTGGCACAAGTGGACGTTTAGGTGTCTTGGATGCTGCTGAATGTGTACCGACATTCGGAGTTGAACCGGAAATGGTCATAGGATTGATCGCAGGCGGAGAAGCTGCAATGACCGTAGCTGTCGAAGGAGCAGAAGATTCTTATGAACTGGGGAAAGAAGATCTGATCCAATTGAATTTGACAGAAAACGACATGGTGGTAGGAATCGCAGCAAGCGGACGTACACCATATGTGATCGGCGGTCTTGATTACGCACGATCAGTCGGTGCAGCTACTGCAACGATCTCCTGTAATAAGAACGCAGAGATCAGCAAACATGCAGACTTGCCGATCGAAGTGGACGCAGGTCCTGAGTTTTTGACTGGTTCCACACGCTTGAAATCAGGAACAGCACAGAAGTTAATCTTGAATATGATCTCTACAATTAGTATGATTGGAATCGGAAAAGTCTTCAATAACTTGATGGTCGATGTGAAACCGACAAATGAAAAATTAGTCGAGCGTTCGAAACGGATCATCATGCAAGCAACAGATGTGGACTATGACACAGCAGAAACATACTTTAACGAAGCGGACCAAAATGTCAAACTGGCGATCGTTATGATCTTGACAAACAGTGATAAACAGACTGCCAAAGAGAAACTGGCTGGAGCAGACGGGTTCGTGAAAGGTACCTTATAAGGGGGAAAAACCATGGCAAAAAACGAATTGACTTTAGAAGAATTAGCAAAACGAATCTATGCAGGTTCTGGCGGGATGGACAATGTTGGTAGCATTGTCCACTGCATGACTCGTGTAAGAATGGATATAATCGACGATGACCTTGTCGATGTCCAAGAATTAAAAGCGATTCCAGGAGTACTTGGCGTCGTAGAAGATGAGCAGTTACAGGTCATCATCGGTCCTGGGAAAGTGAATAAAGTCGCACAAGAAATGGTCGACCTTGCCGGGGTCAAGCTAGGAGAAAAGATCTCTTCTGGTAAAGCCAGTAAAGCGAGCAGCTCTGCTTCAGGGAAAGACTTGGTGAACGAACGTGCGCAAGAAATGAAAGCGGCACAAAAATCAAAACAGAAACCATCAAAAATCAAGTCTATCCTTAAAGATATCTCAAATATCTTCGTTCCAATGATCCCAGCGTTTGTTGGTACAGGGATCGTGGCCGGGATCGCGGCAGTATTAGCGAACCTGGTAACAGCCGGAACACTAGATGCAGCAACATGGCAGCAGTATATCGATGTCATGAATATCTTGAAAAACGGGATGTTCAGTTACTTAGTGATTTACACAGGGATCAACGCTGCTCAAGTCTTTGGCGCAACGCCTACACTTGGGGGAGTAATTGGTGCAGTCGTGATGCTTACTGGGATGAATCCAGAAGCTCCATTGAAGAATCTGTTCACTGGTGAAGCTCTCTCAGCAGGACAAGGCGGGATTTTAGGAGTCATCTTTGCAGTATGGCTACTTTCGGTCGTTGAAAAGAAACTGCACAAAATCGTCCCAGATGCGGTAGATATCATCGTTACTCCGACGCTCTCACTGATTGCTATCGGTTTAGTCGAGATTTTCTTCATCATGCCTTTAGCTGGTTTCATCTCAGATGGGATGGTCGGCGGGATCAACTGGGTACTTGGCGTCGGCGGTGCGTTTGCCGGATTTGTCTTGGGAACGTTATTCTTGCCAATGGTAATGTTTGGCCTGCATCAAATCCTGACACCGATCCACGTACAGATGATTGATGAAACAGGTCGCACATTGTTACTCCCAATCCTTGCGATGGCTGGTGCCGGACAAGTCGGTGCTGCATTAGCACTATGGGTTCGCTGCAAAAAAGACAAAGAATTGACTGAAATGATCAAAGGTGCGTTGCCAGTCGGAATCTTAGGGATCGGGGAACCATTGATCTACGGTGTTACTTTGCCATTAGGTCGTCCGTTCATCACTGCTTGTATCGGAGGAGGTATCGGTGGTGCAGTGATCGGACTGATCGGGAATGTAGGCGCCATCGCGATCGGACCTTCAGGAGCCGCTTTGATTCCATTGATCTCTGACGGAAAATGGCTAGGTTATGTTTTAGGTTTACTCGCTGCCTACGCTGGCGGATTTGTTGCTACATTCTTCTTTGGTATCCCAAAAGAACAATTGGAAAAAGAAGAGTTAGCCGTAGAAGCCGTGCCAACAACAGTTACACCAGCACAAGCAGCACAAGCGAGTACGACAGCAAGCGAAATCGTTTTGACAGCTGTAGCAGATGGAACAGTTGTTTCACTAGATAAAGCAAGCGATCCAGTATTTGCTCAAAAAATGATGGGTGAAGGTTATTTCGTCGAACCTATCAACGGGCATATCTATTCACCTGTTACAGGTATTGTCAGTTCTGTCTTTCCAACGAAACATGCGATTGGCATCACCACGCCAAATGGTTTAGAGATCTTGCTCCACATGGGAATCAATACAGTGGATTTAGGCGGTACGCCATTCGACGTGAAAGTGGCAGAAGGACAACAAGTCACAACAGATACATTAGTTGCTGAAGCTGATCTGGAAGCAATTAAAGCAGCCGGAAAAGAAACTTCGATGATGGTCTTGGTGACCAATATGGATCATGTGAAAAATTTTGTCTTGGAAAAAACGGGCGAAGCAAAAGCGAAAACGCCAGTGATGGATGTCGCAGCACAAAATTAGACAGATAATGGCGAGAAGAAAAGAAGAGAACGGGATTCATCCGATCTCTTCTTTTTGTTTCATCGTGTGTAGTTTTAGTTTTTTACTATTTATGGTTTTCTACTAAGATCTGATAAACACGCGCTACATCAGCTGGTGTTCCTCGTAATTCATAATCTGCCAAGAAAGGAAACCCGAAACGTTGCGCATACTGCTTTGCGGTCAGACAATACTGGTTATTGAAATTTTTATTGCCACTTCCGACGACACCAAGGCAAAGTTTGTGGTTCTCTTCATATTCTAGATATTCACGCATGGTCTCAGTCAAGATTTCTGTATCTCCGTTATCTAGACCGTTTCCACCATCCAAATAAGTCGGAACAAAAGTGAAGAAAGGTTCAGTCTCCTTTTCAAAATCACTGTTTTCGTGGATTTCTTTCAAGCTGATCTCAGGGAAATCCGCGTTTCTTTCGTGTTGCGTTTTAGCATATTCAGCGAGATGCTTAGCGAAGGCACGCGTATTTCCGGAGATCGAGATATATAAAATGTTCATAGATTTTCCTCCCATCATTTCTTTTCAGTATAGCATTTTTTTGAAGTGAGGAGGAAGGCAGTTCGCATCAAGAGAGGCGGTTTTCTTGTATAATTAGAAAAAAGCCGGTAAAATTATAATTCAATTAGAGTTTTTATGAATGAAGTAAAATAAAAATTGGTTTGTTATACTTTTAATAAAAGCGGTTTTATTTTGGAGGATGTTTACATGGATACAGAGCAACAGAAAAAAGGAATTGGATTGATTCCACTTGCTGCCTTAGTGATTGGGTCAGCGATTGGAGGTGGCGTTTTCGGGATCATTACGGACATCTCCGGATCGGCTGGCGGCCCGGCTATACTCAGCTGGGTACTGGTCGGAACAGCAATGTTGATGCTCTCGTTATCAATCAATAATATCAATAAAAAACGTCCTGAGTTAAAAGGCGGGATCTTCAGTTACGCAGAAGCTGGTTTTGGACGCTTCGCGGGATTCATCAGCGGCTGGGGCTACTGGCTCACTTGCTGGCTTGGGAATGTCGCATTCGCTACATTACTGATGAGTGCTATCGGTTATTTCTTCCCGATGTTCGAGGGAGGGCAAAATATCCCTTCGATCATCATGAGTACAGTCTTCTTATGGGGGTACGCGTGGCTAGTCAACCGCGGTGTGGAAAATGCCAGTTATGTCAACGCGATTGTGACGATATGTAAACTGGTTCCATTATTCTTGTTTATTGTCGTGGCGATCAGTACATTTTCGATCCAGCAATTCATCGATAATTTTTCAAGTGACATCATACTAAATGCAAATGGACAGCCGGTCCCTTTTTCTAGTCAGATCTTGAGCTGTATCATGGTCATGCTATGGGTATTTGTCGGGATCGAAGGAGCTTCTGTCGTCGGTTCTCGGGCAAAGAAAAAATCCGATGTCGGAAAAGCGACGATTCTTGGGATTTTCGGGCTCATCCTTATCTATGTGCTTGTCTCGATGCTTCCATACGGGACGATGTCGATGCATGAATTACAAACGATCAATACGCAGCCGGCAATGGGCTATGTGTTTGAAATGATGGTCGGTAAGTGGGGAGCTGTACTGATCAATGGCGGTTTGATCATTTCGCTAGTAGGGGTGTGGCTGTCATGGACAATCCTGCCGATCGAAACAATGCGGAACATGGCAGAAGATGGACTGCTTCCAAGTAAATGGGGGAAGGTCAATAAAAAAGGCGCACCGACTTATGCGATCGTGCTGACGACGTTATGTACGAATGTTTTCTTACTATCATTGCTGTTTACAGATAGTGCCTATAATTTTGCTTATACTTTAGGGACAGCAGCGATTTTCTTCACCTGGCTTTTCCTTGGATTGTATCAGATGAAACTTTCTTATCAACGGAAGGAATGGGTACAGTTTACAGTAGGGTTTCTAGCCAGTGCTTTTCAAGTCTGGGCAATGCTAGTCGTAGCATTCAACGAGGTCATGCTGGTTTTAGTTTTATTCTTGCCGGGTATTTATTTCTACCTCAAAGCAAGAAAAGAGCAGAAGATGCCAGCTCAGCATTTCCGTTTGGATAAATTCCTGCTGATTGCGGTAACGATGATAGGGACAGTTACCATCGTTTTGTTTGCGACCGGAGTCTTGCATGTGTGAGAGGTTGTGAAAAAGCTGTCCTGCATCAAGCAGTAAGAACGATCAGATAAAAATAGCTTTCCATATTTTTCATCTGATTGGGCTTAGTGCCGTAGATGCAAGCTTTTGAACACCGTTTAGTGGAGAGGTCGTGACAACTTCGTTTTGACGTGAGTATTAGAGAAAAAAATGTAAAACAGCTCCTCATATTTTCTTATTGAGTGAGTTTATCACCGAGAAGTAGCAATCAGAACACTGTTCATTCGAAAAAAGGGTATGACAACCGTTTGTCATCAAGGAGCCTTGATTGGTTCCTTTTTTATATTCTTATTTGTTACTTACTACAACACAAATGTATTAGATTCTTACTGAAGCATCACATTACATATGTTTGACAAACCATAAAAACAGGTCAAATGACCTGTTTCAACCTGTAGACAAAAGCATATAGTTCTCCTCTTAATAAAAAGAAAAACGATGCTTTTGTCATACGCTCTATTTTCGCTGAAATACATCAGACATTCTTTCGCTTGAACACGATATAGCCTAGGCCTAAGAATAAAACGATGTAGACAAGATTACCGAGGATCATCTGATTCGTGGTCAAATGAGTCATCTGCTGCATCATTTCTTCATTTCCAATCTGGTTTTGCAAGTTCAGCATGCTGATTGGATTCCATTTCAGCCAGTTCCATTTTTCTACTGCAATGAATAATAAACCAGATATGACAGAAGAAGCAAAGTAGAAGACGATCCCAGCTGAGATTGCTGCACCAGAACTGTTGATGAAACAAGCTAACATCAGGACTAAACTAAGGATCAGCCATAATCCGATATAACTTCCGATCGTATAGGTAGCTAATGCCTCAATCATCGTTTGTCCAGAAGAAAGTGTCTTAGTGAAAGAAATCTCTGGAAAAAGTACGAGTTTTGCGATGAGTGTTGTAACGATCGTCAAAAGATATAAATAAAGAGAATATAAGACCAATGTGATCCATTTGCTAGCCAGAATCTGTCCGCGGGAATATCTGCGGTACAGCAGGTTTTTCAGCGTACCATGCTGGGATTCCATCGCGATGATCGTGCTTGCGGCAGCGATCATGATGAAAACGATCCAGGAAGTGGCACCGAACAATTGAGTGATCATCTCGTGAGGATTGATCAGATCAGAATATTTATTGGACAAAACAGCCGCTGCTGCGATCAGGATCACTAATAGGATCGAGAGGACAACTGTTGATTTTTTCTTGATTAATTTAAACATTTCTTGTTTGACAAGTAGCATCATTTGACAGCACCTTCCTTAGCAGAATCCAGTATTTCTAACAAGGATGATTCCAAGTCGTTGACGACATGCTGTACATCCAATACAGTGATGTTGTTCTGAGTCAATAATTGTATGACTGCACCCAATTGTTTTTCGTCTTCTTTCAGCAACTTGATAGAAAAATCATCCATGATATGGTAACCAGATGCCTGCAGTAGTTTTCGCGCAGTGGTGTCATCAGAAGTCTTGATGATCATGAAGTCTTTTGCTGCTTGGTTCAGCTCTTCCATTGAGCATTGCCGCACGATTCTTCCCTGATCGATCACGACGAGTTCATCCGCCATTTTCTCAAGTTCACTCAAGATATGGCTGGAAACAAGAAAAGAAGTACCTTGACGAGCCAGTTCGGTGATGATTCCTCTGACGTCTCTCGTTGCCTGAGGATCGAGACCATTCATCGGTTCATCTAAAATCACGATAGAGGGCTTGTTCAGTAAAGCTAAAGCAATCCCGAGTTTTTGCTTCATTCCCAGAGAGTAGGATTTCGCTTTTTTGTGGATATATTTTTCCATTTTTAATTGACTGATGATCGATTCGAGTACGTTCCTGTCATTTGATTCTGAAAATAACTTCAGATGATCATAACCAGACAAATACGGGTAGATTCCAGGGTATTCGATCAAGGCTCCCACTTGTTCCAAGCCTTTGTGACTCGATGGAGAGATCACATGATCACCAATCTGGATCGTTCCTTTCGAATATTGGATCAACCCCAAGATCGCTTTCATGATAGTGGTTTTACCAGCTCCATTCGGTCCGACTAGTCCGACGATTTTTCCTGGTTCCAATGAAAAATTGATATCGATCAGTGCTTCTTTACGGCCATAGTTTTTATACAATTCCTGCACAGACAAACTTTCTTTCAAAAACATTCACTCCCTTTTTTATAATTGGTTTCAGCATACACCTAGATGTATCGGTTGTCCCTCGGTCGGTGGTCTTAATTTTTAAGTTTTTGATAAAAGATTAAATTTTTACAAAAAGAAGGCAATCTGGAAATAGACCAGACGACCTTCTTTTTTGATGGAATTAATGTCCACTCGTTAGTTTGAGGCCAATGATACTGATCAGTAAAAGACCGACGAAAAACCAGGTGGAACCATTCAATTTGTCATGGAATAAAACAACGCCGATGATGACAGATCCCACAGCGCCGATCCCTGTCCAGATCGGATAAGAAAGGCTCATCGGCAGATGTTTGAGTGCCTTCGACAGAAAATAAAAGCTGGCGATCATGCCAAGGATAGTGTATACAGAGTAATTCAATTTAGAAAAACCATCACTCCATTTCATCATCGTGGACCAGAAAACCTCCAGCATCCCGGCAATCACCAATTCGATCCAAGCCATAAAAAATACCTCCTTGTTTATTTTGCACAAAAAAGAGGAGAACCATTCCTTCAAAGACCTAACGGAATGATCATCCTCTTTATACTACCCGGTGGCAGTTGCTATATTTTTTTTAGTATAGCACATCTCGAAGAAAATTGAAGTATCGAAGCATTTGCGATCACCGTTTGATTGCGTGCAAAAACTGTAAGCTATCAACGACGATGATCCTTCCAGAAGAAGAATTATTTTAAAATAACGAACGTTTCCTTCTTAACTGACTATATTTTCCAAGTTTTTTGCTTTATAATTAAAAAAATATTGTCATTTTATGGAGGAAAGTACATGGAAAATTATCTCAGCCTTTTAGGCGTCTTAATTGTGATTCTCGGCTTTGCATTCAAGCTGGACTCGATACTGATCGTGATGGTCGCTTTAGTTGTGACTGCGTTGACCGGTGGTTTGGGTATCCAGGGAATGCTTGAACTGTTAGGCACAAGCTTTGTGAATAACCGGGGGATGGCGATTTTCATCATCATTATGCTAGCGACAGGAACACTTGAAAGAAATGGACTGAAAGAATCTGCCGCTTCACTCATCAAACGATTCAAAAAAGTATCCGCAGGGATGATCGTCGATATTTACGGTATTTTCCGGATGATCTTCGCTGCTTTCAATGTGAGCTTTGGAGGAGTTGCTGGATTCGTTCGTCCGATCATTTTGCCTATGGCACTAGGAACGATCGAATCAAAAGGTCTCAAAGTCCATCCGAAGCATGAAGAAGAACTGAAGGGGATGGCTTCTGCGATGGAAAATGTCTGCTGGTTCTTCGGTCAGGTGCTGTTTATCGGTGGAGCAGGCGCATTGCTTGTCCAGTCGACATTGAAAGATCTAGGATACGAAGTGACTCTGGGGCAACTTGCTTTAGTGGAGATTCCTGTTGCCATCACTGCTTTAGTCGTCGCAAGTGTCTACTTTTATCTGAAAGAAAAGAAACTAGCGAAGAAATATTATTCAGGAAAGGGGCAATAAGATGAATTTTTTTGCGAATCCGGATATTTTACTAGGGGACAAATTACTTGAGATCCTTTATATCATCATGGGGCTGGTCTTGATCTATACAGGGATCAGGAATCTGACAGACAAAAGCAATCCACATCGCTATGGCTCCGCTTTTTTCTGGACAGTATTAGGTGTTGTTATTGCAGGCGGGAGATGGCTTCCTGCACTTGTAAATGGCGGTCTGATCTTTGCGATGACGATCCCGGCTATCGCTAAGAAAGTAAGCAAAGGCGACAGCCGTCTTCCATCAAAAGAATATATGGAAAAGATGTCAGACAAATTAGGGATGAAAATTTTTATCCCAGCACTGAGCATTGGTGTGTTTGCTATTTTATTCGCTTTATTCACGAATTTAGGTGCGTTGGTCGGTGTTGGCGTCGGTGTGTTTGCCGCGATGTTCATCTTGATGTTTTTCTCTCGAGACAACCGGCCTGTCACATTCCTTGATGATGCGGCAGATATGCTGGGAACAGTTGGACCATTGAGTATGCTGCCGATGCTCTTGGCTTCTCTAGGTGCTGTCTTTACCAGTGCTGGTGTAGGAACAGTGATCTCCGATGCTGTGGGTACGATCGTGCCAGAAGGGAATGTGAACATCGGGATCATTATCTATGCACTTGGCATGGTGGTCTTCACTGTGATCATGGGCAATGCGTTTGCAGCGATCACGGTGATGACTGTAGGAATCGGTGCTCCTTTCGTATTCAGTCACGGGGCGAATCCGGCCTTGATCGGGATGGTCGCGCTGACTTGCGGCTTTTGTGGGACATTGCTGACACCGATGGCTGCTAACTTCAATATCGTACCTGTTGCGATGCTAGAAATGAAAGACAAATACGGAGTGATCAAGAACCAGTTGTTTATTGCGTTGTTTATGCTGGTTTTCCAAATTGCTTATATGATTTTATTCAAATAAAAGATGAAAGAAGAGGTTGTGACAGGACACTTGTCGCAACCTCTTCTTCTAATGGCGTAGATGCAGGACAGCTTTTTCACAACCTCATACACGGTGTTCAAAAGCTTGCATCTGCGGCACTAAGCCCAAACAGATGAAAAACATGAGGAGCTGTTTTTATCTGTTTGTTCTTACTGCTTGATGCAGGACAGCTTTTTCACAACCTCTTTTTAAGTTTCCTGCCACGAATCAATCGAAAAAGAACGAGGACTTTTTTCGATGATATAAGGATCATGGGTGACGACAATGACCGTTTTTCCTGCATGATGCTGTTGAAAC
Organism: Enterococcus sp. ZJ1622; assembly: GCF_011038845.1. GTDB lineage: Bacteria > Bacillota > Bacilli > Lactobacillales > Enterococcaceae > Enterococcus_B. The sequence goes on from NZ_JAAKDW010000002.1 coordinate 15,925, forward strand.
AGCAGTTCAAGGATATGGTTGCGGTTTTCATTATCTAAAGAGCCAGTGGGTTCATCTGCTAGGATCAGTTCTTTGTCTTCTAAGAGCAACTTCGCAAAGGCTAAGCGTTGCTTTTCTCCGCCAGATAGACGATAAACTTTTGTTTTCAGCGGGTACTCTAGGGATACTTGAGCAAGTGCTTCTTGTTGCTGTTTGATTTTTTCTCTTCTTCTGGTCTTTCGATAGATGAAGGGGATATTCAAATTGTCCATGATCGTTTCATCTTCGACCAGTCCATGGTTTTGGAAAAGATAGGAGATCTTGTTTCTACGGAGTAAAAGCGCTCGCTTGCTGTTGACTTTCGGTGCTCTTTCTCCGAATAATGAGATTGTTCCTTTATCGAATGAATCGATCAGTCCCAATAGATTCAAAAGTGTGGATTTTCCTGCACCGCTTTTTCCGTGGATCGTCCAGAATTCTCCCTGATGGATCGACAGGGAGACAGCATCGAGGACGAGTTTTTGTTTGTAGGTTTTTGTGACATTGTCTAATTGGATGAGTGGCATAGAAAGGTCATTCTCCTTTTAATATAGTGGCTTTTTCTTTTCTTTCCAAACGAGACAAGGTGAGAAAGATCATGCTCATCTCTAAGATAGAAAAAAGAATCAGGCTCTGGAACCAAACAAAAGGCGCATCCATGAAATTCGTGTATAAAATCAATGCACCATATTGTATGAAAAACGGCAAGAAAATCATACGATAGGTTTTGATCATGGATATACCATTCAATCGCCAAATCGTATATTTCTGCTTTTTGATCTTCAAAGAAATCAAGACCAGATAACCGATCATCGTGAGTAGCAAATAAAGAGCAAAGAGAATCTCCAGACTACGTCGTCTGATTTCACCAAGTTCTCTTTGAAAATCTACTTTTTTGATTTCTGAAAGCGGAGTGAGGACTGGATAATTGTCCAATAAATAGTTTTCTTCTAGTACTTTTCTGATCGGTTCGAAGGTTTTCTCGACCGATTGGGTGATAGGAACTTTGACTGGGTCGAAATATCCACCACCATTAATGATCTGACGGAGATTCCCCGCACTGTTGTTTCTCGTTTGGACTTCGATGACGTTCGGATAGTGAATGATCGTTTCTTCTGGATGAAATGTAGGAATCTCTTGTTTGGACCGGATGAGATAAAAATCAGCTTGTGATTCCTCCAGAAAGTAGCCATGCAAGCAATGTTCTTTGATTTCTTGGAACTGGCCTTCTAGTCTTTCTGGTACTAGAAAGACTCGCTGCGTTTCCTCAGGAGAGACCGCTATTTTTTGTCCAGTTGCGCTGATGATCGGATATTTTTGCAAATAATTGACATTCACACAAATACTGCGGTTGATCTCTTCTTCTTCCATAAAGTAACTGATTGTATCGATTAGTAGCATCCCATTTTCTTCCAGGTATTGATACAAGCGGTCTTGCTGGGCACTCAATACATTGTTTTCGATACTGATGACTTCATGATTGTTCTTCCCTGAATAGGTATTATAGAATACCGCATACTCAGAAAATTCATCTGGATAGCTAGGAGGAAGAAGCGACAGATTGACCATCTCTACCAGAGGAAGGAGACTTGCCAAGCACCAGACAAATGCGATCGTCTTGAAGAAATAAAGCGAAAAAATAAAAGTTCTAGCATATGATCTCCTATTGAGATTCTCAGCAAAAGAAGTGGTGCATAAGAAATAAACGATACATAGCAAACTAACGATCGAAACGGCAAAAAAAGCAGCTTGGTGGCTCATGTTCGAAAGAAAGATCGATGGGTCGAAAAGCAACTGGACGAAACAACACAGGCCGAACAGGAAAAGCAGATGCTTTATCAGGACTTTATATAAAATCGCCACACAAGAAAGCCCATTCAATCGAAGAATCGACAACTTTCTTGCATCATCGAATAGCCACAAAGCGGTGAATAACAGGAAGAAGACCAGACTGATAAAGATCAGATTTCTCACAGGTCGAAGATCAAGTGACATGATGGTCTCTGGGTAGTCTGTATATTGAAAATCATGGATCTTGAATGAAGGTTGGTAGAGTGCATTATACTTAGTCATCAAGCTTTCGATGAATGCTGATACCTTCTCTGGATTTTGGGTCTCCACAAATTTCGTTGCTTCTTTAAAGGAAGGCAGCTCTGCCAATGGATGATTGTTGAACGTAGCATAATTGATCGTATAATGCTGAGTCGAAAGGTGCGTTGCTGAAGGTTGATTCAGCAATGTTCTCAAATCAAGTTCAGTAGAATAATAGTCGATCACGACTAGATCAACACGTGGATCAGGCTTTCCATTTGTGACTTTATAAGTTCCGTTCGTTTCGCGAAAAAGTACGTTCAAGTGCTCCGCTTCTGCTGTTTCGAGCAAAATGGCCAGATTTCTCGAAAAGTTTTGTCGATCGTCTTGGATCGTTCGAGGTAGATCGAACGATTGGTATTTTTCAGGGAGCGAATAGCTGTCGGTGATGATCCTTTCTTGTGTCATCTCTTGGACATAAAAGAAAATCACGAAGGAAAGGATGGAAAAAAGCACGTATACATTCAACCGAATAAGTTTATTGTTCATGAAATGTGATCCTTTACTGTTAAAATTAGGCAGCGAATTTTTAATGATGTCTGATGAAAACATCAATAGAATTACTTAGAGGTAACTAATCACCAGCCGTAATATGCTAAGCCTGTGTGTTTGCTTTCACCTGTTACAATAGCATAGGCATACTTGTTTGCCCTAGCATAAACAGTTCGTCTATTGTTACCAACTACTGCTGTTGCATAGTGATAATAGTCATAATGATTGAAATTTGACCAAGCCTGTTTGGTCCCCCATGCTACTTTCGGCCAATTATGCGTCCCGTATGTCCAGTGACCACGGTAGATATGGACAGAGCCTCTACTTTCTATAGGGGATTCCGCTGTAAGGGATGGATCTGTAGTACCAATCACTTTCCCATCGTCATCTAGAACGACTCCTCCTGATTTAGGCATGTCATCGGTTATCCGGACTTCATTGATTGGATCTGTTACTGTGTCAGCGTGTGCATCTACTTGTACCAAAGTAGGGACGGTGCTTCCTAAAAGAAGGCTGATTTTAAAGATAGTTGTTATTTTTTTCATATCGCGTTTCCTTTCTGAGAGAATGGTATTGGTGATGTTTTCATCAGACAATCTTTATATTAAAGGAAAAGAATCCGTTTGCAAAGGGGCAAATTTCCTAAATTTCCTAATTTTTCATTAAATTGATTTTGTTATGTTATTTAAAGCATACATCGCTTGTTTACGCTGACGAAGGAAAATGGTATGATAAGAGAACGATTAGTTAATGAAAGCTGACGGAGGAATAACAGATGAAAGTACTAGTAACAGGTTTTGATCCATTTGGCGGAGACAAAGTGAATCCAGCCTATGAAGCAGTAAAGAAAATGCCGGATGAAATCAGTGGCGCTGAGATCATCAAAGTGGAAGTACCGACCGTATTCGAAAAAAGCGGCCAAGTAGTCAAAGAAGCAATCCAACAGCATCAACCGGATATCGTGATCTGTGTCGGTCAAGCAGGAGGACGTTCTGCGGTTTCTTTTGAACGCGTAGCCATCAATTTGGCAGAAGCAAGAATCCCTGATAACGAAGGTAACCAGCCTTTTGATACCGCTTTGGTAGAGGAGGGCCCAGCAGCGTATTTCACTTCTTTGCCAATCAAGGCAATGACGAAAAAGGTGCAGGAACAAGGGTTGCCAGCATATATCTCTTATACAGCAGGAACTTTTGTCTGCAATGACATCATGTATCGTCTGCTGCATTTGATCGAAACAGAATTCCCAACTGTACGAGGCGGATTTATCCATGTCCCATTTTCGCCAGATCAAGTGATCGATCGTCCAGTAGGAACACCATCTATGTCTTTAGAGGATATCGCCGCTTCATTGACCTATGCAGTGGAAGCAGCCGTAGAAAATAAAGAAGATATCGCCGGCAATGCCGGGACGACACACTAATTTAGCAAGAAAACACGGCTGGTCGCTAACGATAGTTAGCTTCCAGCCTTTTATCATTAGGAAGGAAAGAAACGTGGAAGAGTGGCAAGAAGTATTTGAAGAATGGTTTCCAAAAGAACTCAACAAAACCTATCCGATCAAAGTCTCGAAACAGTATACAAGCAGTCAGCGGTGGGAAATCTACGAGAAACTGACGAAGGATCAGCGAGTGTTAGTGGACCGGTATCGTCGTTATCTGATCAATTCGCGCTTTATGGAAGAGAATTATCTGGCAGCAACAGATTGGGTATTTTCAGATTTCAAGATCAATCCTTTTTTCCGTACAAAAAGGAGACAGCAAAAACTCTATTGTGATTGTGGGAGAGAATTGAAGGTACAGTATATTGTAAAATCAGTAAAAACCGGCAAAACGTTAAAATTAGGGATCAATCATTTTGCAGAACATCTGCATGTCTCCCCAGCAATCGCCTCCTCGATCCATCAGGGAATGACGAAAGTCGACTTAGCGCTCGATGAACTATTATGGCTCAAACAGCAGAATATCGAATTTCCCGAACGGCTATGGCAGGAATACTGTTTTGCGCTTTATCAGAACCGCCGTTTGAAAAATCCGTATCTTCCAGATGAAAAATTGGCAAAACGCGTAGCTGATTTTCGAAAAGCAAGGATGCCGATTTATTTAGCTGATCATCAAGCGTTGACGCAAGAAATCCGCCATATCGATCAGCAAATACAGAAACAGCCAAAAAAAAGCCGAGCAAAGAGAGAATTGTTCGATGATTTTTCTGATGAACTGACAAAAGACGTAGAAGCATTTCTGGCAAATTACCGTACTTTTTTACGGAAAGACTGGCAATCGGTCTCATTTGACGGCAAAGAACATCAGTCGATGGCTTTTTTTGAGAATTTCCTCTCTCTCTTGAGAAAGACAAAACGTCAGCAGACGCCTGAGCAGCAAGCGAAGATGGAAACATACGCAAACAAACAGCGCTTTATCCAGCCGGCCATATATATGTACATTTGGAAACAATACTGTCGGTACGGATTCACGGAAGGATTTTTTGACAGTATCCCTCGTGTGATGCGAAATGGTTTCTTGAAGGTGCTTCGTAGGGAACAGCGAACGGAACAGCCAGACGAACAAAGAGGGAAAGAAGAGAAAAAACTGATCACACCAGAAATGTGGGGGCAGATCGCAGAGGATATACGAACCAAAAGCGTGCAGCAAGTAGTAACCAGATGGGAAGAAAAAAAGTATCGTTTTACGAACGAACAGAAACAGGCACTTGAACATTATCAAAAATTAGAGAAAGTTTTTCATTTAGACGAGGAAACAAAAACCTACTTGAAGGGATTATTATAAAAAAGAAGAGGTTGTGACAAAAGGATTGTCACAACCTCACACACGGTGTTCCAGAAGTAGCTTCTTCGAAAATAAGCCGGAATTTCACAAAAATTTGAGAAGAAATTTTCGTCAATTCCGGCTTATTTCTTGAAGCTGCCCACTTCTGTCACAACCTCTTCTTTTATACGTGTTGCTGTGTAGCGTAGTAATCTTCTTCCATTTTCTGCATGCGTTCGCGTTCTTTTTTGTTATACCAAGGAGAAACGGTGAATGCCAGTACATCGTTGATCAAGTAGACTGAACTGTTGACAAACATTGCTAGACTTGCAGAGCCGTGAGTGAATGAGATGTACCAGAGAACCATTTGAGCAAGTCCTGAAGCTAGCCACCAATAATATTGGTTGTTATAGCGCAAGAAGCTGATGACGCCAGCTGTCAAGCTGATCGAAAAGGCGATCGCATCTATCCAAGGACGAGGATCATCTGTATATGTTCCAATCAAGAAGCCTGATACTAAGTAAACGAGAATGGTAGCAACGATAGCAATGAACCAGATTTTACCAGTAAATTTACGGATTTTTGAAGCCATATTATGGTTCCATTCTTTACTTAACAATACTGGGATATCCAACGTGATCATATAAGCGATCTGCTCACCGATGCTTAAATAGTTTTTAGCAGAAAAGCCGACAATTATAAAACAGATGGCAGACAAGATACCTAAAATACCATTGACCGATTTTGCCGCATTGATAGACAAAATACATAATACACCGAGTGTGGTACCAATAAAGGTGATAATAGAAAGCCATGTGATCGGGCTATTGACTAAGGTCATCACCTGACAACCAAGGCTGAAAAAGAAAAGATAATAATTTTGCTGCGGCCAGCCTTTTAGCTGATGAGCTAAAAACTGAAAATATGACTTCATGTATAAAGACTCCTTCAGGCACTAAATGTAGTGTGTGCTGTATTTGATAACACAATCTATTGTATGCTTTTCAAAAAAAAAATCTAGTCTTTCAATTATAAATAATTTGTGTTATGATATTTTTCTGTTTGTTTTCTGGAAACTTCAAGCAGCTTACATTCATAAACAGCAAAAACAGGGGACATCACGTATTAACGCGGGAGGGTCTACCTGTTTTTTGTGTTTTGCTTTCAATCAGAAAATGAAGAACAGTCTAATGCTTTTTTCTGCGTATTCCTTTACAATAATAGGAAAAGAAAAAACAATCAATTTAATAGAAGTAAATCAAATCGAAAGTGGAGTGAGTTTATGAATTTATCAGCGATCCATCATGTAGCCATCATTGTCTCAGATTATCAGAAATCTCGTCATTTTTATGTCGATCAATTGGGGTTCGAAGTGATACGCGAAAATTATCGAAAAGAAAGAAATGATTATAAATTAGATCTGAAGCTAGGCGATTCGGAATTGGAGATCTTCGGGATCGCAGATGCGCCAAAGCGACTGAATTATCCAGAAGCTTGCGGGTTGCGCCATTTAGCTTTTAAAGTAGAAAATATCGAAGAAACGATCGCCGAACTCCATGCAAAAGGGATCGAAACAGAACCAGTCAGAGAAGATACCTTTACAGGAAAGAAAATGACGTTTTTCTTTGATCCAGATGGTCTTCCTTTAGAATTACACGAATAGACAGGCAAAAGTAACAAAATTGTCACTTTTTGTTTATTCCATTCGATTTTTTCAATAAATCTAACCTGTTATGCTAGAAAAAAAGATACAGGAGAAGAAATGATGAAAAAATTAGTTTTCAGCGTAGCACTTGTCGCAGTGATCGGTATTACCGGAAGTTTAGGGCTGTTGCATGCTGCCTTTCGACTTGATGATATCAGTGAACAGGAATACAGGGTCTCTTTAAAGGAAGCAACAGCTATTTTTGAACAAGAATTCCATCAAAGTGAAGTAGAAAGCATCCAGTTTGCAGCGGAAAAAGAGACAGATAAGGTAACTAATGCAGCCTATGAATATTTATTTTTTTGTCCGGACAAAGTGATCGCCATCCATCCAACGACTGGAAAAACCGTTGCACGCACTTACGCCAAAAAGGAAAATAAAAATAACGAAATGATCGATGTGTCGGAAGCAGTCAAGTCAAAAAAACCGCAAACAGCAATGAAAGAAGCCATGACTGTTTGTGGTCGAAAGGACGCAAAAGCTGAGAATTGGGAAATGATCAAAAAAGGTGGGAAACTGTATTATCAAATCCAAGTAGCAGTAGACGACGAAGCAGAAAAAGTATTGATTTCTGCGTGATATAGGAGGGATATCGCTTCTCTTTTTTTCAATATAAGAGTAAGCTAAAGGGGTAAAAGACGAAAGGAAGTCGAGAAATCATGGAAAAAATGAAGTGTCCTAATTGCGGTAAAAAATTCACGTATGAAGAAGTCAATAATGTCGTTGAACATGCTGATAAGGAAATGCCGGTTGTCTGCCCGTATTGCCGAACAGAAGCAGCAAGGATCGTTTCTCACGGCTACTTTGTCACACAAAAAATAGAAGATTATTTAAAATAACGATTTTGCGCTTTCCTTTTTTGCATGGTAGAATGAAGAAAAGGAGAGAGATAAGATGATTCGTTTTGCAAGAAAAGAAGATGCTCCGGAAATCGCACCACTGATACTGGTTATTTTAAATGACATGGAATTGCCTTTCGTACAATCCTATGGTGAGAAGAAAACCTTAGAGATCCTAGAAGAGGCAATCGCTGATCCTGATTATCGCTATAGCTATACACGAGGTCTTGTGAATGAAATCGATGGGAAAGTAGCGGGGATCGCGTTTGGCTATACGGATGAAGAAGAACCAGTCATCGATGAACCTTTGACTGCAGTCTTAGCACAACACGGGATCGATACCGATATCCGGTTGTTCATAGACAAAGAAACATTCCCTAATGAGTGGTACTTGGATTCGATCAGTGTGGCAGAAAAATTCAGAGGACAGGGAATCGGGTCTGAATTATTGCAGGAACTGCCTAAACTGGCTGAAAAAGCGAATCGCAAGGTGATCGGTCTGAGTGTAGACGAAAAAAACCCTAAAGCAAAAAAACTATATGAACGCCACGGCTTCAAAGTCGTTGGACAGCGTATGATCAGCGGCCATCTGTATGATCATATGCAAAAAGAGATCAATTAAAAAATGTACTGAAAACGCAAGACGTTTTCAGTACATTTTTTAGTTCACATCAAACCGATAGGATAAAGGCTTTTCTTTGCTTTTGTTTTTCCGATAGAGCCAATAATCCAAGACTGCCGCGATACAGATACAGATCGGTGCATCTTCTTCATTCGGTATCTCCAAGACATAATAATCGCCAGAGAAGAGGGTCGCTTTATCCATTTTCATGATTTGCTGGTTGAAATGATGGATCTGATATTTATGATTGTAAATATCTCCCTGTACGGTCCAATGGAGTCGGCGAATATAATAGAAATCTCCTGGCCAATTGAATATTTTCTGCATCGTGCCGACTTTTTCAAAATCCTTATAAAGTTCGAAGCGATTACCGAATGTCAAGCTGATCTGCTTGATATGGGCAACAAGGTCCCCGTTCATCGCATATAAAGATAGGGCATCTCCTTTTGTTCCCCAGCGTCCGACCATCAGAAACAACGATTTTCCTTCTTCGTTTTTGACGATCGTCCGAGTTGCTCGGCTAAGCTGTTTTTCCTGTATGAAAAATTCTGGCATCTTTATCCCTCTTTTCTCGAGAAAAACGTTATAGATCTTCAGATATCGCACGCAAAATCGCTTTGCCTACTCCAGATTCAAGGTTTGTGTCTGTTGTGTATTTGGCGTAGTCTTTTACCTCTATCTCAGCATTTCCCATGGCAAAGCTGACACCGGCGATCTGAAGCATGCTGACATCATTGAAATTGTCGCCGATCGTCATCACATCAGTCAGGTCGATCCCGCGCTCGTGAGCGACGTGGGCAACAGCGATTCCTTTTTGGGCATTCTTATGATTGACTTCGATATTGTTTTGTCCAGATGAGGTAACAGCTAGATCCCCGAGTGTACTGATCTCTTTACCGACTGGACCTAATACAGCAGGACCTTCTGTATGGAAACAGATGATTTTCAAGACTTCGAGTTTCTCGTCTTCCAGCAGTGTTCGAATGCTGTCTACATAATTGATATGGAGAAGTTCCAGATTAGCAGAAGCCATCGCGATCGCCATTTTGTACGTCAAGTGAGGCAAATGACTAGCGACCATCGATGCAAAGCTTTCGATCCGTTTTGCCTGATTCTCCGAATATAATCCGTTGTTCGTAGAAACTTCGTAATAGATGCCATTCTCATCTAAGATGTCGAGTACGGTGTTTGCTTGCGGACTGGGGATCGGTACGGTGAACAAAGAATTGCCATTTTTATCGAAGACTTGCGCGCCATTCAAGGTGATCATCGCGCAATCGATCCCGACCTCGTCCAAAGCTGCCCGAGCCTCTTGATAATTCCGGCCAGTTGCGACCATGAATTCAATTCCAGATTCATTTGCGAACCGGATCGCTTCAGCGTTTTCTGGTGAAATACTCATATGTGCGTCTAATAAAGTGCCATCCATATCCGATGCAATTAATTTGATCATAGTGATTATCGTTCCTTTCTCTTCTTCTTCCTAGTTTACCATATTCCAAAGCGAGTGAGGGGGTAGATTGTTCCTTGTGAACGAAGAAATTGTGAGTTATCCTATTGTGTAGGAGGTGCTATTTTGAAAGAAATCATTCATAACAGCTGGCAGGACATCCTGGGAGCAGAATTTGACAAAGACTATTATTTGGATTTAAGAGAATTTTTGAAAAAAGAATACGCGACACAAAAGATCCATCCAGACATGTACCATATCTATGAAGCGCTAGAGCTGACACCGTACGAGAAAGTAAAAGTAGTGATCTTAGGTCAAGATCCCTACCACGGAGAAAATCAGGCACATGGCCTGTCATTTTCCGTACAGCCAGGTGTCAAAGTTCCCCCGTCGTTACAAAACATCTATAAAGAATTGCAATCCGACTTGGGGATCCCGCCAGTAAAACACGGGAATCTTGTTTCCTGGGCAAAACAAGGCGTCTTGCTATTGAATACAGTGCTGACTGTGCGAGAAGGTCAAGCCTATTCACATCGAGGAAAAGGCTGGGAGCTACTGACTGATAAGATCATCGAGAAGCTGAATGAACGTGAAAAGCCTATCGTATTCATCTTGTGGGGAAAGCCCGCCCAGCAGAAAATGAAAATGATCGATAAAAGCCGACATATCATTATCACGTCTCCCCACCCAAGCCCATTGTCCGCAAGTCGTGGTTTTTTCGGTTCAAAACCATTTTCAAAAACAAACGATGCTTTACTTGCCCTAGGGGAGGAACCTATTGACTGGCAGCTGCCTGAAACAGTGTAGTGAAACAGCGCTTTCCTGTTATAGTGCAGTTTCAGGTGTATGTGAAATACTTCATTTTTTGTTGCTTTTTTGACTGATACAGATAAAATAAACTGTTCTTTTTTTGATGAATGGTGTATGATTATAGATATAAAAATATCTGGAGGTCATCTTGTGGAATTGTTTGATAGTTTAAGATTTAAAATTGTACGTCGTGGTATAAAAATCGTTTTTCCAGAAGCAACAGATGCACGAATTTTAGGAGCAGCTGCTCGATTGAAAGCAGAAGAACTAGTTGATCCGATCTTGATCGGCAGTGAAGAAGAGATCCGAACTGCTGCACATGCTAGAGGAATCAAAGCCTCTGGATTCACGATCATCGATCCAAACAAATATGAACAATGGGACGAAATGGTCGAAGCTTTCGTGCAACGCCGAAATGGAAAGGCATCCAAAGAACAGGCAGAAAAGATCCTGAAAGATGTGAATTACTTCGGAACGATGCTTACTTACATGGGAATCGCTGACGGAATGGTCTCAGGAGCTATCCATTCCACAGGAGACACGGTACGTCCCGCACTGCAGATCATCAAAACCAAACCGGGCGTTAGCCGTACAAGTGGGGCGATGATCATGGTGCGTGGAAGAGACCAAGAAAAATATGTGTTCTCTGACTGTGCGATCAATGTGAATCCAACGGCTCAGGAATTAGCGGAAATCGCTGTTGATTCAGCAAAAACTGCTGAATTGTTCGATATCGAACCAAAAGTTGCTTTGATGAGCTTCTCGACAAAAGGTTCTGCAAAAGCAGCAGAAGTCGACAAAGTAGTCGAAGCAACCAAAATCGCAAAAGAATTAGCTCCTCAATACATGATTGACGGAGAACTGCAATTCGACGCTTCTTATGTGCCAGCAGTAGCTCAATTGAAAGCGCCAGATTCTAAAGTCGCAGGTCAGGCGACAGTGTTCGTCTTCCCAGAATTGCAATCAGGAAATATCGGCTATAAAATCGCACAGCGCTTCGGTAACTTCGAAGCCATCGGACCGATCCTGCAAGGGTTGAACAAACCAGTTTCTGATTTGTCTCGCGGGGCAAACGAAGAAGATGTGTATAAGCTTTCGATCATCACAGCTGCACAGACCCTGATCGACTAGAATGAATGAGCCACAGCTGAAAATCCGGATTTTCGGGATTTCCAGCTGTGTTTTTTTTCTTTCCAAATAGCCGATTCCACGATATACTGGCAAAAAAAGCGTAGGTAGGAGAAAGAAAATGATTGAATTATCTGGTTTAGCAATGACAGAAAAATTTGCTGAAAGCATTGGAGAAGTCGCAGAAGCAGGAGATAACCTGGTGTTGACTGGTGATCTAGGTGCAGGAAAAACGACATTGACCAAAGGGATCGCCAAAGGATTGGGGATCGGGCAAATGATCAAAAGCCCGACATATACGATCATCCGAGAATATACCCAAGGAAGATTGCCGCTGTATCACATGGACATCTATCGTGTAGCAGCTAGCGGTGCTGATCTGGGCTTGGATGAATATTTTGAAGGAGAGGGTCTTTCCGTTATCGAATGGGGAAACTTGCTGGAGGAAGCTTTGCCTGAGGATTATTTGGAACTGATTCTGGAAAAAAGTGATACAGATTTGGAAAAACGTTATGTGAAATTCCAATCATTTGGTCCACAAGCTGCAGATTTCGAGCAGCGTATCCTTAAAAAATGGGCTGAAGAAAATGAGTGAAGAAACAAGTGTGATATTGAGAGAAGCTATCCCAGATGATTCACAAGCGTTGCTTTCGATGATGCGACAGGCAGGAAAAGAAACAGATTTTTTAGTAGTCGATGAAGAGGGACTGCTGCTTTCTCCAGAACATCTGGCGATTGAATTGGGCTACTTGTATGAAAGCGAAAATAATTTATTGCTTGTAGCAGTTGAAGGGACAAAAATAATTGGCGTTGCTTCCATCAAGGCAGAAAGCCGGTTTCGTGTTTCACATATCGGTGAAGTAGGAATCAGTATTCTGAAAGAGTATTGGGGGCTAGGATTGGGAACGATGCTCTTAGAAGAAACGATCTATTGGGCTGAAAAAAGCGGAGTTCTTTTCCGATTGGAATTAGATGTCCAAGTTCGCAATGAACGAGCGATCCATCTTTATCGAAAAGCTGGTTTTGAGATCGAAGCAAGAATGGCTCGAGGAGTGCGAACAGATGAAGGCGTATTTTTAGACGTCTATAAAATGAGTCGATTGATTGGCTGAATCAGAGGTTGTGAAAAAGCTGTCCTGCATCAAGTAATAAGAACAGCCAAACAAAAATAGTTCTCCATATTTTTCGTTTGGCTGGACTTATTACCGCAGATGCAAGCTTTTGAACACCGTTTAGTGGAGAGGTGGTGAAAGAGACGTTCAGCCTTGAGCAATAAGAAGCGATTTTGAAAAATAGCTCCCCATATTTTTACAAAATCGTGCCTTATTGCCGATAGGCTGTCTCTTGAACACCGTGAATCAGAGGTTGTGAGCCTGCCGTTTAACTCTGAGGCACAAGGAACAATTTCAAAAAACAGCTTCTCATGTTTGTTGAATATTGTGATTTTTGCCCGAGGAGTTGGCAGGAGAACACCGTTTATCGGAAAAAGGAATGTGACAAGATTTTTGTCACATTCCTTTTCATTATCTGGAACAATTATTTTAGTGTAACTAATTTTTTGAGCGGATCAGTGCCGAATTTTTTTTCTTGATACAGTAGGATCTCTGCACAAGCTCTGCTATCTTCTAAAGCATCATGATGGTGGTCGAGCTGTATATTCAGATTCTCGCATACTGTATTCAATCGGTGATTAGGAAATTCTGGGAATAACCGACGACTGCTTTTTACGGTACATAGCGAAAGATAATTAGGTTGTGGCAGTTGGTAATAATCCAAGCATCCTGCTAAAACTTTTGTGTCAAATGCCGCATTGTGTGCGACCACTAAACGATTTTTTTGGAAATATGGTTGGATCTTTTGCCAAACATCAGGAAATTTCGGCGCATTGCGTACGTCTTCTTGATGGATCCCGTGGATTTGGACGTTTCGCCAGAAAAAAGGTGTTTCTGGCTGGATCAACGTGTAAAATTCATCAACGATCTGGCTGTTTTTTACCATGACTAGTGCCAGTGAACAAGCACTGTAAGGCTGGTGGTTGGCTGTTTCAAAGTCCATTGCAACGAAATTCATGTTTCTAAACCCTCCTTAGGAAACATACTTTAACATATTTTTTCCTAAAATTATACAGGCTGTACAAAGCGTAAGATTTTTTTAGTTTTTTTCGTGTGAAACCACGAAGAACATCAGTGACTCGATGATGCAACGTACCTACTTGGCCTTCAAGGCTGAGTGGCACTGTTACGGACTCTGATTCACGGTGTTCAAAAGCTTACATCTGCGGTAATAAGCCCAACCAATCGAAAAATATGGAAAGCTATTTTTGTTTGTCTGTTCTTATTACTTGATGCAGGGCAGCTTTTTCACAACCTCTATAAACGGTGTTCAAAGGCTTGCATCTGCGGTAATAAGCCCAACCAATCGAAAAATATGGAAAGCTATTTTTGTTTGTCTGTTCTTATTACTTGATGCAGGGCAGCTTTTTTACAACCTCTATAAACGGTGTTCCCCTGCCAACTCCTCGGGCACAAGTCACAATGTTCATCAAACATGAGAAGCTGTTTTTTGAAATTGTTCCTTGTGCCTCAGAGTTGAACGGCAGGTTCACGACCTCTCCACTAAACGGTGTTCCATCTGCCGCTTCTCGGCAATAAGTTCACTGAACAAGAAAATATGAGGAGCTATTTTCTGTTCAGTGTCCTTATTCCTTAAAGCAGAACGCAGTTGTCACAACCTCATACACGGTGTTCTCCTGCCAACTCCTCGGGCACAAGTCACAATGTTCATCAAACATGAGAAGCTGTTTTTTGAAATTGTTCCTTGTGCCTCAGAGTGAAACGGCAGGCTCACAACCTCTTTATTTCAATTCCAATTCCACTGGACAATGGTCACTTCCCATAATGCTCGTATGGATCTTTGCATCCGCAAGTTTCGGCGCTAGCTCTTCACTGGCTAAGAAATAATCGATTCGCCAGCCCGCGTTGTTTTTTCTTGAATTGAAGCGGTAATTCCACCAAGAATAAATTCCTTCCTGTGTAGGATAAAAATAACGAAAAGTATCGATAAAACCGCTGTCGAGAAGTCTCGTTAGTGCTTCGCGTTCTTCCATTGTAAAACCAGCATTTTTTTGATTGGTTTTCCAGTTTTTCAGATCGATGTTCTGGTGGGCGACATTCAAATCACCGCAGACGATCACAGGTTTTTTCGTTTTCAATGCTTCCAGATAATGATAAAAAGCTGTTTCCCATTGCAGTCGATAATCCAATCGTTTCAACTCGCTTTGAGAATTTGGCGTATAACAAGTTACTAGGAAAAATTCAGGGTATTCCAACGTGATCAGACGACCTTCCTGATCATGTTCTTCGATCCCCATACCATACGAGACATTCAATGCAGGGGTTTTTGCGAAGATCGCCGTGCCGGAATATCCTTTTTTCACTGCATAATTCCAATACTGATAATAACCAGGCAAATCTAATTCGATTTGACCCTCTTGAAGCTTGGTTTCTTGCAGACAGAAGAAGTCAGCATCCAGCTCATGGAAGACTTCTAAAAAATTTTTATTGACGATCGCGCGGAGTCCGTTGACGTTCCAGGAGATAAATTTCAATAAAAACACGCTCCTTTTCGATTTTTCTCTTACTCTTGCGATTATATTGTACCTCATTTTATTGAAAAATGGTGTAAGATGAGAGTAACTAAATTTGTTGGAGGGAAGAGCATGAGAATTGGTGTGGTAGGTGTTGGCAATATCGCGGAGAAAGCTTATTTGCCGACATATGCAAAGAAGCAAGGAACGTTTGATTTTTATTTTGCGACACGAAACGAGGAAACAAAAAAAAGGCTCCAAAAGACGTACGGATTTCAAAATCTATATGGGACGATCGATGAGCTGATCGAACAGGAAATCGAAGCGTGTATGATCCATGCAGCTACAAAGGTCCATTTTGAATTAGCAAAAAAATGTCTGGAAAACAACATCCATGTATACATCGATAAACCATTGAGCGTCCAATTGGAAGAAGTAAGACAACTGCAAGAATTAGCAGACCGACATAACGTATTACTGATGGTCGGGTTCAACCGAAGATTCGCGCCCATGGTAGAAAAACTAAAAGCAATCCCTGAGAAGCGAGTGATCCAACTACAGAAAAATCGTGTAGCAGCCAAAGAAAATACAGCATTTGTCATTTATGATCTGTTCCTGCATTTGGTCGATACAGCTGTTTATTTATTGGATGAACCGATCGAAAAAGCCACACATCATATACGAGAGACAGGTGAATGGCTGGAATATGTCACATTACAATTAGAAACCGTCCATCAAACAGCGATCTTGACCATGGATTTGGCAAGCGGAGCGAATACAGAACGGTATCAGATCACAAGCAGACAAGGAACCTATGAGGTCAGTGATTTGACACGACTCAGCATCCAGGATAAGGATGGAGAAAGAATCCAAACATTCGGAGACTGGACGGATACCTTGGAGAAACGCGGGTTTGAGCCGATGGTCACTGAATTTTTGGAGCAGATCCAAAAAGAAAGACCAGAACTGCTGCCATTGAAACAGGAAAGAATCGAACAGAGCCATGCACTTTGTGAAGAAATCCTCAACATACATCATCGTCACCAGCTTTGAGCAGGACTAGCAAGATTGTTTTAAGCGTGATAGAATAATGGGGACGTTTGAATAGAAAGGAAAATTCCCAGTGAATAAAGAAGATGTAGTTAAAAATTTACCAGAAATCACGCTGCTTTTAGATGAACCATTGATGAATTATACATTTACGAAAACCGGCGGACCGGCGGACGTGCTTGCTTTCCCAAAGAAAAAAGAAGAAGTGAAGCAAATCGTTGATTATTGCCGACACCATGAGATCGACTGGATGGTTTTGGGAAATGCCAGTAATTTAATCGTCCAAGATGGCGGGATTCGCGGTGTCGTGATCATGTTGACCGAAATGAAGAAGATCCGTGTAGAAGGTACGATGGTCGCTGCAGAAGCAGGAGCAAAATTGATCGATACGACCTATGCAGCATTGGATGAATCACTCACGGGCTTCGAGTTTGCTTGCGGAATCCCTGGAAGTATCGGTGGAGCAGTCTACATGAATGCAGGCGCGTATGGTGGAGAAATCAAAGATGTGTTTGCTGAAGTGGATATTCTGCTGGAAGATGGAACGATCAAAACACTGACGAATCAGGAAATGGATTTTTCTTATCGTCACAGCAAAGTCCAGGAATTACACGCGGTTGTTCTTGAAGCGCGTTTCCAATTGACTGCAGGGGATCATGAGGCAATCAAAGAACGGATGGACGAACTGACTGAATTGCGTCAGTCCAAACAGCCGCTCGAGTATCCATCTTGTGGGAGTGTGTTCAAACGACCAGTAGGCCATTATACCGGTCAGCTGATCCAACAGGCAGGACTGCAAGGGTTGAAGTGGGGCGGAGCTCAAATCTCTGAAAAGCATGCAGGCTTTATTGTCAATATCGACCATGCAACAGCGACAGATTACATCGAATTGATCACTCATATCCAAGAAGTGATCAAAGAAAAATTCGATGTCACACTAGAAACAGAAGTCCGTATCATCGGAGAAGCTGCCGAGGTAGCAAATCACGTACAATAGTTTCCTGTTTTTAAGGAAAAATAAACGATCCAGCAGATCATTTTTCCTTTATATAAGCGGTCATCACAGCGTATATAAAGGAAGTACATATAATCAACCATTAAAAAGTCATCCAAATTATCCTATCGCGCCTAGGATGAAGCCAATATCCAACAGCCAGTTTTAACTGCATTGTCTCTATAAAAGAGAAAGTTCAGTTCATAATCGAAAGCCTCTAGAAATCCTTTATTGAGGAGGTCCCTCCTACTATCCAAGAGAAAGTCTGCTGAACAGTTTGATGAAAAGGACAAAAGAAAATGAGCCTCTAAAATGAGGTTAATTTTCTTATTTTTTCGCTATTCAAAAAAAATAGATAAAAAACGAGAAAATCTCGTACTGAATGAAGCAAAATTCATCATAAAATTTTACTAGGTAGGAGTATACACAAAAACTATCTTGAAATGAACAATATTCGGTACTTTGGTCGGGGTGTAGAAGATGAAGGTGGACTACCTTTTAGAGGAAGAAGACAGAGAGAAACTTTTAATAGCTAGGTATCTTGAATTTGAAAAAAAGAATTATCTGGTATTACCTAAATTATATGAAGCGATAGGCTTATCGAAATTCAAAACAAGAAATTACATGAATGACTTGAACAAAGATTTTTCATTTTTGGTTACTAAACCTGAAATTTTTATTTCTGATGAAGGGGAAATCGAAGTAAAAAACTTGAATCTGACAGATATAAAAAACTTGAGACGAGCTTATTTTGATCGCTCTAAAATCGCTCAACTGCTGACAGAAATCATCAATTCAGGTATTTCGATCGAAAAATTTGCGGAAAATCATTTTTTGAGTATATCCAGAGCTTACGTGAAACGAAAAGAGCTGGTTTCATTTCTTGCACGACAAGAAATCAAATTAAGAAAAAACGTGATAGTCGGGGACGAAACGAACGTGAGGAACATGTTGTTTGGGGTTTACTTTGGGGTATATAACGGGTTCAAGCTCCCGTTCAAAGAAAGCGTTATGAATGAAGCAAGAAATATTATCCAATACTTTGAATATCTGTTCAATTTAAAATTGTCGGCAACAAAACGTATAAAATTGAATGTGCTGACGACGATCACTTTATTGCGTGCATATAATAAGCAGTTTATTTCTAAGCGTTTTTTTACTGAAGCATACTTTAATAGCGCCGAAGGGAAAAAGATCGTTAAAGACTTGTCACACATCGCATTCAAACACTTATCCCAAGATCAAATTACCGATGAGATCTCTTATATCATGATGTTTTTGATGTCAGAAGTGGAATTTGAAGAAAGCTGTAATTTCACATTAGCCGAAAGCAATTTCCATTATATCCATAAAGTCAGTCAAAAAATGGCGGCAGAGCTATTCGACCACCTGACTTTTGCGAATGAAGTCACTGAGACACAGCAGCTTCAAGTGCATGAAGCTTTACGTGCGGGAATCATGCGCATCAACCGCAAGCATTGGATATTTGATTTCAGGATGGCTAGTTTTACCTCGAAAAAACAAATGCAGTTTTTCTTTGAGACCTATCCTTCCTTCAGTACAGCTGTGAGAAATGTGATACAAGATAATGGACAGTATTTTGAAACGAAAGACGAATCATTTACTGTCCGTTTGTTTTATGATTATCTTTTTTTATTGATAAATATCTGTCCTGTGTCGTATTTTGAGACACCGATATATGTCTGCATTGATTTTTCACAAGGAAGCACCTACACAGATTATATCGTTTCGCAGGTAAATGGATTCAAAAATTACAATATCATCGTAGAAAATCGGATTACTTCAAGAACAGATATCTATTTATCTGACTGTTTGCTCGAAAAATTCAGCAAGGAACAAATTATTTGGAAAAATCCTCCTACGCCAGATGATTGGGAGTATTTTGGGAATACTGTGATTAAAGTAAAAAACAAAAGTGTAGTGAACTTCTGATCGTTTAAAAAGGGGAAGGAGACCAACCAGTAGAATGAATTTGAAACGAACGAGTAAAAAAAGAAAGGATAATAAATTGTTTTTTCCTTTGAGTAGTAAAATTGTTCCATCCTCTCTTTATTCAAAGACGTTCATGGGAACCGTATTGATCGGGCTTTCACTAAACGTGTATATGTCTACCCCAGTTTCAGCCGCTCAAACAAAGGCTGTATCAAGCGCTACATCTGAAAAACATACATATACAGAAGACGAAGCAATCGAAGTGACTAATTCTTACCGCGATTTGAATGGACAATCACTGCTTCCTGATCAGATCACGTATAATCAAATCCAATACCCGCCTGAAATCGATCATTACTGGATCGTACCAGATCAGACGATTTGGACAACGAGTGACGGGATAGACCTGAAGCTATCTGTTTTTCTCCATCTAGTGGATCCTAAAAAAGGGGACCCATTGAACCAGGTCATCGGCTTTATCAATGCTGGCTTAGAAGACAACAGACGAAAAGATAAAGCAAGGATCTCCTATGTCTACGAACCGGATCAGTCGCAATTCGAAGGGAATACACTCAATGTAGCAGTTGGCGCAAAGATCGAGATTCCTACACTCGTCAGACAATTGAAAAATGTCGACGGGACAGACGGAGATCGTACAAAAGTTGCGCTGGCAGAAAATACTGTGATCGATACTTCTAAAGAAGGAACATATAAGATTGGCTTGATCTACTATGACCAGATGTATTTGAAGCAGATGACGACCACTGCAACGGTACATGTGTCTTCAGATAAAACCAGTCTAGTAGGGAAAAATCCCCATTTGTCAGTTGGGGAGACATGGACGATCCATGATCTGGTTGAAAAAGTGACGAAAAGTGATGGTACATCAGGAAATATCGATGAGGTGCAGATAACAGGCGCAATCGATACAAAAAGACCAGGTAGTTATCCAGTCACTTTGACCTATACTGATCCAACAACAGCTAAGCAAGTAACTGCAACAGCAACTGTGACAGTAACAGAAGTGCCTACACCAGCACCTGTACGGACGATCGTGACTCGTTTTATTGATGGGCGGACACATCAGACTCTAGCAGATGAGATCCTTCGAGAAAGTAGTTCTGATCAATTGCCGGATATCCCACTACCAGTTGAGATTTTAGGCAAGCAGCCATCTGTAGAATTATCGACATATGAAGAAGATGGCGTTTCGCGTTCGATCGCTACCTACATGACGCAGCAAAAAATCAGCAGACAAAGTTATTGGGCAGACGTTGTCCAATCCATCAAGTCACAGGGATTATCCACAAATACTAGGCAGAAAATCGTTCTCGATTATGTCTACCTGCCAGATGAAAGTATGCTGAAAACGCGCGATCTCACTGTTCATATGAAGGATTCAGTCAATAAAGAACAGCTGATTCTAAAGGCAAAAGATTCAATTGGCCAATCGGTGGAACCGCCATCTGTGTCAGTCAACTCTGGCAGTCAAACGATCAAAGACCGTTATTTGGTAGATAAGATAGGCGACATCAAGCTGACGTACCAGTTCCATGATACGTCTTCCTTGCATGACATAACAGCAAGTTCGACCATCCATGTGCTTCCGACAGAAAAGGCGATCGAACATTCTAAATCAATGGATAATCATGAAATAAAAAAGCGCCCGATACCAGAAAATGTGACCGAACAAAAACAAGCGTCACAAACTAGCTCGAATGTGTCTAATGAAAAAAGCGAAGAACGAACCCCTTCGACAACGGTCACCATAGTAGATAGAGCCAAAGAGAGCCCTACAGAAGAACAACCTGAAACGAAAAAAAGAGAAGACGATCAGAAACAAAAGAGGAAAAGGAAAAACGAGCAGGCCTCTTCTTTATCAGAACACCAGCAAGTCACGCAACCTGTGCCTGGTTCACCGGCACCAGGAGGCGGAACACCAGCAGTATCAGAACTTGGAAGCTTTATGCGAGGAATTGCCGGTACGTTTCTTTATTCAGACAGAAGCGAATTTGATCGGGATGAATGGCTATGAAAGCAGCTTGGTCTAGGAGTAGCTGAAAAAAACGAAGTCTGGCATAATAGAAGAAGAAAGCCAAAAGAAAGCGAGGCGCTTGTTGATGCTAGATAAAACTGTACCTTATGCTGAATTGTGGATGACTCGACCACTTGAAGCTCCTGTTCCGCCGATCCCTTTAGCCGATGGATTTCATTTCGAGTATTATGACTCAGGGGCAGAAGCTGATTGGGCAGCCATCGAAACAGCTGTAGGAGAATTTGAAGACGAAAAAAAAGCACTTGCTTATTTCCAACAAAATTTTGCTCCTTATCCGGAAGAACTCAAAAAACGAATGCTTTTTGTCGTCACCGAAAAGGGGGATCGGATCGCAACTTGTACAGCTTGGCAAAAAAAGCGAAAAGACGGAAGCTTTCCGGTATTCCACTGGCTTGCAGTCATGCCTGACTATCAAGGAAAAGGATTAGCCAAAGCATTGACGGCAGCAACCATACGCAATTTCCAGCAAATAGCACATGCTGGCCCAATCTATCTTCACACACAGACTTGGAGCCATCCAGCGATCTCTTTGTACGAGAAACTTGGGTTTACGAGTATCGACAAAAACTTTGACGGCAGCTCAAATCCGGAGTATGAAAAGGCGATGCATATTTTGACCACGATCAAAAGCCGAGGGAACCAAGCGTAGCCAAACATAAAAACTGGATCAAAAGGATAACATCCGATATATCTCTATCATTTTCCGGATGTTATCCTTATTTTGCTTTTCTTGGAATGAAGTTTCGGATAAAAGTGAATTTCTTGTAATCATTCAGACTGTAAAGATAACCGAATATACTAAAAACGACCGCTCCGATAAAATTGACAAACAAGTCTTTCATCGTATCGATGACCCCGATATCCAAATAGCCGTTTTCGATCACCGTTTTCTTTGTTTTCCCGTTTTCCGTCTGGCTTTCGATCACTGTACGAGTGATATCTTCAACCGAATATACGGTATTTCCGTCTTCGCTGAGCTTGACGCTGTTGATCTGTTGTACGATACTGTCTTTTTGCATATCAAATTGTAAAAAACGGTCAGCAGAAAATTCAACAAATTCCCACATCACGCCGACTGTCATGGAGAAACAAAACGAAACCAGAGCAAGCAATAATGGTGTCAGATTCATGGTGCGCGTATTTTTGTTTAAGAGATACACGAGAGAAAATCCCACCCCGCCTGCTAAAAAACCGCTTAATCCATGAAGCACGGTATCCCATATCGAAAAATAACCGTAAAAGTCACTTAGCTCCCCTAAAACCGTCGAACTGAAAATGAAAGAGAGCAAAATAATCTCCAACATGTTCGGGATCTGTATCTTCAATATTTTTTCTAAAAAATAAGGAATCTCGAATAAGACCAGAGTTAACAATAAAAGCAGCGTATTCCCCCAATGCTGGTTCCACAGCTGATCTGCCAGCATGACCACTACAATGATCCGCAAGAGGATATAGATCCCATTTGTGATCCTTCCAGCCGTTTTCGTGCTATTCGTAAAAAATGTTTTCAAATGATTCATAAAATAACTCCTTCATGTATATCGTTAATTATACTAGCAAGTGGAGCTTTTACAAAGATATCCGCTTTGTATAAACGATAAAGTACTGTCTGATGGGTCTTTTCAACTATTCAGCAACAAAAAGAAACTGCCAAGGGACTTGATTGGAGCCCATTGGCAGTTTTTTTATAAAATAGCAAACAAAATTGCTCATTTACATAGATGCTTAAGAATAGGAGAGAGATTAATCCATGGTCAAGATAATCTTGCCGATATTCTTGTTTGCTTCCATATACTCATGTGCTTGTCGGGCTTCCTCGAAAGAAAACGTGCGGTCGATGATGGGGCGCACCTGTCCGTTTTCGAGATAAGGACCGACGATCGCCATGAATTCCTGCGTCAATTTTGCTTTGTAGGCATCACTTCTTGGCGTGAGCAAGGTACCAGTCAGCTGGATACGTTTATTGATCAATGCGCCGAGATCCATTTTCGAAACGATCGTGCCACCAAGCATACCGATCAATACCCAACGTCCGTCTACAGCGATAGAAGCAAGGTTTTTTTCCCAGTAAGAAGCACCGATGAAATCTAAAATGACATTCACGCCTTGACCATTCGTTAGTTTTCGGACTTCTTCTGAGAAAACTTGCGTCTTGTAATTGATCAGTTCATCAGCTCCAAGCTCTTTACAAAAAGCTAATTTTTCTTCTGAACCAGCTGTGACGATGATCCTAGCATCAGAAAGCTGCTTCGCTAATTGGATAGCGGCAGTGCCGACACCACTTGCACCAGCATGGATCAGTACGGTTTCTTCTTTTTGTAGATCCCCAAGCCAGTAAAGCGTTTGGTATGCAGTCAAGAATACTTCAGATATCCCAGCTGCAGAAACGTAGTCTAAGGAATCAGGTAATAAGATCGCTCGATCTGCGGGCATGACTGCATATTCTGCGTATCCGCCCAAATTGACCAAGCCATATACGCGTGTACCCGGAGAAAACCGAGGATCATTGCTTGGGTTTTCGATGACTTCTCCAGCGACTTCCACACCCAAGATAGGGTAGGGCGGTTTCAAGGAAGGAGATTCTCTTCGCATGATATCTGTCCGGTTGACAGCTGCTGTATGGACTTTGATGAGTAATTCGTCTTGTTTCGGTTCAGGGATAGGCGCTTCGATTTCTTCCAGAACCTCAGCAGAACCAGGATGTTTGATTGAAATAGCTCGCATGATTATTCCCCCTTTACCTTAGGAGTGAGAGCTTCAGCGATCTCTTCACTGCCTTCTGAAAGGACAAGTGTCGTACGTGAGATTTCAGGTGTATCGACTAACTTAGCAAGTACAGCTGCGACAGTCTGTCGAGTAATGGTTTTAGACGCAGGTTCGCCTGGTTTCGTCAATTGGATCGGTGTGATTTTTTCATCATTTGTCAAGGTGACAGGTTGAAGGATCACGTAATCCAAGTCGGTACGTTTCAGCCATTCGTCGGCGTAATGTTTCGTGATATAATAATCTGTCATTGATTCAGGCCATTTTGTACGATCTTCTGCAAATACCGCACTGACCATCACGTAACGAGAGATATTGACGATGTTCGCTGCAATGATCGTTTTGATTGCACCATCCAAATCTACTTGCAAAAGATTTTTGCCTTGAGAACCGGCAGTGAAAATGACTGCATCGCTACCTTTGAAGGCTTCAGCCATTTCTTCTGGTGTCCAAGTAAGATTGAAAGGGACATAGGATACATTTTCCTCTTTTACGATCGATTGTGTCGCTACATTTCTCACTCCTGCAGTTATTTGGTGTTTCGTTGATGCTAGATCTTTGATTAAGTGGCGGCCAATCTGACCATTTGCCCCTACAACAAAAATATTCATCTGAATCATCCTTTCAGTGTAATCTTTTTTCAAAATCCATAGTAACACCAAAATACGAAAAAAGCAGAAGCAAACCCTTATGATAACGGAATAAAAGCTCTTGGAACATCATCGAACGTCCCAAGAGCTGTTTTCATCTCGTTCTCATTTTTAATAATACCGTGCAGACTGCTGCAGTAGCTAACCCTGCGACAATCGCTTCCGGAACACCGCTTGTAAAGATCACTGCAAGAATCGCTGAATATACTGCGTGTATATTTGCACCGATCACTTGTGCATAATCTTGCTGGAACAAGAAATAGATCATATTCATGACTAAGACGGTGTTCGTCAGTGAACCAGCAAGTCCAGCGGCAAATAAGGAAATGTAATTTGCTTTATTTTTCATTGCTTTTTTAAGTCCACGATAGACAAAGTAAGGAACCACGCCAATCAGAATACGCGGGATAAAAGCGATCAGCAAAGCTTTCCAGCTGCCATGATCCGTTCCGATGACAGGGATGAATGGAGAAAAGACAAAAGATAGCGGCGTTTGTACAACAGTACTTCGGATCATACTGATCAGCCCGAATGTCCCTCCAAGAAAAGCACCTAATCTAGGACCCAAGATGATCGATGCGATAATGACTGGGATATGCATGGTCGTTGCATTGATCGGGCCGATTGGGATGAAGCCAAGAGGTGTAACGGCTAATAAAATCAAAATAGCTAAAAACATAGCGGTCAGTGTGAAAGTTCTAGTATTTTTCATAATAACTCCTTTAATTACGCATTGCGCTGATTCAGTATCAAATGAGTTTGTTCGATGATCGTTTGGATATCCGCCAAGGCGCCTTTGCCGAAATCGCCACAAGCTAAAAGCGATTCTCTTGGTTCGATTTCGTGATAACCGATTGATTTTAATGTTTCCAGGTTCCGCTGGTGGATCGGGTGACTATACATATTCGTATTCATCGCAGGAGCGATCAGCTTAGGTGTCTCAAAAGGCAAAGCCATAGCGACAGTAGTAAGCAGATCGTCAGCTAGGCCATTTGCCAACTTTCCGATGATGTTTGCAGTAGCTGGTGCGACGAGGAACAGGTCTGCCTGTTTTGCTAATTCGATGTGATTGATGATTCTTGGGTCGGATTCTTGCATCACATCCGTATGGACAGGACGTTTCGACAAGGACTGCAAGGTCAGTGGTGTAATGAATTTCGTGCTGCTGTTCGTCATGATGACATCTACTTGATATCCGAGTTTGACTAGTTGATTGGTGAGATCAGCACTTTTATAAGCAGAGATACTGCCGGAAACACCTAGTAAGATTTTTTTCATGGTATCCACTCCTTTATGAGAGATTCTTTGCGATCAATTCAGCGATTTCTTTTTTTGTCTGAGCTTCCTTGATGGTCCCATCGGCAAAGAGCAAGTAGCCGTGGTGATGAACGCCGTGGATCTCCGTCAAGTCATTGGCAAAGATAAAATCTGTTTGATTCGTCCTCAAACTTTTTTCTGCTACTGCCAAAAGCTGTTCTTTTGGGACATCTACTAATAATTTAAAACCGACGATCTTGGCATCAGGCTGCCACTTACGCAGAAACTGGATGATTTTTGGTGTTTTCTTCAGAACAAGGACTAAGTGGTCTGTGTCAGAAGAAATTTTTGACTGAGCATCAGATAGTGTTTCATTTTCAGTCACCCATTCAGAGAAAGCATCAGGTGTCTTCTCTAAAGGGAAACGATCGACAAACTGTTCCTCAGAGAGACTGAATGCAGGAGTAAAATCGCTCACCGCCATACTATGGATGATCGCATCATAAGTTTGCTGCTTCAAGAGCGATTCCAGTGTTGAGAAGAGTTCCTGTGTCGATTCGATCAGATGGATATGGATGTTTTCTTTCGCGTTCGGATGGATGGCATGGGTCGTCGTGACATAATCGATCGTATTCTCAGGTTTATTGGCAAGGTGTTCAGCTAGCGTTTGTCCTAGTCTTCCCGTAGAATGATTCGTGATCGAGCGGACCTGATCGATTTTTTCACTTGTACCACCTGCAGTAATCAGTATTCTCATTCTTGTCCACCTACATGTACTAATGTTCGGCCCTGATGTGTCCCTGAAAGAAGCTGATCGATCGTAGCTGGAAGCTGCTCCAAGGTGATTTCTTGGACATGGAGATCATCTGCAATGGCAAGATCTGCTAACTGCTGCCAAACAGTTACCCTATTTTCATGAGCCACATTGACTGAATCGATCCCAATCAGCTGGACATTGCGCAAGATAAACGGCAGAACAGTCGTATGCAATTCGATCCCGCCAGCATTGCCACATAACGCACCAGCACCATCATATGAAAGAAGTGGCAGTAACTGACTCAACTGATTCCCGCCGACTGTGTCGATTATGTAATCGATCTGCTGTTTCCCGAGAGGTTTTGGTTTTTCAGGTAAAAAATCAGCTGGATGAAGGACTTTAGACGCTCCAAGCTGTTTGAGCCAGTCGTTCGCCTCTTGTTTACGAGAAAGTGCAGTGATGGAAGTGAAACCAAGTTTACGAAGCAAAGCGATCGCTGTACTTCCGACACCACCAGATGCACCGGTTACAACAATATGGGCATCAGTAGACATTCCTTGTTTCAATAAAGCGTTCACAGCGAGCGCCGCAGTAAATCCGGCAGTGCCCAAGATCATTGCTTGGCGCGTGGATAGATTCTCTGGAAGCAAGATGAGCCAGTCACTTGGAACGATCTGATATTCGCTATACCCGCCTGGATGTGTGACACCTAAACCATAACCCGTCACAAGAACAAGATCTCCAGACTTGAAACGAGGGTCTCGGCTTTTGACAACAGTTCCTGAAAGATCGATTCCTGGTGTCATAGGGTAGTTTCGGATCACATTCCCAGACTCAGTGCTGGCCAGTGCATCTTTGTAATTGACATCAGAATAGGCGACTTTCACCAGTACTTCGTTATCTGCCAATTCAGAAAATTCTTGTTGGACGATTTTTAGCTGAAAATCAGGTTCCTTTGCTACTTGGAACTTTTTAAATGTACGCATGAATAGTGCTCCTTTCAAAATTTTCTTCTATCATACCACAAAACACGTGAGTTTACGGCAGTTCTTTCTCGTGAAATATGTAAAAAATGCTTAAAAGCAAAAAGCAGAAAGTACATGGGAGCTCTAGGAGGCTAGAGCAGAAGAAACGGTTGATTTTTGCTGTGTTTAGAGACGTTTGAACGAATTAAAAACAGCTGATCATCGATAGGAGCACAAAAAATGTAAAATATGGGTTGCCTTTTCTGTCAAAATTCGTATACTAATACGAGTGGCAGTAAACTTCGTGTTTACTAACAGAAAACTTTTGCGAGGAGGAAACGATGGAGATTGGTGAAAAGCTAAGGAATCTGCGTATCCAAAAGAACTTGACACAAGAAGAGCTGGGCGAACGGACAGATTTGTCAAAAGGGTATATTTCACAGCTTGAACGGGATTTGAGTTCTCCGTCGATGGAGACTTTTTTTTCGATCTTAGAAGTTCTCGGTGTGACCCCAGAAGAATTTTTCCATCAGGAGACAGCGAATCTACAAGTTGTTTATTCAAAAGAAGATCATACGATTTATTCTGATGAGGAAAATGGCTATGAATTGGAATGGCTGGTCGCAGATTCAAATGAAAAAGAAATGGAACCAGTTTTGTTGACATTCGACAAAGCGGGCGAATATAAGACCTTCGAGCCATCGTTATCTGAAACGTTTATTTTTGTGCTAGAAGGGGAATTAGAGTTAAGCTTAGGAGAGACGGTTTATGTGGCGAAAGCAGGTCAGTCGATCTATTATCAGGCGACCAAACAGCATCAGCTGAGGAATCATCTGACAAAGAGAACCAAAGCATTGATTGTCGCAACAGAATCGTACTTGTAATAAAGGAGGCAAAAAAGTGGGGAAACCAATTATTTCGTTTGATCAGGTAGTGAAACGCTATGATGATGAAACAATTTTAAAAAATGTCAGTTTTGAGATCGAGCAAGGAAAATTCTATACATTATTAGGACCATCCGGCTGTGGGAAAACCACGATTTTACGAATCATCGCAGGTTTCACTGAGGCAACAGAAGGAGATATCTATTTTGAAGGGAAACGGTTGAATGATCTGCCCGCGAATAAACGGCAAGTCAATACTGTTTTCCAAGATTACGCACTTTTTCCTCACATGAACGTGTTCGACAATGTCGCTTTCGGCTTGAAAATCAAAAAAATGTCTAAAGCGGATATCGAGAAGAAAGTAAAAGATGCTTTGAGAATGGTCCAGCTTCCAGGTTACGAAAAACGAGAAATCAGCGAGATGTCTGGCGGTCAGAGACAACGTGTAGCGATTGCCCGTGCGATCGTGAATGAGCCGAAAGTCTTGCTGCTAGATGAACCGTTGTCTGCACTGGACCTGAAATTACGTACAGATATGCAGTATGAGCTGAGAGATTTGCAGCAGCGCTTAGGGATCACTTTCATTTTTGTGACCCATGATCAAGAAGAAGCTCTTGCGATGAGCGATGAGATCTTCGTCATGAATAAAGGGAAAATCGTCCAAAGCGGTACGCCAGTAGATATCTACGATGAACCGATCAGCCATTTCGTAGCAGATTTCGTTGGAGAAAGCAATATCGTAAACGGAGTGATGATCGAAGACAATCTGGTAGAATTCGTCGGAAAACGATTCGAATGTGTCGATGGCGGGATGAGACCGAATGAACCGGTAGAAGTCGTGCTGCGTCCAGAAGACTTGACGATCACGACACCAGACAAAGGAAAATTAGTCGTGACAGTCGATACTCAGCTGTTCCGAGGCGTCCACTATGAGATCATCTGCTACGATGAACAGCAGAATGAATGGATGGTCCATTCGACGAAAAAAGCAAAAGAAGGCAGTAAAGTCGGCTTGGCTTTTGAACCGGAAGATATCCATGTGATGCGTTTCAATGAAACAGAAGAAGAATTCGATGCACGTCTGGACAGTTATGAAGAATAGGAGGGGACAAGAATGAGAACCATGCGCAGAATCTATTCAGTCCCTTATATCTTGTGGCTGGGTCTATTTGTTATCGCGCCAGTACTGATGATCGTTTATCAGTCATTTTTTGATATGAACGGACGGTTCACATGGTCGAATTACGCAGATTATTTCACATCAGGGACGTATCTTTCGATGACCTTGAATTCTGTCTGGTACGCACTTTTGATCACTTTGTTCACATTGGTCATCAGTTATCCGACTGCGTATTTTCTGACGAAATTGAAGCATAAACAGCTTTGGCTGATGCTGATCATCTTGCCTACTTGGGTGAATCTTTTGCTAAAAGCGTACGCATTCATCGGGATATTCAGTATCCATGGCAGCGTCAATCACTTTTTCGAGTTTCTCGGCATTGGGCCGAAACAGCTCTTATTCACTGATTTCAGTTTCTTGTTTGTTGCAGCCTATATCGAGATCCCATTTATGATCATGCCTATTTTCAATGCGCTAGAAGAAATGAATCCTTCACTGATCAGTGCGAGTCGTGATTTGGGCGCCAATAATTTCGAGACCTTCCGACGAGTGATCTTTCCATTGTCTTTGAATGGCGTGAAAAGTGGTGTACAGGCTGTGTTTATTCCGTCTCTTTCTCTATTCATGCTGACACGTCTGATCGGAGGGAATCGGGTCATCACTTTGGGAACAGCGATCGAACAGCATTTTCTCGTGACTCAAAACTGGGGAATGGGTTCGACGATCGGTGTGATCTTGATCATTGCGATGTTCATCGTCATGCTGTTGACAGGTGAAAAGAAAAAAGGAGGACGTTCTTGATGAAAAAATTCAAATGGTCTTATCTTTATCTAACCATTGTGTTTTTACTGCTATACTTACCGATCTTCTACTTGATCTTTTACTCCTTCAATGCCGGTGGGACGATGAACAGCTTCACAGGATTCACATGGGAAAATTATCAGGCAGTTTTTGAAGATACGCGACTGATCATTATCGTGCTGAACACTTTCATGCTGGCGTTTTTGTCAGCCTTGATCGCAACAGTCATCGGAACATTCGGCGCTATGGGGATCTATTATACGAAAAAGCGGCAGGCACGTACGGCTTTATTAAGCATGAACAACATTTTACTCGTTTCGCCAGATGTGATCATCGGTGCCAGTTTTTTGATTTTCTTTACCTTTTTAGGTTTTGGTTTAGGATTCCAGAGTGTTCTGCTTTCTCATATCGCATTCAGTATCCCTATTGTCGTACTGATGGTGCTGCCGAAATTGCAGGAGATGAATGACTCGATGGTGGATGCAGCAAGAGATCTAGGGGCCAATAATCTCCAAGTAGTCAAAAACATCATTTTGCCGTACCTGTCTCCAGGGATCATTGCCGGTTATTTCATGGCATTCACGTATTCGCTAGATGATTTCGCCGTGACGTTCTTCGTGACAGGAAACGGCTTTACGACATTGTCTGTCGAGATCTATTCTCGAGCAAGGCAAGGGATCAGCTTAGAAATCAATGCATTGAGTGCGTTGGTCTTCTTGTTCTCGATGGTCCTAGTGATCGGGTATTATTTCATTAGTAAAGAAAATCGACCAAAACGGCTGAAGAAAAACAAAAGAATACGCGAGGGGGTGGCACGACTGCGATGAAAAAATTACAATCTCTGCTTCTTGGCATCCTCGTGATCATTGTGGTTTTGCTTCTTGGCGTACGCCAGCTGGAAAAAACGAGCGGGATGAGTGGTGCAAAGATCCTGACGATTTACAATTGGGGAGACTACATTGATCCCAGTCTGATCACAAAATTCGAAAAAGAATATGGGTATAAAGTAAACTACGAGACCTTTGATTCGAATGAAGCGATGTTCACGAAGATCCAACAAGGCGGGACCAATTATGATATTGCGATCCCAAGTGAATATATGATCCAGAAGATGATCAAAGAAAATCTCGTTCTCCCATTGGACCATTCCAAAATCAAAGGACTGGAAAACATCGATCCAAGATTCTTGGATTTAGATTTTGACCCGGATAACCGCTATTCCATTCCGTATTTCTGGGGCACTCTTGGGATCGTTTATAATGATAAATTTTATCAGAAAGACCAGATAAAGCATTGGGATGATCTGTGGAAACCCGAGCTGAAAGACAGCTTGATGCTGATTGATGGCGCTCGGGAGGTCATGGGCCTTTCGCTCAACAGTTTAGGCTATTCATTGAATAGCAAAGATCTGACACAATTGAAAGAAGCAGCAAATAAATTGAATCATTTGACCCCGAATGTGAAAGCTATTGTTGCAGATGAGATCAAGATGTACATGATCAATGAAGAAGCATCTGCTGCTGTCACATTTTCTGGTGAAGCGGCAGATATGATGTATGAAAACGAGCATCTGCATTATGTGATCCCTTCAGAAGGGTCCAATCTTTGGTTTGACAATATCGTGATGCCTAAGACTGCGAAGAACAAAGAAGGAGCATATGATTTCATCAATTTCATGCTTGATCCGAAAAATGCCGCTCAAAATGCGGAATACATCGGCTATTCGACACCGAACAAACAAGCAAAAGCATTATTGCCAAAAGAAATTTCAGAAGATGAGCAATTCTATCCATCGGACGAAACGATCTCGCATCTTGAAGTCTATGAAGACCTGGGACCAAAATATCTGGGCATCTACAATGATCTGTTCCTGGAATTCAAGATGTATCGGAAATGATCATCAAATTCTATAAAATGGAAAAAAATCTGCGTACGCAACAGACAGAGCTCAACGTCTATTGCGTACGCACTTTTCCATTTCTTGGCAAAGCGTCTTTTCAGGCGCTTTTTTGCTTAGCAGTAGTGAAGGTTGGGATTTTGCATCTCCTTGACTTTTACCTAAAAAATGTTAATCTAATATTATTCTAATCATATCCGAAGAAAAGGAAAGTAAACACGAAATGGTTCAAGAGAGGCTTTGGGTGGTGGAAAAAGCCAGAAATTTCCTGTTGAAGATGGCCTTGGAGGATTTTTGTCGAGAGGTAGGAAAAAACGGGTAGTCTGTCGTTATCCAGACCGCTGATCTTATTGTCAGATTGAGGGAAAGAACGTTCTTTCTAAAAAAAGGTGGTACCACGAGTATAATCGTCCTTTACTAGCAGATGCTGGTAAAGGGCTTTTTTTTATAAAAAAAGAGAAGAGAGTGAACAGTATGAATAGAGATATCCCATTTACAGTCGATCATGTAGGAAGTTTTTTACGTCCAATAGCAATCAAAGAAGCCAGAAAAAAAGTGCAAGAAGGTTCTCTTACAAAAGAAGAACTTCGAGCCATCGAAGATCATGAAATAAAAGAACTGGTTGAAAGTCAAAAAGCTGTTGGGTTGAAAGGGATCACAGATGGCGAGTTTCGGCGAGGATTTTGGCATCTCGATTTTCTAGAAGAATTGAATGGCGTGGAAGGATATGTCCCAGAGACAGGATATAATCAGACATTCCATGGAAAGGCCGCACCTTCTTATAACGTTCGAGTAGTGGACAAACTCTCATTCAATGAGAACCATCCATTTCTGGAAGATTTTGCTTTCTTGAAAAAAACAGTGGAAACAGGAGACGGTTCTGTCGCAAAAGCAACGATCCCAAGCCCTGCAATGCTCTTGAGACAAGAAATATTGGCCAATGATGGTTCTTCAAGAATCAATGAAATCTATCCAGATCTCTCTGAATTCTATGAAGATCTGGCAAAAACCTATCAGGCAGCGGTTCGAGCTTTTTATGAAAAAGGCTGTCGCTATTTGCAATTCGATGATACGAACTGGGCATTCTTAGCGGATCAGACAAAAAGAGAAGAATTGCTGAAACAAGGCATCGATCCAAAAGAAATGGCACAAGTCTGCACAACGATCATCAATAAGGCATTGGCAGATAAACCAGCAGATTTGACCGTGACTACGCATATTTGTCGAGGCAACCATGCTTCTTCTTGGCTGTTTTCCGGAGGATACGAACCGATTGCTGAGGAGTTGTTTGCTACAAATTATGACGGCTTCTTTTTAGAGTATGATTCTGACCGTGCGGGTGATTTCACGCCATTGAGATATTGGAAAAACAAAGAAAGCAAAGTAGTGTTAGGCTTAGTAACTTCTAAATTTCCTGAATTGGAAGAAAAAGACCAGATCAAAGCACGCCTAAAAGAAGCACAAGAATTCATACCGCTGGAAAACTTGAGTATCAGTCCTCAATGCGGCTTTGCTTCGACAGAAGAAGGCAACCATCTGACTGAAGAAGAACAATGGGACAAAATCCGATTGCTGCAAGAAGTCGCAGATGAAGTCTGGGATCGCTGATTCATCAGAAACCGAAACATTCCTTCCATTTTCTCCTGATCGATAGGGAAAAAATGACCTAGATTCTTCCACGTAGACATGCTACTTTACTTGGAAAAGAGCTAGGAGGAGAGAACATGAACCTGAGGGAATTGTTTACACGATTATTTAGAAGAAGACAGCAATATGACTTTTCTGAAAAAAGTAATGCAAAAACACAGAAGGTTATTTTAAGTTCCTATACAACAAAAACGAATAGAGAAATTGAAAAATCAAACGAATTTGAGACTTACAAAAAATATTTTTCTAAGCCAGAGATCATTTGTACCTCAACAGAAGAAGCGCTTGATCGATTACAGCAAGCACAAAAGAAAGCACAAGACTTAAACGAAACGTTATATCCAGAGAACTACGATGAGCTCCCTGTTACCGAAAAAGCAGTGATCAATCAGAAATTCACGTCAGCGATGGCGGAATTCTACAAAGATAAGTTTTATCTCTCAGATTTCTTCCATTATTGGCTGAACCAAGATGTTAAAGTCGCGCAAAATTTTAAAAAACAACGAGGGACGGGAGCGAAACAAGAAGGTCTAGTGGGAACTTCTGAACAGTATGAGGAACAAGTCAAGATGCGCTATGATCGTCTTTGCGCATGCTTGGATAGTCAACTCAAGAATCGAAAGCTAAATCTGGATGCTTTAAATGAAACAGTCAAGCGTTCAAATATTAATCATTATATAATCAATGAAGAAGTACAGAAAAAATACATGGAGGACCTCAAGACACTTAAAGAGTTAGGAACAGGAAAAAGACCATCACTTGTGAACGTTTCAAATGATGTTAATACAATAAGTCAGGAAAGATAATTGAAAAGAACTCCTAAAAACGACTCCTCCCTTCACTGTCAGATATAGCATCTGACGGTGGAGGGAGGAGTCGTGATCTCAAATAGTCGTTTTTACTGATATATTGAAGGAAAAAAGGATGAAATAATAAAACAGGGTCATGTTTATATTTTCTTAACCTTTTTCCTACTAAAAGTCAAAGAATAAGACATAAATTCTTCATATTTATCTTCTATTCTATATACATACCAACCAACAACCCTATATACTTTTTCATTTTTACTCCTCAAGTAAAAATAACTCCTAGACCGCGGCTACCCACCGCGGTCGTTTTTTTATTCTTCGATCAGAACAGCTTTGATGCCAAAACCGGCTAAGATACGAGCAGAGGTATACGTATTCAGTCCTTTTCGGAAAGTGATATATACTTTTTTATCTTTCGGAATCTCATTGATCCGATCACGCAATTCATTCATCGGGATATTTTTAGTTGCCGGAATACTGCCAGAAGGCGCCTTGTTCGGTTCACGGATATCCAGGAAAAATGCCTGCATAAGATCGTTCTCAGGAATGTCACTTGCTTTGATCGTTTCAACGACGTTTGTCATCTGATTGATCGCAACATAGCCTGCGATATTCAATGGATCGCGCGTTGTAGAATAAGGAGGTGAGTAAGGTAATTCCAAATCAGGCAGATCGAAGACAGTCAGATTTCCGGTGATCGCCACAGATAATTCGCCCATCCGTTTATCGACCCCTTTTTCTCCCACGGCTTGGCCACCTAAGATCCGGCCAGTATCCGCATCAAAAATCAGTTTCAAATTCAATCGAGTAGCTCCTGGGTAAAAATAGGCATGATCGAACGGAGTGATAAAAATTGTTTTGTAATTCGTGATGCCAGCTGCTTGCAGCGCATGCTCCGTCATTCCAGCATAGCTTGCGGTGTAATCGAAAATTTTGCCGACACCAGCTCCGATATAGCCTCGATAACGCATAGGAGTACCGTTCAACATATCTGCCAGCATATGTCCTTGACGGTTCGCTGCACTAGACAGCATACTTGAGATCGGCTGTCCAGTGACGACACTGGTAGTCTCGATGATATCACCAATCGCATACACGTCAGGCAGATTCGTCCGCAACTGATCATCGACAATTATCTGTCCATTTTCAGACAACGTGATACCAGCAGCTTCAACTACTTCGTTATTAGGTGACACGCCTACAGCAAAGACAAGCATATCCGTGTGGAGGATAGAGCCATCGGATAATAGAAGTTCTTTTCCGTTTTGACGGATCTCAGTCACTTTCGTACTTAGATGGACGGTTAGCCCTTTTTCGATCAATTTATCATAGATTAGATCAGCGATTTCGGGATCATAAGGAAAAGCGACTTGAGGCAGCTGGTCGATCAAAGTGACTGCCATCTTGCGATGTTTGAAGTTCTCCGCTAATTCCAAGCCCATGACTCCTGCACCAAGGATGACCACCGACTGCGGCTGCTCTTTTTCCATGAAAGCTTTGATTCGATCCGCGTCTGTCACACTACGCAAAACAAATCCGTTTTCTGCTTCTGAAACACCAGGGATCTCTGGATAAGCAGGTCTGGCACCAGCAGAAATGATCAGCTTGTCATAAGAAGTTTCAGTTTCTTCATTCGTCTCTAGATTCTTGACCGTCAATCGTTTGGTAGAAGGGTCGATTTTTGTGACTTCATGTTTAGTGAAGACATCGATATTGTTTTTTACTTTCAAGATTTCTGGTGTTCGTTCGATCAATGTATCACGGTCTTCGATCACATCTCCTAAATAATAAGGCAAGGCACAGCTTGCATAAGAGATATGCTCTCCGCGTTCATAAATGATGATCTCGTGTTCTTCATTCAAGCGGCGCAAACGAGTCGCAAAAGAAGGCCCTCCAGCGACACCGCCGATCACTACAACTTTCATAAAAACATCTCCTTTTCTAACATGATCGTACTATTTTCTGACAGAAACGGCAAAAAATTGTGCCGGCATTTTTATTGAATATTTAGAGCCGACGAAAAAAATAGAAGAATTTCTGGCACTGATCAAGTGACTGAATAAAAAAATTAAGCCTGCCTGAAAGAGAGGTTGTGAAAAAGCTGCCCTGCATCAAGTAATAAGAACAACCAAACAAAAATAGCTTTTCATATTTTTCGTTTGGTTGGGCTTATTACCGCAGATGCAAGCTTTTGAACACCGTTTAGTGAAGAGGTTGTGAGCCTGCCGTTTAACTCTGAGGCACAAGGAACAATTTCAAAAAACAGCTTCTCATGTTTGATGAATATTGTGACTTGTGCCCGAGGAATTGGCAGGGAAACATAGTGGAGAGGTCGTGACAACTGCGTTTTGATCTGAGTATTAGCCCATAAAAATGAAAAATAGCTTCCCATATTTTAAAAAATCGTGCCTTATTGCCGATAGGCAGTTTCTGGGACACCGTTTATTCGGAAAAAGGAACTGCGACAAGACTTTTGTCACAGCTCCTTTCATCAATTGTCATATTCTTCTAATTCCAAGCTCAGTTCTTCCCACTCAGTCAATTTTGTTTCTTGATCTTGTCTAGCAGATTCTAAAGCTTGGTTCAGCTCGTTGAGTTTCACATGGTCATCAAGGATTTCTGGAGAAACCATTTCTTGTTCCAGCTGATCGATCAGCTCATCTAAATGGGTCATCTCTTCTTCGACTTGGGTGATCTTCCGCTCTAGGCTGCGGATGAGCTTTTGCTGTTCTTTGCTTTGGTAATAATCGGATTTGTTCGTAGGAACGGGTGCTGCTGCTGGCTCATCTTGCGCTAGCAGCTCAGCGATTTCTTCTTCCTCCTGTTTCTTTTCCAGATAATAATCATAATCGCCTAAATAGACTTTGCTGCCATTTTCTGAAAGTTCAACGACTTTTGTCGCGATTCGATTGATGAAGTAGCGGTCATGGGAAACAAATAGGAGTGTCCCGTCATAATCGATCAGTGCATTTTCAAGTACCTCTTTGTTATCGATATCCAAATGGTTGGTTGGTTCATCCAGTATCAGGAAATTCTCCTTGTTCATGGCCAGTTTTGCCAAGGCAACGCGTGCTTTTTCGCCACCGCTCAATAAAGGGATCGTTTTTTCAACGTCTTCACCAGAGAATAAAAAGGCACCGAGTACACTGCGGATTTCTTTTTCAGGCGTGGTTGGATGTTCATCCCATAATTCGGCTAAGATCGTTTTGTTCGTATGCAGATCTGCCTGACCTTGGTCATAGTATCCGATGCTGACGTTGGTTCCGAGCGTTTCTTTTCCTCGGATGAATGGCAGCTGATGGATGATGGATTTCAGCAAGGTCGATTTTCCTATCCCATTTGGCCCGACTAATGCGATCGCTTCTTGTCGGCGGATATCCAGATTGATCGGTTCGGATAAGATCTCGCCATCATAACCGATCGCAGCATCTTCGACTTGTAAAACGACATTTCCTGAAGGTTTTTCTACGCTGAAAAGAAAATGTGCTTGTTTTTCGTCTCCTTGCGGCCGATCCAGACGGTCGATCTTTTCTAAGGCTTTCCGGCGGCTTTGGGCACGTTTTGTCGTGGATGCTCGAACGAGATTACGTGCAACGAAATCTTCTAGCTTGTGGATTTCCGTCTGCTGTTTTTCGTAGGCTTTCCAGTCACTTGCTAATTGTTCGGCTTTTACATCCAGGTATCTTGAATAGTTGCCTTTATAATGACGCATTTTCTTCCGGCTCAGTTCATAGACTTCTGTTACGACTTTATCTAAAAAGTAGCGGTCATGTGAAACGATCAGTAACGCACCTGTATAGCTTTGCAGATATCCCTCAAGCCAGGAGAGGGTCTCGATATCCAGATGGTTCGTTGGTTCATCGAGTATCAGGATGTCAGGATGCTGCAGCAACATCCTTGCTAATGCAAGACGAGTCCGTTGCCCTCCAGATAAGGTGTTGATCGTCTGATCATAAAAGGAAGGATCGAACTTGAAACCATGTAAGACGGATCTGATCTCGTTTTCATAACCATAGCCGTTCTTATCGGAAAATTCGTGTTGGAGACGATCGTATTCTTTGAGATGGGACTCATAAGTCGGCGTATCTGGCGTGCCTTCACTGATGAAAAGCTCTAATTCGCGCATACGATGTTCCATTTGCCGGACATTTTCGAATGCTTTCAGCATCTCGTTCCATACGGTCTCAGTTGAATCCAGCCCAGTATCCTGTGCTAAATACCCAAGCGTAGCCGTTTTGTTTTTAGCGATCGAACCCTCGTCTGGACTTTCGATCCCGGCGATGATTTTCAGTAAAGTCGATTTTCCAGCACCGTTTCTTCCTACTAAGGCGATCCGTGCGCCGGTGCTGATTTCTAAATGGATGTTTTCAAATAAAATCTCTGCCCCAAAATGTCGGGCGATCTGATTGGCTTGTAATAATATCATGGAATCCTCTTTTCTACTTTGTGAATTCTCCTAGAAATAAAATCTCATTTTCATCTAGTAGTCTACCATAAAATCTTTGATACTGCGAGATTGACGTAAATGATAAAAAAATGAATAAAGAATAAAATTTCACAATATTCGAGCAATGAAATTGATTTTTTCCTATACATACTGCTATGATGTATAAATCAAGATGAAATAGACAATACGTGGAGGTCATTACGTGAAAGATCATATTATTCCAAAGGCGACGGCAAAAAGGCTGCCTTTGTATTATCGTTATTTAAGAATTTTAAATAATGCTGGAAAGAAAAAGGTATCTTCGACTGAGTTGAGTGAAGCAGTCCAAGTCGACAGTGCAACGATCCGTCGAGACTTTTCTTATTTTGGCGAACTTGGAAAACGCGGATACGGCTATGATGTAGAAGATTTGATGCACTTTTTTGCAAAAACGCTGAATGACGATCAGTTAACAAATGTGGCACTGATCGGTGTCGGTAATCTGGGAAGTGCGTTGCTGAAATATAAATTCCATCAAAGCAACAGTATCCGTGTCAGCTGTGCTTTTGATGTCAATGAAGAAATCGTTGGTCGAATCGTAGACGGCATCCCTGTTTATCCGATGGAAGACATGACGGAACAAATCAGGATCCAGCAAATCGAAGTAGCGATTCTGACCATTCCTGCAGAAAGAGCGCAAGAAGTGGTGAATAAGCTGACAGAAGCCGGAATCAAAGGAATCTTGAACTTTACAGCTGCGCGTTTGAATGCACCTGCAGATGTCTTGATCCAAAATGTGGACCTGACGAATGAATTGCAGACATTGATCTACTTTTTACATTCTGATCCATCGATCCACACAACTGAAGACTAGCAGAAAAAAAGGTGTGACAAGAATTCTGTCACACCTTTTTTCGAATAAACGGTGTTCTCCTGCCAACTCCTCGGGCACAAGTCACAATATACATAAAACATGAGAAGCTGTTTTTTGAAATTGTTCCTTGTGCCTCAGAGTTGAACGGCAGGATCACAACCTCTTTTTTTGTCTGCTTTATTTTCCTGAGAATAATTCCTCGTAAGAAAGTGAGTCTTCTTCTGCTGTCAGCTGGTCCAAAAGCTGTTTGATCTTATTGAAATCAATGAAGCGCGCTTGTCGGGCAACTTCTTTTCCGTGATGATAGATAAGGACAACAGGAGCTGTCAATACTTCAAAAGCGCTAGCGACTTCTGGTGTTTCGTCGGCATCCAGATGAAAAGCAGGGAGATCATAATGAGTCAGCAGCTCTTCGATACGAGGCCGGACGGCATGGCAGACACTGCATCCTGGCATAGAAAGATAGACGACTGCTGTTTCTTCTTTTTGTAGTCTTGTTTGGACTTGCGCTAGATCTGTTGTTTTTTTCATGTCTATTCTCCTTTTAGAAGCAAGTATGTAAGGATACTTAATTTAATCGCAAATATGAAAAAAGTCAATCAAACTGTTTGTGAAGGAAAGATAAGACTTATGTAAAAAATTTCAGAGAAGCTTGTTTTTTTTTAAAGAAAAGCGTATATTGTCAAAGCAAATGATGTAGAAATAGAAGGAGGAAACACATGTTTTCTTTTATGCCCAATTCGGTTTTGCAGATGAGTACGATCTTCTTGTCGATCGTGATCGAAGCATTGCCATTTGTTTTATTAGGCTGTATCATCTCTGGAGCCTTGCAAGTATTCTTAACACCGGAGCGCGTGAAACGCTGGCTTCCGCAAAATCGGCTGTTATCTATTTTGTTGGGGTCGATCTTAGGCTTTTTCTTTCCATCCTGTGAATGCGGAATCGTACCGATCGTTCACCAGTTCGTAAAAAAAGGCGTACCAGTACATACTGCTTTTGCTTTTATGCTGACTGCTCCTATCATCAATCCTATCGTCATATTTTCCACATTCATCGCATTCGGCAATTCTTGGAAAATGGCAGGCTGGCGGATGCTAGGGAGCTTTATCGTGGCGCTGATCATCGGAGTGTGGCTAGCTTATTTTCAGAAAGAATCTGTATTGAAAGAAAAAATATCCGTGAAAACGAGTGACGGACATCATCACCATCACCACGGACAGCCAGAAAAAGCAGAAGCGACCGCTCGCCCTAACTGGATCAGTCGCTTCACGAGACAAACGGGGCATGTGTTGACCCATGCAATCGATGAATTTTTTGATACTGGCCGTTATTTGATCATCGGTGGACTGATCGCCTCGGCAATGCAAACTTATCTGCCGACTCGTGTCATGCTGACGCTAGGTTCCACGAAGATTTTGGCGATCATCATCATGCTACTGCTAGCTTTTACCATGTCGCTTTGCTCCGAAGCAGATGCATTCATCGGTTCTTCCTTATTGAGCTTGTTCGGTACTGCTCCAGTCGTGGCTTTTCTGGTTTTCGGTCCTATGGTAGATATCAAGAATCTGTTGATGATGGAACGCTACTTCACTGGACGGTTCATCCTTTCACTGATCGGACTGATCGCTTTGAGCGTGGTCGGCTTCACACTATTCATCTAGGAGGAGAAACATGATACGATTTTTGATATTATCCGGTTATTTCGAACTGATGATGTATTTGCAAGTATCTGGCAAACTTGACCAGTATATCAACGTCCATTATCGGTATTTAGCGATCCTTTCGATGATTTTGTCTGCACTATTAGCGCTAGTCCAGCTTTATTTATGGGTAAAAGATGGGAAAGGAAATTCTCATGAGAAGGATCCTGAGCAGTTGCATGACCATGAACATGGCCTGTCAAAACCTTATCAGCGGGTGATCGCTTATGTTTTACTGGCACTGCCAGTGATCGTGGGCACTTTGTTTCCGACCGTCAGTCTCGATACCACGATCGTAGAAGCAAAGGGTTTCAATTTTCCTGTAAGCAAAGAATCTGTGGGTGATCCAGAAATGCAGACACAGTACTTGAAACCGGATACCAGTATTTATTTCAATAAATCTGATTATCTGGATCAAATGAATGAATTAAAAGAAAAATACGGCGATAAGCAAACGATCAAGATCACGGATGAGAATTATTTGGAAGTCATGGAACTGATCTATAATTATCCAAGTGAATTCATCGGGAAAAACGTATCTTATGAAGGCTTCGTCTACCGGACACCAGAAAAAGAGAAAGAAGACATTTTCTTGTTCCGTTTCGGGATCATCCATTGTGTGGCGGACTCCGGCGTCTTTGGATTGCTGACGCATCTGCCAGAAGGAATGACAGTCAAAAATGATGAATGGTATAAAATAGAAGGAACGATCCAATCTGATTATTATCAACCATTCAAGCGAGAAATACCAACGGTGGTAGTAACAAAAGCCGTAAAAATAGAAGCGCCTAAGAACCAATACGTCTATCGTTCGTTTTAAAAAAAAGCGCATGGAGTGTGACAGCACCCCATGCGCTTTTTTGCCTTTTTCTGATTTTCGCATTTACGCCGAATAAAGCAAGGAGTACAATAAAAGATAACAATCAGCTAAAGGAGTGACAGAATGATCGAATTTATCCATTTAAGCAAGAACTACGGGACGAAACAAGCATTGAAAGAACTAACGCTCACAATCGAACAAGGAGAGATTTTCGGCTTTTTAGGACATAACGGTGCAGGAAAATCGACGACGATCAAAAGTCTGGTGAGTATCATCGAACCGACATCAGGCACGATTCGAGTGGACGGGACAGAGTTGCGGAACAATCGCATGGAAATCAAACGAAAAATCGGTTATGTGCCTGATTCACCAGATATTTTTTTGCAGCTGACTGCTGGGGAATACTGGGATCTGATCAGCGCTGCATATGAATTGGATAAGGAAGAAAAAGAAACGCGATTGGCAGAATTGACAGCGCTTTTTGATATGAATGTCCATCGGGAGGAAACGCTCGCTAGTTTTTCACATGGTATGCGGCAGAAAACGATCCTGATCGGGACGCTGCTGCCTGATCCAGACATCTGGGTACTGGACGAGCCGTTACAAGGGTTAGACCCTCAAGCAGCCTATGATCTGAAAGAAATGATGAAAGCGCATGCTGCGAAAGGGAAAACAGTGATTTTCTCGACCCATGTCTTGGATACGGCACAACAGTTATGTGATAAGATCGCCATATTGAAAAAAGGGGAATTGATCTATCAGGGAGAGGTAAGTGATCTTTTGCAGGGATCGCCGAACGAATCGCTGGAAACGATCTATTTGAAAATGGCTGGCAGACAAGCAGCAGGTGAGCTGCATGGTTAAAGGACAGTTGATCGAGCTGACGCGAGTGAATCTTCGATATGCCAATCCGCAATTGACGAACAAAGCACGTGAAAAAGGAAAAAGCGGAAAAGAACTATCTAGTTATCTATTGAGACAGTACGTATTATCTGCAATGATTTTTTTGCTGATCTACGGATTTACGATGTTCATGGTCGATTTCAGTCGAATGCCTGGTTTTTTTACTTATTATATGGCTCTTTTCGGGATATTAGGTCTGTCTCAAAGTGTGACGATCATTTACAATGTGTTTTTTGAAGGGAACGATCTACAAACTTTTTTGCCTTTGCCTTTCAGACAAGGACAGATTTTTTTAGCTAAAATCGCTGTTGTTGCATTGACCGTCGCGCCTTATGTCTTACCATTGATAGTCGTGTTTATTTTAACAGGATGGCGTTCTGGGCTGTTGTTGCCATTTGTGATTTTGTTCTCATTCCTGCTTTTTTGTCTCTGTTTAGTACTTATTTTCTGCTTGAGCAGCCTGATCGTATTTGGCCTGGCAAGGACTGCGTTTTTCCAAAAACATAAAAAACTGGTGACGAGCTTACTTCTTGGCGGATCGATGCTAGTAGCGATCTTCGGGATACTGTTAATGAATAATCAGACGTCGACCTTTGAAAAAGGCTATACAGATCATGAGGTGATTTCACTTTTCATACCGTTCTATTATGCGATCAGTCAGCCCTTTACACAGATCGGTGTGCTGAGTTGGCTGGGTGTGATGATGGTTGCAGCAGGGTTAGCAGGGGGGATCAAAATAGGGATTCTACCGAAGCTTTATGATCAATTGACGAC
Organism: Enterococcus sp. ZJ1622; assembly: GCF_011038845.1. Lineage (GTDB taxonomy): Bacteria > Bacillota > Bacilli > Lactobacillales > Enterococcaceae > Enterococcus_B. The sequence goes on from NZ_JAAKDW010000002.1 coordinate 60,528, forward strand.
AGCGATGAGTGGTACCGAAGCCAAGCGCAAACATAAAAAAAATCAGAACCTGAAGCAATTATTGTGGAGTTATCATTCACAATTAGTTCGTGATCCGAATCTGATCATGCAGGTCCTGTCGTCCTCATTATTGACACCTATCATCTTTGTGTTTGCTTTTGCGTTTACCGGAGAGATCGATTTGAGCAGTATCGATATCCGCCTGATTGGTGTGGTGTTTCTTGCGGGGGTGTCGTTCGCTTTCCTGACAGTGAACCAAACGTCTTTCGTGAGTAATATGATCTCTCTTGATCGGGAAAATTTCTTGTTTATCCGTTCACTGCCCTTATCCATGAAAAAATATCTGAAAGAAAAGTTTCGTTTTGCCTGTTGCTTGCAGATGTTCCTGACTGGAGGAATCGCATTAGTGAGTGGCGTGATTTTTCGAATGCCTTTATTGTTTTTATTCATCCTAGTATTAGGATCGATTTTAGGCAGCTATCTATTGTCTATGCGCTTCTTTGCACGAGATTATCGCATGCTGCAGCTAGAATGGACCAATATCAATCAGTTATTTACGCGAGGGTCAGGCGCACTAGGACTTGTAGCTGCGATGATTGGGACGATAATCGGAAGTGTCATTCTTCTAGTTTTATATGGAATAGCGGCATTCATCTTTCCGTTTTGGCTGCTAAATGGCGTAGTATGGTTTCTTATCCTCGGCTGTTCTGCTCTTTGGGTATGGCATTACAAACGAGTATTCTGGTCTAGATTTGATTGAACTAGAAAAAGGGAAGAACCTAGTGATTAGTTTTTTTGATGATAAAACCAGAGAACGGAACAAAAACAGAAAAAAGCTGTTTTCGTTCCGTTCTCTTTTGGCTGAAATCATTAAGAATATCAGTGATCGGATGATGCAACGTATCTACTTGGCTCTTAAAGCTGAGCGGCACTAAGCCCGATCAGATACAAAATATGAGGAGCTATTTTCCATTTTTTCTCTCTAATACTCAGATCAAAAAGCAGTTGTCACGACCTCTCCACTAAACGGTGTTCAAGAGACAGCCTATCGGCAATAAGGCACGATTTTGTAAAAATATGGGAAGATATTTTTCAAAATCACTTCTTATCGCTCAAGGCTGACCGTCTCTTTCACGACCTCTCCACTAAACGGTGTTCCCCTGCCAACTCCTCGGGCACAAGTCACAATATTCATCAAACATGAGGAGCTGTTTGTTGAAATTGTTCCTTGTGCCTCAGAGTTAAACGTCAGGCTCACAACCTCTTATTTTAAAAATCTCTTTTTCCTCTTCAGCAAAATAGCGTCTCTTTTGACTTTGAAATTACGGATATTATGGTTGAAAACTTCAGACAAAACCAGACCAAGAGCGATTGCCCCAGCGATCATGATTGCTTGGACTGTGTAATGAGCGGCTGCTTGATAGGATTCTGTCACTAAATTTCGCACGGCCTGATAAGCTAGTCCACCTGGAACTAAGGGGACCATGCTAGGAATATTGAAAATAGTAACAGGCATTTTCAATCGTTTGGAAAAAATATCACTGATAAAAGCAACTCCAAGGGAACCTAGCAAAGACCCAAACGCTGCTGAGCCACCCATCTGTACACATACCCAATAGATCATCCAGCCGAATGCGCCAGAAAACCCGCACCAGATCAATGAACGGCGTGGAACATTCGTAATGACTGCAAATGCTGCAGTTGCTAAAAAACTAAAAGAAAATTGAATCACAACAGTTCCCATCTTCGTGCTCCTTTCTTAATAAAAAAGCTGAAATATAAAGGCTACCGCAAAGCCGATCATGGTAGCGGTCATCATCGCTTCAGTCCCGCGAGACACGCCCGAAACATAATGTCCGGCTAACAGATCACGAATGGCATTCGTGATCTGTACACCTGGGACTAATGGCATGACACAGCCGATAATGATCAAATCCTGATTGATCCCTATCCCAAGCCGTACACTGAAAATAGCTGCTACGCCAATCAGCAAAGAAGACAGGAATTCAGATAGGAACTTGATACGAAAGAATTTCAGACTAAAGAGATAGATTGCGTACCCGATACCGCCAATCGCCAAAGTGACAGGTAAATCAGCCAACTCACCGCCGAATAGGACCATGATCGTTGCGCTGATGACAGCCGCACTGAGAATCTGCAGCCAAACGGGAAAGAAGGAGCGGTCTCGCTCGATATCTTGTAGCTCCTGATAAAGCTCTGGCAAGGTAAGTTCTCCAGCGACATATTTTCGTGAAAGATTGTTCACTTTCACGACTTTTTCTAAGTTGATCGAACGATTGGTGATCTGTTCCATTCGGATAGTAGAGGTGCGGTCAAGCCCGATAAACAGACCAGTCTGAGTGACATAACTCACTAAACGGAAATTCCCGGAAGCTAAAGCGATACGACTCATCGTGTCTTCTACTCGATACATCTCCGCATTGCTTTCCATCATGATCTTCCCGGCCAATAAACAAGTATCAAGTAATAAATCCAATTTCTTTTCCGTCATAGCATCTTCTCCAGTAATCGATTTGTTACTTTTTATTTTACTACAAATTTGAAAAAAGAAGCGAAAAAGGTCTGAAAAAAACTTGAGCTGCGAAAAAAATAGGCGTATACTGTTTCTTGTATCGCGGGTGTAGTTTAGTGGTAAAATCCCAGCTTCCCAAGCTGATGTCGCGGGTTCGATTCCCGTCACCCGCTTAAAAAAGGTTGTGAAAAAGCTGATCTGCATCAAGCAGTAAGAACGATCAGCTGAAAATAGCTTCTCATATTTTGTATCTGATCAGACTTGATGCCGCAGATGCAAGCTTTTGAACATCGCGCACGAGAGACTGTTACCCTGTTTTGAACACTCAAATTTGTTTCTAGAAGAACGAAGCATATGTTAATCTACAAGACAAGTGCATGAAGAAGAGGATCTCCTCTTCTTTTTTGTTTATGGAAAAATACCTGCAATTGGCCGGTTTTTACGCTTTTTCAGTATTTCCTTATAGGGGAACATATGTTAAGATTTAGGGAGTTGTTTAGAAAAGGAGTAAGAGAATGAGCAAAAAGTCTACAAAAGCGATCGTGGGACTCGTTGTTGCTGTCATCGCAGGAGCATTGGGCATCACGACCACTCAAAAAGATTCAGATATCCTGCAGCAGATCACAGGGATATTCGATTCTGCCCCGCAAGCATCAAAGGTGGCTGATGTGCCTGCCTATGATGGCAAACATCAGGAAATCGAGATCAACGGCAACAAGCCGACATTCACACAAGAAGACCTCAGCCTGTCAAAAGGAACGTGGGAAAGCTATTCGGATATCGACCGCTTGAACAGAGTAGGCCAAGCAAATGCGATGCTAGGCAAGGAGTTGTTCCCAACGGAAAAAAGAGAAGCTCTATATATCGATCCAACAGGCTGGAAACAAAAGAAATTAAGCGACGGACAATGGTTATATAACCGGAGCCATTTGATCGGATTCCAGTTGACCGGACAAAACAATAACATAAAAAACCTCATGACTGGTACACGTTCGTTGAATGCACCTTATATGCTAGCGCATGAAAATGATATCGCAGCTTATATCAAGGAAACAAATCACCATGTCCGTTACCGTGTCACACCGCATTTTGAAGGGAATGAACTAGTGGCGCGAGGCGTACAATTAGAAGCCGAAAGTATTGAAGACAAAAAACTGGTGTTCAATGTATTCATCTATAATGTACAAGAAGGTTATACGATCAATTACGAAACAGGACAGGCTACGAAAGCAAAATAAAAAACAGTCCGTATTCGAATTTTTTGTGAATTTTGTGAAAAAACTGTGTAAAAACATACATCGGATAAATTTTAGCGTATACTTTAATAAAAGAAAGCTTTTCTAAAAAAGAAAAGCAAAACGACAGAAACTGGGCAAAAAATGATATAGTTAGATGTTTCTTAATTTCTCTGGAAGTTTTGAATATTTGTTTGTAGTTTTGCCTTACTTCGAGTAAAATAAGGGTGTATAAGGTAAGTTCATTACCTTGCGGGAAAGAGGTGTAGAATCATGGGTTTTACAGATGAAACCGTACGTTTTGGTTTTGATGATAGTCGTAAAAAAGAAGTCAGCGAAACATTAGCGATCGTTTATCGGGCTTTAGAAGAAAAAGGCTACAATCCAATCAACCAGATTGTTGGCTACTTGCTTTCTGGAGACCCGGCCTACATTCCTCGTTATCGTGATGCACGAAATCTGATTCGTCGTCATGAACGCGATGAAATCATGGAAGTTATCGTGAAGGATTATCTATCAAATCATGGGGTCAATCTATGAGGGTGATGGGCTTGGACGTCGGCTCAAAAACAGTAGGTGTCGCTATCAGCGATCCATTTGGCTGGACGGCTCAAGGAGTAGAGATCATTCGGATCGACGAAGCAGCAGGCGAATTCGGGTTTGACCGTTTGAAGGAACTGGTCGAACAGTATGAAGTTGAGCGCTTTGTCGTAGGATTGCCTAAGAACATGAATAATTCAATCGGGCCAAGAGCCGAAGCATCAATGGCTTATGGAGAAAAAATCAAGGAATTGTTTTTTCTGCCAGTCGATTATCAGGATGAACGGCTGACGACTGTTCAAGCAGAACGAATGTTAGTAGAACAAGCAAATACATCGCGAGCCAAGCGAAAAAAAGTGATTGACAAATTAGCCGCTGTGATGATTTTACAAAATTATTTAGACGGTTCAGGCAAGCAATTATTTTAGAATAAATGAAAAGAGGTAATCTTATGACAGAACATAACCATACACATGATCATGAAGGGCATGAGCACATCACATTGGTGGACGACCAAGGAAACGAAACGTTGTACGAAATCTTGCTGACAGTAGATGGACAAGAAGAATTCGGACGTAACTATGTCCTGCTTTATCCAGCTGGTGTATCAGAAGATGAAGACGTAGAATTACAGGCTTATGCATATATCGAAAACGAAGATGGAACAGAAGGCGAGCTGGAACAAATCGAAACAGACGCTGAATGGGACATGATCGAAGAAGTATTCAATACATTCATGGCTGAAGAAGAAGAATAGTTTCAAAGAATGGGAGAAACCTTGTTATAGCAGGGTTTCTTTTTTTTGCCAATTGAACAATCGGCAGATGCAAGAGTAGAGGGAAATCAACGCACAAAAAAAGACAACCAAGCATCGCTTGATTGTCTTTTTTAGTTTTATCAAGAAAACAGCTGCATCAAGAATCCTGAAATAATCAAGACGATGGCACCGCCAAGTCGGTTACCCATTTGTGCGAAAGCAATCAGTTCCATACGGTTAGCAGCAGATAAAACAGCTACGTTCCCAGTACCACCCATTGAGTTGTTGCACAAGCCGGCAGTGATCGTTGATTCGATTGGATACAAGCCGAATAGACGACCGACAAATCCTGAAACAAGAGAGATAACGATCACACTTGTTAGACATAAAACAACGAATTGCCATGTCAATGCAGAAGCTAAAACGTTCAAGTTCAGCAAAGCGATACCGATACCTGCGAGAACAGCCGCAGTCAAGTTTTTAACGACAAGGTTATTGAACATGATTGCTGCATCTTCATAGTACTCAGGTAATAGGTTCGCGATTTTACAAATCACGACGATGATGATCATGAATGCGTACGCATGAACTTTTGGTACAAAGTAATTACAGATTTGACCTAGGATGAAGAAAGTGATCGAAACCATCAGACCAACTCCTAATTGAGGGATGCTTGGTTTGACATTACGAGGTTTTCCATCGCCAAGGTCGCCTTTTTCCATCAGTTTTCCGTTCCCGTTGATCTTAGGCATTGATTGACCTGCACGAGCAACTAAAGCAGCGCCGATGATCGCCAAGACATTCGTCATCGCTGTAGCGGGAAGCAATCGGGAAATGATTTGTGAAGCATCCGTTCCTAAGACATTTGCATAGATGGTAGATAGCGGAACAGCTCCGGCACCGACACCACCAGCCATAGCAGGTAAAGAAACATAAAGGACAGAATCAGCAAATCCATTGCCGATCAGCATACCGACAAGTCCGACAGCAAAGAAAGCTGCAACCATTGAAATAAGTGCTACCGGAATAAAACGTACAGAAGCTTTCATCAGTAAGTTTCTATTCATCCCAAGGATACTACCGGTGATCAAAGCTGCAATGTAAAAATCCAAGAAACCCATATTGTTGATGAAGTTCTCTGTAGATTTGACCACATAATCAGGCAAGATGCCGAATGTAGCAATCGCAGCAGAAGCAAAAATAGCAAAAACAGATCCGCCACCTAGATAACTTCTAACGATAGGGATTTTCGTACCGATAAAATGGAATAAATTTCCTAAGATAACTAAAACAGCGATTGGTCCGATCATGTTTGTCGGAAGTTTGCCTAATGCCATCGCAGCGATCAGTACAACAAGCATGATCAAATAGATTGGCAGGCTGACACCGCTGATTTTCGTTGACCAAAAACCTTCTTTTTTCTTTTCTTCAACTGGTGAGACAGTTGATGTTTCTTTTTGTGCCATTCAGACAGATCCTTTCTCATTTTTATCAATCAGAAGGCAAAGAGAGTGCGGCAAAAGTATGCGGAAGTACTCGCTATTTTTGCCGCAGCCGCTTTTTCTTCTTTTATTTGGACATGCTCGAAAAGAGTAGTCTATTCGTCAAACGAATTAAATGATTATTTTTCTAAATCGTTGTATTCTGGGACCCATTTAGCAGCTTCTACAGCAGCTTTGATATCAGTGATTTCTTCACGGTTCAATCCTTGTGCAACAACGGATTTCGCTACAGTTTCAGCGATGATTTGAGAGAATTCAGTGATTTTGGCTACTGGAGGCAAGATTGCTGCACCTGGTTTTGTCACATCAACGATACCACCCAATGCACGACTTGCTTGAGAAATGATTTCAGCATTCACACGAGTTGCTGTTGAAGCAATCAGACCAAGACCAAGACCTGGATACATCAATGCGTTGTTTGCTTGACCGATTTGGTAAGTTACACCGTTATATTCAACATCTGCGGCAGGGATACCTGTTCCGACTAATGCTTTACCATCTGTCCATTCGATCAAATCTTGTGCTTTTGCTTCCGCCAATTTTGTTGGGTTTGACAAAGGCATGATGATTGGACGTGGTGTATGTGCAGCCATTTCTTTTACGATTTCTTCTGTAAAGGCACCTGGCTGTGTAGATGTTCCGATCATGATTGTTGGATGGATTGCTTTTACGACAGCTTCCAAGTTTGTCAATTCTGCATGGTTCGCAAATTCAGAACGTTTGCGGGCAAATGGAATTTGTCCAGGAGTCAATCCTTCAGTATCTTCAAATAACAAGCCTTGTTTGTCGACTTGATAGAAGTGTGTACGTGCTTCTTCTTCAGGTACACCTTGACGGATCATTTCATCTAAAAGGATATTTGCAATACCGACACCGGCAGTACCAGCACCGAAAGTTAAGATTGTTTGATCTTTCAATTGTTCGCCAGAAATATTCAAACCACCTAATACACCAGCTAAAACAACGATCCCTGTACCTTGGATATCATCATTGAAAGTAGTGATCTTGTCTTCATATTTTTCTAAGATCGTTGCGGCATTTCCGCGTCCGAAGTCTTCCCAGTGCAACAATAGTTCAGGGAACAAATCTGTTGCTGCATTGACGAATTGGTCAATGAATTCATAGTAAGTTTCGCCTTCCACACGTTCGTGGCGGTTACCTAGATATAATGGGTTGTTCAACAATTCTTTGTTGTTTGTACCAGCATCGATTGAAACAGGTAATACTTGTGCAGGATTGATTCCGGCAGCAGCAGTATAGACCATCAATTTACCGATAGCGATATCGACACCATTGACACCCCAGTCACCCATACCTAAGATTCCTTCTGCGTCTGTAACAACGATCAGGCGGATGTCGCGGCCGTCAGCAGCGTTTTCCAAGCTTGCTTTGATGTTTTCTGGTTCATCGATTGAAAGAAAAGCAGCATCTTGTGGTTTCAAGAAAATTTCGTTGTATTGTTCGATTGAATCTGCCACAACTGGATCATAAACGACTGGCATGAATTCAACTAAGTGTTCACCCATCAATTTGTAGAACAATGTACGGTTCGTATTGAATAGGTTCATCAAGAAAATACGTTTTTCCAAATCTGTTTGTTTGCTCAAATATTGACCATATGCTTGAACTGATTGTTGTTCTAATGTTTGGACAGTACTTGGAAGCATACCAGTGATGCCGTATTTGGCACGTTCTTCTTTTGTAAAGGCTGTTCCTTTATTTAAAAATGGATTATTCAGTAAGTTTAATCCTTTCAACATGAAAAATTCCCCCTAAGTTTTTAATACAAACGAAGTATAGTCCGTTTGTTTTGCTATAGTCAAAATACGTGGTAACGATAAAAATTATTTATATGACAAGTGGCAAATGCAGCATATTTTATAAAGTGAAGCATCGCGTCATTTCTTATATGAAAATTTTTTGTTGTTTTGATTAGAAAATAAAAACAAATAGATTGATTGTTTTTCATTTTACTACGTGATCCTCTATGTCACAAGAAATCGGGCTTGTAACGACTTTGCTTATGCTCCAAAAAATTCTTTTTTCAAGAAAAAAATGATTTTTCAAATAATGATAGTAGCTGTTATTATTTGGCCATGGCAAAGAATAACTCAATTGTCATCTAACGCATCATTACATATTTAAAATGTATTCCTGTCTACTTGGACCATATGAGCACAGTGTTATGTAGCAAGGGGAGACCGTCAAGAAAGAATGCGTCGTCCTTGTGGCCAATTCGCAAGATATCAAGATTACAACTGAAAAATGCAGTAGGTAACAAACTAAATTTCCTTTACCGAGTATCCAATCTCTATTGTTCGAAACGAATGTCTATTTAGAAGAATGGTTTTGATACGTACTCGCTGCTAGATACGAAAGGCGAAATTTTTTGAAACAGATGATTTGCCTGTATCAATGCAGAAGTGTACTATAAAATGTGTAAACGCTATCATTTTTTCGATATTTATTTTATCAGAAAGAAGGAAAAACTATGGAAAAAGTATATCAGGCCGGGACAAAAGAAGGGATCATCGACTTTATCAACATGGAGGATCTGGAGGTAGCTGCTTCACATGTCATTCCGACAGGTGGCTATGGCTATATCAGCAGTGGCGCAGGAGATCTATTCACGTATCAAGAAAATGAAAGGGCTTTTAATCATCGGCTGATCATCCCACATGTGCTGAAAGATGTGGAATTGCCGGATACAACGACCGTTTTTGACCAGGAAGAATTGACCGCACCGATCATCATGGCACCAGTAGCCGCTCATGGATTGGCCCATGAACAAGCAGAAAAAGCTTCGGCAAAAGGCGTCTCTGAGTTTGGCACGATCTATACAGCTAGCTCTTATGCCTCCTGTACATTAGAAGAGATTCGAGAAGCAGGAGGGATAGAAGCGCCACAATGGTTCCAGTTTTATATGAGTAAAGACAATGGGATCAACTTGGATATATTAGACATGGCGAAACGCAACGGTGCAAAAGCGATCGTATTGACAGCGGATGCAACAGTTGGCGGGAACCGTGAAACAGATCGGAGAAACGGATTCACTTTTCCGTTACCGATGCCGATCGTCCAAGCGTATCAGTCAGGAGTCGGGCAAACGATGGATGCAGTCTATAAATCGTCGAAGCAGAAACTCAGTCCTAAAGATGTTGAATTTATTGCTGCGCACACCGATGTGCCGGTATATGTGAAAGGCGTCCAGTCAGAAGAAGATGTCTATCGTTCATTAGATGCCGGCGCAGGCGGGATTTGGGTGTCAAACCACGGAGGACGTCAATTGGATGGTGGCCCTGCCGCTTTTGATTCCTTGCAGTATGTGGCAGAAGCTGTCGATAAACGAGTGCCGATCGTCTTTGACAGTGGTGTACGCCGGGGGCAGCATGTGTTCAAAGCAATCGCTTCAGGTGCAGATCTAGTGGCGATCGGAAGACCAGCGATCTATGGACTTGCTCTAGGCGGAAGTACAGGGATCCATCAAGTATTCGATTTTTTCAAAACCGAGCTGGAAATGGTCATGCAGCTGGCAGGGACCCAAACAGTTGAAGATATCAAGAAAATAAAATTGCGCGAAAACAAGTGGATGTAGGGATTTTCCATCAAAAAATTTTTGGAAGGGCTAAAAACAGTGAAGAAATGATTGCTTAAAAGAACAAACAAGTGTCGTTATCGACATTTTTTGTTCTTTTTTTGCGTATACCCAAAAAAGCTCATAAATTCTTGTAAGCGGATGAAATCCTGATGATTTTTTCACTTTTTCTCCCTATATACTAAGGGCACAAAAACAAAGGAGTGATTTACTATGAGAAAGAATATGATCGGTACATTATTAGTTTCAACGATTTTACTAGGCGGTCTAGCTACCCCTGTCTTTGCAGAAGGAGAAGCAAAATCAACAGGAGATATCACGTTTACTGAACCAACAGATACAGTAGAACCACTTGATCCTACAGATCCAACACAGCCAGTTGAACCAGAAGATCCAGAAAACCCAGCTACAGGACAAACAGGACCATTGACACTTGACGTTGTTCCTAACTTGCCATTTGGCACACACGAGATCGAAAGCGGAACGAAAACTTATCCAGTCGATGCAGCGAAAAATGATTCCCCATACTTGCAAGTATCTGACCGCCGCGGTGTCGGAGCAGACGGCCAAGCACAAGGTTGGAATGTCACTGTATCTGTTTCTGATTTTCTGAATGGGACACAAAAACTGGAAGGGGCAGAACTGAATTTCGGCACAGCAACAAGTAAATCAACGCCAGACAATGATTCTACTGCACCACAAAGTCAAACGATCACAGGTTTGAGCAGTGCTTCTGCTGCTACACCGATCTTTGTAGCAGATAAAGATCAAGGGTTAGGTACATGGCTATCTGTCTATGATCCAGCAAATATCACATTGAAAGTCCCTAAAGCAGCTGCTGGGACATTTACAGCAGATTTGACTTGGAACTTAGTTGCAGGACCTGTAGCTTAAAAATTCTAGGCTGCGGCGAAAACGAATTTGACTTTCATCCTTGCTTGATGTTTTTGCCGCAGTTTTTTTGAAAGGAACGTGTTGATAGTGAATCAAAGTAAACGATTCGTAGTTTCGCTTTTCGCTATTTTAAGTATATTTTTTGGATTTCCAGGCATGAGTCATGCTGCTGATACAATGGGAGACTTTGGGGTAAAGCCGATCCTTCCAGACAATCAAATAGACAAAGCAATCGGTTATTTTGATTTATTAGTGACGCCGAGCCAGGAACAAACCATTGGAGTAACAATCAGCAATTCGGCCGATAACGCTCGATGTTTTGATCTTTCCATTAATCCAGCAGTAACAAGTGATGGAGGTACGATCGATTATGGGCAAGAAAAACCAAGATTAGATGAGACATTGCCGTTTGATGTACGTGATGTGTTGCTTTTGTCAGAAAAAGAGATAGAAGTTCCAGCAAAATCATCAATCGATGTGCCGATACAAGTCAAGGTGCCTGCTTCTAGCTTTGCAGGACGAGTCCTTGCGGGTATCCATGTTAGCCCTAAGACAGATGATCCAGATACAGCAGACAAAAAAGAGGGAACTCAGATCAAGAATCGGATCGCTTATAATCTGGCAGTCGTCTTGCAGGAAAGCCGAGACGCTGTAGAACCGGATCTGAAACTTCTATCAGAAGACGTCAGTGCTGTCAATGCAAAGCCGGCTGTCCAGCTGCTATTCCAGAATCCTGCGCCTACGATCATCAGCAAGCTCGTATTTACAAGCAAGATCTCTTATGAAGGACAGCCATATATCGACAACACTTCCAATGAATTCTTAGTCGCACCAAATTCCAATTTTCATTTGAATCTGGATCTGGCAGGAGACAAAGCAAAAGCTGGGGAGTATCAAGCAGATATTTCGGCAAAGTCAGGCGATGGGCATGAATGGCATTTCACTCAGAAATTTACGATCGCAAAAGAAAAAGCAGAAGAAGTGAATAAGAATTCTGTGTTTGCAGTCGAAGAAAAAGCATTTCCATGGATGAATGTGGTTCTGATCACACTTGCACTGATTCTGATCGTCTTCTTGGTGATTTTCTGGCTGCATCGGAAAAAGAAAAAGGAAGATACGCTGAAATGAGGTGAGTTCGTTGAAAAAAATCGTTTTAATCGGAATACTAGCCGCTAGCTTGTTAAGTGCTGGCGGACAGATATCCGTACAAGCGGATGCTGTCAGCTCTGGTGGGATCACTTTTTATGACACCACGCCTGTTCCTAAGCCAAGTGAACCTGGAGAGGCAGGAACGACCAGTCAGAATCCGACAATCATAAAGCCCGGTTCCAATCAAGTACTGCCAAAGACGAATGAACAGTCAACTAACCTGCTGCCGATGCTTGGCAGTAGCCTGCTCTTATTAGGGCTGTTCATCTGGAAAAAACGGAAGGAGGAAGAAGATGATGCACACACAACAGATTAAACGATATTCTCTTCGCTTTCTCCTTTTTATCAGTTTGACGATCATCGGTTTTTTTGCTGTTTCAAAACCTGTGCACGCAGTCGGAGCTACGCCGCCGCCGATTACTTATGATCCGAATACGTATGAGAACATAGTCCCGCAAAATGGTGGGCGGAGTGCCGTGAATGGCGGGAAAGTCGTTCAGCTGACAGGGGCCAATCAATTACCCAAACTGACCGTGACGTATACGAATGACGGGTCGAATGATCCATGGAAAGGTGGTACGATCCATTTTCATTGGGAGAGCCATGTCAAGCTGACGAACGTGCTCGATGTCCTAAATATCACGGCACAAGGTTTCGCATTCGTTGCGATCGTGAATCTGCCGGAACATGTATCGAGTAGTGATGTATTGAAAGCAATCGATTGGAACAATGCTTATCTGAATATTTCGGGCGCTTCTGTCAAGCTGACGAATGAAGGGCTGATGTCAGCAGGAAACCACACGCTTCGTTTTGGTATGGGATCATGGGATACTTCTTCTCTTTTAGCAAGTATCATCAATATCATCACCCAACCCGGTTTCAATGTGAATGATATCCCTCTTCGTTTCGATATTTCGGTAGATGTCGCAAAAATGACAGAAAACGGGGATAAATTCGACACGAGTCCTAACAAGATCTTGTCAAAAGGGAAATTACAGCCTTCTTTAAGTAAGAAAGCTGCATTCTCGGTAGATTTTTATGATTCGAATAATATCATCCAAGACCGTATGTTCAACTCGATCCTGGCTCCAGCTGGCGGAAGGTTTTATCCTAAATTGACAAATGGTGCGCTCGATCCCAGCGTATATGCAGCTACAGCAAGTACAGAAATCAATACTTGGAACAGCTATATCTCGCCAAATGATGCAACAGGCACGTACAATACGCTGGCAGACGATTCCGAGTATGTGGATGGCAACAATCGAAACCTTCCCGGAACAACGAATAATCGAACATTGACGATGGGACTTTCTGAGGGGCGATTCGATCAACTTCCTGCAACTCGTTTCAATCGAGTGGTCAATTACTTTACAGGAAAAAATGTGACCTCAGGCGCTTCGTTGAGTCACACTCCGGCAAGCACGAGCGGCTTGAATCAGCTGACTAACATTTTATATAGCGGAACAGATGCAGAAGGTGCGCCATTATCACCTGTCACGCTCAAAGTACTAGAACAGTATCAAGTGGGTGCTTCCGTCGTACCGACGAATCTGACAGCGGATAGTGCATGGGGGAAACTTCTGCCAAGTGCACCCTATCAAGTACAAGCGACTTGGAATGCAGCCGCATTGACCACAGGATCAATCCATTACAGGTTGTATAATAAAAATACCCAAAAACTGATCCCTAATTTCAGTGACAGTCTATTCCAGAATCTCACGACAAACAATGGAAGTGTCAATCCTGCATCTACTATGATGCCTGCGTTGCCATCGGGTCAATATTACTTTGACTATAAACTGATCGATGATGTACTTTCAAAAACATATCCGGCACTCGCTTATAAATGGCAGTCGGAACAAAAAGGGATCACGACACTACCTTGGATCACTGTGGCGACTTTCCCGACGATCAGTCAAGAGAGCCATCTGAAAAACCTCAGCAGACAGCCAGATTCGGGGGATCCGCTAACGGCTTTAGCAGGTGACACTGTACAAGAAAGCAGTACTTTCACATTGACGAAGCAAGGAGATGCCTTGACTGACCAGAAAGTGACGATCGCATTACCGGCCAATACGACACTTGTGCCTCAATCGATCACGTTGAATGGCAATCCAGTAGCTGATACAGCACTTCAGCAAGGGATCACAGTCCCAGCTAGTTATTTGGCAAACACAGGTAACAAGATAACGATCACTTACAATTACAAAATAAATGCTGTACAGCCACTCGATATCCCGACGAAACCAGCTATCCTGTCAGGGAATATCATGCTGTCTGACGGGACAAAACTGCCAAATGCTGAAATCAAGACAGCGGTAAAGACCATCCATATCCCGCAGCAGGAACTGACGCTTGTTGATGCGCCAGATGATTTTACTTTTGGCAATGATCTTCCGATACCCGTTCAGAAAACTTACTATAAAGCATCCGGTGAATTTTCATTTGATGTAAGAGATACGCGGTTGCCCGGCTCGTCGGCTTGGCAGCTGACAGGAACGTTATCTTCACCTTTTAAGAACACTGACGGGAAATTATTGAGTGGTGCTGAACTGTATTTCAATCACGAAGGAACAAAGCAACGTATCCAAAATGGGCAAAATACGCTGATCTATCAAAGCGATGGAATCAGCAAAGGAGAAATTCCCGTTGACTTTGCTGCTGCAGATGGTTTACTCTTAGAAGTAAATAACAGCACAGATGCACAGGCAGGACAGACCTATCAAGGTGTAGTGACATGGGAATTGTCGACAGGCCCTGTAAACTAATCATTTGATCAACTACGGTGAGGACAAAAGTGTTCCGAGAGATAAGAAGAAATGGTTGAAAATCATTCATCGGTTTTTAGCGGACTTCAGCTTATTCTTCAAAAATGTTGCTTTTGTCTCGCCGTTTATCTGGATTTAAAGATGGGAAGCAGGCTGGGATCGCGTTTTGACCCAGCCTGCTTGATTGCTTTATCCCACACTTGAAGTTTCAAAAAAAGCTGATTTTTTGTATCTATTGCTGTTGAAGAAATAAAGCTAGGGGGAGTAGACTTGGAACTTTTCAGTTTGCTTGAAAAGAACGAACAGCGACAAATCAGATTGTTTCAGCTTTTGTTAGAGGAAAAGGGCTCGATTTCTGTCAATCAGGCTTTTGATCGATTGACTGTCGACCGAGCAACGCTCAAAGAAGATGTGCAGATGCTAAAAGCACATCTAGAAACCTTTGATGGGCGATTGACGTTAGAATACCAAGACGGTGAGCTGAATCTTTTTCGTTCGGGAAATCTTTCGGCCAATGAATTCTATTATGCCTATTTGCAGGAATCAATCAAATATCAGATTTTGCTCCATCTGTTAGAACACGGAACCTACGAGCGACAAAAGCTGCTGACTCAGCTGAACATCAGTACAGCAACGCTGACACGCCGAATCAAAGAATTGAATGCCATTCTCCAAGAATTCCATTTGCAGATAAAAAACGGCCGGCTGCAAGGCTCGGAAAGCCAGATCAGGTATTTCTATTTCCAGCTTCTCTGGTTTGGACGCCCTTACCGAGTCAATCAACTGGAAGCAGTAGACCAGGCGACAAAAGTTTTGTTAGCGTTACTGGAAGAAACATTTCCTTTCACATTTACCGAAGACGGGGAGATTATGTTCAAGCTTTGGCTGAAAATCACTAAGAGCAGACTGCGATGTGTCAAGAAAGCTGTGCCGGATTACCAGAATCTGCCGCTCCATTTATTTGAGGAGGACCCGTTTTTGATCTCGTTGCAGACCTTCTTGTCACGTTTTTTCTTCCAGTATGCGTTTAGCTGGAACCAGAATGAAACATTGATCTTCTATCTTTTTATGATCTGTAATTTCACCTTGGACACTTCGGACAAACGAGTACAGGGATTTTTGTTAGAGGAAAAATACAAAGACGATCTGGTCGGTGAACTGAATCGGACATTCAAAAAAAATGTGCAGGATGCTTTTTCTTTTTACGAATTTACAGAAGAATTTTCACAAAAAGTCGCTTTGACAGTCATGCAGAATCACTATCGACTGGTTTACTTTAGAGGACTAGTAAGTGTTTTTGGACAGTCTGGTCTTAAGCAGAGGATTTTAGAAAACCAAGAACAGCAGTTGCTTGCTTTGTGCAAAAAAATGACCCAACAATCCTTCGACATACTCGGTTTGTCAGACGAAGATCGGTTACATGCAGGATTAGAATTATATGGACGTTATATTTCCATCCTAGTCATGGTATTCAAGAAAGTAGAGCTCCGGTTGACGATCGCGTGTGATTTCCCTTATGAACGGCTGATGTCTGACATCATGATGGAAATTATCCATGAACGGCTGGACAGATCGATCAAGTTTGATCTTGTCAGTTATCAAAAGGGACAATCATACGACGTGATCTTGACCGGACAGAACAAAGAATATCCTTCGCAGCAATCTGCACAGGTCTTCGTACTGACAAGCAGTGAATATGATTTTGATTTTCCTTATCTCAATCAGTTTCTAAGACAATGTTATTTGCAAAAAATCAAATTAAGGATGGACAAATTATGAAAATCGTAATAATCGGAGCCTCCCATGGCGGGATAGCTGCTGCTGATAGTTTGCTGAAGCTGGACTCGACGGACGAGGTTTACTTGATTGATGGAAAGAAACGAGAAGAAGCAGGCTACATTTCCAGCGGGCTAACCATGTATCTGAATCGAACGATCAGCGAGCTGAATGAAGTCACGACAGATCTTCACCCCTTACTTGAAAAAGGACTGATCCTGCTAACAGAGCATGAAGTATGCGCCATCGCTCCTGAACAGCATCAGATCACACTAGTCGCTGCTAATGGTGTGAGCAAACAGCTAGCGTATGACAAATTGATCATCGCAACGGGCTCTTCGTCAGAAAAGAACACGCTACTGGAGGGCGAAAATGTCCTTGTCTACAAAGGATTAGATGAATCACGTCAGGCTCTTTCTTATTTGGAGAATGCAAAGGATATCACCATTTTCGGCGCGGGATACATCGGAACGGAATTAGCAAATTCATTGGCAGATAAAGGGTGCACCATCCACCTGATCGATCATATGCCGAATATCTTGTCACGCTATTTTGACGGGGAGATGATCCGTGAAGTTGAAGACCAGCTCGCTTCAAAAGGGATCGTTTTTCATCCGAATGAGCTTTTGATCGACCACAAAAAAGAAGGTGACCGCTTAACAGAGATTCGTATACTCTCCCAATCAATCAAAACAGATCTTGTCATTTTTCCTTCGCAAGCACATCCTAATACCAGTATATTAAGAGAAAAGGTAGAACTGTATGAAGATGAGACAGTAGTTGTCGATGAGTATCTGCAGACAAGCGATCCTGACATCTATGCGATCGGCGATATTGTTCCGATCACATATCCTTCAAATGATCTTCATCTATTTATGCCGCTGATCACTCGGGCGGTCCATATGGCACGGGCTGTTGCTTTAACGATCAGCGGACAGCCAACTGTCTTTGATCGGTCGAAGCGACTGACAGCAACTAGGATAGCAGGATACTTTTTGGGAACAGCTGGACTGACGGAGGACGAAGCCCCGTTCTTGGGAAAACAGGTACGATCTTACACAGGAATATTTCAGTTGTATCCGGCATATCGTTCGCTGGATACAACAGTCAAAGCAAAGCTGATCTATTGTCCAGAGACCATGGAAATCCTAGGAGGGCAGCTGATCAGCACGGAGTTTTTGCTGTCAGATCTGGATCTGTTAGCGAGTTTTATTGAGCGGAAAATGACGATCTCGCAACTTGCTGTCGACAGTTTCGGCTTTATGCCAGCTTATACGCCAAAATTCCATTATTTCAATGAACTTGCTTTTCAAATAATCCATGATCGATAAAAAATAGAGAATGAGAGCTTTGCTGCGGAAGAGATGATCCTAAAAATAGGATTATCTCTTTTTTGACATACGTTATTTTATTATTGCTTTCTGAAAAATTCCAATGATGTGTCAAATAAAAAAAGATCTGGAATAAATAACTTATAAAATTAAAAACAAATGAAAAAAACGTTAAGGAAACGCTTGCAATATACTTTGTGATATGTTAAATTTTAATTACCCGCTAGTTTAATGCAAATACATAGTAATACATAGGGATATTGGGAGAGATTTATATTTTATTTTTGGAGGTGAATTGTTATCTGGAATATTATTTTTTTAATAATTCGGATGGGAAAATAGGAGATTAATCTAGTGTGGAATAAAAAATACATATACCGAGGAGTTTAAAATGAAAACAATAAGTAAACTAGGTCTAGGAGCAATGTTATTTTCTTCTGTCTTTTCGATCGCGAGCACTTCTTTAGTACAGCGAACTTCTGCACATACACAAGAAACAAAAGAGACCACACAAGCAAAAGGATATCGAAATGTCATGTACTATGGTGACTGGTCTGTCTGGGGAGGACAAGATAATTTTCATCCATCAGGGATCGCTGAGGAAAACTTGACACATTTGAACTTTGCCTTCCTTGATTTCGACAGCAACGGAAATCTTCAATTTACCGATCCTCAAGCTGCCACAGAATTGGAAGTAGGGATGCCTGGGACAAATAAAAAAATAAGTGCTGGTCTTCTAAATGCCTTCCAAGATCTTCGTGCAAAAAACCCGAACTTGAAAATCGGGGTCTCTCTTGGCGGATGGTCAAAATCCGGTGACTTTTCTGTAGTAGCTGCTGATCCGGCAAAACGTAAGAATTTTGTAGAAAACATTGCGAAATTCATCAAATACACGAATATGGATTTCGTTGATGTTGACTGGGAATATCCTGCAGATGTGCGTGAACCTGACCTTATCGATAATAAAAATGATGAAGGAACGCCGCACGCAATGCCTGAAGACAAAGAGAACTATATTATTCTCCTAAACGAAATACGTGAAGCGATTGACAAACAAGGTGAAGAATTAGGGAAAGAATATGAATTGTCTGTAGCGCTGCCTGCATCACGAGGACGTTTGGATTCTGGAATCGATATTCCGAAATTGTTCGATATCGTTGACTTTGCGAATATCATGACCTACGATCTGACAGGTGCTTGGGCCTCTCAAAGCGGGCATCATTCAGGTCTCTATGGAAATCCTGCTGATCCGAATTACGATGAAGGACTATCAGTGGATCAAGCGGTCAGCTATTTGCGTGACCAAGGGGCATCATCTGAGAAGATCGTTATCGGAGCAGCCTTTTATAGTCGTGGATGGAATCAAGTAGCGAAAGGGGACAACCCAGCGTTGCCGGGATTATTCCAGAAAGCAGAACAAAACAATCAAGATGCAGATGGAACGCCATCTTACGGCGCGCCAAACAGTATCAAATTAACAGCAGGAGACCAAGGTAGAGCCAGTGGAGTCTGGGCATTCAGAGAACATGATAAATTAAAGGAAAAGTTTCCTGGACTCAAAGAATACTGGGACGATACAGCCAAAGCTCCATACATGTATAGTGAATCAACTGGGGAATTCTTTACTTATGATAACGAACGTTCAATCGGATACAAAACCGAATATGTCAAAGAGCAGGATTTAGGTGGTGTGATCTCATGGATGCAGTCTCAAGACCGTCCATCGACTGGTACCACTCGAGATACTTTGACAAAAGCAATCAACAAAGGCTTGTTCGGAAATGAAAAACTTCCTGAGCATACGATCGTCAGCCCTGATTTAGCAATCAGTGCAGATGTGAACACTTATTCACAAGCAGGAAGCACAGGATATGAGATTACGATCCGCAACAACGAACGTGCCGATGAATTCGACGCAGTACTGAGCAGAGTCGAAAGAGCACAAGAAACAATCAAGTTTCCAAAACTGTATATTCCAGTGAATGCTTCGGAGACTTTGACAGCAGGAAATGCAAATGCTGGTAGAGTAACGACATCAGGAGGACATGTAGTTGTCGACTTAAGTGATGTTGAGGCGGCACATGATATTACTCAAGGCCGTTCTTATACCTTTAGACTGAGAACAAATGCTGCACAGGCAGATGTCAGCCGCATTCAAAATGTGAATCTAGTACAAAGAATCGGTACGAGTGGCGCTGATCTTTACCCGACAGTCATTTATGAGGCAGATACAAAACCAGATCCTTCTGACAAGGAAGCCCCTTCAGTTCCAACGAATCTACAAGCAACTTTAGTTGAAGGGACGAAAGTGACAGTCAACTGGACTCGCTCAACTGACAATGTCCAAGTTGCCGGTTATTATGTCTATCGTAATGGACAACGTGTCGGTCAAACGACAAGCAACACGTTTACAGACACTAATTTAAACACTAACACACGTTATACTTATACAGTGGAAGCGTTCGATGCATCAGGAAATGTATCCGCTGCAAGCGCACCGCTTGTCGTGACAACATTAAATGAAGATACTCCTCCAGCTTATGAAGCGTGGGATCCTAATAAAGCATACTGGGCCGGAGACATGGTTACTTACCAAGGGAAAAACTACCGAGCAAAATGGTGGACACAAGGCAATATCCCAGGAACAGAACAATGGGGACCATGGGAATTGATCAGCTGATTCACTTGTTTCCATAAATGAGAAAAAAGCATGGATTAAATCGAATAAATAAAGACTAAGCGAAGATCATCTTCTCCTATTCATAATAAAATGAATAGGAGAAGGTGGTTTTTTTGAGCATAATCCTCTACTTAAAATTTATCGAGTGATAAACTTAACTTATCAACTGATAAATTTTATGAGGAGGAGTTCGATGTTTTTAGCATTAAATGAGATTTTACATTCTAAATTACGATACGCGTTAGTTGCAGGAGTGATGTTTTTGATCGCTTATCTGGTGTTCTTTCTGACAGGGCTGGCGTACGGCTTAGCACAGGATAACCGGACAGCTGTCGATAAGTGGGAGGCAGATTCGATCATTCTGTCAAAAGATGCCAATTCCAATCTGGGGATGTCCATGATCACTAAAAAAACAGCAGAAGAAGTAAAAGCAGACAAAATCGCCTATCTTGCCCAGACACCTGGTGTAGTGACCAGTAAAGACAGCAAAGAAGGAAAGATCAATGTCAGCTTCTTCGGAATCGACAAAGATCAATTTATCATGCCGAACCTTGTGGAAGGAAAAACGTTTTCTTCTGATGATGAGGCAGTAGGGGATATCAGTTTGAAAGAAGAATACGGATTGAAAATCGGCGACACTGTCAAATTGTCAGGAAGTGAGAAAACCTTCAAGCTGACAGGATTTACAGATAACGCAAAATTCAATGTCTCACCGGTTTTATACACAACGATTGATGCGTACCAGCAAATCCGTTTTGAAAAAGAGGATTCAAGTGAGAATGCTAGGATCAACGCAATCGTTGTCAGAGGGAAAATCGATCAGCTGCCTGACGACCTAGAACAAATCAAGATCTCTAAATTTATCAATGAGCTTCCTGGATACAATGCCCAAGTATTGACTTTTGGTTTCATGATCGGCTTTTTGATTGTCATTGCGGCAATCGTGATTGGGATTTTCATTTACGTATTGACGATGCAAAAGATCAATATTTTTGGTGTGATGAAAGCACAGGGGATCACAGGCGGATTCATCGCCCGTTCGGTTGTCGCTCAAACATTCATTTTGTCCTTTGTTGGGATCCTGTTGGGATTGTTGGGAACAGTCGGCACGTCTCTCGTATTACCAGATGCTGTCCCATTCCAAAGCAACTGGCTGTTTTTCGGTGTCATCAGTTTACTGATGCTCGTAGTGGCCATCTTAGGCGCATTATTTTCAGTCCGTACGATCGTGAAAATCGATCCATTGAAGGCAATCGGTTAGAAAGGAGAAGAATATGAAAGCAATTGAATTCAAAGAAGTAGAAAAAAGTTTCCAAGATGGGGATCAAATCGTCCAGGCATTGAAAAAGACCACGATGAGCATCGATAAAGGTGAGTTCGTTGCGATCATCGGACCTTCAGGATCGGGGAAAAGTACTTTCTTGACTTTAGCTGGAGGCTTGCAGACGCCAAGCGAAGGTTCTGTATTTATCAATGATCAGGAGTTCAGCAATCAAAAAGAAAGTGAGCGGGTGAAATTGCGCTTTAAAGAAATCGGCTTTATTTTACAAGCGTCCAATCTCGTGCCGTTCCTTACAGTGAAAAAACAGCTGGCATTAGTCGATAAAGTCAAGCATGAAAACCGTCAAAAAGAAGCAAAGGAATTATTCGAGCAACTAGGTGTAGCAGACTTAATCAATAAGTATCCGGAAGAGCTATCTGGCGGAGAACGCCAGCGAGTAGCTATCGCACGAGCGCTCTATAATGATCCGTCCATTATTTTAGCAGATGAACCGACAGCGAGTCTGGATTCAGAAAAGGCAAGGGAAGTCGTAGATATCTTGGCAAAAGAATCCAAAGAAAAGAACAAGGCGATCATCATGGTCACGCATGATACACGACTGATTGACAAATGCGACAAAATATTTATGATGGAAGATGGTGTATTGAAAGAAAAAGAATCCAATTGAAAAAGCAGGTGGAAAAATGGTCCATCGATACAATAAAGATACGCAGCAAAAGATTTTAAAGGAAGCCAATCAGCTATTCATGTCAAAAGGGTATCTTGGCACATCCACAAGAGAAATCGCAAAAAATGCAGGAATCACCCAGCCGAATCTCTATCATTATTATGGAGACAAGGAAAAACTATATGCGGCTGTCTTGGAGGATCATCTGACTGATGTGGGAAACAATCTGCGGGCAATCGTCCAGACTAGCCAATCAAAACAAACAGATTTTCAAGAAATATTGACAAAAATGGCTGAATTTTTGATCGAAACACATCTTGTCGATCTATTCTTGATGCTTCATGATCTTGCGAGCAATATTTCAAAAGAGACAAGAAATCGGCTATTTTATTTATGGAAGAAAAACTATCGGGAACCTTTTGAAGAAGTCTTCTCAAAAAATCAAGCAGTACTCAGATCAAGCGTTTCGAAAGAACTAGCCGCACGACATTTTTTCCTGATCCTGGCACCTTACATCACGAAATCAGATAAGCCGGTGGAAGAACCATTGGATGTCGCTCGATTGATTGATCTGTACCTGAATGGCGTATTGGCGTAATAGCAGTATCTTAAAAAAGCAGTAAGAGAGGTAATACCTTGTCTTGCTGCTTTTTTATGTTGTCATAAAAATATGCTTTGTTATTTTTCGCTTGTATCAGGAAGAACTTGTTAGAGAAAAAGAAAATCATCCATCTCATGGATAACCGATTCTTTTGTTTTTTAAATAACACAAACAATAAAAAGAAAGCGTTTGCTTTAGGTTGTGATGTAATGTTATGATAAGTTTATAAAAAGTTGAATGTTGCGCTTTGTTTTTTGGTTTAGGTGTTTTTTAGGATGGTTAGGAGGTGCAGTATAATAACAAAAAATATTTATTTGGTGGGAAGATTCAACAGATTTACGAATAATGTTCCTATTTAGCACGACTAAGTATACAAGAGGAGGATTTATACTGTGGAAAAAATGAAAAAAATAGGGTTAGCTGCAATGTTATTTTCTTCAGTGATGTCTATGGCATCGCCGACATTCGGACATAAAGAGATGGTACACGCGGAAGAAGCGAAGCAAACAGCAGAAGCCAAGAGTTATCGAAATGTCATGTATTATGGCGACTGGTCGATATGGGGAGGCGAAGGAAACTTTTATCCAAAAGATATCCCTGCTGACCAATTGACTCATTTGAATTTTGCATTCTTGGATTTTGACAGTCAAGGTGACTTGCAATTTACAGATAAAAGTGCCGCTGTAGGAGCGTCACTAAATCAGCCTGGCGTAGAATGGGATACGCCTAGCGCGGGGATTTTGAATGCCATCCAAGATCTGCGAGGCAAAAATCCCAATTTGAAAATCGGTGTCTCGTTAGGTGGCTGGTCGAAATCGGGCGACTTTTCAGAAGTTGCTGCTAATCCGGCGAAACGGAAACACTTTGTTGAGAATGTGATGAAATTCATCAAGTATACCAATATGGATTTCGTCGATGTCGATTGGGAATATCCAGCAGATGTCCGACAACCGGACATGGTGGACAATGTCAATGACGAAGGCACACCAGATGCGAAACCTGAAGATAAAGAAAATTATATTACTCTGTTACAAGAAATGCGTGAATCTCTCGATAGACAAGGCGAAGAACTTGGGAAAACTTATGAACTGTCCGTCGCTCTTCCATCTTCTCAAGGAAAATTGAATGCCGGCATCGATATCCCAAAACTATTTGATATCGTAGATTTTGCAAATATCATGACCTATGATCTGAACGGGGCATGGGGAGCGAATAGTGCTCACCATACGGCTTTATACGGGAATCCGGCAGACCCCAATTACGAGGAAGGATTATCAGTTAATCAAACCGTTCGATTTTTACAAGACAATGGCGCAGCCTCAGAAAAGATCGTCATCGGCGCTGCTTTTTATACGCGCGGGTGGCATGAAGTTGCTAAAGGTAACAATGAAAAATTACCTGGTCTTTATCAAAAAGCTGAAAGAACCAATCAGGACGCCGATCAAACACCTTCATATGGCGCAAAGAACAAGACCTCTCTTAAACTTGGAGATGGTGGAAGAGCTGGAGGTGTTTGGCCATACAGAGATATTTCAGATTTGATCGACAAGACAGCTGGTCTGAAGGAGTACTGGGACGACACTGCAAAAGCACCATATATGTATAGCGAAACGACAGGTGAATTCTTTACCTATGATAACGTGAAATCAGTTAGTTACAAAGCTGAATATGTGAAAGAGCATGAACTAGGCGGCATCATCTCATGGATGCAATCACAAGACAAAGAGACAACTTCCAGCAAGAGAGATGAACTGACGAATGCAATCAAATCAGGATTGTTCGGCGAGTCGAAACTTCCTGAACACGAGATCGTCACTTCAGCACTCGACATCGATGTAGCGATTTCCACTTATTCTCAGTATGGGGCCAATGGGTATGACATCGTTATTAAAAATAATGAGAGACTTGAAGAGCCTAACGATGTATTGAGCGCGGTAGAGTTTTCGCAAAAAACAGTGAAACTCCCTAAGTTTTATATTCCAGTCCATGCAGAAGAAAGTCTTAGTGCAGGAGATTATAAAGCAGGCACAGTCACTACAGAAAATGGTTATACTATCGTCGATCTTTCCTCTGTCTATGACGGCAAACTACTTAAGCCGGGAATGACTTATGAATTCAGGTTGAGAACTAGCGCTTCTGACGCGAACATCGATCGTATCCAGTCGATCGAAATGTCACAAAGGATTGGGACAGAAGGTACTGAAATCAATCATCAGCTGATTTACGGTCAAAAACTAGTGCCAGATCCTTCTGATACCCAACCGCCTTCTGTACCAAAAGGTCTGAAAGCTGTGGATATCCAAGGAACCCAAGTCACTTTTGACTGGACACCGTCAACAGATAATCATCAAGTAGCAGGGTATTACATTTATCGTGATGGGCAGCGTGTAGGGCAAACGCCACGTAATCAATTTACAGATACCGGACTGACCACCAATACGGAATACACCTATACTATTAAAGCTTTTGATGCAACAGGGAATGTGTCTGAACAAAGTGTACCATTAGTCGTGAAAACACAAAGTGAAGATCCAACCCCTATCTATGAAGAATGGAATCCGGAAAAAGCTTACTCAGCCGGTGATATCGTGACGTATCAAGGAAACAACTACCGGGCAAAATGGTGGACGCAAGGAAATATCCCAGGAACAGAAGAATGGGGACCGTGGGAATTGATCAGCTAAAGCTGAAAATAAAGCGCAAAGGGCAGTGGCAGTTTGTCATGGCCCTTTGTGCTTTATCTATAGACAAAAACATTTCTTGCTGCTTGAAGCAGGGCATAAAACCGCTTTTTCACAACCTCTCCTTAAGCTGTTTTTAAGCTTACACGATTACCCTGTTTGAGCGAGGTGAAGCAGAATGAAGAAATGGATGATGGCAGGAGCATGTGCTGCTTTAGTATTGTTGGCATGTTTTAAGATTGGATTATTCGAGCAGACGACAACAGCAGAACAGACAGCTGACCATGCGAAAGTGACAAGTGAGTCAACGAATGACACGGCGACAAGTACACCTGAAACAGAAACGTTCATCAAGGTAGGAAAAGGAGATCGGACTCTATATACAGATGCTTCTTTCACGACCCCCTTAGCAACCGTAAATGGCGGTGAATTGACGGAATACTTGTCAAAAACGGCTGAAGCGTATCAAGTTAGAACAAATGACGGCTATACAGGATATCTGTCCACCGATGATGGGACGGAGGTAACGAAAACGATACAAGAAGCACCGTCTGATTTGTCAGACGCAGTGATCGTTCTTGACCCGGGACATGGCGGAAGCGATACAGGCGCTTTGAGTAATGATGAGCAGACAGAAGAAAAAACAATCACGTTAAGTACTGCGAAAAAAGTGAAGGCAGAACTGGAAAAGGCTGGTGCGACCGTTTATCTGACGCATACTGCTGACGAGCTTGTACCTTTAGCAGATATTTGTACGTATAGCGAAAAAAAACAAGCAGATGTCTTTATCAGTTTACACGCAGATTCCACTGAATATGCAAATGAAGCCACAGGAATCACGACCTATTACTATTATGGGGAAGAGAAGTCCCTAGCGCAGTCGATCGCAAATTCCTTTTCTGATCTACCATTAGAATCAAGAGGCGTAGAAACGGGGAATTACCAAGTACTGAGGGAGAATCTGCAGCCTTCTGTCTTAGTGGAGATGGGGTACATGAATAATGACGAAGACTTGTCCGAACTGACCTCGGATACGTATCAGCAGCAAATCGCTGATAGTTTGACGCGTGCGCTGACGGACTATTTCAAATAAAAAGCAAACGCTAGAGAGGAAGTGCTCTTCCAGCGTTTGCTTTTTATTTTTGGGTGATCGCCAGTGCTTTTTTTGTATTCGCAAAATGCAGTTTAGCATAGTTGCCTAGCAGAGGCATCCCGCCTTTTCTCAGAATCTCAGCAGCCACTTGATCGGATGCTGTCCCGGCACCAGAAGGAAGGGTGAGACCCAGCTCTTCAGAAGCACGAGCCAGTTCTTCTAAGAAGCTAGCACGACTGATGATGGATGCTGCTGCAACGGCTAGATGATACTGCTCGCCTTTTGTGACAAAATAAAGTTTTTCTTTGATCTGGTTTTTCTCTGACTGAACGTATTTTTTAAAATTTGCTTCTGGCGTGAATTGGTCGATCAGAATCGCTTCTGGTTTTGTCGGAGCGATTTTCTGCAAAAGCAGATGGATCGCCTGATTGTGCAATGCGACTTTCATTCGGACCGCATTATATGTCGGCTGGATCTCATTGTATTTTTTCGGAGACAGGACTAACAACTGATAAGGGATCGTCTCTTTTAAAATCTTCGCCAGCTGGATGATCTGCGAATCTTTCAGTTCCTTCGAATCTCGAACGCCCATACGCTGCAGTTGAGCTAATTGTGTTCGATCGACATAAGCTGCGCACACCGTCAAAGGGCCGAAATAACTGCCGTTTCCTACCTCGTCGCTGCCTAAGACAGAAAGCTGCTCAAGGTGAGCTGGAAGAGAGGAGGGTGCCTTTTTCGCTTTAGCAGGAGTGGCCTGTGCTTCTCCCCAACGGTTTGCTTCTGCTTGCGCATTCGCGCCTTGAAACATCACTTTTCCTGAAGTATAGGCAGTGATCGTCGTACCGTTTTTTTTAGCTGCAAAGATTGTATAAGGGATTTTTTTGGGTAATAAAAAACGCTGATACGCTTCTTTCATTTTTTCGATTTGCTGTTTTGAAGTTTTGATGATTACGTTGCTC
Organism: Enterococcus sp. ZJ1622; assembly: GCF_011038845.1. GTDB lineage: Bacteria > Bacillota > Bacilli > Lactobacillales > Enterococcaceae > Enterococcus_B. The sequence goes on from NZ_JAAKDW010000002.1 coordinate 88,571, forward strand.
ATGGCGTGCTCCTTCATTTTTCGTTTAGAAACAAACGGATGGCTGATGGTTCACGATCCAAAGCATCAGGTGACAAGAAGATGCAGGAAGAAGAACGTGAGACATAGCATTTTTCCAAAGTTTATCATATAATAGTTAAGTATGTGAAAAGAAAATTTGTGTATAGCTGAGAAATAACCGACTTCATGGTACACTATATAAGAATTTTATCAAGAGGAGGGAAATGATTCGTATGGCGCACGAAAAAACACGCTACAAAGCAGTAATTGCCAACCAGACATATACGATTATCGGACGCGAAACGAAGCATCATATGGACATTGTGACGAAACTGATCAATGACCAGCTCGCTGAATTGAAACAATTGTCGCCTCAAATCGACAACGAACAAGCAGCGATCCTGATGGCCGTTAATGCGCTCTCGGATCAATTGAAGAAACAAGAAAGAATTCTGGAGCTTGAGGAAGAAACAGCCAAGCTGAAGAAAAAAATGATCAAATTCACCGAAATGGAAAATCGGATAAAACGGATCGAAGCAATCGAAAACGAAGCACGTGAAGTATTAAAAGAAAATGGTCAAACCGATCATGAAATCAAGAATCATGTGGAAGCACAGCAGATTCTGAATGAGAAAAGAAAAGGCCAGATCAAGCAAAAGGCTTCGCAATAGCAGATCTGTGCTTGTTATCAAGTGATTTTAGTTACAGTTACATGGAAGAGAAAGGAACATGGCATGCTGAGTCTGTTGATTTTATTTATTTTGCTGATTGCGTTTTTTTCCGGGGCACGTCGAGGATTCGCGTTGCAAGTAGTCTATACGATCGGCTACTTCCTGTCGTTTCTCGCTGCGCAGTATTTTTATAAACCATTGGCCAGTCATCTGGAATTATATATTCCTTACCCGGCAGTCACGCCGAATTCAAAGCTAGTTTTTTTCGATCAGGCATTTTCGTTTCGATTGGATGAAGCTTTTTATGCAGGAACAGCTTTCTTGATAATTCTGGTGATAGGCTGGCTGTTGACTCGCTTTGTAGGGATCTTTGTCCACGGATTGACATATCTCCCGATACTGAAACAAGCTGATTGGATAGCAGGAGGTTTGCTATCTTTGATCGTTGCTTATGTGACTTTGTTTTTGATCCTGCGGTTATTGTCCTTCGTTCCGATAGAAGGGATCCAAAATCAGTTCAGCGGCAACAGCTTGGCACGTTTTATGGTAGAAAATACACCGATATTGACGGATAAAATCTATGATCTGTGGGTAACGAAAGTATTGAATTAGTGATAAATAAGCCGTTTAGTGAAAAAGGTGCTGCGTCTCGTTATTGGCACAGCCCTCTTTTTATAGTGAAAGATAAGGTGATAAAGTGAATAACCGAATCCTTGAAACATTGGAATTTGAAAAAGTGAAACAAATGGTCCGCCAGTTTATCGTGACTGCACAGGGAAATGAAGAACTGGCGAAACTGATACCTGTGAGTGAAAGCCAGACGATGACAAACTGGCTCCAGGAAACAGAAGATGGGTTGAAAGTCCAGCGCTTGCGTGGTGGTATCCCTATCCCGAAACTGGAAAATATCCGTCCGCATATGAAACGTATCGAGATCGGCGCTGACCTTAATGGGGTAGAGCTCGCTCAAGTATCTCGAGTATTGTCCACGACAAGTGAACTGCATCGTTTCATTGACGATCTGTCAGATAGCGAAATCGAATTTGCTCGACTCTATCTGTGGGCTGAGCAGCTAGTGACGATCCCGCTTTTGAGTCGTCGTCTGAAAGAAGCAATCGATGATGATGGACGAGTAACAGATGATGCTTCTTCGGAATTGAAGATGATCCGCCAGAATATCCGTCGCAGTGAACAGGCAGTCAGAGAACAGTTAGATGGCATCGTTCGTGGGAAAAATGCAAAATATCTAAGTGATGCGATCATCACGATGCGAAATGATCGGTATGTCATTCCTGTCAAGCAAGAATATCGAGGCGTATTCGGTGGTGTCGTTCATGATCAGAGTGCTTCCGGACAGACCTTGTTTGTCGAACCGAAACAAGTCGTTGATTTGAATAATCGTCTGCGACAGTATCAAATCGCTGAGCGAAATGAGATCCAGCGAATCTTGAGCGAATTATCGGCTGAACTTGTACCGCATCGCAAAGAAATCATCCATAATGCGTACGTCATCGGTAAGATGGACTTGATGAATGCGAAAGCTCGATTCGGGAAAGAATTGAAAGCGATCGTTCCGCAAATCAGTGAAGAAAACCATGTAGTACTGAAACAGGCAAGACATCCACTGATCGATCAGGAAAAAGTCGTACCGAATGACATCACGATCGGAGAAAATTACCAGGCGATCGTTATCACAGGGCCTAACACAGGTGGGAAAACGATCACTTTGAAAACATTAGGACTATTGCAGCTGATGGGGCAAGCAGGGTTGCCTATCCCAGCTGAGGAAGAAAGCCGTATCGGTGTGTTCGAAGAAATATTTGCTGATATCGGGGACGAACAGTCGATTGAGCAAAGTTTATCGACCTTTTCTTCCCATATGACAAATACAGTCGATATTTTAGAAAGAGTAAATGAAAAGAGCTTAGTATTGTTTGATGAACTGGGAGCCGGCACAGACCCGCAAGAAGGTGCAGCCTTAGCAATCGCGATCTTAGATGATCTCGGCAAGAAATCTGCTTACGTGATGGCAACGACTCATTATCCTGAACTCAAAGTCTATGGGTATAATCGGGCAAACACGATCAATGCAAGTATGGAATTTGACGTGGATACATTGAGTCCGACGTATCATTTGCTGATCGGTGTGCCTGGACGAAGCAACGCATTTGAGATCTCTAGTCGTTTGGGATTGGCAAAAGAAGTGATTGACGCAGCGAAACAGCTGATGAATGACGAAAGCCAGGATCTGAATGAAATGATCACAGACTTGGAAAACCGCAGGAAAATGGCAGAGACAGAATATCTGGAAATGCGTCATTACGTAGATGAAGCGCAGCAGCTTTATGACAACTTGAAAGAAGCGTACAGCTATTTCTTCGAAGAACGTGAAAAAGAACTGGATAAAGCCAAAAAACAAGCGAACCAAGTAGTGACAGAAGCAGAAGAAAAAGCAGAAAAAATCATTGCTGATATCCGTAAAATGCAGCAGCAGATCGGACAAGGCAACGTCAAAGAACATCAGCTGATCGATGCGAAAACACAACTGTCGAATCTCCATCAAGAAGAAAAGCTGAAGAAAAACAAAGTACTGAAAAAAGCAAAAGAACAAAAGACATTGAAACCAGGCGACGAAGTGCTAGTGACGACGTATGGACAACGCGGGACTCTGCTGCGTAAAAATGGCGATCAGTGGCAAGTGGAGATCGGTATCCTGAAAATGAATGTGTCAGAAGACGAATTGACACCTGTTGCGCCGCAAAAAGAACCGAAGCAGCGCGCTATCCATGCAGTACGCTCAGAATCAAGCAGTCATGTGCCGAATCAGCTTGATCTCAGAGGGAAACGATATGAAGAAGCACTCAATGAGGTGGACCAGTATCTTGATTCCGCTATCTTAGCAGGTTATCCTCAAGTAACGATCGTTCACGGAAAAGGAACCGGCGCTTTGCGTAAAGGAATCACAGAGTTCCTCAAAAATCATCGAAGCGTGAAAAGCTTTGAATTTGCTCCGGCAAATCAAGGAGGAAATGGCGCAACGATCGTGAAATTTAAATAAAACTTACTAAATGTAAGCAGATGATTCGTCTGTTTTCAGCAAACATGCTATACTCACTGTAGACTATAAAAAATGGAGGTCTTTGGTATGTCACAAGTAGTTACAGACAAGACATTTAACGAAGAAACAGATAAAGGACTAGTGTTGATCGACTTTTGGGCAACTTGGTGTGGTCCTTGTCGCATGCAAGCACCTATCTTGGATCAATTAGAACAAGAATATGATGAAGATGAATTCAGAATTGCAAAAATGGATGTAGATGAAAATCCAGCAACACCACAACAATTCGGAATCATGAGTATCCCGACTCTTCTATTGAAAAAAGACGGACAAGTAGTTGAAAAAGCAGTTGGCGTTCATTCAAAAGAACAATTACGCCAAATGATCGATCAATACTTATAAAAGTCAATAGGACCAAATAAAGCTGAGACATGAATCGAAAGGTTGATGTCTCGGTTTTTTTGCGAAGATTTTTATGTTATGGTCTTATCTGATCCCTATAAAAACAAAGGAATAAGACACACTGTTTTTTTGACAAGCATGCTATAATAACTATACTTGAAACGAGAAGGGGAGTATCCGATGAATGAACGTATCAAAAACAAATTAGCTTTACTTCCTGATCAGCCTGGCTGCTATTTGATGAAAGACAAGAATGGGACGATCATCTATGTCGGCAAGGCCAAAGTATTGAAGAACCGGGTGCGCTCCTATTTTACAGGGAGCCACAATACGAAAACCGAACGTTTAGTCAGCGAGATCGAAGACTTTGAATATATCGTCACAGAGTCGAATATCGAGGCTTTATTGTTAGAAATCAATTTGATCAAGAAAAACGATCCTAAATATAACATCATGTTGAAGGATGACAAAACGTATCCTTTTCTTAAAATCACGAATGAGAAATATCCGCGTTTAGTCATCACACGAAAAGTATTGAAAGATAAAGCAACTTATTTTGGTCCTTATCCAGATGTGGGCGCAGCGAATGAAACAAAAAAAATCCTCGACCGATTGTTCCCGCTACGCAAATGCAAACCAAGCCAAACGAAAGAACCTTGTTTGTATTATCATTTAGGACAGTGCCTTTGCCCTTATTACTTTGATGTCGATCCGGAGGTCTATACGAAGATCGTTGAGGAAGTCAAAAGTTTTTTGAATGGCGGCCATGAAAAAATCGAGTCTGAGATCCATCAGAAAATGGTCACAGCGGCAGAAAACATGGAATTTGAAAAAGCGGCAGAATACCGAGACCAGATCAGAGCCATCGAAACGATCATGACACGTCAAAAAATGACTAGTACAGATCTGCTGGATCGGGACGTATTCGGTTATTCGATCGACAAAGGCTGGATGTGTGTCCAAGTGTTTTTTGTAAGACAAGGAAAATTAATCGAGCGAGATGTCTCCATGTTTCCTTTTTATAATGAAGCAGAAGAAGACTTTTTGACGTACATCGGTCAGTTCTATCAAGAAAATGAGCATTTCATTCCCAAAGAAGTCTTGATCCCAGATACGATCGACAAGCCAAGTGTCGAAGTCTTGCTCGATACAAAAGTATTGCAGCCAAAACGAGGCGAGAAGAAGAAACTGGTAGAGCTGGCGAATAAAAACGCCACAGTTGCCCTGAATGAACGTTTTGACTTGATCGCCAGAAAACAAGAACGGACGATCGGAGCGGTTGAACGTTTAGGCAATGCGATGAATATCCCGACCCCCGTGCGTATCGAATCCTTCGATAACTCGAATATCATGGGGACTAATCCTGTTGCTGCTATGGTCGTATTTATTGACGGAAAGCCGGCAAAAAAAGAATACCGAAAATATAAAATCAAAACAGTCACTGGACCAGACGACTATGCTTCGATGCGAGAAGTGATCTATCGCAGGTATTCAAGAGTCATTCGGGAAGGATTGCCATTGCCTGATCTGATCTTGATCGATGGAGGAAAGGGACAAGTCGATGTAGCAAAAGATGTGCTGGAAAATCAGCTAGGCATCGATATCCCAGTAGCTGGTATGGCGAAAAATGACAAACACAAAACAAATGAGTTGTTATTTGGCAATGAACTTGCGGTTATTCCTCTCGAACGGAATTCTCCAGAGTTTTTCCTGCTACAGCGTGTCCAAGATGAAGTCCATCGATTCGCCATCACTTTCCATCGGCAGTTGCGAAGCAAAAACAGCTTTGCTTCTCGTTTGGATGAGATCGAAGGACTGGGACCAAAACGAAAAAAACTGCTACTGAAAGAATTCAAATCATTGAAAAACATCACCGCAGCTACGATCGAAGAACTGCACGCGATCGGTTTACCGAAGAACGTGGCACAAAATGTTTTCGACCAATTACACCAGAAATAAAAAAGGGCACTTTACAAACCATGTAAAGTGTCCTATCATTTTTTTATATCCAGAAAAAACAAGCGGGCATCGATGGGTTGATCAATGGAGTTCCCGTTTTTTTTATTATTGAAATGTATCCGATTTATTTTCGGTGCGCAGAGACAGGAGTGAAGTAATGTTAGAAGTACATGATTTGGTTAAGACATTTGGAAACTATACCGCTGTTGATCATGTGTCTTTTCAGATCCCAGATGGCAAGATCATGGGTCTGATCGGACAAAATGGGGCGGGGAAGACGACGACTTTTCGTCTGATTTTGGATTTTTTGACGCAAGATCAGGGAGAAGTCTTATGGAACGGTCATCGATTAGGAGAAAAAGATTACGATATCATCGGTTATTTACCGGAAGAGCGAGGACTTTATCCAAAAGTGACGATCCAGGATCAACTACTGTATTTTGCCGAACTTAGAGGCAAATCAAGAAAAGAAATCGAACCGAAGATCGATTTCTGGATGGATAAATTCCAAGTCAAAGGTAAGAAAACAGACAAAGTGAAATCCTTGTCCAAAGGGAACCAGCAGAAAGTCCAGCTGATCGCTACACTGATCCATGAACCGAAGCTGATCATCCTCGATGAACCATTCAGCGGGTTGGACCCGGTAAATGCCGAATTGCTGAAAGACGGTATTCTGGAATTGAAAGAACAGGGATCCTGTGTGATTTTCTCCAGCCATAACATGGATAACGTAGAAAAAATCTGTGATCATCTGATCATGCTGAACAACGGGAAAATGGTCTTAAACGGAAAAGTCCATGAGATCCGTGAATCATTTGGCCGGACGAAACTGTTTCTGGAATCCGGTTTGACCCGGGAAGAAGTAGCTGGGATCGATGGAGTCAAAGCAGTATCTGTCCGTGAAGACAACACGTTAGAAATCACATTGGAAGATCCAGATGCTGGGAAAGAGATCTTTACTCGAGCAACGCAGTTCGGTTATATCCCGATGTTCAACCAGCAGCCGCCGACTCTAGAAGAGATCTTCAAGCTGAAAGCAGGTGAAGCGCATGCGTAAGTTTTGGATCATCACGAAAGATGTCTATTTGAAAAATGTCAAATCGATCTCCTTTCTGATCATGATCTTAGTTCCCTTTATCATGATGGGTATTCTTTATATCGCGGGGAACTTTGCACAGCAAAACAGTGAAGTAAACAAAATCGGCGTTATTTCAGATAACGATGAAATTTCCCGGCAGCTTACACAAGTCAAGACAAAAGAATTTGAATTCCAGAAATCAGACTCTGAAAAAAGTGCGCAAAAAGAACTTTCCGATGAGAAAATCGATGCGTACATGGTCGTCTCAGTTGAAAACGATGAAGTGAAGGGAACGATGTACAGTGAGAACTCTTTAGGGCAAAGCACACAGCTTCTGATCCAGCAGCAGCTGACAGGACTGCAGTCGATGATTCGTGCAAGCAAAATGGGCGTTTCTCCTGAAGAAGTAGCCAGTCTGAGCCAGCCTGCTGGTTTGACCAGACAAAAGATCAGCTTCAATAATGACGGTAAAATGGTGATCGGTGAAGACAATTCTACAGTGCAATATGTCGTGAGTTATGTAGCAACGATTATTTTATTCATCATTATCCTGACCTATGCACAGATCATCGCACAGGAAATCGCTTCTGAAAAAGGCACACGAATCATGGAAGTGATTCTGTCGAGTACGACAGCACAGAAACATTTTTACGGGAAATTGACAGGTGTCTTATTGGTCGCAGTCACACAGATGGCTTTATATGGGGTGATTTTCGGCGTGGGCTATAGCCAGTTCAGGAATATGGATTTCGTCAAAAATATCTTGGACGGTATCTCAATGGATATGATCATCGGGCCTTTCTTGTGGTATTCACTCTTGTTCATGTTTTTCGGTATCTTGATCTTTTCTGTCCTTGCTGCCTTATGTGGCTCTCTTGTCAACAAAGCAGAAGACACAGCAAAAGCAATCTTGCCAGTAACCTACCTTTCCCTAGGCGGATATATGCTGGGGTTGATCTTAGGTGCATCTGATCCGAACAATATCGTGATTCGGGTAACATCATATATCCCGTTCCTCTCTTCTTATATCATGCCGGTTCGTTTGGCAAATGAAACTGTCGGGATGGGTGGTGCTTTGATTTCTCTTATCTTGTTAGTTGCAGTGACGTTCGTCTTGATGTTGCTGTCAGCAAATATGTATAAATCAAATGTTCTTGTATACAGCGAAGGCGGCTTATGGACCTCCTTGAAACAATCCATCTCTATCATGAGAAATGAACGAAAAAAAGCTTGATCGAAAAAACGGTCTTTCCTGTTTTTAGCGATCGTACAACTCGAATATTGGGAGCTGTGACAAAAGACTTGTCGCAGCTTTTTTTTCGAATAAACGGTGTTCCAGAAGAAGGTTCTTCGAAAATAAACTGAGATTTCTTTAAGCTGCTCACTTCGGTCACACCTTTTTTGTATAGACCAATAAAGGGTGGAAATGATATATTGGAAAGTTATGCGTTGAAATCGAAAGACAATAAATCTATAATATGAAGTATACCAATTTCTGGAGGCGTTTGAATGGACCGATATTTGGATTTACTGTCAGAAAAATTTTCGACAACAGAAGAAGTCATCACGGAAATCATCAATCTTGAAGCGATTTTGCAGCTTCCGAAAGGGACTGAATTGTTTTTGAGTGATATCCATGGCGAATTCCCTTCTTTCGATCATATTTTGCGGATCGGTTCAGGGAATCTGAAAGAAAAAGTCAAAGATTTGTTCGGCAGTCAGCTGACAGATCAGGAAATCAATCAATTGACGATTTTCGTTGCTTACCCTGAATTCACACTGACGACAAGCTGGTACGAAGAACAAGACAAATCCCTGCTTATTCAGCAGCTGATCGATCTGCTACGCTTTACTTCAGTCAAATATACTCGATCGAAGGTACGTAAAGGATTGCCAGCTGAATACAGCTACATCATTGAAGAACTGCTGTATATCGATGATCGGATAAACGGGAAAAAAGATTATGTGAAAAAAATCCTTGATCAGCTGATCTTGATGAAAGAAGAAGAAAAATTCCTGACGAAACTCGCTTATGCGATCCAAAAAACAGTGATCGATCATTTACATGTCGTAGGGGATATTTTTGATCGAGGGACTCAAGCCGCAAAGGTCATGGATCGTCTGATCGAGTTCTCATCAGTGGATATCCAGTGGGGCAACCATGATATTTTATGGATTGGGGCTTATTGCGGATCGGAAGCCTGCCTGCTGACACTGCTGAGGATTGCGGCCAGATATAATTATTTATTCGAATTAGAGAAAGAATACGGGTTGAACTTGCGTCCGCTGTTTTCCTTTGCTTATCAAAATTATGATGAGAACCCTTTCTTTACGCCGAAAAATAGCGATGGACTGACACAAAGAGAGCGAGAGGAACTCGAAAAGATCCACCAGGCACTCGCTATCTTGCAATTCAAGAGCGAAGAACAGCTGCTTGATCGACGTCCTGAGTTTGAAATGGCAGATCGTCAACTGTTCGATCAAATTGATTACGATCAGTTGACGATCGAACTAGATGGAGAAGTCTATCCTTTGCAAGGTGCCTGTTTCCAGACGATCCAGCCGGATGACCCATCACAATTGACAGAAGAAGAAAGAAAAGTCATTGATAGCTTGATGTATTCTTTCCAACATTCGCCGCGGATGCAAAAACATATCGAATTTTTATTGGATAAAGGTTCGATGTATTTGAAAAACAATCAGCATGTCTTGTTCCATGGCTGTATCCCAGTCAGTCCACAAGGGGAATTTTTGAGTTTTTCATTGGATCAGGCCTATTCTGGAAAAAGTTTGCTGGAATTTTTTGAAGATCAGATCCGTGAAAGTGCGAAAGATCTATCCGCAAAAGAAGATCTGGCGACTGACCTGATCTGGTACGCATGGAGCGGTCCATTTTCTCCTTTATTTGGAAAGAGCAAGATGGCGACTTTCGAACGATACTTTCTGGCAGACAAAGAGACTCATGTCGAAAGAAGCAATCCGTATTATAAGCTTCGTAACGAGGAATGGTTCAGTAAAAAAGTCTTGGAAGAATTTGGTTCAAATGAGCTAGGTTCTGCGATCATCAATGGACATACGCCGGTGAAAGTAAAAAAAGGAGAGTCGCCGATCAAAGCAAATGGTACCGTTTTTGTCATTGATGGCGGTCTTTCCAAAGCTTACCAGAAAACGACAGGAATCGCCGGTTATTCCTTATTATGTAATTCGTACGGCTTTCAGATCGTGACACATTACCCGTTTCTTGCGATCGAACAGCAATTCGAACGAAAAAGCGATCAGGCTTACGTAAAAAAAGTCATCGATCAGCAGTTGCCGAGAAAATTGAACAGAGATACGACAAAAGGAGCAGAGCTTCAGCAACAGATCGATCAGCTGAAGCGTCTGCTGGCATATAATGGTATACAATAAGTAAGGGAACGTCGAAGTAGCTGCCCATCAATATTCGTTCAGGTCAAAGCGTTGCTTTCACAACCTCTCGATAAACGGTGTTCTCCTGCCAACTCCTCGGGCACAAGTCACAATATTCATCAAACATGAGAAACTGTTTTTTGAAATTGTTCCTTGTGCCTCAGAGTTAAACGGCGGGCTCACAACCTCTGATTCACGGTGTTCCATCTGCTGACCTTCGATATTAGCTCATAAAAATGCAAAATATGGGGAGCTATTTTACATTTTTTCTCTCTAATACTCAGGTCAAAACGCAGTTGTCACAACCTCATACACGGTGTTCAAAAGCTTGCATCTGCGGCACTAAGTCCAAACAGATGAAAAACATGAGGAGCTGTTTTTATCTGTTTGTTCTTACTACTTGATGCAGAACAGCTTTTTCACAACCTCTTCTTTAAAATTCCCCCACAAAATAATCAAACAACTGCTGATCAAGCGGGTTCACACTATGGGTCAATTCCGGATGCCACTGGACGCCGATGATTTTGTTATTTTTATCCGTGCTTTCAACTGCTTCGATGATGCCGTCATTCGAATAAGCGACGGCTGTTAAGGAAGGAGCTAGCTTCTTGATCCCCTGATGATGATAGGAATTGACAAAATAAGAAGAGGGCAAGAATGAATGGAGTAAACTATCAGAAGAAATAGTGATCTCATGTGTAGGAAACTGAGGAGCAGTGGGTTGCTGATCATGTTTTACCGTCCACTTTGGATATAAGGAAAGATCTTGATAAAGCGAGCCGCCAAGCACGACATTCACTAATTGCAGTCCTCGACAGACAGCTAGGATCGGTTTGTGCTGCTTGATGGCTTCTACGATCAATGCCTGTTCAAACAAGTCCCGATCGATATTTGTCGCCTGCAGTTTGGGATGCGGATCTTCCTGATACAACTGCGGACTGACGTCTTGTCCACCAGCTAGGATCAGCTTGTCGATCTGCTGGATCAAACGAGGGGCATCTGCTGGCGCTAATACAGGAAAAACAAGTGGCAAGCCATTTGACTGACGAACAGCATCGACAAACCCTTGCGGAGTATAGGTCACCTGATTCCCTTGAAAAGTTTCTGTCGCAGCGAGCAGCTGATTCCCAGCAATCCCGATAAGTTGTTGCATAATGATTCCTCCAATCCAAAATTAGACTTATTGTAACAAGCATTAGAAAAAATTTAAACTATTTTAGATCATCTGCCTATACTTATCTATTCTTGTTGTGTTACTATCTGAAAAGACAATTCTAAATCAAAAAAAATAATTAGAGTTGAAAATCCGCAATACTTTGTTATAATATAAAGTAAGCAGAAATAAAAAGGTTGGGCGTAAGCTTCAAGGATCTAGTTCTTCAAGGGGTGAGAAGGACATTTTATTGAGGGTGCCTACCTATACTAAGTTATCTATTAGAGGTACATACTTTCAATGAAAAAAGAAAGCATGTACCTCTTTTTTAAATCGAAAGGATGTGAGTAGAGTGCTGGAAGCATTGGAGCAAATCCGGGCAGCAGAAGAAGCAAACAAAGAAGCATATCAGAAGCTGCAGCAGGAGATGAAAAGATATGCAGAGCAAAAAACGCACGAGTTAGAAAAAATCCAATCTGATAATCGGCAGCAGCTTGCACGGATGATTGAAGAAAAAGATCAGTTTGAGCTTCAGGAATTGAACGCGGAGAAAGAATCGCTGGAAGCTGAGGCAAAAAAAGTGCGTGAGACATTGAAAGAACAATACAAAAAGCATCAGTCCCAAGCAATCGATGCGATCATTGAAAGGGTGAAAGAAACTTATGGCCGTCACTAAGATGGAAAAAGTGACCCTCATTTCAGATAAAAGAAATCAGGAGACGATTTTACAAGCTGTCCAAGGTATCCAAAATGTCGAGATACGGGATCTATTCCAAGAAACAGTGAATAATCAATGGGTAGAAACCTATTTTCCCGATGCGGCTACATTTGATAAAGAAGTAAAATTAAGCGCTTTAGAGAACAGACTGCTGAAGATTCGAGATGCGATCCAGTTTATCGAGCATCATGGGGAACATCAGCAAAAAAAGCTGCATTTGAAGCGTAAAGAAGTATCTTTAAAGGAATTAGAAGAAAATTTTTCAGAAGAAGGCTTCTCTCGAAAAATCCAGGAAACCTTAGATTTGAAAAAACAATGGGAAGATCTTTCCGTGAAAAGAGAACGGCTGGAGGAAGAAGAAGAGTGGCTGACGAACTGGCAGAATCTTGATGCCGTACCGCGAAACTTTTCCAGTAAGAAGACTGCTTTTTCCATGGGAACGATCGGGACGACGAATTTCGAAGGCTTCAAAGAGGAATTGCAACAGATCGACGATGTCTACATGGAAGAAATCAATTATACGCCAAAAGCTGTTTATCTTGCGTATGTCACATTAGGGACAACTGCACCGCAAGTCGATGAATTAGCGAGCCGTTACGGATTTGCCAAAGAGAAGTATCCGTATGAAAAAGCACCGAAAGAAGTGTTGCGAGAGGTCAAAGAGAAACTGGATACTATTTCAGCACAGCAAAAGAAATTGTCTTCGGCAGTCGGCCAGTGCAGCGGTTATATCCAAGAATTCGAATGGGTCGAAGAAGTCACACTGGCTGTAGCAGAACGTGAAAAGATAAAGGAACGTTTTGTACATGCTGATTACTTGATCGTCCTGCAAGGCTGGGTAGATACAGAAGAAAAAGCAGAACTGACAAAAGTTCTTCAAGAATCCTTGTCAGAAGAGGAAGTTTATCTAAGCTTTGAAGCACCGACAACCGACGAAATCCAACAGGAAGTTCCCACAAAACTGAAAAACCATCCGATCGTCGCGCCTTTCGAACTACTGACAGAAATGTATAGCCTCCCTAAATATGAAGAGGTCGATCCGACACCGTGGATGACACCTTTTTACTTAGTGTTTTTCGGCATGATGGTGGCAGATGTAGGTTACGGATTGCTGATGCTCATCGGGACAATCCTTGCTCAGAAGCTGTTCGTTCTGCCAAGAGGTATGAAACGCTTCGTTCAGTTCTTTGAGATCTTATCGGTTCCATCGATGATTTGGGGACTGATCTACAGCTCATTTTTTGGACAGGCATTGCCAAAAGAAATTTTCGGTATCAACTTGCCATTTCCGATCTTGTCCACGACAGATGATGTGAATACGATTTTGATCCTTTCTGTGGTGTTCGGACTGATCCAAATCTTAGTTGGGTTGTTTGTCTCAGCAAAAGAACATCTCAAGCACAAAGAATATTTGAATGCGGTAAGTGAAGGCTTTGCGTGGCAAGGGATCCTGATCGGAATCGTGATCGCCTTGATCGGAGCCATGCTGCTGAAAAATACAGCCTTCGTGTATATCGGCGCTGGTTTAGCTATCATTGCAGCGATTTGTATCATAGCTGTGCCGATCATCCAGTCGCCTTCGAAGGTCAAAGGAGCAGCAAAAGGTGCGTACAACTTATACGGGCTGACTGGTTATATCGGAGATCTGGTCAGTTACACGCGTTTGATGGCACTAGGGATCTCAGGGGGGAGTATCGGTGCGGCTTTCAATATGCTTGTCGCATTCATGCCTCCTGCAGCACGTTTCAGTGTAGGGATTCTTTTGATCATCGCACTTCACGCATTGAATATGTTCCTGACTCTGCTGAGCGCCTATGTTCATGGTGCGCGTCTGCAGTATGTCGAATTTTTCGGGAAATTCTATACAGGAGGCGGACGGGCCTTCAATCCGTTGAAAACAGCGGAAAAATACGTCAACATCAATCACAAGAAAAATAATAAATAATAAATAAACAACTGGAGGATTTTTAGACAATGATGGATTACTTGATTAACCAAAATGGTGGAATGGTATTTGCGGTATTAGCAATGGCAACAGCAACGATTTTTTCTGGTATCGGCTCAGCAAAAGGCGTAGGGATGACAGGGGAAGCAGCAGCGGCATTGACGACTAGCCAACCCGAAAAATTCGGACAGGCGCTGATTCTTCAATTGCTTCCAGGGACTCAAGGTCTGTACGGTTTCGTTATCGCCTTTTTGATCTTCATCAATTTAGGCAGTGACATGTCTGTAGTACAAGGACTGAACTTTTTAGGTGCATCTTTACCGATTGCTTTCACAGGCTTGTTTTCAGGGATCGCCCAAGGAAAAGTAGCAGCTGCAGGTATCCAGATCCTAGCAAAAAAACCGGAACATGCGACGAAAGGGATCATTTTTGCTGCCATGGTAGAAACATATGCTATCTTAGGATTCGTTATTTCCTTCCTATTAGTTTTGAATGCCTAAGCTTAAAGAGGAGGAAAAGAAATGAACGCCATTGACAAAATCATCTCTCAGATGAATGAAGCAGCACAGCAGGAAAGAGCGGCGTTTGAAAAAGAGGAACGAGAAAAAATCGACCGAGACTTCGAAGCAAAACGCACGCAGATAGAGACAGAACATCAAAAGCAGCAGGCCAAACAACTCGAACAGCTAGAAAAAAAATACCGTCAGCTCAGAAATCGTCAGCAAGTAGAAGTACGCCAAGAAACGCTGATCGAAAAGCAGGAATTCTTGCGCCGTCTCTTCGCAGATGCAGTAGCTGAAATGGAGGACTGGGACGAGCAGACACAACTTCATTTTATCAGAAATTCATTGAACAGCCTGTCGTTGACCGGCAATGTGCAACTGATCGCCGGCGAGAAATCTGCCAGCTATTTATCTCAGGATCTACTGGATGAATGGAATCATGAGCTTCCATTTCATATGACTTTGAGTGAAGAGAACGTCCCTAAGCAAGCCGGTTTTTTGTTAGATGATGAAGGAGTGCAATACAATTTCATTTTCAGCAACCTTGTACAAGATATCCAGGGAACAATGAGCTTTGAAATTGCGAATCGATTATTTGAATAAGGAGGGATCAGCAGATGGAATATCATGAACTTAATCCCTTGATTCGCGGAAGAGAACTTGAACTTTTGACCAATGAAACATTTGAGCGGATGATTCAAGCGGATTCTGTCGAAGCAGTCGGTGAGATACTGAAGAATACTGTTTATCAGCCTTATATTCATGAAGGATTTGAAAACGACTTTGAACAAAATCTCTTGAAGGAACAAAGCAGCGTCTTCAAGTGGCTGAGAGAAGCTGCACCTGAACCGGAAATCGTTTGGATCTACACGATGCGTTATACGTTCCATAATTTGAAGGTTTTGACAAAAGCAGAAATGACAGGTCAGAACTTGGATCATCTCTATATCGATGACGGTTTTTACTCGCTGGAAACGATCAAAGATGCGATCCACACACAGACATCTGCTGAATTGCCTGAACGTGTGATGGACAGCATCCATGAAGTCCATGACTATTGTGAAGAATCCTCGATCCTTCAGGGAATCGATGTGATTTATGATCGCCATTTCTTGACTGAGCAGCGGCGTTTAGGAGAACAATTAGGGTATCAGGAGCTTCTTGATGAGATAATCACATTCATCGACTTGACGAATATCACAACGATGGCACGAGGGATCTTACAAAAAAGAACGTACGGCTTCATGACAGCAGTTCTTTCAAGCTCCGGAAGTATCGAAAAGTCTGAGTACCTGAAATTTGCAGAAAAAGACATGGCTTCGTATACCTCCTTTTTGGAAACAACGGCGTATGCAGACTTTTTGAAGCCAGTCATCCACGACGGCGCACTGGATCTAGTACGGTTAGAACAAATGAAAGATGATTATTTGAGTGCCCAGTACCAAGCAGCACAAACACAAGCATTCGGACCACTGCCTCTATTGGCTTTCCTGAATGCAAAAGAGATCGAGAGCAAGAATCTGCGTTTATTGATCATCGGAAAGAGAAGCCAGTTTCAGCCAGAGGCAATCAGAGAAAGGGTGAGACAAGTCTATGACGCATAAAATCGGAGTCGTCGGCGACAAAGATTCTGTTTTGCCGTTTAAATTATTCGGATTTGATGTTCGTTATGGCACGACAAAGCAAAACGTACGCCAAGCGATCGAAGATATGGCAAAAAATGAGTATGGTGTGATCTATGTCACGGAGCAATGTGCAGCATTAAGCCCGGAGACGATCGAACGCTATAAGGAACAGATGACACCTGCGATCGTATTGATCCCTAACCATCAGGGAACATTGGGTATCGGACTTCAGGAGATTCAAAACAATGTGGAAAAAGCAGTCGGTCAAAATATCTTATAGTATGTAAAGGAGATAGTATTTTGCAAATTGGAAAAATCATAAAAGTCTCCGGACCTCTTGTAATGGCTGAAAACATGTCAGATGCCAGTATCCAAGACATGTGCCTGGTCGGAGAGTTGGGAGTTATCGGAGAAATCATCGAAATGCGCGGAGACGTCGCATCTATCCAAGTATACGAAGAAACATCAGGTATCGGACCAGGAGAACCTGTCCGTTCGACAGGAGAAGCTTTGTCCGTTGAATTAGGACCAGGGATCATCTCACAGATGTTCGACGGCATCCAACGTCCGCTAGATACCTTTATGGAAATCACACAAAGCAACTTTTTAGGACGCGGTATCCAATTACTAGCCCTTGATCACGAAAAGAAATGGTGGTTCGAACCAACTGCTGAGGCAGGAGACATGGTAAGTACCGGAGATGTTCTGGGGATCGTAGAAGAAACGAAAGTGATCAAGCATAAGATCATGGTGCCAAATGGCGTCAAAGGAACGATCAAAAAAATCGAAAAAGGCTCATTTACGATCGATGAAACAGTTTGTGTCATCGAAACAGAGCAAGGTCCAAAAGAATTGACGATGCTGCAGAAATGGCCAGTGCGCCGAGGACGCCCAATCAAAGAAAAACTGAATCCCGACGCACCAATGATCACTGGACAGCGTGTGATCGATACGTTCTTCCCTGTGACAAAAGGAGGAGCAGCTGCAGTCCCTGGGCCATTTGGGGCAGGAAAGACAGTCGTACAGCACCAGATCGCCAAATGGGCTGATGTGGACATGGTTGTTTACGTAGGCTGCGGCGAACGTGGAAATGAAATGACGGATGTACTGAACGAATTTCCGGAACTGATTGACCCGAATACAGGGGAATCTTTGATGGAACGTACTGTTCTGATCGCGAATACATCGAATATGCCAGTGGCTGCTCGTGAAGCATCCATCTATACGGGAATCACGATTGCAGAATATTTCCGTGACATGGGCTATGATGTAGCAATCATGGCTGATTCTACTTCTCGTTGGGCAGAAGCGCTACGTGAGATGAGCGGACGCCTAGAAGAAATGCCAGGAGATGAAGGTTATCCCGCATATCTTGGCTCTCGATTAGCAGAGTATTATGAACGTTCAGGGCGTGTCATTGCGTTGGGGTCAGAAAATCGTGAAGGAAGCATCACAGCAATCAGCGCGGTTTCGCCTTCTGGTGGGGATATTTCTGAACCAGTCACTCAAAACACGTTGCGTGTAGTGAAAGTCTTCTGGGGGCTCGATTCGAGTTTGGCACAAAGACGTCATTTCCCTTCCATCAACTGGATCCAAAGCTATTCTTTATACTCTACAGAGGTAGGGAAATACATGGATCAGATCCTTCAGGCTGACTGGTCTTCTATGGTAGCAGAAGGCATGCGTATCTTGCAGGAAGAAGAACAGCTGAATGAGATCGTTCGTCTAGTGGGGATCGACTCGCTTTCGGATAATGACCGATTGACACTGGAAGTCGCAAAATCGATCCGCGAAGATTATCTGCAGCAAAATGCTTTTGATGATGTCGATACGTTTACTTCTAGAGAGAAGCAGTTCAAGATGCTGAAAATGATTTTGACCTTTGGGGAAGAAGCGCGACGTGCCTTATCTCTAGGTTCATACTTGAATGAGATCATAGACGGAACAGTTAATTTGAGAGAGCGCATCGGACGAAGCAAATATATTCCAGAAACTGAATTAGACAAAATAGATGATATCATGATAGAAATCAAACAGACGATGCAAGAAATCGTTTCAGAAGGAGGCATGAGCAATGATTAAAGAATATCGTACGATCGGCGAAGTCGTCGGTCCCTTGATGGCGGTAGAAAAAGTTGCTGGTGTCAAATATGAAGAATTGATCGAAGTTCGCATGCAAAATGGAGAGATCCGCCGCGGACAAGTTTTAGAAGTACAAGAAGACAAGGCGATGGTCCAGATTTTTGAAGGAACAAGCGGGATAAATCTGCGCGATTCCTCCGTCCGGTTTTTAGGGCATCCACTGGAGCTTGGCGTATCTGAAGACATGATCGGCCGAGTATTTGATGGCCTGGGAAGACCAAAAGATAACGGACCGGAAATCTTACCAGAAAAATATCTGGATATCAACGGTGAAGTGATCAATCCGGTTGCTCGAGATTATCCAGATGAATTCATCCAAACAGGGATTTCTGCGATCGACCATCTGAATACGCTGGTCCGTGGACAAAAACTGCCAGTGTTCTCCGGTTCTGGTCTGCCACATAAAGAATTAGCCGCTCAGATTGCTCGTCAAGCGACTGTGTTGGATTCATCAGATGATTTTGCCGTGGTTTTCGCAGCTATCGGGATCACCTTTGAAGAAGCGGAATTCTTCATGGAAGATTTTCGACAAACCGGCGCGATCGACCGCTCCGTGATGTTCATGAATCTGGCGAATGATCCTGCAATCGAGCGGATCGCAACACCACGCATGGCATTGACTGCTGCGGAATATCTTGCGTACGAAAAAGGGATGCATGTATTGGTGATCATGACAGATATGACGAATTACGCGGAAGCATTGCGTGAAATCTCCGCTGCACGTCGTGAAGTACCGGGACGTCGAGGTTATCCAGGATATTTGTACACGAACCTTGCCACTTTGTTCGAACGTGCAGGAAGAATCCGCGGACTGAAGGGATCAGTGACCCAGATCCCAATCTTGACCATGCCAGAAGATGATAAAACACATCCAATCCCTGACTTGACTGGTTATATTACAGAAGGACAGATCATCTTGACACGTGAGCTTTATAAGAGCGGTATCCAGCCACCCATCGATGTGCTACCTTCGCTTTCTCGATTGAAGGATAAAGGAACTGGTCCTGGAAAGACCCGCGAAGATCATGCTGCGACGATGAACCAGCTTTTCGCAGCTTATGCTCAGGGGAAACAAGCAAAAGAACTGGCTGTCGTCCTAGGAGAATCTGCACTTTCTGATGTCGATAAGATCTATGCGAAATTCGCAGAGCGTTTCGAGAAAGAATATGTGAACCAAGGATTTTATACCAACCGAACGATCACAGAGACACTGGATCTTGGCTGGGAGCTATTGTCCATGCTGCCAAGAACTGAGCTGAAACGGATCAAAGATGATCTGCTTGATAAGTATCTGCCAGAAGGGAAGTGAGGTTCTGATGGCAAGATTAAATGTCAATCCTACTCGAATGGAACTGACTCGTTTGAAAAAACAGTTGACAACAGCGACAAGAGGGCATAAATTATTAAAAGACAAGCAAGATGAATTGATGCGTCAGTTTATATTACTGATCCGGAAAAACAATCAGCTGCGTCAGGAGATGGAGACTCTGATGCAAGAAGCCATGTCTGATTTTGTCTTAGCAAATGCTTCGATCAATGAATCATTCATTGAAGAGCTGTTCGTTTTACCGGCTGAGAATGTGGACTTGTCGATCGTTGACAAAAACATCATGAGTGTGAAAGTGCCTGTGATGAATTTTCAATACGACGAAGCGTTGAATGAAGCGCCATTAGAGTATGGTTATCTTAATTCCAATGCAGAACTAGACCGGTCGATTGACCGCTTTACGACGCTACTTCCGAAACTTTTGGAATTGACGGAGATCGAGAAAACCTGTCAGCTGATGGCTAGCGAGATCGAAAAAACACGCCGACGAGTCAACGCATTGGAATATATGACGATCCCTCAATTGGAAGAAACGATCTATTATATCAAAATGAAACTTGAGGAAAATGAGCGCGCAGAAGTCACACGCTTGATTAAAGTGAAGAACATGGGTACCGCTGAATAAGCGGTATCCTTTTTTAGAAGAGGAAAATGATGAGAAAACGAAGAATGATAAATAAACATTTGCCAGCGGTCCAGTTATTAGCTTTAGGTTTTTTCCTGCTGATTTTATTTGGTGGCAGTCTGCTCACGTTGCCGTATTTCAGCAACAGTGGCGAAGCGACGAATTTTATTGACGCGTTGTTCACTGCGACTTCTGCTGTGTGCGTGACGGGACTTACGACATTGAACACAGTGGAACATTGGAACGGGGCGGGGCAGTTTTTGATCATGCTGCTGATCGAAATGGGCGGACTAGGCTTTATGATCGTACCGATCCTCTTTTTTGCAGTGGCAAAGAAAAAAGTCAGTCTCAGTACACGGATCGTATTGAAAGAAGCATTGAATCTGGAACAGGTGTCAGGGGTAATGAACCTGATGCTTTACATTCTCAAGCTTGCGTTCGTGATCCAACTTATTGGAGCGATCGCATTGTCCGTCGTTTTTGTACCTGAATTCGGATGGGCGAAAGGAATCTGGTATGGGATATTCCATGCGGTGTCCAGTTTTTGTAATGCGGGCTTTGATCTACTGGGCGACAGCCTAGCGAATCATCAGCACAATGTGTATTTGATCATGGTCGTTTCAGCATTGATCATCTCAGGTGGACTAGGATTCATCGTTTGGCGGGATCTATTGAACTATCATAAGAAAAAAATGATGACGATCCATTCCAAGATCGCCTTATCGGTTACGGGTATCCTTTTGTTTGGCGGCTTCCTTGTTTTCTTTCTCACGGAAAAAAACGGGGCTTCATTAGTGAATGGGAACTTTGTTGATCGATTGGCGAATACCTTTTTCATGAGTGTGACGCCTCGGACAGCCGGATATTATTCTGTGGATTATCTGCAGATGAGTCATGCAGGTTTGATCATGACGATGTTTTTGATGTATATCGGAGGGACTTCCGGATCGACTGCTGGCGGACTGAAGACGACCACATTAGGCGTATTGCTGATCCAGATGCGTTCGATGCTAAAAGGAAGGACGAGAGCAGAAGCCTTTGGACGTACGATCCGTCAAGGGGCAGTGCTACGCGCATTGACACTGTTCTTTCTTACATTGACGCTTTGTGTCGTGGCAATCATGATTTTGTCAGTGACCGAAACGATACCTAAAACATCAGGGATCGAGTATATCGCATTTGAAGTATTTTCGGCTTTCGGCACAGTGGGGTTGACGATGGGACTGACCCCAGATTTAACAGATATCGGGAAACTTCTGATTATTGCAATAATGTATATCGGACGTGTCGGTGTGCTGACGGTAGTCTTTTCACTATTGACAAAGGCACATAAAACACAATCGAAGTATAAATACCCAGAGGAAAGTGTGATGATCGGCTAGCATAGGTTTTGTAAAGCAGGATTTTGGCACACGAAAAAAGGTGGAACTTTCGCTTATGCATAAGCGGAAGTCCACCTTTTTTGTTATCCGCGGATAACTTCGATCTTGTAGCCATCTGGATCGACGACGAAATAATAAGAAGGAGCAGTTCCCGGTAATCCTTTCAGATCCGTCACATTTAAGCCAGCAGCTTTATGCTGTTCGTGCAATTCTTCTAGATTGTCCGCAGCAATCGCGATGTGACCATAGCCGTTTCCTAAGTCATAAGCTTCATGATCATAATTGAAAGTAAGTTCTAGTTCGTAATCATCACCAGGAAGGGTCAGATAGACGAGCGTGAATTTGTTTTCCGGAAAATCACGTCGACGGCTTTCTTCAAAACCGAATGCTTGTTGATAGAATGCGATAGATGCTTCAAGATCCTTTACTCGTACACAAGTATGAGCCATTTTCATACAAAATCTCTCCTTTTCTTTTTAATTATCATAACAAAAATAAGTGATGAAATAACGGATTCGTGCTTGTTTATGAGAAAATTCTTATGTAGAATGAAAGAAAAAGAGATAAGGTGGAAAACAACTCATGGATAAACCCGTATTTGGCGAAAAAGAACGAACAGCCGACTATCAAGCGCGTTACGCGGCATATATCGTTATAGAAAGGAAAAATGAAATCGCAGTCATTGAAGCGCCGAATGGGGCCTTTTTTCTGCCGGGCGGAGAGATCGAAGGAAATGAGACGAAAGAAGAAGCTGTAGAGCGTGAACTGATGGAAGAAATGGGCATTGCTGCTACGATCGGCACTTATCTGGGAGAAGCAGATGAATATTTCTATTCGAATTATCGAGCGACTTATTATTATAATCCAGGCTATTTTTTTGCCGCTGTAAAATGGGAAAAAATAGGAGAACCAACTGAAAAAACAAACAAAGAATGGTGGGTGACACCTGAAGAGGCCATCCAAAAATTAAAACGTGGAAGTCACCGTTGGGCTGTCGAGAAATGGCTGAGAGAAAAAAATAAACTGCAATAGAGCGAATCTGCTGGACCGCGGAGGTTGTGAAAAGGCTTTTGACACAACCTCCACCATCCAGCAGATGCTTTCTTGCAGTTTTTTCGTCTTATAGATCACAAGACGTATTTTTTGATTGCTTCTGCCACACCGTGCTCTTCATTCGAGGTAGTCGTTACGTTCGCTGCTTCTTTGACAAGCGGTACTGCATTGCCCATCGCTACGCCTAGACCAGCATACTCGATCATAGACAAGTCGTTCTCATTGTCACCGATCGCCATGATCTCATCTTGGTCGATTCCTAGGTGCTGTGCTAGATTGGCTACTGCTGCTCCTTTGCTTGCTTCTTTATTCAACACTTCAAAGTAGTAGGGAGCACTTTTTACTGTTGTATATTTTTCACGGAATGTTTGTGGTAAACGAGCGATCGCCGCATCTAAGATCGCTGGTTCATCGATCATCATCATTTTTACGATGTTCATATCTGGTGTCATTTCTTCAGGTGTACGGTACTTCAAAGGCATTTTGACTAAGCTTGCTTCATGGATCGTATAGGCACTGATGTCCCGATTAGGTGTATAGATAGCCTTGTCATCGATCGAGTGCAGGTGGCTTCCTACGCGACGTGCCATCACTTCGATCTCTAAAAAGTCTTCATGGGTCAATCCGTGGCGTGCAATGATTTTTCCGGATTTTGTTTGTTGGACAAGTGCGCCATTGTAAGTGATGACGTAATCGTTGTCTTGGAATAGATTCAACTCATTCAGCTGTTCTTGGACGCCAGGAAGCGGACGTCCTGTACATAGAACGATCGAAACTCCTTTGGCTACTGCCGCAGCGATTGCTTCTTTTACTTCTTGTGTGACTTCTCTTTTATCGTTTAGTAAGGTGCCATCGATATCGATAGCGACTAGTTTGATTGACATAATTTCCTCCAATAATTGTCTTTTTTCAGTTGGTGAGATTTATTTTGCTTCACTCTCAATCAGTGCGCCGTTGCGTATATGACTGGCAAATTCACGATAGGTTTCCTCGAAGAGATCATAATGGTTCCGCAACGCAGGGTCTACCATTTCTTTCGGGAAAAAGAACCGTTCATCTCCTTGTTCCTGTCCTGCCAACGCTGCGACAAGCTGACTGACCTGTGACAATTCTACCAAAGTTCCGTCATTTCTCAAAATCTCGATCTGGGTACGGTGTCTGCCTTCTTCTGGGCGGTAAAAATCGTAAGGGAGGTCATAGCTGGAATTGACCGCAGTATAATAGATCGGATTGTAACCAACTTTTTCGACTAATGTGGTCAGTTCTTTGAGTAGCACCGATTCTCGGTCTCCTGAAAAAGCAGCCGATTTCAATGGCTTGCGATTTAAGAAACGTTTTGCCAGATCGCTCAAAATCGGATCTGGTGATTCTGTCCATTGCGTGAAATAGGTGCCAAGTACACCATCATCCAGCTTCAAGTATTCTTCTAATGTAAATTTTTCATCAAGGAATGGCAGCAGAAGCTGAGAATGCAACTCGAAACTGCTGGAATCTTCCCGGTAGAGCTCATGCGCGCGGTGGAGCAAATGTTCCAGGATGACTTCCATTCCGCGAGAGACAGGATGGAAATAGACTTGGACATACATTTGATAGCGGCTGACGATATAATCCTCCACTGCATGCATGCCGTTCATCGAAAAGGCGATCCCGCCTTCATAAGGACGAATCACGCGTAAGATACGTGTGAGATCGAAAGTACCGTATTCTGTACCAGTGAAATAGGCATCACGCAGCAGATAGTCCATCCTATCTGCATCGATCTGACTAGAGATCATCTGGACGACTTGCGGGTTCGGATACGTCTTTTGAATGACGCTTGCCACTTTTTCGGGAAATCCTTCTTCCACACGATTCAAGATCTGATAGACTTCTGTTTCTGGGGAAGTAATGATCTCGACCGTGATCGCTTCATGGTTCGTATGAAAGATATGCTCGAAAGTGTGAGAATAAGGACCATGTCCGACATCATGGAGCAAAGCAGCACACAAAGTGACTAGCCGTTCCTGATCGTCCCATCCGTCTGCTCCGATTTTTTCCTGAGAAAAATTGCGGGAAAAAATATCGCAAATGCGTCTAGAGATCTCATAAACGCCTAACGAGTGGGTGAATCGGCTATGCTCTGCCCCATGGAAGGTAAAGGAAGCTGTTCCTAGCTGCTTGATTCTGCGCAAGCGCTGGACTTCTTTTGAATTGATTAGATCTAAGATTACTTGATGCTGAACATGGATATAGTTGTGCACTGGGTCTCGGAATACTTTTTCCATCGGCAGCATTTGATATTTATAAGGGGTAGTCATCTTATCACTCCTTTAGTATGTTTCGCTGGTTCATTCGTTCGATCTGTTTGTCCCATTGTTCAGGAAGGATTTCTTTTTCCAGCCATATGGACGAATCGATCGAAGTGCTAGGTGTATAGAGTCGATCGAAGGCTGCGATGAATTTTTCCTTGACTTCATCGATCGTAAAGGGACGATCCAGCAATTCCTCTAAAGTAGCCATCGTCTGCGGATCGACCGCGGGATAGCCATCCGTCCCGAATCTCTCTTTTAAGGCACTCTGATAAAACTGCTGCATTGCTTTGCCTCTTGAAGCCTGATCGCCGTTCACACTTAAGTACATCATAACAGATATGCCATTTTTTATGCGTCGCTGGGCGATCCCAGCAAATTTTTTTCCATCGATACTTAAATCGTAAGTACCGGGGCAATAAGAATTTGGAATCTCGAAAGCCCGGATTTTTGCTTCAGGGAAGGCTTCGCGGGTCAGAAAAAGCATTCGTTCATAAGCATCATCAATGGAAATCTTGTTCTGATCACTTTGAGGAAAAATCAGGGAGATATTCAGTACCCCTTCATCTGAGACGATCCCAAGACCACCAGAGTTTCGGACGACAGGCGTATAGCCAAGAGTTTCGATCAATTTTATCCCATCATTTAAATAAGGCGTTCGCGTATCTTTCATACCTAAAATGATGGTCTGGTCATACTGCCAGAAATGCAGGAAAACCTGTTCCTGTTGTTTCGAATATTCCGTTAAGAGATCAGTCAACGCAAAGGGAGAAAAATCGTTTTTATGATAGACATCCTGATCTAATCGGATAGCAGGCTTCATTTCACCAGCTCCTTTGTATAAATTCCTTGCTCCAGTTCGTATTATACTCTAAAATCAAAAAAGATGTTTTGCCAAAAACACAAAGCACAATCGTACAAGTTGGTTGACAAAACAGGAGAAACTAGGAACAATGTAGCTATGAGTAGTAAAGGAGAATGTATAATGGAATTATCTCAAGGAACACCGATCTCTATCCAATTACGCACAAAAGTGAAACAGCAAGGCGAAATACAAGATTTTTATTTTGATTTGAAAGGACAGATGGTCAAAATAGGTGACACGCTATACATACGTTATAAAGAGATCCAGGAAGAATCCGGGCAGGAGATCCCAGTGACGATCAAATTGATTCCAGATGGGCATGTCCAGCTGATCCGCGCAGGCGAAATGCGTATGCGCCTGAAGTTCGGCTATAAAGAACGCTTGGAGACAACGTATCGTACACCTTATGGAATGATCCAAATCCAAACATTCACAAAAGAGCTGCATGTCAGTTTGAAGGATCGGCCAACTGCTGGAAAAGTACGAATCGATTACGATCTATTCATGGGTCCGGAAAAATTGGGCGAATATTATCTGACCTTAGATTTTACCGCTTAAAACAAAAGAAAAGTTTGATTTTTTGTGTCGGATTTTGTATGATAAGGGATAGACTGTGAAAGGACGTGTCCTGATTGGAAATTAGTGTATTTGAAGGTGCAAACAAAAGCGAATTATCAATGATTGAAGTCGCACATGCGATCTTGGAACAACGTGGCGATGTGATGGATTTTTCTGATTTAGCGAATGAGATCCAAACATATCTTGAAAAATCAGACAGTGAAATTCGTGATTCACTCGCACAATTTTATACTGACTTGAATATTGACGGTAGCTTTATTTCATTAGGCGACAATCGTTGGGGCTTGCGTTCATGGTATGCCATCGACTCAATCGATGAAGAAGTAAATCATGGAATAGACGAAGAAGATGAAGATACACCTCGTCGACGCAAACGCAAAAAAGTCAACGCATTTATCAATGATGATGAAGATGCAATCGATTATAACGATGATGATCCAGAAGATACTGATTTGTCAGAAGAAGATGATGACGATCTGTTTGATGATGACGATGATGACGACGAAGAAATCGCCGCTTATAATTCTGATTTACAAGAAATCGGTGCAGACGATACAAGTGATGACGAAGAAGAATTGCCAGGAAATATCGAAGAAGATCTAAGTATCATTGAAGATGATGACGATGACGAAGATTATGATGATGAAGAATTTTCTGATTCTGAAAAAGAATAGACTGTCTATTTTTTTTGACTGCAACAACCAGCCGGTGATCCGGTAGGTGTTGCAGTTTTTTTATGCATAAAAACTGCGGCAAGTACGTGATTTTACTGGCGAGATACATAAAAATAAAAAATCTGAAACTTTTTACGTAGGTGGTACGTCATAATAAGTGAGGCAGAAAGGAGAGGAGAGTTATTTTTACAGGATACAAGAAAAAAAGACGGATCGAAAAATATAAACAATTGCTTCAAGAACTCATCGAAAACGAGTGGGACAAAATGTTTCGGATCACGATGAATTATGTGCATAACAAAGAAGAAGCGCTAGACGTGATGCAAGACAGCTTTCACAAGGCATTGAGATATTTTGAAAAAGAAAAGGAAATCGATCATTTTACTGCTTGGTTTTACCGGATATTGGTTCGTACTGCTGTTGACAGTTGGCGAAAGAACAAACGCCATCCCTTTGAGGCATTAGAAGACCACATGCCGACACCAATACGTCCATCTAAGATCTCTTCAGTAGAATTGCAGATGATCCTGGAAAAAATCGATAGTCCTGAAAAAGAAATATTGATCCTCTACTTTTTTGAAGGCTTCCGATTAAAAGAGATTGCAGAAATTCTAGAGTTGAATGAAAACACAGTCAAAACAAAAATGTATCGTTCATTAAATATCTTGAGGAAAATTTTAGAATAAAGGAGAGACTGATGCGATGTATTCTTCCAAAGAAAACTTAAAAATACTCAAACAAGCGTACAAACAACAAGAACTACCGAAAGGGGCTAGAGAAGAGATCCTTCAAAGATATTCGATCGAAGAACAATCGCTGAAACGAGCGCTCCGAAAAAAGAAGCAATTGCATGGAGTAGTTCTTTCTTTCGTGATTGCCATGATGGCATTAAGCAGTATTTTTTTCAGCGACCAAGCACGCAGTTTCGCTGAGGATTTACCACTGATCGGTTCAGTGATCGAATTGGTCTTAGGTAGACAGTTCACAGATAAAAACCAGAAAATCGATATTCGAGTACCTGCTATCACACAAGGAAGCAAAGAAGATCCAATGATCAGCGGGTTGAATCAAAAATATTTTCAAGAAGCAAAAGCAGATTACGAACAGGCGAAAAAAGAATATGGGGATGTCCAAGCGGAGCATTTCCAAGTGAAAGGTGATTATCAGAAAGTGTTAGATGATGAGCGTTTTTTAGTCATCGAACGAGATCTCACTCAGACAGCAGCGGATAGCCATACAGAAAAAAAGTACGACACAATCGACAAGAAAAATGGTGTCCAGTTATCTTTGCCACTCTTATTCAAAGATGATACGTATATTTCGGCTTTGACAAAAGAAGTAGAAAAACAAATGGCTGAACAAGTCAGACAAGATCCTTCGAAATATTATTGGACGCAGCAGGATTTTGATGAAGGAACGATCGAAAAACCAGCGTTAGTCACACCAAAACGAGACTTTTATCTGAACAAAGAACATCAGTTGGTCTTGGTGTTTTCACCCTATGAAATCGCTCCAGGATATATGGGGAATCCTGAATTTGTTATTCCTAAGTCGGTAACGAGACCTCTTTTAGTTTCACCGGATTATCTAGATCATTGAAACTTTTATTCGTGAATCCTGACTAATAAACATTTAAAGGAAGAGGATGCATGTCGAAAAGAACGTTTTTATTATTGGGAAGTATGATGCTTTTGCTCCTTTTATTTCTAGAAGTCACTACGGTTGCTTTTCTTAAGACCTCTCAACAAACTGGAACGCCTCAGTCTATTGAGAGGTCCCAGTACAATAAGAAAAAGAAAGGGAAAGCAAAAGAAAACTCTATGTCTGCCGAAAGTAGCGTAAAGGCCAATCAAGCCAAAAGCACAACAGCGAAAAAGGATGAACCTGCACAAGAAACGATGAAACCAGCATACACCAAAAGCGTAGCAATCACCTTTGATGACGGTCCCAATGCAGCTACCACACCACAACTGCTGCAGATCTTAAAAGAAAAAAAGGTTCATGCAAGTTTCTTCGTGTTAGGTGATAAAATTGAAAAACATCCTGACATAACCAAAAAAGCCATAGAAAATGGAAATGAGATAGGGAGCCATACCTTCGATCATCAAGATCTGTCTAAATTATCTGTTGCTGAGATCACAGCAGAAATAACCAAAGCAGATGAGGAGATCAGAAAATCCATAGGAGAAAGGCCAGCGTACGTCCGACCACCTTATGGCTCAATAACAAGTGAAGGGGCAAGAATCATCAATCGCCCAATCATTGAATGGTCAGTCGATTCACAAGATTGGAAGACAAGAAATCCTGAACTGATCGTGCGGCAAGTCCAAGAAACGGTTTATGACGGGGCCATCATTTTGTTCCATGATATCTATGAAGAGACGGTCGCAGCGATTCCGCAAATCATTGATTACCTTCATTCACAAGGATACCAGCTGTTGACAGTTGGAGAACTGCTAGATCACCCAACTGCTGCAGAAAACTATTACGGGCGGAATGATCACCGCCCAGCTTAGCCAAAAGAGCGGGCAAATGTTTTATGCTTTTGTGTCTTTTGGTATGAAATGACTTAGTATAGATCGAAAGAAAAAAGCTGACCTTCGCTTTCTCGCGAAGATCAGCTTTTTTCTCTTTAAAAATTAAGGAAGCAAACACTTGCAAAATATGCTAAAATAGCAATATAACGCGTCCTGAGGGAATCGAACCCCCGTCTCAAGAACCGGAATCTTACGTGATATCCACTACACTAAGGACGCAAGCACTGGGATAATTGTAACCAAATAGAAAAAAAATTACAAGGGGATTGGACAAAAAAATGAAATTTCAGCAAAATTTTTCGCAAAAACAACAGCAAACACAGAAATTAGCCATGACACAGCAATTGCAGCAGTCCATCCAGGTCTTACAATACAATAGTGAAGAATTATTGGCTTTCGTTGAAAACCAAGCATTGGAAAATCCCTTAGTAGAAGTAGTAGAACCCGATTTTCAGCCTGATTACATAAGGTCAAGTTCGAACCGCTATGAGGGAGAAGAAACGAATTACTTGAATCAGATCCCGGATACGAAAGGGTCGCTGTTCGAATCTCTGATCGATCAAGTCCATTTGAATTATCGCGATACTTTTTTACGAAAAGTGATCCTTTATCTGATCGAGTATATCGATCAGAACGGTTTTTTGACTGTTGACATGGAAGAAGCCGGAAAAGAGATTGGCGCCACCCCCATCCAAATGCTCGATGCACTTACGCTGATCCAACAGCTGGAGCCAGCAGGTG
This sequence comes from Enterococcus sp. ZJ1622, assembly GCF_011038845.1. Taxonomy (GTDB): domain Bacteria; phylum Bacillota; class Bacilli; order Lactobacillales; family Enterococcaceae; genus Enterococcus_B. Next base: position 119,303 of record NZ_JAAKDW010000002.1, read on the forward strand.
TTGGTGCGCGGAATCTGCAGGAGTGTCTGATGCTGCAAACAGAACGCGATGATTTTGCCCCAGATTTGGCATACATCGTTCTAGAGGAATGCTTTGACCAGCTGGTGGAACGAAAATGGAAAGAAATCGCTCAAGCTTTTTCCATTGAACTAAGTGAGGTACAGCAGATCTTTGATTATATCCAGACATTAAGTCCTAGTCCTGGGAGAATCTTTGACCGCAGCAGCGAATTATACATCATTCCTGACGTGCGCGTCTTAGTCGATCAGAATCAGGAAGTCCATGTCCTTTCGAATCGTTCGCATCAGCCAAGTGTGCGTTTCCAAGAAGCTTACTTCGAACAGATGTCGCAAAAAGCCGATAAAGAAACGGAAGATTACTTAAAGGAACGCAAGCAGGAATTTGAATGGCTGAAAAAAACGATCCTTCAACGCGGAGATACCATTTTGCGGGTAGCTCAAGTCATCGTTTCTCATCAAAAGGAATTCTTCACGGATACACAACGGCCAATCAAGCCTCTGACGCTGAAAGAAGTATCAAAAGAGATCGAGATGCACGAATCTACAGTAAGCCGAGCTGTCAACGGGAAGTATTTGGAGACGGACTTCGGGGTGTTTGAGCTGAAGAAATTCTTCACAACGAGACTGACAGCACAGCCAGATAGCACAGAAGACCTATCAGCAGATACTGCCAAGAAAAAACTGCAGGAATTAGTAGATCAGGAAAACAAAGCCAAACCGCTTTCGGATCAAAAACTAGTCGAATTGCTAAAAAAAGAAGAAATCACGATATCAAGAAGAACTGTCGCAAAATATCGTGACCTTTTGGGAATCCCGAGTTCATCGAAAAGAAAACGTTATGATAAGGAATGACTGGAAAGATTAGAGAAAGTATTTTGCTTTTTCTAGTCTTTTTTGGTTGAAAAAACGAAGTAAAACTGTTAGACTTACGTACGTGAGGTTGAGATTTTCCTTTTGAAGATGTTAGAAATGGAAAAGCCAATTTTCTTTTTTTATCGTACATGGGTCGTTTTGAGTCTACATTGGACGGAAATCGTCCAACTAAGGAGATCGCTATGCTGGATGAATTAAAAATGATTGAAACGGTAGCACCGGATATTATCGAAGTTCTACAAGAACGCTATAAAATTTTACGAAATATCTATTGGATGCAGCCGATCGGACGTCGAAGTTTATCGGAGAGTATGGGGATAACAGAGCGAGTTTTACGAACAGAAACGGATCTATTGAAACATCTCAATTTGATTGACGCCTCAAAAAGTGGCATGACGCTCACAGCTAAAGGTGAAGAAGTGTACCAAAGCCTTGAAAAATTCATGGATCAGCTATTGGGGATGCATCAGATTGAACAGAAATTGTCTGAGTATTTCGGGAATCAGCGTTGCATCGTTGTTTCTGGCAATAGCGAAGAGCAATCTAAAGTAGCAGATGCCTTTGGAGAAGCGGTGAACGAAGCGTTGGACCTTTTACTTCCAGAAGGGGATAATATTATCGCCGTTATGGGAGGCACAACGATGGCTGTGGTTGCAGAACAACTTGCGAATCTGGAGACCAAAGAACGGCATAATCTGTTTGTTCCAGCTCGAGGTGGTATCGGAGAAGCAGTCACTGTACAGGCGAATTCCGTGAGTGCGCGAATGGCTGCAAAAGCAAACGGAGACCACCGGGCATTGTATGTACCAGAGCAATTAAGTTTAGCAACATATAATTCTTTACTCAACGAGCCTTCGATCCAAGAAGTCTTAAACTTGATTAGTGAGGCGAATTGTGTTATTCATAGTATTGGACGTGCGTTGCACATGGCAGCGCGACGAAAGATGACTGAAAAAGAATTGATCATGCTGAAACAAGCGAACGCTGTAGCGGAATCATTCGGCTATTTCTTCGATGAAAAAGGCGAAGTCGTTTATACGGTTCCGAGAATCGGCATTGAATTGAAAGATTTGGCAAAAGTACCGATCATCCTTGCTGTTGCAGGAGGAAAGTCAAAGGCCAAAGCAATTCGCGCTTATATGAAAAATGCACCAAAACAAACGTGGCTCATCACAGATGAAGCTGCTGCAAATGCGATTTTAAAAGGGGTATCCCTTTAAAATAAATATTTTTTTGATTTTCATAAGGAGGAAATCTTAAATGACAGTTAAAGTAGGTATTAATGGTTTTGGACGTATTGGACGTCTAGCATTCCGTCGTATCCAAGATGTAGATGGAATCGAAGTAGTAGCAATCAACGACTTAACAGATGCTAAAATGTTGGCACACTTGTTAAAATATGACACAACTCAAGGACGTTTCAACGGAACAGTTGAAGTTCATGAAGGTTCATTCAACGTAAACGGAAAAGAAGTTAAAGTTCTAGCTAACCGCAACCCAGAAGAATTACCATGGGGCGAACTAGGCGTAGACATCGTTCTAGAATGTACTGGATTCTTCACTTCAAAATCAGCAGCTGAAAAACATTTAACAGCTGGTGCTAAACGTGTTGTTATCTCAGCTCCTGGTGGAAATGACGTTCCAACAATCGTTTACAACACAAACCACGAAACATTAACTGGTAAAGAAACAGTTATCTCAGGTGCTTCATGTACTACTAACTGTTTAGCTCCTATGGCTAAAACATTGAACGACAAATTTGGTGTTGTTGAAGGATTAATGACAACTATCCACGCTTACACAGGTGACCAAATGACTCTAGACGGACCTCATCCTAAAGGTGACTTCCGCCGTGCACGCGCTGCTGCTGTAAACATCGTTCCTAACTCAACAGGTGCTGCTAAAGCTATCGGCTTGGTAATCCCTGAATTGAACGGTAAATTAGACGGAGCTGCTCAACGTGTTCCTGTAGCAACAGGTTCATTAACAGAATTAGTAACAGTTCTTAACAAAGAAGTAACTGTTGACGAAATCAACGCAGCAATGAAAGAAGCTTCAAACGAATCTTACGGATACAACACAGACGAAATCGTTTCTTCAGATATCGTTGGTATGACTTACGGTTCATTGTTTGATGCTACTCAAACAAAAGTAATGACAGTTGGCGACAAACAATTAGTTAAAACTGTTGCTTGGTACGACAACGAAATGTCATACACTGCACAATTAGTACGTACTTTAGAATACTTCGCTAACTTATAAGATAGACAAACGTACAAGTGTAAACTATAGACATGTACACTTAAAAGCGGGGAAGCAATCGCGCTTCTTCCGCTTTTTTTTGATAATACGTTTATTCAGGAGGAAATAAAATGGCTAAGAAAACAGTGAAAGATATCGATTTGAAAGACAAAAAAGTTCTTGTCCGCGTCGACTTCAACGTGCCTTTGAAAGACGGTGTGATTACTGATGACACACGTATCAAAGCAGCATTGCCAACAATCAACTACGTGTTGGAACAAGGCGGAAAAGCAATCCTTTTCTCTCACCTTGGACGTGTAAAAACAGAAGAAGATAAAGAAGGAAAATCTTTAGCTCCTGTGGCAAAACGTTTAGGCGAATTATTAGGAAAAGAAGTTACTTTCGTTCCTGAAACTCGCGGCGAAAAACTAGAAGCAGCTATCAGCAGCATGAAAGACGGCGATGTTGTCGTATTTGAAAACACTCGTTTTGAAGATGTTGACGGCAAAAAAGAAAGCAAAAATGATGCAGATCTAGGTAAATACTGGGCTTCATTAGGTGATGTATTCGTGAACGACGCTTTCGGTACAGCTCACCGTGCGCATGCTTCTAACGTTGGTATTGCTTCAACAGGTATCCCAACAGTTGCAGGCTTCTTGATGGAAAAAGAAATCAAATTCATCGGTGAAGCAGTCGAAGAACCAAAACGCCCAATGATCGCGATCCTTGGTGGCGCAAAAGTTTCTGATAAAATCGGCGTAATCGAAAACTTGATCCCTAAAGCAGACAAAATCTTGATCGGCGGCGGAATGACTTATACATTCTACGAAGCAAAAGGAATCAAGATTGGTAATTCTTTAGTTGAAGCTGATAAAGTAGCATTAGCAAAAGAATTGATCGAAAAAGCTGGCGACAAACTAGTATTGCCAATCGACAACGTATGTGCACCAGAATTTTCTAACGATGTTGAAACACAAGTCATCGAAGGAGATATCCCTGAAGGCTTGATGGCTCTAGACATCGGCCCTGCATCAGTTAAATTGTTCGCTGATACATTACAAGGTGCAAAAACTGTCGTATGGAACGGACCTATGGGTGTATTCGAAATGAGCAACTTCGCTAAAGGAACAATCGGCGTTTGTGAAGCAATCGCTAACCTTGAAGGTGCAACAACGATCATCGGCGGCGGAGACTCAGCTGCAGCAGCAGAACAACTAGGCTTTGCTGACAAATTCACACACATCTCAACAGGTGGCGGCGCAAGCTTGGAATTGCTAGAAGGAAAAGAATTACCTGGACTAGCAGCAATCAACGATAAATAAATCATTGAGCAGCAAGTAATCGCGGCAAATCCGTAAAAAACAGAACGATCAAAAGGCAAAGGGAGCTCGATTTGCTCCCTGAGCCATTCTTTATTAAACAAAGGAGTGTGTTCATCAATGCGTAAACCTATTATCGCAGGTAACTGGAAAATGAACAAAACTGCAGCAGAAGCAAAAGAATTTGCTGAAGCAGTAAAAAACAATATCCCTTCAAACGACAAAGTTGATTCAGTCATCGGATCACCAGCCTTGTTTTTACAAGAATTAATGGCATCAGCTGAAGGTACAGAACTAAAAATCTCAGCACAAAACTGCTACTGGGAAAATTCAGGTGCTTTCACTGGTGAAACTTCACCAGCAGCTTTAGCTGACCTAGGTGTCCACTATGTCATCATCGGACACTCAGAACGCCGTGAATACTTCCACGAAACAGACGAAGATATCAACAAAAAAGCAAAAGCGATCTTCGCAAACGGCATGACACCAATCCTTTGCTGTGGTGAATCTTTAGAAACATATGAAGCAGGAAAAACTGCTGAATGGATCGAAGGACAAATCACTGCTGGATTAGCTGATCTTTCAGCTGAACAAGTGTCAAACATGGTCATTGCTTATGAACCAATCTGGGCAATCGGTACTGGTAAATCAGCTGACGCTCAAATCGCTGACGAAATCTGCGGCGTTGTACGTCAAACTGTTGAAAAATTATACGGTAAAGAAGTATCAGAAGCAGTTCGTATCCAATACGGCGGTTCTGTAAAACCAGAAAACATCGCTGAATACATGGCAAAAGAAAACGTTGACGGCGCATTAGTCGGCGGCGCAAGCTTACAAGCTGATTCTTTCTTGTCATTGTTAGACGCTGTAAAATAATTGGTGAAAATTTGCGAAAAATGCAAGAAATGTTTGCACTAATGAGCAAAATTAACTAAAATCGTATATGAGGGAAATCCCTTAGGAAAAAACAAACTCAAAGGAGAGACAAAACATGTCAATTATTACTGATGTTTACGCTCGCGAGATCTTAGACTCACGTGGTAACCCAACAATCGAAGTAGAAGTATACACAGAAAGCGGAGCTTTTGGCCGCGGAATGGTTCCTTCAGGTGCTTCAACTGGTGAATACGAAGCAGTTGAATTACGTGACGGAGACAAAGCTCGTTATGGCGGTAAAGGTGTAACTAAAGCTGTCGACAACGTAAACAACATCATTGCTGAAGCAATCATTGGCTACGATGTCCGTGACCAAATGGCTATCGACAAAGCTATGATCGCTTTAGACGGAACTCCTAACAAAGGTAAATTAGGTGCGAACGCTATTTTAGGTGTATCTATCGCTGTTGCACGTGCAGCTGCTGACTACCTAGAAGTACCTTTATACCACTACCTAGGCGGATTCAACACAAAAGTATTGCCAACACCAATGATGAACATCATCAATGGCGGATCACATGCTGACAACTCAATCGACTTCCAAGAATTCATGATCATGCCTGTTGGCGCTCCAACATTCAAAGAAGCTCTACGTATGGGTGCAGAAGTATTCCACGCTTTAGCTTCAATCTTAAAAGGTCGCGGATTAGCTACTTCTGTTGGTGACGAAGGCGGATTTGCTCCTAACCTTGGTTCAAACGAAGAAGGTTTCGAAGTAATCATCGAAGCAATCGAAAAAGCTGGCTATGTACCTGGTAAAGACGTTGTTCTTGCTATGGATGCTGCTTCTTCAGAATTCTACGACAAAGAAAAAGGTGTTTACGTATTAGCTGATTCAGGCGAAGGCGAAAAAACAACTGACGAAATGATCAAATTCTACGAAGAATTAGTTTCTAAATATCCAATCATCTCAATCGAAGACGGATTAGACGAAAACGACTGGGACGGATTCAAGAAATTAACTGACGTATTAGGCGACAAAGTTCAATTAGTTGGTGACGACTTGTTCGTAACAAACACTCAAAAATTAGCTGAAGGTATCGAAAAAGGAATCGCTAACTCAATCCTTATCAAAGTAAACCAAATCGGTACTTTGACAGAAACATTCGAAGCAATCGAAATGGCTAAAGAAGCTGGCTACACTGCAGTTGTATCTCACCGTTCTGGTGAAACAGAAGATTCAACAATCTCTGATATCGCTGTTGCAACAAACGCTGGCCAAATCAAAACTGGTTCTCTATCACGTACTGACCGTATTGCTAAATACAATCAATTACTACGTATCGAAGACCAACTTGGTGAAGTTGCAGAATACAAAGGTTTGAAATCTTTCTACAACTTGAAAAACAAATAATTCTTTTCTAAACTGTTACGTACAGATTTAGTCAAGAGCCTCTCCACCGGCTGTATTGCAGCTGATGGAGAGGTTTTTTTTGTCAATCGCGATATTGAGTTTTGGCTGCAAGGCTGTTTTTCTAATCATGAATCTCATTCTCGTACTGATAAAAAATTGTCTGATGCAGTATCTCTTGGGCTTCTTCTAATGTTAAGTCAGTTGTCAGCCAATAATTGATGAATCCGCATATCCCATTCGAAAAATAAACAATGAAGGGAATGTTAGGAGTGACTTTAAGTCTTTCACTGCATTCAGTCATAGTTTTGATCAAAGTATTGCTAAGACAGTTCAAAAAATTCATCTGCTGCTGCTTCAATAGGATCGTGACGACGTGTTTATTTTCCTCAATGGCTTGTAGTATCTGATCTGTATACTGCTTTGACTCTTTTCGGCCAACCTGATGCAGAGAATTTACAATAGGTTGACAACTTCGCTGTACATGGTTAGTGATTTCAATAATGATGCTACTTAGTAAATGTTCTTTTGTTTCATAATGAAGATAAAAAGCATTCCGTGAACAATCTGCTAACTGGCAGATCTCGGTGACTTTGATCTTAGAATAAGGTTTAGATTCCATTAAGGACAAAAAAGCTTTTCTGATCATGCTTTCACTTCTGATAAAACGTTTATCTGCTTTCATTTTTAACTCCTTGTTGGTGACGTTTTTATTCATTTTGTCCTCTAAGTGACAATTCCGACCGATTTGACTATTGTATGTTTTAAAAGACAGGTGTAACTTAAATATAAGCAAAAGAGAATGAGGTGTCAAATATGGCAAAGAGCGTGACAGAAATTTTAGGAATCCAAAAACCGATTATTCAAGGACCCATGAATTGGCTGACGAATGGTGAATTCGTGGGAGCAGTCAGTAAAACTGGGGCTTTGGGTGTTCTAGGAATCAATGCTGGTCAGACCCAAGCAGCGACAACGATTGAGGAAACAATCGCGAATATGCGAAAAGAAGTACGTATTGCTAAAAGTATTACAGCGAATCCAATTGGAATGAATGTCTATCCAATGGTCGAAGAATATGATCTGTACACAGAGCCCATGCTTGAGATGATGGTAGAAGAAGGCGTTGAAGTTGCTGTGATGGTCGGAAATTTTTCAAAAGTTTGGACCCGGAAATTCAAAGAGAATGGCATCAAGGTGGTCTATCGTGGCGCCCCAACAGTTGAAGTAACAGAAGAAGCAATTGAAGGTGGAGCGGATGTCATTGTTGCGACAGGGTTTGACGAAGGCGGGACTGTGCCCGATCAAGTCATTGGAACTTTTTCAATCGTGCCTCTAGTAGTCGACGCTGCAAAGGGAAGAGTCCCTGTATTAGCGGCAGGGGGGATTACGGATACACGAACGGCAAAAGCAGCCTTGGCATTAGGAGCTGATGGTATCTTTGCAGGTACAGTATTTTTAGCCTCTAAAGAATCTCCTTTAGCCGAAAACATTAAAGATCAACTAGTAGCATCTGATGCGACTGACATGCTATTATACCGGACTGTTCCTGCTTATTACCGTTCTTTACCTGGGAAGCTTCCTCAAAAACTAGTGACGATGGATGAAGCAGGAGAAAGTCGCGAAGCTATTCTGCAGGCTTCAGGAGCTGGAACTGGCATGCGAGATGGCATGCTCTTTGGTGATCTTGAAAAAGGGTTTGCTTCTCTTGGATTAGGGATCTCTATGATCCATCAAATCCAACCGGTTGAAACAATCGTAGATCGATTGATGGAAGGCATGACGAATAATTAAGAATTTTTTTAAAAGCCTGCGAGGTTTGTAGTGATCCTCAAAAGTTAGATCTTTATGGAGCTGTGACAAAAGACTTGTGGCAGCTCCTTTTTTTCGAATAAACGGTGTTCCAACTGCTGCTTTTCGGTAATAAGCTCACTGAACAAGAAAATATGAAGAGCTATTTTCTGTTCAGTGTTCTTATTCCTTAAAGCAGAACGCAGTTGTCACAACCTCTCCACTAAACGGTGCTCAAGAGACAGCCTATCGGCAATAAGGCAGAACGTCTCTTTCACGACCTCTCCACTAAACGGTGTTCTCCTGCCAACTCCTCGGGCACAAGTCACAATATTCATCAAACATGAGAAGCTGTTTTTTGAAATTGTTCCTTGTGCCCGAGGAGTTAAACGGCAAGCTCGCAACCTCTGATTCACGGTGTTCCAACTGCTGCTTCTCGGCAATAAGTTCACTGAACAAGAAAATATGAAGAGCTATTTTCTGTTCAGTTTCCTTATTCCTTAAAGCAGAACGCAGTTGTCACAACCTTCTGATTGCTCCTATTTGAAAAAACAGACACCGTACCATAAAATGGAAAGAAACGGTAGAGGAGCAGATACAATGAACAAAGAAGAAAAGATTTCGATTTTACAAGACATCGTTCGGATCCATTCAGTCAATGGAAATGAAGCAGAAGTGGCGTCTTACTTACAAAAATTATTGCAGACACATGGAATCGAGGGCAAATTGATTTCTTACAGCGACGGCAGAGATAATCTGATCGCTAGCTTTGAAAAAGGTGAATCGGGAAAAGTCTTAGGTTTATCTGGACATATGGATGTCGTAGCAGCTGGAAATGAAGAAGCTTGGACACATGCGCCGTTTGAAGCAGTGATCGAAGGTAACCGTTTGTACGGGCGGGGCACGACAGATATGAAAAGTGGACTAGCTGCAATGGTCATAGCCATGATCGAGCTAAAAGAATCAGGTAAACCATTCAATGGTGCGATCAAACTGCTCGCTACTGTCGGCGAAGAAGTAGGAGAATTGGGTGGAGAACAGCTGACTAGAGATGGTTATGTCGATGACTTAGACGGGTTGATCATCGGTGAACCGACCAATTACAGTTTGATGTATACACACATGGGTTCGATCAATTACACCGTTGTTTCTCATGGAAAAGAAGCCCATAGCTCGATGCCTGAACAAGGATACAACGCTATCGACCATCTGAATGAGTTTATCACTCGGATAAATGAGGAAATGTCACGCATCGCTGAAATGATCGAAAATCCTGTCTTAGGAAAAACCATCCACAACGTGACGCTGATCAGTGGCGGGAATCAAGTCAACAGTATCCCTAGCCATGCGCAACTCCAAGGAAATATCCGTTCTATCCCGGAATTTCCAAACGACAAGATCATCGAGGTCTTGCAAATAATCATCGATGAGCTGAATAAAGAAACAGAATACAAACTGACATTATCGATCGACTACAATAAGATCCCGGTGAAAGCAAATCCTGACTCTTCGCTGATCCATTGCATCCAGCAGCAATTTCAGACGCCGTTACCTTTGGTTGGTGCAGCGGCTACGACAGATGCCGCAGAATTTACCAAAGCTTCGAATCCCTTTGATTTTGTCGTTTTTGGCCCAGGAGTCGTTACATTACCTCATCAAGTAGATGAATATGTAGAAATCGATAATTATCTGGACATGATCGACAAATACCAATCGATCATTCTTTCTTATTTAGCCTGAAAAGATTACGAATCTCATGAATAAAAAAACGTGTGCAAAACAGCGACATGTGTGTTGTTTTGCGCACGTTTTATTTTTAGCTGCGTTTCATATCCAGCAATCTGCGTTTGGACAGTGCAGTGATCACTAGAGCAACAACGATCACTGAAAGCAGACGATCCAGATAATCGGTGCCTGCTTGAACAACGATCACACTTGCTGTCTGATTCAATCCGAAACCATGCAGCAACTGCACGATCATACTAGAACCAGAAGAAGTGATCCCGCCAAATAATTGAACGGTAATAATCGAAGAAATGATCGTACCAGGCACAGATAGCAAAAGCGTCAAAAACAAGAGCTTGAAGCGACTCTGCCTACTTTGTAGATAGTTGTGTAAAACCAAACCAGCAAGTAGTCCAGTGACGATCTGGATCGGCGAGTAGTACAAGGAAAAAATATCGGTCGTCACACCACTCAGCACGCCACTGCTTAGACCTGTCAGCATACCAGCGATAGGACCAAGTAGTGCACCAGCAAAAATCGTGCCGATACAATCAAGATAGATCGGTAGCCGCAGCCATAAAGCGATCGTTCCTCCCATGTAATTGAATCCGATACATAAAGCCATGATCGTCAGCGTTCTTGTGGAGATTTTTTTCATATTCGTTCATCCCATCTCTAATCTTTCCAGATCTTTTTTTATCGTTTCCTCTTGTGCATTTAGAAGAACGGACAAAAACTTCCGGAAAAACAGACGAGAATCTACTTCCGTCATGATCGAACTATTTGGCGCTTTTTGCCAAAAGTCATAACGGTCGACAAGCGTCTGCCCACGACTGATCCCTTGCGTCTCAACTGCTGTATAGCTAGTGAATCCCTGACAGATAGAGCTATCCTCAAAATAAGCAACAGCTAACGGATCATTGATGACACAGCCGAGGATCCTTTCCTGCGTCCAGTGAAAGTCAAAATAAAAACGGGTGATTGCTTGCAAGAAACGACCTTCGTCCGGATTCATTTGGCAGCAGTATTCCAATAGTGTAGGGGTAAAGACGATTTCTCTCGTTACGTCCAATCCAACCATTTCGATTACCTGAGCAAGATGTTCGAAGACATATGCGGCAGCGTCAGGGTCACACCAATAGTTATACTCAGCTACTGGCGAACAGTTGCCGTGGCTTTTATAGCTCCCACCCATCGTAACGAAACGCGTCATATGTTCACCCAGTTTCGGGTTGCTTTCCAAGGCGCGGGCAATGTTGGTCAAAGGACCCAGAGCAATGACTGCTGTGTCTGTTTCTTCAGCAAAATAATCTGCCAGAAAATCCACTGCATGTACAGGTTCTACCTGTTTCTCGGTCACAGGCGGAAAATTCGTTTCGCCCAATCCATCCATGCCGTGCGTATCTTGTGCGCTAATGAACGGCTGTTTCAATGGTGCTTCCATCCCTTGGTAAACAGGGATATCCAAGCGACTACAGCGTTTCAAACATCTAAGGACATTTTGTGCACCGATGTCTGACGGGACATTCCCGCATACAGTGGTGATAGCGACTACTTCAATTTCTGGAGATTTGAGCGCATATAGTAAGGCAAGCGTGTCATCGATCCCCGGATCACAGTCAATGATTACTTTTCGCATTATTTCCAATCTCCTTTCTTTAGAGATACTTAGTTTTTTATCCTGGGAAGTTTCCGAACCAGTCCAAGACAAGGTCTTGATTCTAATGCACGGGATTAGTATACTGATTTTTAATCGAAAAGTAAATGGAATCATGAGTTCTGAAATAGCCAGATTGAACTGTGATAAAAGAGATTTATTGAGTAGAACGTTAAGAAAATGATACAATATAATAGAAAATGATCGGATATATCATGGTGTAGAGATGTTTGAAGTGGACGTTCCTATTACTTAGACGATTGATACAGAGATTCGATTAATGATTTTTATAGAAAGCGGGGGCGCAATGATCATTCTTTATTTCATATCCATTCTTTTGGGATTGACAGTTCTCTATCATTTCCTTTCTTATTTTTACGCGAAAAAACTGATCAAAGCCGGCGTCCAACGCGGGTATGACTGGTACGAAACAACTGGGCATCAGCTGATGGATCCTGCTTCATTGACGACAGTAGAAAGAAAACGTCAGGAACTGGAGGAGCAGGCAGAAGACTTTTGGCAAAGAGGAGAAACAAGGACGGTCAAAAGTCATGATGGACTAAAACTAGCGGGACGAATGATTCGTTCTGGAAGCAGCCAGCACAACTGGGTCATCTGCGTGCATGACTATCGCAGTACCGGGAAAAGAGATATGTCTTCGATCGGGAAGCAATACGCAGCTAAAGGATATAATGTCTTGATTCCGGATTTGCGAGCACACGGAGACAGTGAAGGCGAGATTATCGGGATGGGGTGGCTGGACCGTCTTGATCTGATTGTCTGGATCCACACGATCATAGATGACGACCCCGAAGCGTCGATTATTCTGCATGGCGGGTCGATGGGCGCGTCAGCCATTATGATGGCAAGCGGTGAGAAGTTGCCTCCAGCAGTCAAAGGTTTTATATTAGACAGCGGATTCGTTTCTGTGTACGCAGAATTCCGATATATGCTGAGCAAGCTGACATTTTTACCTAAGAAAATGATCATGCGCTACGCGAACCATTATGCGCAAAAATACGCAGGGTATTCTTTGAAACAAGCATCTGCGACTCGGCAACTGGGGAGCAATCATCTCCCAGTCCTTATTATCCACGGTGAAAGAGATCATTTTGTCCCTATGGAAGCCGCTTATACGATCCAAAACGCAACAGCAGGGGATAAAGCATTGCTGCTGGTTCCCGATGCTGAGCATTTGGAAGCGGAAAGTAAAGATCCACAGACATACTGGACGGTGATCTTTTCATTCATTGACCAGAGAATCAACCTTTGAACGTAACAAGATGTTACTTTCTTTTTATTAGGAAATTCGAGGATAAATAATTGTTTCTCTAAGAAGAGACTGCTAAAATAGAGAAAGTAAAAAATAATATTGGTTATTCAAGGAGTGTTGGTGCATGGAAATCAAAGAAGAGAAAAATCGTCTGGCTTTATACAATGACGAACAACAGGAAATCGGAGAAATGACTTGGTCTGATGCTGGTCCAGATATCATGATCGTTGACCACACATTCGTTGATCCTGCATATCGTGGACAAAAGCTGGCAGAGAAGCTTGTCTATACCGGTGTAGAAGTAGCTCGCCGTGAAGGAAAAAAAATCATTCCATTATGCCCATATGCAAAAAAAGAATTTGAAAAAAAACCAGAATATCAAGACGTATGGCGCAAGTGATCAGGTAAGGAGTATGGCAAACATCTTGTCATACTCCTTTTTTTGAATAAGTGGCGTTCCATTGCCAGCTTTTCGGAGATAAGCCAAATCTATAGAAAAACAGGATGAGCGATTTCACATCTTTTCTCTCTAATACTCAGTTTAAAGCGTTGCTTTCACCGCTTCTTTTTCATATCATTGACGGTTGCCACCGCCTTTTTTATATGATAAAGTTAAAGAGACGATATTTTTCGGGAAAGGAGGCTGCGAGATGTATAATATAATTTTAGGGATCGTAATCGTATTATCGATCATCATGGTGATTGCGATCATGATGCAGCCAAGCAAGCAAAACAGTGCAGCAAGTGCGTTTACTGGCGGGGCAGATCAGCTTTTCGGTAAACAAAAAGCGCGTGGCTTTGAAGCCGTTATGCAACGATCGACAGCAGTCATGGGAGCTGCATGGATGATCTTGCTGTTTGTCCTTGCATTTTTATCTTCAAAATAAAGAGGTTGAGAAGACCTGTTATTTGGAACAAAAGAGAGCAGCGACTTAGGTCAACGCTCTTTTTTTATTTGCAAAGGAAGCTGTTTTACAAGAAGGGAACTGCGAAACTATGGTAAAATGAGTTGAAAGAGGTGAAACAAGTGAGAAGTCTACCAAAACCCCTTTATGCCAAACATGGGAAACGTGCAGTCCTGCTTCTCCATGCTTATTCAGGAAGTCCCAATGATGTAAGGATGCTTTGCCGCTTTTTGGAAAAGGCAGACTATACCGTCTATGCACCATTATTTACTGGCCACGGTACGATGGAGCCGCATGACATATTGGCACAGCAAGCAGTTAGATGGTGGAAAGACACAAAAGAAGCTCTTAGGTTTTTGCAGTCGGAAGGATTCACGGAGATTGCAGTGTTCGGATTGTCTATGGGCGGTATATTCGCTGTTCGAGCATTGGAAGAAGAACAGCTGATTGGCGGCGGATTTTTCTGCTCACCGATCACTCCAGTGAAAACCAATGTTCCAGAGAATTTTGAAAAATACGTACGTCAGGTACTTAAACTTGCTGGTAAAGACCCCGAAGAAATCGAAGAAAAAGCTGTTGCATTCCGACCATTAGTCGAACAGCAGCTGACAGAAATACAAGAACAAGCAGCAATCGCAAAGCAGAATCTACGAACAATCCAGACACCGGTATTTTTAGCGCAAGCAGGACAAGATGAAATGATCGATCCTTACGGCGTATATGAAACGGCTCGCAGATTGAGCAGACAAAAGGTTACCTTGCAATGGTATCCGACAAGCAGTCACGTCGTCACAGTAGGCGAAGCGAGAAGAGAACTGGAAAGAGATGTCTTGGATTTTCTGAAGAAATTACCCTGGAATGAGGAATAATATATGACAAAAGAAACGATCAAGGAAAAGATCCTCTTTTTTATGGAAAGCAGTCGTAAAAGAAGTTTTTCAATGGAAGAAATAGCTGAAGGGCTTGGCTTTCAAAAAAGTGAGGATTTCAAATTACTCGTGCAGACGATCGCACAAATGGAAAGAGAAGAAAGCATCGTATTCAACAAGAAAGGAAAAGTCAAATTACCACTGAAGCCTGTGCTGGTGGAAGGGACTTTCCGAGCAAACGAACGCGGTTTCGGGTTCGTGACGATCGATCCGGAAGAAGATGATATCTATATCCCAAAAGAATCTACCGGTTACGCAATGGATGGAGATACTGTCGCGATCGACATTTTCAAAACAGCCAATGCAGCGATGGATCGCGGAGCAGAAGGGAAAGTCGTGGAAATCCGTCAGCGAGCAGTCACACAGCTAGCTGGGGAATTCGTGGCTTATTCAGAAGAAGAAATCGAAGAAACGGATCTTTACGGGGTAGTGATACCGAAAGATAAAAAAATGAATCATTTCAAAGTCTATGCTGCAGCAGAAGGCGTACGCCCAGTTGACGGCAGCATCGTGCTGATCGAGATCACACATTATCCGGAAAAAAGCTATGCGACAAGTCTAGAAGGCATCATCAAACAAGTCATCGGGCATAAAAACGATCCTGGGATGGATATTCTGTCCATCGTGGTAGCAAACGGCATCCCGACGAAATTCCCAGACGATGTCTTGACAGAAGCAGATCAAGTGCCAGATACGATCGCCGAAGAAGACCTAGTCGGCCGTAGAGATCTGAGAGATCAGCTGATCGTCACGATCGATGGTGAAGATGCCAAGGATCTGGATGACGCTGTGACTGTCCGAAAATTAGACAACGGGAATTATTTCTTAGGTGTCCATATCGCCGACGTCTCTTATTATGTGACACAAGGAAGCCAACTGGATCGTGAAGCATATGAACGAGGAACCAGTGTGTACTTGACTGACCGAGTGATCCCGATGATCCCGCAGCGTCTGTCAAATGGTATCTGTTCATTGAATCCGCATGTTCCGCGTTTGACGATGAGTTGCGAAATGGAGATCGATCCAACTGGTCAAGTCATCGCCCATGAGATCTTCCCAAGTGTGATCCAGACGACCGAGCGAATGACCTATACAGCGGTGAACCAGATCTTAGAAGAACAAGATGAGGAAGCAATGGAGCGCTATGAACAGCTTGTGCCGATGTTCCAAGCAATGAAAGAGCTACATGAGATCCTTGAGACGATGCGTATCAGACGCGGAGCGATTTCATTTGAGGACAGAGAAGCAAAGATCCTTGTCGACCCAAATGGGCATCCAGTCGATATCGAGCTTAGAAGTCGAGGAGTCGGTGAGCGTTTGATCGAATCCTTCATGCTAGCTGCAAACGAAACAGTAGCCGAACATTATCATAAATTGAATTTTCCATTCATTTATCGGATTCACGAGCAGCCAAAGGAAGAAAAGATGCAGCGCTTCTTTGACTTTGCATCTGCACTAGGCATTTTGGTTCGAGGAACAAAAGGAACGATCACACCGAAGGATCTACAAAAGGTCATTGAAGATGTGGAAGAAAAACCAGAAGCCGCAGTGATCAATACGATGCTGTTGCGAAGTATGCAGCAAGCGCGCTACTCTGAAGATAACTTTGGACATTATGGACTAGCTGCCAATTACTATACGCATTTCACTTCGCCAATCCGTCGTTATCCTGATCTGATCGTCCATCGTCTGATCCGTTCTTACGGGCAAGATAAAAGCGAGAAAAACCAGGCGTTATGGTCTGCTGAATTGCCGGAGATCGCCGATCACAGTTCAAAAATGGAGCGGCGAGCAGTAGAAACAGAACGGGAAGTCGATTCCATGAAAAAAGCGGAATTCATGCAAGATAAAGTCGGGGAAGAGTTTGACGGGATCATCAGCTCCGTTGTCAAATTCGGCTTATTCATCGAGCTGCCGAATACTGTGGAAGGGCTCATCCATATCAATGAGCTGAAGCAAGATTATTTCCACTTTATCGAGAACCATTTAGCGTTAGTCGGAGAACGAACAGGTCTGACATTCAAAATCGGTCAAAAAGTTCGGGTGAAAGTCGTCAAAGCCGACCCAGATGAACGGGCAGTGGATTTCGAACTCATTTCTGCAGAAGAAGTCACTTCACTTGAACGTCCGAAAGCACGGCAAAAAGGGAAAACTGCCAATCGTCAGGCAAAAAGGAATACCGACCGGGAAAAACAAGGCAAAAATAAAAAACGAACGAATGACAAGAAAACCACTTATTCAAAGAAAAAAGGGAAAAAACCTTTTTATAAAGGAATCAAAAAGAAGAAAAAATAAGACAGCTTGGAGGAACTAACTATGCCAAAAGGCGAGGGAAAATTAATCGCACAAAACAAGAAAGCTCGCCATGACTATTCGATCATTGACACAATGGAAGCCGGGATGGTCCTGCAGGGAACTGAGATCAAATCGATCCGCAACAGTCGGATCAATTTGAAAGACGGTTTCGTACGTGTCCGAAACGGAGAAGCTTTCTTGCACAATGTTCATATCAGCCCTTATGAACAGGGGAATATCTTCAATCATGACCCATTGCGCACCAGAAAACTGCTCTTGCACAAAAAGCAGATCGCACGTCTTGAAAATGAGACGAAAAATACCGGAATCACGATCGTCCCGCTGAAAGTCTATTTGCGTAATGGGTACGCAAAAGTACTGATCGGTTTAGCAAAAGGGAAAAAATCCTACGATAAACGTGAAGATCTGAAACGAAAAGATGTCGATCGTCAAATTGATCGTACATTAAAAAATTTCTCTAGATAATTTCAATATCCTTTTTCGCATATTCGGTGCTTTTACTTTTACTTAATGATAAAATTTGTTAGCATTTAATCTGATAAAGCATGATTATCACAGGTTTTTTCTAAAGAAAATACCACTATGAGAACAGAGATTTTCACCAAATTTAGACTGAAACAAAAAAGTGTCTAATTTTCATGAAAATGTTTTGAATTTTCTGTTTCATGGTGGTATGATACCGTTTGGTTAGAAACCGATTTAGAAAAAACCGAATACACGCAGGAAGCTGATTTTATGTGAGATTCGGGGAAAAGAGGTGAAATGAATTGGATGAACGCTCGCTAACGTTCCACATTGGGCCTATCTGGTTTGATGGTACAGTTTGTATGATGGTGTTATTAACCTGCCTGATCGTCTTCTTTTTGGTTTACTTTTTTACAAGAAATCTGAAAATGAAACCAACTGGAAAACAAAATGCGATAGAATGGGTGATTGATTTTTGCCGGGGAATCGTAACGGACAATCTGCCTAGAAAAGAATTGAACAATTTCCATTTGTTGTCATTTACTTTGTTTTTATTTGTTTTTGTTGCGAACAACATAGGTTTAGTAACAAAAATCGTCTTACCTAGCGAAACAACACTTTGGAAGAGTCCGACAGCAGACCCGTTTGTTACTTTGACTCTGGCATTTATAATGATCACTCTTACTCACTTATTCGGTGTGAAGCAGCTCGGATTCAAAGGTTATTTTGTAAATGCATTCTTGAAACCATATAGTTTCATGTTTCCGATGAAGGTCATCGAAGAATTTACAAACTTATTAACACTTGCTTTACGTCTTTATGGGAATATTTACGCGGGGGAAGTTTTGCTAACCTTGATTGCAAAAATGATGACAAGCTTAGGCTGGTTCTCATTGCCATTAGCAATTCCACTAGAGATGGTCTGGATTGCCTTCTCGTTGTTTATCGGAAGCATCCAAGCATTTGTCTTTGTCACTTTATCAATGGTTTATATGAGCCATAAGATTGAAGTAGAAGAATAAAATTCGTTATCAACACAAACTATTACTTATCTATTTAGGAGGAAAAAAATTATGAATTATATCGCAGCAGCAATCGCAATCATGGGGGCAGCAATCGGAGCTGGTTATGGTAATGGACAAGTAATCTCTAAAACGATCGAATCTATGGCACGCCAACCAGAAATGTCAGGTCAATTGCGTACAACAATGTTCATCGGGGTAGCCTTGGTCGAAGCCGTTCCTATTCTAGGTGTGGTTATTGCCTTGATTCTAGTTTTTGCCGTTTAATTGAATCAGTAATCAGGCAGAAACAACACGGTTTGTTACTGCTTTTTTACGCAGAAACTGGAAATACTCCAAAGAAAGGAAGGCTAGCCTATGCTGAATCAATTGGCTATTGCAGAAGTTGGCAATCCGATGTTAGGTAATATCATCGTTGTCAGCGGCTCATTTTTGATACTACTGGTTCTACTAAAGCATTTTGCTTGGGGACCAATCAGCGATATTTTGAAAAAACGTGAAGACAAGATCGCCAATGATTTAGATTCTGCAGAACAATCTCGCATCAACTCAGCAAAAATGGAACAAGAACGCGAACAACAATTGTTAGCTTCTCGTTCAGATGCAGCTGATATCATCAAGAATGCGAAAGAAAGCGGAGAATTAAGCCGTCAAAATATTTTGAAGGATACACAAGAAGAAGTGGCTCGTCTGAAAAGCAAAGCGCAAGCGGACATCATGATGGAACGTGATTCTGCTTTGAACTCTGTGAAAGACGATGTAGCGGATCTTTCCCTTCAAATTGCGGAAAAAATCTTGAATAAAGAGCTGTCTCCGGAAATGCATGAATCATTAATCAATCAATATATTGAAGGTCTGGGTTCATCAAATGAAACTAGATAAATATACAGTAGGCAGACGATACGGCAAAGCTTTGTTCGAACTGGCGATCGATTCGAACCAAGCAGAAAAAGTCTATCAAGAACTATTGAGCCTGCGTCAAATCTACACAGAAGTTCCTGGATTAGGGAGCATGCTTAGCGATGTTCGCTTGGAACCGCATGAAAAACGTCTGATCATGGACAAACTAGTCAGCGGATACGAAGGAGTAGTCAGAAACTTTTTAGAAGTCGTCTACAACTATAATCGTATGGATGACCTGCTTTTCATGATCGATGAATATGAACATCGTTATAATGAACACAAAGGACTGCTGCTAGGAAGCGTTAGAACAGCAGTGCCGCTTTCTGAAGAACAATTACAAAAGCTTGAAAAGAATGTCGCAAAGACAATGGACTATCAAACAGTAGAATTAGATCAAATCGTTGATTCTTCTATTATTGGTGGCGCAATTGTTGAAGCCGACCATCGAGTAATCGACGGAAGCATTCGCACGCAGCTAGAAAATATGCGTAATCAATTAAACAGATAGTACAAAGAGGTAGGTGAATCGAATGGCTATCAAAGCAGAAGAAATTAGTGCCTTGATTAAAGAACAAATTGAAAATTATCAAAACGTGCTTTCAGTCGAAGAAATCGGTACCGTGACGTATGTTGGTGACGGGATCGCTCGTGCACATGGTTTAGAAAACGCGATGAGTGGTGAGTTGCTTGAATTTTCAAACGGCTCATACGGAATGGCGCAAAACTTAGAATCAAATGATGTCGGTATCATCATCCTTGGTGATTTCGAATCCATTCGTGAAGGGGACAAAGTAAAACGAACAGGTAAGATCATGGAAGTTCCAGTTGGAGAATCTCTGATCGGACGTGTCGTGAACCCTCTTGGACAGCCAATCGACGGATTAGGTGAAATCGTAACAGATAAAGCTCGCCCAGTCGAAGCAATGGCACCCGGCGTTATGCAACGTAAATCAGTAAGTGAACCAATGCAAACTGGTTTGAAGGCAATCGATGCGTTAGTACCAATCGGACGCGGACAACGTGAATTAGTTATCGGTGACCGTAAAACAGGGAAAACATCCATTGCGATCGATACGATCATCAACCAAAAAGGGCAAAATATGATCTGTATCTATGTGGCAATCGGACAAAAAGATTCCACAGTACGTACACAAGTAGAAACATTGAAAAAATACGGCGCGATGGACTACACGATCGTCGTCAATGCGGGTGCTTCCCAACCAGCACCATTGCTTTACATCGCACCATATGCTGGTACTGCGATGGGTGAAGAATTCATGTATAACGGCAAACATGTACTGATCATTTTTGATGATTTGTCTAAACAAGCTGTGGCTTATCGTGAACTTTCCTTGCTACTTCGTCGTCCACCAGGTCGTGAAGCTTACCCAGGGGACGTCTTCTACTTGCATTCACGTTTACTAGAACGTGCGGCGAAGTTGAGTGATGATCTAGGCGGCGGTTCGATGACTGCTCTGCCATTTGTTGAAACACAAGCCGGAGATATCTCCGCTTATATCCCAACAAACGTTATTTCTATCACAGACGGACAAATCTTCTTGGAAAGCGACTTGTTCTACGCAGGAACTCGTCCAGCCGTCGATGCCGGATTATCGGTTTCTCGTGTTGGTGGGTCTGCACAAATCAAAGCAATGAAAAAAGTTGCCGGTACCTTGCGTCTGGATTTAGCCAGCTACCGTGAACTAGAAGCATTTACCCAATTCGGTTCAGATCTGGATGCTGCGACACAAGCAAAACTGAATCGTGGACGTCGGACTGTTGAAATCTTGAAACAAAAACTGCATGCACCACTTGCTGTTGAAAAACAAGTAGTTATTTTATATGCTTTGACCCATGGATTTTTAGACAGTATTCCTGTTGACAGTATCTTGGATTTCGAACATGAATTATTCGAATACTTAGATACGAACCATTCAGATATTTTTGAAACGATCCGCACGACCAAAGATCTTCCAGAAGAAGAAAAATTGAACAGTGCTATCCAAGAATACAAAGACATGTTCTTAGCAACAAAAGGAAACACATCGTCTACAGAAGACAAATTGAAATCCATTCAAAATGCATAGTGAGGTGAGATGAATGGGTGCATCATTAAATGAAATCAAGACACGTATCGCTTCAACGAAAAAAACGAGTCAGATCACACGTGCGATGCAAATGGTGTCCGCCTCTAAACTGACAAAATCTGAAGCTTCTTCCCAGAAGTTTCAGATCTATGCAACAAAAGTCAGAGAGATCGTGACTCATTTGACCGCTACACAATTAAACGATATTGCATCGGATAATCCTAGAGGCGACATCAATTACAACAGTATGCTGATAAGCCGACCAGTGAAGAAAACCGGCTATATCGTGATCACCGCTGATGGTGGTCTGGTTGGCGGATACAATAGTTCGATTTTGAAACAAACGATGTCGATTTTGGAAGAAGATCACCAGTCACCCGATGATTACGTAATGATCGCAATTGGCGGAACCGGTGCTGATTTCTTCAAAGCCCGCGGAATCAACTTAGCTTATGAACTTCGTAATCTATCGGATCAGCCAAGCTTTGAAGAAGTTCGTAAAATCGTAAACATGGCAACAACGATGTATCAAAATGAAGTATTCGATGAATTATATGTATGTTATAACCATCATATCAATTCGCTGACTAGTCAATTTCGTGTAGAAAAAATGCTGCCAATCTCAGATTTAGATCCAGAAGAAGCAACAAGCTTTGAGCAAGAATATATTTTTGAACCTTCAAAAGAAGAAATCTTGTCTCAATTATTGCCTCAATATGCTGAAAGTTTGATTTATGGTGCAATCGTTGATGCAAAAACAGCCGAACATGCAGCTGGCATGACAGCGATGAAGACAGCAACGGATAATGCTGCCAACATCATTGATGATTTGACGGTTTCTTATAACCGTGCAAGACAAGGGGCAATTACCCAAGAAATTACCGAAATTGTTGCCGGAGCTTCGGCACTAGAATAGTATTGAGATTGGAGGAAAAAAGATGAGTTCAGGCAAGATTGTTCAAGTAATCGGTCCCGTTGTCGACGTGGAATTTTCTTTAGACCAATCCTTACCAGATATCAACAATGCGTTAGTTGTTTATAAAAATGATGAGAATAAATCAAAAGTTGTTCTTGAAGCAGCGCTTGAATTAGGGGACGGAGTGATCCGTACCATTGCGATGGAATCAACAGATGGTTTGCAAAGAGGAATGGAAGTTATCGATACAGGTAAAGCAATCTCTGTTCCGGTAGGTAAAGAAACATTAGGACGCGTATTCAATGTATTAGGGGATACGATCGATTTGGAAGAACCTTTCCCAGAAAACGCTGAAAGAAGCGAGATCCACAAAAAAGCACCTAATTTTGACGAATTAAGTACAAGTACAGAGATCCTTGAAACAGGGATCAAAGTCATCGACTTATTAGCGCCATATCTAAAAGGTGGTAAAGTTGGTCTGTTCGGTGGTGCCGGAGTTGGTAAAACCGTACTGATCCAAGAACTGATCCATAATATCGCACAAGAACACGGTGGTATTTCTGTATTTACCGGTGTTGGTGAACGTACTCGTGAAGGGAATGACCTTTACTATGAAATGAAAGATTCAGGCGTTATCGAAAAAACAGCTATGGTGTTCGGTCAAATGAACGAACCACCTGGTGCACGTATGCGTGTGGCTTTGACTGGTTTGACGATCGCTGAATATTTCCGTGATGTAGAAGGACAAGACGTGCTATTGTTCATTGATAATATTTTCCGTTTCACACAAGCTGGTTCTGAAGTTTCAGCTTTGTTGGGACGTATGCCTTCTGCCGTTGGTTACCAACCAACCTTAGCAACAGAAATGGGTCAATTGCAAGAACGTATCACATCAACGAAAAAAGGTTCGATCACATCGATCCAAGCGATCTACGTGCCAGCGGATGACTATACTGACCCTGCGCCAGCTACGACATTCGCCCATTTGGATGCAACAACCAACTTGGAACGTAAACTGACAGAACAAGGGATCTATCCTGCGGTGGACCCTCTAGCTTCTTCATCAAGTGCTCTTGCACCTGAAATCGTCGGAGAAGAACATTATAAAGTCGCTACAGAAGTCCAACATGTATTGCAAAGATATCGTGAACTACAAGATATCATCGCAATCTTGGGGATGGATGAATTGTCGGATCAAGAAAAAGTACTTGTTTCTCGTGCCCGCAGAATCCAATTCTTCTTGTCACAAAACTTTAACGTAGCGGAACAATTTACTGGTCTTCCTGGTTCTTATGTACCAGTTGAAGAAACAGTTAAAGGCTTCCGTGAAATTTTAGAAGGTAAGTATGATGATCTTCCAGAAGAAGCTTTCCGAAGTGTCGGCAGAATCGAAGACGTCGTAGAAAAAGCGAAAAAACTAGGCTACTAGAAAGGGGTGCCCCATGGATCAATATTTAACAGTTAACGTGGTAACTCCTGACGGTTTGGTCTATGATCACCATGCAGCGATCGTTGTCGCACGTACGACAGCTGGTGAGCTTGGGATTTTACCTAAGCACGCACCGATCATCGTACCTTTGACGATCGATGAAGTCCGTGTAAAACGGACGGACTCTGATACGCACGTAGACTGGATCGCAGTCAATGGCGGAATCATGGAAGTACGCGATAATGTCGTTTCTATCGTAGCCGATAGTGCAGAACGTGAGCGCGATATCGATGTATCACGGGCTGAACGTGCAAAACAGCGTGCAGAACGCCAAATCGAAGAAGCAAAAGCAAAAGAAGATACGAACGAGTTGAAGCGTGCAACGGTTGCTTTGCACCGCGCGATCAATCGTATCAAGGTATCGAAACACTCTTGATCTTTCGAAGTCGTTTCAATCTTTTCAACAAAACGAGGATGTGCCAGATCGATTTGGCGCATCCTTGTTTTTTTCGTACAATAATTATTATATATGATTCGTTATTGTTATTTTTCTGGAAATGAGTATCGTACCTTTATTCATCAGACCATTTGCAGGCTTTTTTGCAAAAACACAACGCTTCCAAGCGAAAATAGCCTTTTTAATTTCTCCTTTTATGCAATTTATGGTATTATCATTTTATTAGTTATTATAAAAAACAGCTGTTAGAAAGGACGCAATTATGCAAGTATACGGGATTGATGCGATCATTCGACTCGTCAGTCATCTGGCTTTTATTTACTTGGCTTTTTGGTCTTTACGCTCTTTACGTATTGAAATGTTTTTTAAGGCAATGCATGAGACGCAGATACGAATGGCTATTGTACTTTTCTCGATTTTTCTAGGGTACACTGCCAGCAATTTTTTCTTAGAAGTCATTGCACTATGCCGAAATCTTTTCGTTAGTCTATAATTTTAAAAAAAGGTACTATTTTAAAAGAAGAAATGATATAATAGAAAAGATTTTGAGTAAGTGTATACTCATTGGAATTTTTTGGAGGGAACAACATGGAAGAGATCATCGTAAGAGGTGGCAATCAATTAAATGGAACAGTAAGAATTGAAGGAGCTAAAAATGCAGTTTTGCCTATTCTAGCTGCTAGTTTGTTAGCAGAAGAGGGGATCACCACATTAGATAACGTCCCAATTCTATCTGATGTCTTCACCATGAATCAAGTGATCCGTCATTTGAACGTGGATGTAGACTTCGACGAACAAAAGAATCAAGTGACTATCGACGCATCAAGACAATTAGAGATCGAAGCACCTTACGAATACGTAAGCCAAATGCGTGCATCAATCGTTGTCATGGGCCCGTTGCTTGCTAGAAATGGTCATGCAAAAGTAGCGATGCCTGGCGGATGTGCTATTGGCAAACGCCCAATCGATTTGCATTTGAAAGGATTCCAAGCTTTAGGAGCAAAGATCATCCAAAAGAATGGATACATCGAAGCAATCGCTGACGAATTGAAAGGAAATACGATCTATTTGGATTTCCCTAGCGTCGGTGCCACTCAAAATATCATGATGGCTGCTGTAAAAGCAAAAGGGACAACGATCATCGAAAACGTGGCTCGTGAACCAGAAATCGTCGATCTTGCGAACATCTTGAATAAGATGGGTGCGAATGTCTATGGTGCAGGTACTGAAACGATGCGTATCGAAGGTGTGGATCATCTTCATGCAGTGACTCATTCAATCGTTCAAGACCGTATCGAAGCTGGAACATTTATGGTTGCTGCTGCTATGACACAAGGAAACGTTCTGATCGCTGATGCAATCTCAGAACACAATCGTCCTTTGATCTCTAAACTGATCGAAATGGGCGCAACGATCCGTGAAGAAGAAGGCGGAATCCGTGTGATCGGACCAGAACATATCTTGCCTACCGATGTCAAAACGATGCCTCATCCAGGTTTCCCGACAGATATGCAAGCACAAATGACTGCGATCCAATTAGTAGCAGAAGGTACAAGTGTCGTTACTGAAACAGTCTTTGAAAATCGATTCCAACATTTGGAAGAAATGCGCCGTATGAATGCCCATGTCAAAATTGACGGCAATGTGGCGATCATGGAAGGAAACCATGAATTGCAAGGTGCCGAAGTATATGCAACTGATTTACGTGCCGCTGCTGCTTTGGTGTTAGCTGGTTTGAAAGCCAATGGGATCACTCGTGTCCGTAACTTGAAATATCTGGACCGTGGCTATTATAATTTCCATGTCAAACTGCAACAACTTGGTGCAGATGTAGAACGTGTAGAAACAGATCAGACACCTGCTGAAAAAACAGCACAAACGATTGCTTAAGGAAGTGGCAAAATGAGTAACCAACGGTATATCCTAATAAGCCTCATCAAGATTTTAATAGTGATCTTATTACTTGTACTTCTTTTTATTGCCGGTACAATGATTGGTTACGGCGTGATCGGAGGCGGAAATCCGTTCAAGGTTTTCCAGCCTAGTTTATGGCTTCACGTTCGGGATTTTTTCCGTTAAGTGAGAATGCTGTCTCTGTCTCGCTTTTGCTGTAACAGGTTTTTAAGCAAATCGTATGTATATGTTGTCCAAAAAAAGTATGAGGGAGCGTTGACCTTGGTCGCGGCTCCTTTTTTGATTACAAAACAAAGAGGAGAAAGTATGAAAAAACTGTTGATTCATCTAGTTCGAGGTTACCAACGTTTTATTTCGCCAGCATTCCCCCCTAGCTGCCGTTATTACCCGACCTGCTCTAATTATATGATCCGAGCTATACAAACACATGGTGCGCTGAAAGGGACGTTGATGGGAACGGCTCGTATTTTACGCTGCCACCCATTTGTCAAAGGCGGGATCGACTATGTTCCGCTGACCTTTCAATTGACTAGGAACAAAAAAGATAAGCAAATGCCTGATTATAAATAAGAAGTGGAAAAAACTAGCACGAAGCAATACGTAAAAAGCCGGAAAATTATTTTGAAAAACTGGCTCGACGTGCTGGCCTTCTGGAGGTAAAAGATGATTGAAGAACTGGATAAAAAGAACGTACCATGGACACTGCTGCTAGAAGCTGATCCAGATGAAGAGAAAGTAGCTGCTTATATAGAAACAGGCGAAGGATTCATATGGAAAGAAAAAAATGAAATAGCCGGAGTATTGGTTTATACAACTCGTCAGACAGAATTTGAAATCATGAATCTTTCTGTAGCAGAAAAAGAACAAGGAAAAGGGATCGGAGGACAATTGCTAGATGCTGCTTTTGCCCTTTTATCTGCGCGTGCAGAAACGCAAAAGCGGATCCTTGTCAGAACAGGAAGTACAAGTAATGCAGCATTGCATTTATACCGTAAAAAAGGTTATCAGGAGATTTCAAGAGAAAAAGATTATTTCATAAAAAATTATCCGCAACCGATTTTTGAAAATGGCGAACGCTTGAGAGACCAGATTACTTTAGCGAACGAATGGAAGAAGTAAGCGAAAGACGAAAGATTTTTCCAGTATTTTTAGAAAACGATTCCAATCGCTAGCTGATTGTTTTACAATAGTTTCAGGAAGTGAAAAGGAGTGGAGAGTCATGGGGATCATGGTCTTTGATTTTGGCGGTTCGGCAGTTAAATATGGTTATTGGGACGGTCATTCTTTAGCAGACACAGCTCAATTTGCAACACCAGCAACATGGGAAGAAATGAAAGGATCTTTGGCTGAGACTTGTCAAGAATTTACTGAGAAATATTCGGTCGAAGGAATAGGGATCAGTTCACCGGGCGTGGTAAATAGTGAGAAGCAGGTAATCGAAGGGATCAGTGCGATTCCTTATATCCATGGATTCAATATCTTCAAAGAGCTAGAAAATCTGTTTGGATTACCTGTAACGATCGAAAATGATGCGAATTGCGCAGGAATGGCTGAATTCTATGAAGGTGCAGCCAAAGATCATCGAGATGTGGCATTTGTTGTCATAGGAACTGGAGTTGGAGGCGCGCTATTCACTGATGGTCAACTGAACAAAGGCGCACATCTTTATGGTGGAGAATTCGGCTTGATGTTTCTTGAAGGAGACCAGACATTCAGCAAACTGGGGACTGCAGTACAAATGGCCTGGCGCTATTGTGAACGAAAAGGGATAGACAAAACTACTTATACCGGTAAAGATGTATTTGATCTTGCAGAAAAAGGAGATGAGCTAGCGGCAGAAGAAGTCGAAAGATTTTATGAGTATCTGACAAAGGGACTGTTCAGTATACAATTTGCATTTGATCCTGAAATCATCGTCTTAGGCGGGGGCATATCGGCCAAAGAGGGCTTGATTGATCAAATCAATCAGAGAATGAAAAAACTGATGGACCAGTTCGACCTGCACGACTTCATCCCTCAAATAGTCTTGTGCGATTATCGTAATGACGCCAATCTTATCGGAGCAGCTGCAAATTATCTGGCAAAAAGCCAGGGAGAAGTATGAGAAAAATAGAAGAAACAGCGATATCGCTAGAAAAAGACAGTCTTTCAGCATTTTTGTATATTTTACTGCCTAGAATGTGATAAAATAGCGAAGAGGTGAAAACTATGTCAAAAAAGAACAAAGATATCGAAGTAAGAGTCGAAGAAGTCAAAAAGGACGTCAATGGAAAGAGCTATGAGGTCACTCAGTTATTTATTGGTAAAAAAATGATCGGGGAGATTTTGGCTTATGGACCGAAAGAATACGAAATTTTCTTTGGTGAAGAAGATTTTGGCCGTGAAAAAAGCCTTGAAAACGCGATAGAAACAGTCATTCGCCATTGGAATCTGCATGACTAAAAAAAAATCAAAAAAATTTTCAATAAAGGGTTGCAAAAATCTGCAAAATTAGGTATTATAACTAAGTCAGGTTGATACAGACCTTTCGGAGGAGTAGCGAAGTGGCTAAACGCGACGGACTGTAAATCCGTTCCTTAGGGTTCAGTGGTTCGAATCCACTCTCCTCCATTTTTATTGGGGTATAGCCAAGCGGTAAGGCAAGGGACTTTGACTCCCTCATGCGTTGGTTCGAATCCAGCTACCCCAGTTGACTTATACATGAAAGACATCGTTCATCGATGTCTTTTTTTGTTTATAGGCCTTCGCACACCTTGTCTCTTGAAGATTTCAGCAAATTAGGATAGAGTGGATATAAGAAAAGAAACGGAGGATGAGAAAAATGAAATGGAAAGAAAAAGTGGATGAAACAGCAGAAAAACTCTATGATCTGATCAAATCAGACAAATATGACGTAGAAGTTCATTTTCCAAAAAAATCTGGCAAAACCGTTCAAGTAAAAGCAAAACGTCCGACCAGTCATACGAAAAAATGGTTGTCAAAAAACCGCTAATAATAACAAAAAAGACGTGGATTCGATAAAATGCGAATAAATGTCTTTTTTGTTATTTTCTAGAGAAATCTGTCAGATGCTGGTAGTGGTTTCTATCTAAGATTCTCTTTTTTGGATGGACACTTTCTCCATTTTGCTGAGGATATGCAGACGGCGTTTTATTCAATTATTCGTCAATACGATAGCGCAAGACGTATTTTTTCAGTTGTGAACTAGGTATATACCAGTTATAATGGAGAAAACGAAAGGACGGATATACGTTATGTCGAATCAATTACCTGTATATATACAGATTCATGATCAAATAAAAAGCGAGATCGAACAAGGTGTATGGAAAATCGGTGACCGTCTACCCTCCGAAAGAGAATTGGCTGTGAAATTCAACGTCAGTCGCATGACGCTGAGACAAGCAATCCAGAATTTGGCAGATGAAGGGATCTTAGAAAGAAAAATCGGCTCAGGTACATATGTAGCACGTAAGAAAGTCCAGGAAAAAATGTCAGGTGCGACAAGTTTCACTGAAATCATGGAGTCGCAAAATCGGGTGCCTTCAAGCCGGACCGTCTCTTATTTTTTGACCTCACCAAGTTCGAGTGAAATGGAAAAATTGCATCTAGAGTCAGAAGATACGATCCTTCGTATGGAACGAATCCGTTTTGCAGATGATGTGCCTATCTGCTTTGAAGTGGCAAGCGTTCCTCAAAAATTGATCGAAGGATACAGCAAGGCTGAAATCACCGAATCGCTTTACCGCACACTGGAAGAAAAAGGGAAAAAGAAAATCGGTCCTGCCAATCAGACGATCACCGCTGTCTTAGCTTCAGAAAAGATCGCTGAGTACTTAGAAGTCAAACGAGGCGATGCGGTGCTAAGGTTAAGTCAGATTTCTTACTTTGAAGACGGGACACCTTTTGAATATGTCCGTACGCAATATGTTGGGAATCGTTTCGAGTTTTACTTGGAAAGATAAAAATAGAGGTTGTGAGCTTTCCGTTTAACTTTGAGGCACAAGGAACAATTTCAAAAACAGCTTCTCATGTTCGATGAATATTGTGGCTTATGCCCGAGGAGTTGGTAGGAGAACACCGTTTATTCGGAAAATAAGGAGCTGTGACAAGACTTTTGCCACGGCTCCTTTCGTTTTGGTTCATTGTGCTCATTGATCAGAGGGAATCAGCTGTTCATGATAAGAGACTGGACCTTCCGTAAATTGGACTTGCCCATTGAGCAATTCGATCAAGCTAGATGTGAACGAAGGAACTTCTGTTTCCTTCACGAAACAAATCACCCTCACTTGGTCGGTGTATAGCGTGTCTTTGACGGGATAGCCTTGGTGTTCAAGGAAGTTCTCTAGCTTTCCCAACTGAGGGTAGGTGATGTGCACAGAAATCTCTTGTTGCAAGGTCCCTTCAACGATGCCGATCTCATTCAATGCATGGGAGACGGAATGGGTATATGCACGGATCAGACCACCTGTTCCTAGCTTGGTTCCACCAAAATAGCGCGTTACGACAGCGGCAACGTTGATCAACTGGTTTTTCTTGAGGACTTCCAGCATAGGGACACCTGCAGTTCCGCTGGGTTCACCGTCATCACTGCTTCGCTGGATCTCGTTTTTTTCGCCGATAACGAATGCACTGCAGTTATGGTTGGCTTTCCAATGTTCTTTTTTTATTTTCTGGACGAATTCTTTTGCTTCTTCTTCCGTTTCCACACGTTTAAGGGAGCAAATGAAGCGCGATTTTTTGATTTCTATCTCACTGCGGCCATTTTCTCTCACTGTACGATAACTATTCAGCATAGCACGCACCTCTCTTTACTCTTTTTCACTCCAGTATATAGAAAATTCCCTGCTCTTTCAATCCGTCTAATGGTTGCGCAATCGGCATAGTGTGGGATAATAAGAGAAAAGGCAGGTGGAGTCCAGGATGAAGGAACGAAAGAAAAAATATGATTCAATAACGCATTATCTGAAAAACAATGGAGGGTCTCAAGTCACATTGACCTTTACACAATTCGATGAATTGCTATTTCCCAGCAGCGGGCTTCCTAAATCTGCGAGGGAGACGACGGATTGGTGGGCGAATGACTACAAGCATCCGGAAAAAGGAGCGTACGGATGGTTGAACGCAGGCTATGAAGTCGTAGTGATCAACCTAGAGAAAGAATATGCGGTATTCAACAAACTTGTGAAATCAAGCTGGTTATTCGATTGAATAAAACGCATACAGAAAACGTTGACAAAAGTTATGCTTGTTATATAATTAAGAAGAAGCTGCTTTACTATTTTATTTTTGTAGTAGCTTTCATCCATATACTTAGTCAGAATGCTCGAACAGCACATCTAATAAGACAGTCGCTGTTTGAAAAAGGGGAGAAGACTCATGGCAAAGAAAACAATCATGCTTGTATGTTCAGCAGGAATGAGCACAAGTCTGCTAGTAACTAAAATGCAAAAAGCTGCAGAAGAAAAAGGGATCGATTCAGATATATTTGCGGTATCCGCTTCAGATGCAGACAATCAGTTAGCTTCTAAAGACGTAGATGTCTTATTGTTAGGGCCCCAAGTACGTTTCATGAAAGCAGATTTCGAGGAGCGTTTAGAACCGAAAGGAATTCCGCTAGAAGTGATCAACATGGCAGACTACGGAATGATGAACGGAGAAAAAGTATTGCAGCAGGCAATCACATTGATCGGTGAATAAAACCAGAGATGATAGAAAAAAGCGGTGCATTTGAAAAAATGTGCCGTTTTTTTCGTATATTTATATAGGGAAGCTAAAATGGAAAATCTATGGGGTAGAAGACTTTTGACAAAAGAATTGGAACAAGTACCAAAAGAAGTCATCAAGAATGTAGAAAGTAAGTCTGTACCCGCTGTCATCAAAAAAGGAAGATCGATCCAGTGCAATCGCTGCAGCAAGCGAACCCGGATAAGAGAATGCAGGCTCAGTGAATCTAGTTTTTATTGCCCTCATTGTCTTTTTCTCGGACGATGTGATACCAGCCAAAAAATCTACTTATTCGGACAACCAGAAGGAAGCCCTAGAGAAGTCATTTTTTCTTGGGAAGGAAAGCTGACAGCACGACAAAGGAAAATAGCTGTAAAATTGGCAGCCCCAGATAAAAGAAGGCATTTGGTGTGGGCAGTCACAGGGTCAGGAAAGACCGAGATGCTCTATGAAAGCTTGCTGACAGCATTGCGGGCAGGAGGACGTGTAGCAGTTGTCTCACCTAGAATCGATGTATGCAATGAGCTGTTTCTGCGATTTACGGCGGTCTTTCCAGAAGAACAGATCACTTTGCTTCACGGAAAAGCAGATGAACCTTACCGCTATAGTACATTTGTCATCTGTACGACGCACCAGTTATATCGATTCTATCGAGCATTTGATCTGTTAGTGATCGATGAAGTAGATGCTTTTCCCTATGTGGGTGATCCAGGATTGTCATACGCTTCTGATACAGCGGTCAAACTTCAAGGAAAATTGATCTATTTGAGTGCTACACCGGATGATCAGACATTGAAAAAAATCAAACCTTCTTTTGAGATCCACCGTTTAGCATTACGATTCCATCAGCGGCTGCTGCCTGAGCCTCAGCTTGTTTTTTGGAACAATTGGCGGAAAAACTGTCTGAAACCGAAAAAAATCCGGCCGCTCCTAAAAGTGATCGAACGTCTTCTTGAAGAAAACCATGTCCTGCTTTTTTGTCCAAGTATCGCTTTGATGACTTCATTGAAGGAAATATTGAAAGTATGCCTGCCACACTACAGAATCACTGATGTATCTTCTAGAGATGAGAAGCGGACAAGAAAAGTACAGAAAATGCGTACAGAGTCATATGATGTACTATTGTCAACGATGATTCTTGAACGAGGAGTGACATTTGAGCGGGTTTCAGTCATCGTGCTAGGTGCAGACCATCCTTCATTCACAAAATCTTCTTTGGTGCAGATTGCCGGAAGAGCGGATCGTAAAGGGGCGTTCACGAATAGCCAAGTCTATTTTTATTATGAAGAAAAGACTAGAGCGATCCAGAAAGCATGCCGAGAGATCAAAGACATGAACCGAGAAGGAGAGAAGCTGCGATGAGATGCAATTACTGCAAAAACCAACTGGTACGTCAGTTGAATATTCTTGAAATCATAGGACCTTCTGTTCATAAAAATCCGGTGACTTGTCAAGAGTGTCGCCAATTATTTCAAGAACTACCAGAAAAAAGCGGTTGTCAGGGCTGTCAAAAAACATGGGCCGAGAAAAAGCCTCATGAAAGTAAGCGTGGCAAGCTGGAAATAGAAAGTATGATCTCCTCATATTGTACAGATTGTCAGGAATGGCAGAAACGCTATCCGACTTACGATTTTTGCCATCGTGCGTTTTTTTCATATGATCTGGCGATGCAGGAGTGGCTGAATCGCTATAAATTCATGGGGGACATACGATTGGCCGGAACTTTCTCTTTTAAATGGAAACAGTTAAAAAAAGAATTTCCGAGATTCATTATCTGTCCGATCCCGATTTCGACCAGACGAATGGCAGAACGCGGATTCAATCAAGTCAGTGAGATGCTGAGGTGTTCGGATGTCTCCTATCAAGAATTATTGGTCAGACAAAAACATTTTGATGCCCAAGCAAAAAACACACGAAAAGAGCGATTAGCCATGCCTCAGCCATTCGTCTTGTCAGTAGATAAAGAAAAATTAAAGAATCGGAAAATTTTGATCGTCGATGATGTCTACACTACAGGGCAAACACTGTTCCATGCGGCTGATTGTCTCAGGAGCTGCGAGCCGGCGAAAATCTGTACCTTTTCGCTTGCACGCTGAAAAATAAAGAAACAGACAGAATTGATAGCGATTTAGTTTGCAAATGAATTAGAGTTAGATATAATGGAAGTAAGAAGAGGGAAAGAGTGGTCCTTCTCCTTCTTGATTGTGGTAGACGAAAGGGGTAATTTTTATGTTTAGATATAATGTACGCGGCGAAAATATCGAAGTAACTGAAGCGATTCGTGACTACGTTGAGAAGAAAGTAGGCAAACTTGAACGCTACTTCAGCGATGCTCCCGATGCTACGGCGCATGTGAACCTAAAAGTTTATACTGAAAAAACAGCAAAAGTGGAAGTAACCATCCCATTACCTTATCTTGTGTTACGTGCCGAAGAAACTTCACCAGATCTATATGCAAGTATTGATTTGGTCGTTGATAAACTGGAACGACAAATCCGCAAATTCAAAACAAAAATCAATCGCAAGTCTCGTGAGACTGGATTGAATACAGCGGATGCGGCATCTTTATTTAATGAAGAAGATAACGACAACGATTCGGAACTAGATATCGTTCGTACAAAACGTCTATCATTGAAACCAATGGATAGTGAAGAAGCAGTCCTGCAAATGAATATGCTTGGACACAATTTCTTTATTTTCGAAGATGCAGAAACCAACGGCACAAGCATCGTTTACCGTCGTAAAGATGGAAAATACGGGTTGATCGAAACAGATTGACAAATAACAAAAAAATAACACATTAGGAACTTACAGCGGGCGTGATCGCCTGCTGCAAGTTCCTTTTTGAATAGGACAAATTTGTCTAAAATGTGAATAAATTATGAAGTTCACACTTTAATCCAATTAAAATATTTCATTTATCTATAACTAATGATAAAATAGAAAATAGAGTCTACATAGTCTGGATAATATACAGAAGAAAAAGGAGATTACACAACGCATGGCCAATTTGATTCGTTCGCTTATCGAGAATGATAAGAAAGAACTAAAACGTTTAGATAGCATTGCAAAAAAAGTAGAATCTTACGCTGACCAGATGGCAGCATTAACAGATGAACAATTACAAGCAAAAACCCCAGAATTCAAGGCAAGATACCAGAAAGGAGAAACACTGGATCAGTTATTGCCGGAAGCATTCGCAGTCGTACGTGAAGCAGCCAAACGTGTATTGGGGCTATACCCATATCACGTGCAGTTGATGGGGGGGATCGTCCTTCATGACGGCAACATTCCTGAAATGCGTACAGGTGAAGGGAAAACACTGACAGCAACGATGCCTGTTTATCTAAATGCTTTGACAGGCGAAGGCGTCCATGTCGTGACAGTCAACGAGTATCTAGCAACACGTGACTCGTCAGAAATGGGTGAACTGTATAATTTCCTAGGTTTGACAGTCGGGTTGAATATCAACTCCAAATCATCAGATGAAAAACGTGAAGCTTATAATTGTGACATCACCTATAGTACGAATAACGAGTTAGGGTTTGACTACTTGAGAGACAATATGGTTGTTTACCGTCATCAGATGGTACAACGTCCGTTGAATTATGCGATTGTCGATGAAGTAGACTCGATCCTGATCGATGAAGCAAGAACGCCGCTGATTATCTCAGGACAAGCGGAAAAATCCACTGCATTGTATACCAGAGCAGATAATTTCGTGAAACGCCTGAAAGAAGAAGAAGACTATAAAATCGATGTCCAGTCCAAAACGATCAGCCTGACAGAATCAGGGATCGAAAAAGCAGAAGAAACATTTGGATTGGAAAATCTTTATGACATCGAAAACACGGCGCTGACACACCATTTGGATCAAGCGCTTCGTGCCAATTATATTATGCTGCTTGATATCGACTATGTCGTACAAGACGGTAAAGTCCTGATCGTAGACCAGTTCACCGGGCGGATCATGGATGGACGTCGTTATTCAGATGGACTGCATCAGGCGATCGAAGCAAAAGAAGGCGTAGAGATTGAAGATGAAACAAAAACGATGGCTACGATCACCTTCCAGAACTATTTCCGGATGTATAAAAAACTTTCCGGGATGACAGGTACAGCAAAAACAGAAGAAGAAGAATTCAGAGAAATCTATAATATCCAAGTTTTCCAAATCCCAACCAATCGTCCCGTCATTCGTGACGACCGTCCTGATTTGCTTTATCCGACACTGAAAAGCAAGTTCCATGCGGTTGTACAGGATATCAAAGACCGCTACCGCAAAGGACAGCCTGTGCTAGTCGGTACAGTTGCCGTCGAAACTTCTGAACTGCTTTCAGATATGCTGAATCAAGAGCGTATCCCGCATGAAGTCTTGAATGCGAAGAATCACTTTAAAGAAGCTGAGATTATCATGAATGCCGGCCAAAAAGGCGCAGTGACCATCGCGACCAACATGGCTGGTCGTGGGACAGATATCAAGCTTGGACTTGGTGTCAGAGAGTTAGGCGGGTTAGCAGTCATCGGTACCGAACGTCATGAATCACGACGGATCGATAACCAGTTGCGTGGACGCGCAGGGCGTCAAGGAGATCCAGGAATGTCTCAGTTCTACCTTTCTCTGGAAGATGACTTGATGAAACGATTCGGTTCAGAACGAATCAAAGCATTCTTAGACCGCATGAAGATCGGCGAAGAAGACGCAGTGATCCAAAGCAAGATGCTTTCCAAACAAGTGGAATCTGCACAAAAACGCGTAGAAGGAAACAACTACGATACACGTAAGAACGTCTTGCAATACGATGATGTGATGCGCGAACAGCGTGAAGTCATCTATAAACAGCGTCAAGAAGTGATCATGGAAGAAAAAAGTCTGTCGCAGCCATTGATGAACATGGTGAAACGGACGATCAGCCGAGTGGTCGATGCACATACTCAGCTGGAAAAAGAGAACTGGAATCTTGAAGGGATCGTTGATTTTACTGGTAGCACCTTCGTTCACGAAGACAGTATCTCGATTGCAGATATCGAAGGGAAAAAACCAGAAGAAATCAAAGAATATCTGAATGAGCTGGCTCAAGAAGTCTTTAATACGAAAGCTGCTCAGCTGAATGGTCCTGAACAATTGCTTGAATTTGAAAAAGTCGTGATTTTACGTGTAGTCGATTCGAAATGGACCGACCATATCGATGCGATGGACCAATTGCGTCAATCGATCGGCTTGCGTGCTTATGGACAGAACAATCCATTAGTCGAATATCAAACAGAAGGCTATAAAATGTTTGAAGACATGGTTGGGGCGATCGAATATGAAGTGACTAGAATCTTCATGAAAGCAGAAATCCGCCAAAATGTGCAGCGTGAGCAAGTCTCTCAAGGTACTGCTGTACATCCAACTGAAGGAGACGCCAAAGAAAACAGTAACACAAGTGCGAAAAAACAGCCAATCCATGTGAACAAAGTAGGTCGGAACGATCCTTGTCCTTGTGGAAGCGGGAAAAAATATAAGAACTGTCATGGAAAAGAAGCAAACTGATTTTTGACAGCAGGATTGGTGAGATAGATTCTTTTTGATCAAGAATTTGTCTCACCTTCTTTCTGTTATCGAAAGATTCTGGTAGACTAAGAAATAAAACAAGAGATTGAAGAAAGAAGGATACGTATATGGAAATTTCTGAAATACGCAATCTGCTAGCAGAGATGCAGGAAAAGGTCACAAGTTTCAGGAGGTCTCTTTGACTTAGACCAGCTGGAAGAAGACATTGCAGAAGCAGAATCAAAAATGGCTGAGCCAGGATTCTGGGACAATAGTGAAACTGCGCAGAAAGTCATCAATGAAAACAATGCGAACAAAGAGACGTACGATCAATTCCATTCATTAGCTGAAGAACTGGAAGAATTGGAATTGATGGTCGAAATGCTGCAAGAAGAACCAGATGCAGAAATGCAGGAAGAAACAGAAGCCCGCATTCAAGCACTGGATGAAAAAATGAAAGCTTATGAATTATCGATGCTTTTAGATGGACCGTATGACCGGAACAATGCAATCGTAGAACTGCATCCGGGAGCAGGCGGGACAGAGTCACAGGACTGGGGAAGTATGCTTTTGCGCATGTATACACGTTGGGCAGAACAGCATGGCTATCAAGTAGAGACTTTAGATTACCAGGCAGGCGATGAAGCTGGTATCAAGAGCGTGACTTTGCTGATCAAAGGGCACAATGCATTCGGTTATCTGAAATCAGAGAAGGGCGTCCATCGCTTGGTCAGAATCTCGCCATTTGATTCCGCCAAACGACGTCATACTTCGTTTTGTTCCGTCGATGTCATGCCGGAACTTGATGAAACGATCGATATCGAAATCAATCCGGACGATTTGAAAATCGACACCTATCGAGCAAGTGGGGCAGGAGGTCAGCATATCAATAAAACGGAATCAGCTGTCCGAATCACTCACTTGCCAACTGGAACAGTCGTAGCTAGCCAAGCCCAGCGTTCACAATTGAAGAACCGGGAACAGGCGATGGGGATGCTGAAAGCCAAACTCTATCAATTAGAGGTAGAGAAAAAAGAACAAGAAGCTGCTGCGCTTCGAGGAGAACAAAAAGAAATCGGCTGGGGCTCTCAAATCCGATCCTATGTTTTCCACCCTTATTCAATGGTCAAAGATCATCGGACGAACGTAGAGACAGGGAATGTTCAAGCAGTGATGGACGGTGACTTGGATCTGTTTATCGATGGCTATCTGAAAATGCATCTTCAATGATCTTCACAAGGATTTATATGTGAATTGAAATGAAATTGTAAGATTTTGAAAGCAAGATGAAACATTGCCATGCTATAATGGCTAAAGACTGAAAAAGATATGGAGAGAACGCCATGATTGA
The DNA here is from genome assembly GCF_011038845.1 of Enterococcus sp. ZJ1622. Classification (GTDB taxonomy): domain Bacteria; phylum Bacillota; class Bacilli; order Lactobacillales; family Enterococcaceae; genus Enterococcus_B. Next base: position 158,440 of record NZ_JAAKDW010000002.1, read on the forward strand.
AATGAAGGATGTAATGAAAAAGTACTCCAATGGTACGACCGCGATCCGAAATCTCTCGATCCTGATCGAACAAGGGGAATTCGTCTATGTAGTCGGGCCTTCTGGAGCTGGTAAGTCTACATTCATCAAGTTGATGTATCGAGAAGAAAAAGCTTCGAAAGGAACCTTGAACGTCGCCGGCCATGATTTAATGACAATCAAAAACCGCGAAGTCCCTTATTTGCGCAGAGAAGTCGGTGTGGTGTTCCAGGATTATAAATTATTACCTAGAAAAACTGTTTATGAAAATGTCGCGTATGCGATGCAAGTAATCGGTAGAAAACCGCGTGATATCAAAAAACGGGTAATGGAAGTATTGGATTTGGTTGGTTTGAAACATAAAGTACGGGTATTCCCAGGTGAGTTATCTGGTGGGGAACAGCAACGTGTTTCGATCGCTCGTGCTATCGTGAATACGCCAAAAGTACTGATCGCTGATGAGCCTACTGGAAATCTAGATCCCGAAAATTCTTGGGAAATCATGAAATTACTGGATCGGATCAACGCACAAGGGACGACTGTCGTGATGGCTACACATAACAGCACGATCGTGAATACCATTCGTCACCGGGTAATCGCCATTGAGAATGGCCGGATTATTCGAGATCAAGCGGAAGGGGAATACGGATACGATGATTAGAACCTTTTTCCGTCACTTATTAGAAAGTATCAAAAGTCTGAAGCGTAACGGCTGGATGACCATCGCTTCTGTCAGTGCGGTCACGATCACGCTGACTTTAGTCGGAGTATTCATGGCAGTGATCATGAATGCAACAAAATTAGCACAAGATATCGAAGGAAACGTGGATGTTTCTGTTTTCGTCGACATCGGTACGAAAGAAAAAGATGTGAAGAATCTAGAAAAAGAACTGAAAGAACTTAAGCATGTGAAACAGGTCAGATTCTCCAGCAAAGATCAGGAGCTTAAAAAGATCCAAGATGAAATGGGCGATTCCTGGTCTCTATTTGAAGGAGACAACAATCCTCTATATGATGTCTATGTTGTCAGTGCAACAGATCCGTCCTACACAAAAGAAATCTCTGAAGAAGCAGCTAAACTAAGCAATGTTTCTCGTTCGGATTATGGCGGCACTTCTTCCGACCGTATCTTCCAATTGGCAGGTGCTGTTCGTACATGGGGATTAGCTGCAGCTGCTTTATTATTATTTATTGCTATGTTCCTGATTTCAAATACGATCCGTATCACGATCTTATCTCGGCAACGAGAAATCCAGATCATGCGTCTGGTAGGGGCCAAAAATGGGTATATCCGCTGGCCTTTCTTCCTAGAAGGTGGTTGGATCGGTTTACTTGGTGCAATCATACCAGCGTTGATCATGACATTCGGTTATCGTGAATTTTTCCAATTGATCAATCCGTCATTGCTGCGATCTCATTATTCATTGATCCAGCCTTCAGACATTATCTGGAAAATCAATCTGCTGATGACTGGGATCGGCGTGATCATCGGTTCATTGGGTTCAATTATTTCTATGAGACGATTTTTGAAATTCTAAAGAATAGTGAAAAAGTTGTCCTGTATCATGTATCACGCACAGGCAAGCTTTGGAACACTAGTAGTCAATTTCTAGAGACTGGGAGGTTTTTTATCCTAGTCTCTTTTTTGTTTGCCGTCGGAATAATACTTTTTCTTTACTTTAAAAAACAACTTCGTTATCCTTAAGTAGTTAGAAAACGAAGAGGTGAAGCCATGGGAGTTATTGTTGATAATCTCTTTACCATCATTTTGATTACGAATATCCTGCTTTCGATAATCATCGTGTTTCGGGAGAGAAGAGAGACGGCACAGACATGGGCTTGGTTGTTGGTCTTGATGTTCATACCGGTTTTAGGATTCATCCTCTATATTTTTTTTGGCAGAGGTATCTCAAAAGACAAGATTTTTGATTTGAGGATCCAAGGAAAGATCGGGAAAAACCTGGAGATCGAAGAAGATAAACAAGCATTGATCAGAGGACTGTATCCGCATCCGCCAACTGGTCAAGTAGATGTGAAACAATTGATTTATATGCTGACAGTATTTGAAAGCACGCTATATACAACTAAAAATGAGATCACTTTATTTACAGACGGTCGGGAAAAATTTGATGCCCTGATCGCTGATATCAAAAAAGCAGAAGATCATATCCATCTGCAGTATTATATTTACCGCAGCGATGAGTTAGGGATCGAAGTACGAGAAGCATTGGTCGAAGCAGCGAACCGTGGCGTCAAAGTAAGGGTGTTGCTAGATGCTTGGGGATCTACGCAGGTTTCTAGTAAATTTTTTCGAGAATTAAAAAAAGCTGGAGGGGAAGTGGCCTTCTTCTTTCCATTATTCGTGCCTTACATCAATCCGAGGATCAATTATCGGAACCATCGGAAAATCGTGGTCATCGACGGCAAAATCGGCTATACAGGCGGATTCAATATTGGGAACGAATACTTAGGTCAAGTGAAGAAATTCGGTTATTGGCGGGACAATCATCTGAGGATTCATGGAGAAGCTGTGTATACATTGCAAAATCGATTTTTGATGGATTGGAACTCACAGCATACAAAAGAAGTGAATTATTCTCCGAAATTCTTCCCGGCGATAGGATCTGTCGGACAAATGGCAGTACAAATCGTGACAAGTGGTCCAGATTCTGAACATGAGCAGATCAAGATGACTTATCTGAAAATGATCTCATTAGCCAAACGAGAGATCCTCATCCAAACGCCTTATTATATTCCTGATGGTTCGATCCATGAAGCGCTGAAACTAGCCTTGCTTTCTGGTGTGAAGGTCCACATCCAAATCCCAAATAAACCAGACCACCTTTTAGTTTATTGGGCTACGTATTCGTTTGCGGCGGAGCTGATCCAATATGGGGCGATTATCGAAACCTATGAGAATGGCTTTATGCACGCGAAAACGATGGTCATTGATGGCGGGATCGTTTCCGTTGGCTCGGCAAATATCGATGTTCGATCTTTCCGATTGGATTTTGAGGTCAATACTTTGATTTATGATGTACGGATGGCAACTCGTGTGAGAAAGGCCTTTTTTGAAGATTCAAAAGTCTCTAAACGCTTGACTGAAGAGATATATGAGAATAGAGGGACTTTGATCAAGCTGAAAGAGGGATTCGCACGATTGATCTCCCCATTATTATAAAATATACAAAAAGGACGTGAAACCGGCGCCGTAACAGCGCTGCTTCTCGTCCTTTTTTATCGGGGCCATTTCTGGATAAATTGACAGAAATGGAGAAAGCGTCTCGCGTGAGCGAAATTAACTTTGGGGTATTTCTTGTTTTTTGGGGAAAGCAAGAAATAAGCTAATCTATGCTTAATCGAGGAGACACATTTCAAAGCCAGTATAGCATAGTTAAGTTTAATGAGATAGTCTTTTTTTTATTTTGTACCGATTTATTTTGTTATTTAATAAATTTGATTCGTTTTCAATAGATAGCGAAAATGTTAAAATAAACTTACTTTAGGATTAAAGGAGATTTCTAATGAAAAAATTAAAACTATTCTTACCAATAATGGGATTAGCGATTCTTTTGTCAGGCTGTTCCAAGTGGATCGACCGTGGCGAATCCATCACTGCAGTCGGATCATCCGCATTGCAGCCTTTGGTAGAAACAGTCGCTGAAACCTATCAGACAGAAAATCCCGGCAAGTTTATCAATGTGCAGGGTGGCGGAAGCGGTACAGGGTTGTCACAAGTACAGTCAGGGGCTGTCGATATTGGTAATTCCGATTTGTTCGCAGAAGAAAAATCAGGAATCGATGCTTCAGCACTGGTCGATCATCGAGTAGCAGTCGTTGGAATCACGCCAATCGTCAACAAAGAGATTGGTGTAACAGATATTTCGATGGAGAATCTCAAGAAACTATTCACAGGTGAAATCAAAAACTGGCGAGAATTAGGCGGAAAAGATCAGCCAGTGGTTATTTTAAATCGGGCATCAGGAAGCGGGACACGAAGCACATTCGAAAAATGGGTGTTGGACGGGGAAAAAGCGGTCCAAGCACAAGAACAAGATTCAAGCGGGATGGTTCGTCAAATCGTCGCTGATACACCTGGAGCCATCAGCTATGTCGCTTTTTCATACGTGACAGATGACGTAGCTACACTCAAGGTCAACGGAGTAGAGCCAACAGATGAGAACGTAACGACGAATAAGTGGACGATCTGGGCGTATGAGCATATGTACACGAGAGATCATCCCAAAGAATTAACAAAAGAATTTCTAGAATATATCTTATCTGACGATGTCCAAAACAACATTGTCGGTGAATTGGGCTATATCCCTGTTTCTCAAATGAAAGTCGAGCGCGATTGGGAAGGGAATATCGTTAACGAGTAATCTTTACACAAAATTTACAAACTTAGCATAAGTTTTACATGTTATTAAAACCAAATTGATGTTCACTTTGTACACTGAGTAAGTATGTTAGACCTGACTAGGGGGGAATCATCTGTGGAAGATGTGAAGAAAGCATTATTAACAAAATCAAAACGTTCAAAAATGGAACAGCGCGGAAAATTTGTCAGTTTTTTGTGTATCGCGCTTATCGTTTTAGTTGTTTTGGCGATTTTCTATTTTGTTGCGAGTAAAGGTTTAGCGACCTTTTTTGTCGATAAAATAAATGTATTCGACTTTTTATTCGGTACGGAATGGAATCCGAGCCAAATCGGCGCAAACGGCAAACCAATGGTCGGTGCGCTTCCGATGATCGCCGGTTCATTCATCGTTACTTTTTTATCAGCGATCGTTGCTACGCCATTTGCTGTGGGAGCGGCAGTGTTCATGACTGAGATCTCGCCGAAACACGGGACGAAGATCTTGCAGCCGGTCATCGAACTGCTTGTAGGTATCCCGTCAGTGGTGTATGGATTCATCGGGTTATCCGTGATTGTTCCTTTTGTCCGCAGTATTTTCGGTGGAACGGGGTTCGGGATTTTAGCAGGGACGTTCGTTTTGTTCGTCATGATTTTACCAACTGTGACGACGATGACGGTCGATGCGTTGAAGGCCGTGCCGCGCCATTATCGCGAAGCTTCATTGGCACTAGGCGCAACAAGGTGGCAAACGATCTACAAAGTCGTCTTGCGGGCCGCAGTTCCTGGTATCCTGACGGCTGTTGTTTTCGGAATGGCACGTGCTTTCGGTGAAGCTTTGGCGATCCAAATGGTGATCGGTAACGCTGCATTGATGCCTTCAGGGTTAACAACACCAGCTTCGACATTGACGTCTATTTTGACGATGGGAATAGGGAATACGATCATGGGGACTGTCGAGAATAACGTGTTATGGTCATTAGCGCTGATCCTTCTGCTGATGTCCTTGTTCTTCAACATTGTGATCCGAATGATCGGTAAGAAAGGAGCTCTGAAATAATGAATGCAAAACGCTCTGATAAAATCGCTACAGGAATCCTTTATACGATTTCCGGTATTATAGTTTTGATCTTGGCAGCACTGCTGCTTTATATCCTTGTTCGAGGAGTTCCCCATATTTCATGGTCCTTCTTGACTGAACCATCGAAAGCTTACCAGACAGGTGGCGGGATCGGTATCCAGCTCTTCAACTCGATCTATCTGCTGCTGATCACGATGATCATCAGCTTTCCTCTTTCATTAGGAGCAGGGATCTATCTCTCGGAATATGCAGGTAAGAATTGGCTGACAGATGTGATCCGTACATCGATTGAAATCTTGAGCTCTCTACCTTCTGTGGTAGTCGGTCTATTCGGTTTTTTGGTGTTCGTCATCCAGTTCCAATACGGATTCTCGATCATCTCTGGTGCATTGGCACTGACAGTATTCAATTTGCCGCTATTGACGAGAACGATAGAAGAATCTTTACAAGCGGTCCATTACACACAGCGTGAAGCAGGTTTGGCTTTAGGACTATCACGCTGGGAAACAGTGATCCGAGTGGTCGTACCAGAAGCGACACCGGGAATCTTAACAGGTGTGATCTTGAGTTCTGGAAGAATTTTCGGTGAGGCAGCTGCACTGATTTATACAGCAGGACAAAGTGCGCCGGCGCTTGATTTCAGCAATTGGAATCCGCTTAGTGTTTCCAGCCCGATCAGTATTTTCCGACAAGCTGAAACCTTAGCTGTCCATATCTGGAAAGTGAACACGGAAGGAACGATGCCAGATGGTGTTTCCGTATCGGCAGGTGCATCAGCTGTTCTGATCATTGCAGTGCTGCTGTTCAATTTCGGCGCACGCGCAATCGGGAAACGTCTGTACCGTAAAATGACTTCAGCCTAAGGAGAAGAAGTAAAATGAAAGAATATAACTGGAATGAAACGAATGTCATCACCATGCCAAAAGAAAAAGAAATCGCTTTGTATACCGATGACTTACATGTCTGGTATGGCGATAATGAAGCAATCAAAGGCGTGGACTTGGAATTTGAAAAGAACAAAATCACGGCATTGATCGGTCCTTCTGGCTGCGGGAAATCGACTTACTTGCGTTCATTGAATCGAATGAACGATGGCATAGCCAATACCAAAGTGACAGGGAAGATCATGTATAAAGATGTCGACATCAATGCGCCGCAAGTCGACGTGTATGAAATGCGCAAACGGATCGGGATGGTGTTCCAACGTCCGAACCCATTCAGCAAATCCATTTATGAAAATATCACATTTGCATTGAAGCAGCATGGAGAAAGAGACAAGAAGAAACTCGATGAAATCGTCGAAACGAGCTTGAAGCAAGCCGCATTATGGGATCAGGTAAAAGACAGCCTGGACAAAAGTGCACTTGCTTTATCTGGTGGACAGCAGCAGCGGCTTTGTATTGCACGCGCGATCGCAATGAAGCCTGATATCTTACTCTTGGATGAACCAGCAAGCGCATTGGACCCGATCTCGACTGGGACGGTCGAAGAAACACTAGTGAATCTGAAAGAAGATTATACGATCATCATTGTGACGCATAACATGCAACAAGCAGCCCGTATCAGTGATTACACAGCATTTTTCTATCTAGGGAAAGTCATGGAATACGACAAAACAAACAAGATATTTACCAGACCAAAAATTCAGGCAACCGAAGATTATGTGTCCGGTCATTTTGGTTAAAACGGAGGCCTCAATATGACAAAAGAAATTATTTCATCCAAAGATCTTCACTTATATTATGGGAAAAAGGAAGCATTGAAAGGGGTGGATCTCAGTTTCAATCAGGGAGAAATCACGGCGATGATCGGTCCATCCGGCTGCGGAAAGTCAACTTATCTGCGCTCGTTGAACCGAATGAACGATTTGATCCCGAATGTCACGATCACGGGGAGCGTCTTATATAAAGGTAAAGACATCTACGGACCTAAAACAGATATCGTAGAGCTTCGCAAAGAAATCGGCATGGTGTTCCAGCAGCCGAATCCTTTCCCATTTTCCATTTACGAAAACGTGATTTACGGATTGAAGCTGAAAGGCGAAAAAGATAAAAAAGTATTGGACCAAGTAGTAGAAGAAAGCTTGAAAGCTGCCTCTGTCTGGGACGATGTAAAGGATAAATTGCATAAAAGCGCGTTGTCTCTTTCTGGCGGACAGCAGCAACGCGTATGTATCGCTCGCGTTTTGGCCGTAAATCCCGAGATTATCTTGCTGGATGAACCGACAAGTGCGTTGGACCCAGTTTCTACAGGGAAGATCGAAAGCATGCTTTTAGAATTGAGAGAACGCTACACGATGATCATCGTGACACATAATATGTCGCAAGCTTCTCGGATCTCGGATAAAACAGCTTTCTTTTTAGACGGGAACTTGATAGAATTTAATGATACGAAGAAGATTTTTATGAATCCGGAAAAACAAGAAACCGAAGATTATATCTCAGGACGATTTGGATAAGGGGGAATCGAAATGTTGCGGACACAATTTGAAGAAGAATTATTGAATCTTCACAATCAGTTTTATGAAATGGGAATGATGGTGAGCAACGCCGTTCATAAATCTGTACGTTCTTATATCAAGCACGATAAGACAATCGCAAAAGAAGTGATCGAAAATGACGTGAATATCAATGAAATGGAAACACGTCTGGAGAAAAAAAGCTTTGAGATGATCGCGTTGCAACAGCCGGTAACAACAGATTTGCGCATGATCATCACGGTGATGAAAGCAAGTTCTGACTTGGAGAGAATGGCAGACCATGCTGTTTCCGTTGCAAAATCGACCATACGAGTGAAGGGACAGACAAGAATCCCTGAAATCGAAAAAGAAATCTCAGACATGTCAGATTACGTAAAAAAAATGGTAGACAATGTATTAGTTGCGTACGTCAAAACAGACGAAAAAGACGCACGGACAATCGCGAATATGGATCAGCGCGTCAATGATTATTTCAATCGTATCTACAATGCAACGATCCAGAACATGCAGTCGAATCCAGAAACAGTTATAAGTGGAACGGATTATTTGAATGTAGCTAGCTACCTGGAACGCATCGGTGACTATGTCACAAATATTTGCGAGTGGATCGTTTATCTGGCAACTGGGAAAATCACTGAATTAAATACGAACCATAATGAGATTTTCTAAAATCAAGGAGTGCGGCAGACAGATGTCACACTCCTTTTTGTATCATATGACTGGATGTTTCTTCACTAAGGGGTTACTTCTTGAATGGACATTCATTGAAAGGAAGAAGGATGCAGAAAAAAATAACCATAATAATTGCCATGATTCTTGGCTGTCTTCTCGCTTCGTGGGGGATTCAACGCAGTACAGCATGGTATAGTGATCCGATCATGCTCGTCCAGCAAGTAACAGTGGAAGATCATCAGCAGATCATTCACGGGGAAATAATGAATACGGAACAAAAAGGAGAGCGGATCACTTTAGCTGTCCCTTATCAGAAAAATCAAATCAATGTGGCACATGTGAAAGAAAAACAGATGTATCTCATCCAATCCATTGGAGATGAGTGGCAGCTAGGGGCGAAAAAAAATGATGGCTGGCTTTTTTTGGTTACTGCTATGTTTATTGGTCTCTTGTTACTTGTTGGTGGAAGACACGGGGGATTTGTTTTAGGTAGTATGCTAGTCAACATTGCCTTGCTGCTTTTTCTCCTGCATACATTCACGAAGACCACAGGAATCTCTTTGTTAGCGATTATGACTTTCTTTATTATCTCAGCTGTCGTCTTCAGTGTAGTGGCACTTGATGGCTGGAACAAAAGCAGTTTGATAAAAATCACTGCGACGATCACTAGCGTCTTTCTCTCATTTGGTATCTGTTATATTGCAATGGATCTGCTAGAAGACCAGGGACTACGATACGAAGAATTGAATTATCTAACAAGGCCATATCGCTCTGTCTTCTTATCAAGCCTGCTCATTGGCACAGCAGGAGGAACACTAGATACTGTTGTGACTGTTATTGCAACGCTAGAAGAACTAGTCGAAAAACAGCCTGCTATCTCATTGAAACAGCTATGGCTATCTGGTCGGAAAGTAGGTCAGGATGTGATCGGTTCGATGACGAATGTCTTATTGTTTGTGTACATCAGCGGCGCGATCCCTAGTCTCCTGCTTTATTTAGGAAACGGCTGGTCAGTGAAAGAGACGATGGAAGTCCATCTTTCCTTGGAATTGCTGCGGGCGATCATTGGTAGTTTGGGGATCGTCCTTTCGATTCCGATCGCCTTGCTTTGCTTTTTGAGTGTTAGGAGGGGAAAGATATGAATGTCTTGTTTGTTTTAGCCTTAGTGTTAGCAGCAAGTGTCTTTATGGTATGCGGTACGCAAGGTTTTTATACGATCTTAGGGATATTTGCAAACATCGGTGTGTTTTTCCTATTAGTCTTTGGCTTCCATCAGCGATGGCCCATTCTCTGGCTGACTGTAGCTGGTTTTCTTGTCATTTCGCTGATCACTCTGTTTTTTGTCAATGGCTGGAATCTGCAGATGCAAGCTGCTTTTATCAGTGTCTTGTTGTTCCTGCTCGTTTTCTTGTGTGTAGTCCCTCTCACAGCTCGTTTTTCGATTCAAGGATTTACAGCCGTTGAATTAGATGAACTCTCACATCTGGATACAACGATCCCGATCGATTTTGGCACATTGAGCCAATCACTGCTGCTGATCAGTTTAAGCGGAGCCGTTTTGGATGCAAGCGTCGCTGTTTCAAGCGGGACGTTTGAAGTATTCCGGCTGAATCCTGATCTTTCTTTTCAGGCATTGGTGCGCTCAAGTCTGACGATTGCAAAGAAAATTTTAGCTTCAACAGTGATTACACTGCTTTTTGCATTTATCGGTAGTACACTTGCTCTTGTCATTTGGTTCATTGACCTAGAACACACCTTTCAGCAGATCATCAATGAAAAAGCTTTTGTGATGGAATATCTCTCAGCTATTCTGACAACGGCTGCTGCTGTCTTGGTTTTGCCGATCACGTCCTTTATTTCATCGTTTGTTTTCACAAGGAGAGGAAAAGCAACCCGAGTTGGAGAGAAAGTTACAACTTAAGTCCTATGACTTTTTTTCAAAAACGGTGCATAATATGGATGTAAGGAAAAGCTTGCAAACAATTTTTGCTTAAGGAGGCAATTTCCATGAAAGAAAGAGAACGTATTTTAGACTTAGTAAAAAAAGGAATCCTTTCGACTGAAGAAGGCTTAGATTTATTAGAAAGCATGGCAACTGAAAAAGACGAAAAACAAATTGCAAAAGAAGCAGACAAGGTAACTGCTAGTCATAAAGAAAAAGACCAGATGAACCAATTGATCGATGACCTGGAAAACGGGACAGAAGATTCGGCATCCGAGACCGTCGATCCAAAGGCAAAAGAAAAAGAAGATCAGGAAAATCTGGAAAGAATCCTAGATGAACTGGCGACCGAAGCGAACAAAACTTCTGCGCGACTTGATGAAGTCAACGCCCGCTTAGCTGAAAATAAAGCTGCACGCAATGAGAAACAGGAAACATTGATGCAGTTGAATACAAAAGAAGAACTAGGCGAGCTTTCAGATGAAGAATTGGAGACACGTCAAGTACTTGAAGCAGAAATCAAAGAATTAGAAGTAGCTGGTGATTCTCTCGTAGAAGAACAATTGAAGCTAGAAGCCGAATTGAAAGACATCCGCAAGAACCAGTGGACAGAGAAAAAAGAAACGTTAGCAGATAAATTCGAACTGCCTGATGACTGGAAAGATCAAGCGACGGATACACTGAATCAAGTCGGTGAAAAAATGTCTGAAGCTGGCTCACAATTAGGTAAATTCTTGAAAAAAACTTTCCAAACTGTCTCAGAAACAGTCAATGACAACATGGAATGGAAAGATGTCAATCTGCGTGTTCCCGGTATCGCTACAACGAAATTCGATCATGAATTTTACTATGATGCGCCTGAAGCCAGCATTATCGACATCAAAGCGGCCAACGGGAATGTGACCTTGAAGACTTGGGAAAGTGAAGACGTCAAAGTCGAAGCGAAAATCAAGCTGTACGGAAAAATGAACGGTGAACCATTCGAGGCATTTTCTGAACGCAGCCAGATTGAAGTGAATGAAGAACGTATTTCCTTCCAGATCCCGAACAAACGGGTACGTGCAGACTTGGTCTTCTATTTGCCAAAACGGATCTATGACCATACAGCGATCAAATTGCTCAATGGGAATATCACGATCGAACAGCTAGAAGCCAAAGATATCTATGCGAAGTCTACGAACGGTAATATCCTCGTGAACCAATTGTCAGCAACCATGCTGGAAATTGAAGGAGTCAACGGGAATATCGATATCCGAAACGGCGACATCCTGGATTCGATCATCGAAACCGTGAATGGTACTGTAACATTCGGCGCAACACCGGAAAATCTTTCTGTGTCACTTGTAAACGGTGATGTTCGGTTGACGATCAAGGAAGACCGCTTGAAGAAGATCGAAGCTAGTTCTGTGAACGGAAATGTCAAAGTCGCTTTGCCTGCCGGAATCGGAATGGAAGGCCATGCGAAAACAAGTCTTGGAAGCATCAATAGCCGGTTATCCGACTACGAGATCGTTCGTGAGAAGAAAGAGCGGACCAATCAAATGCTACAATTCCGCCGTGTATCAGAAAACGGCATCGCACAAATCCAGTTGTCTACAACAACAGGAAACATTTTCTTGAAAGATACAGACAAATAAGTATTCCTAAGAGTCTCGTCTGATTTTTGAACGGTAAGACCACTGGACAGAAAACAGCTTCGCCTGTTTTTGTTCAGTGAGCTTCTTGCCGATAGACAGACAGTAGAACATCATTCAAAAAAGGAACAGAACAGAAGAAGAGTAATAGCGACTATTGTCACAGATTCCTTCTTCATTTAAAATGGTAGAACAGAGGTGAGACATGATGAAAAAAAAGTTGACTAAATCAAATAAAAATATTGTTTTGACGGGGACCCTGGCTGGAATTGGTGAATATCTCGGAATCGATCCTACAGTTATCCGAGTGGTATACGTCTTCCTAAGCTTAGTTGCTTTCGGCAGCCCAATTATTTTATACATTTTCTTAGCTTTGATTATCCCATCTGCGCGTTCTTCACGAACAAACTATGGTCATAACAATGCTTATTATGAAAAAAACAACTACCGGGAACCAACGAAAAAACGTAAGGAAGCGGAAAAAATCGATGACGATGAATGGAGTGACTTCTAATGTCTTACTTCCAGCGTCTCTTCGTCAACGCGTTGACGTTTATTTCGTTAGCTGTCCTTTTCCCTAACATGATCTATGTGAGTAGCATCTGGACAGCTGTGATGGCTAGTTTTGTTTTATCGATATTGAATATGTTCGTGAAACCCATCTTATCGATCCTGTCACTTCCTTTTACATTAGTGACCCTCGGCCTGTTCACTTTTGTGATCAATGCGGCAATTTTAAAAATGACCTCCTTCTTTGTAGGAGCTGATCATTTTGAATTTTCTTCATTTGGTGCTGCTTTATTAGTAGCGATTTTGATGTCTTTAGTCAATGTGATCGTCAGCGAGCATAATAGCCGGAGATAAGGCTCTGCCAACAAAAAAAGCTGTACCCGTTACTGGGTGCAGCTTTTTTTGTTTACTGACTGATAAAAATTCGTGAGAAAAAGGGGTATGTTCATCTAATGATATTTAAATAAAAACGTTTTTTTTAATTGGTAGTACTTTTGGCTAGACAATGATAAAATGGAAGAGAACACTCTAACAGAAATGAGGTAGCACGAATGGCAGAAGTTGTAAAAGTTAGCCAGTTAGTAGAAAAATTATCGCTAGAAATCGTGACCGGTGATGAAAAAAGCTTGGAACGCGTCATTGTCACGGGTGATATTTCGCGTCCCGGTTTGGAATTGACCGGTTATTTTAATTATTACTCACATAACCGACTGCAGTTATTTGGCAGTAAGGAAATCAGTTTTGCCGAGCGCATGATCCCTGAAGAACGCTTGATGATCATGAGAAGATTATGCAGCGAGGATATGCCGGCATTTATCATTTCCAGAGGATTACCGGCACCGGAAGAAATGATCCAAGCAGCCAATGAACACGGAATGGCTGTATTGCGTTCACCCATCTCCACTTCCCGATTACTAGGTGAATTATCCAGTTACCTGGACGGACGTCTGGCACCTCGGACAAGTGTACATGGCGTTTTAGTCGATGTATATGGTCTTGGCGTATTGATCCAAGGAGACAGCGGGATCGGAAAAAGCGAAACAGCGCTTGAACTGATCAAACGAGGACATCGTTTGATCGCAGATGATCGGGTCGATGTCTATCAGCAAGATGAATTGACAGTGATCGGCGAGCCACCAAAAATTCTGGAACATTTGATTGAAATCCGAGGAATCGGGATTATCGATGTCATGAATCTGTTCGGAGCAAGTGCGGTTCGTGGCTCAATGCAAGTCCAGTTAGCAGTTTATCTGGAAGCATGGGCAAAGGACAAAAAATATGATCGCCTAGGTTCGGAAGATACTTCTGTCGAAATCGCAGAAGTCGGAATCCCGCAAATCAAAATCCCAGTGAAAACCGGACGAAACGTAGCTATCATCATCGAAGTTGCCGCTATGAACTTCCGTGCTCGCACGATGGGATTTGATGCGACAAAAACATTTGAAGAAAGACTGAGCCGTCTGATCGAAGAAAACTCAGGAAATCAATAGCAAGGAGTGACAATATGCTAGCACAAGTCAATCGAGTGGCATTCGATCTTTTAGGGATACCGATTTACTGGTATGCCCTGATCATCGTTTCAGGAATCATTATCGCCATGTGGCTCAGCAGTAGAGAAGCCGTTCGAGTCGGCATGAAAGCAGACGATGTGACAGATTTCATGTTGTGGGGCTTACCGATTGCGATTATCGGCGCCCGATTATATTATATTCTTTTTGATCTGCCTCAGTATTTAGCAGATCCAATCCAAGTATTCAATATCCGTTCTGGCGGTTTGGCGATTTACGGCGGGTTGATCGCAGGAGCCATCACGTTGTATTTCTTTACAAAGTATCATTTTATCTCCTTGTGGACTTTTTTGGACATCGCTGCACCCAGCGTGCTTTTAGCTCAAGCAATCGGCCGGTGGGGGAATTTCATGAACCATGAAGCTTATGGTCCAGACACGACAAGAGCTTTCCTGGAAAATCTGCACCTTCCGCAGTTCATTATCGATAATATGTATATCGATGGGATCTATCGGCAGCCAACATTCCTTTATGAATCTGTCTGGAGTTTTATCGGATTTATTTTGCTGATATTGTTGAGGAAAAAACCACATCTTCTGAAAAAAGGCGAAGTCCTTTTAAGCTATCTGCTGTGGTACAGCTTTGGGCGTTTCTTTATTGAGGGACTGCGGACAGATAGCCTGTGGTTCTTAGGAGTCATCCGGATCTCCCAGTTGCTTTCTGCAATCTTGTTTATCGGTACGCTGATCTTGTTTATCTGGCGTAGAAAGAATAAAAAAATACCGGATTATGATCGTTCACTAGGCAGTAATCAATTAATTATCTGATTTTAGAGCGTAAAAAATGAAAAAAACAGCAGGAGTGGTAAAATGAAGTATAGAGTTGCAGTTTTAGGCGCAGGCTCTTGGGGAACTGCCTTGGCGCAAGTACTTGCTGAAAATGGGCATGACGTGCGTCTTTGGGGACACCGAGCTTCTCAAGTAGAAGAGATCAATACCCAACACACCAATCAGCGCTACTTGCCGGATCACCCGCTTCCTGAATCGATCCAAGCCTTCACAGAGATGGAACAAGCAGTGAAAGACACAGATGCAGTATTATTTGTGATCCCGACGAAAGCGATCCGTTCAGTCGCAAAAGAACTGGTTGGAGCATTGAATACCAGACCAGTGATCATTCACGCTAGCAAGGGACTGGAACAGGGAACGCATAAACGGATCTCAGAGATCCTTCTAGAAGAGATTCCTACTGAGAAAAGACAAGCAGTAGCTGTTCTATCAGGTCCGAGTCATGCAGAAGAAGTAGCCAAGCATGATATCACGACGATCACAGCTGCCAGCACGGACCAGAAAGCGGCCAAATTCGTTCAGATGCTGTTCATGAACAGTTATTTCCGTATTTATACGAATCCAGACGTCATAGGCGTAGAACTGGGTGCCGCGTTGAAGAATATCATAGCGATCGGTGCAGGAGCCATCCACGGTTTAGGGTTTGGTGACAATGCAAAAGCGGCGATCATGACTCGCGGACTAGCTGAAATCAGCCGTTTAGGCGTAGCGATGGGCGCTAATCCATTGACATTCATTGGACTAAGCGGAGTAGGCGATCTGATCGTCACCTGTACGAGTATCCATTCTCGTAACTGGCGAGCTGGCAATCTGTTAGGGCAGGGACAATCATTAGAGAAAGTCTTGGCCGAAATGGGCATGGTGGTGGAAGGCGTGAATACGACCCAAGCAGCTATGGAACTGGCTCGAACGATGGACATTGAGATGCCCATCACACAAACTATTTATGAAGTGCTTTATGAGCATAAAGAAATCAGCACAGCAGCAAAAGAAATCATGTTACGTGATGGAAAAAAAGAAAACGAATTTTCATTAACTATTTTTTAAGGAGTGGCACATATGAAAGTAAAAAAAGCAGTAATTCCAGCAGCAGGACTAGGAACAAGATTCTTACCAGCAACAAAAGCGATGGCAAAGGAAATGTTGCCGATCGTTGATAAACCAACGATCCAATTCATCGTTGAAGAAGCTTTGAATTCTGGGATCGAAGACATTTTGATCGTAACCGGAAAAGCAAAACGTCCGATCGAAGACCATTTTGATTCAAACATCGAGCTAGAAACAAACCTTAGCGAAAAAGGGAAAACGGAATTATTGAAACTAGTAGAAGAAACGACAGATGTCAATCTTCACTTCATCCGTCAGTCCCATCCTAAAGGGTTAGGACACGCTGTATTACAGGCAAGAGCATTCATCGGGAATGAACCATTCGTCGTGATGCTGGGGGATGATATCATGGAAGACGAAGTCCCATTGACCCAACAGCTGATCAATGACCATGAACGTACGCATGCTTCGACTATCGCTGTGATGCAAGTGCCGCATGAAGAAACATCGAAATACGGGATCATCAATCCTGGAGAAGAATTAGAAGAAGGCTTGTACAACGTAAAAGATTTCGTTGAAAAACCAGACCCAAGCAAAGCACCAAGTGATTTAGCTATTATTGGTCGTTATTTATTGACCCCTGAGATTTTTGATGTGCTAGCAGAACAAAAACCTGGTGCAGGAAACGAAATCCAGTTGACAGATGCCATCGACACATTGAACAAAACGCAACGCGTCTTCGCTCGTAAATTCACTGGGAAACGTTATGACGTCGGCGACAAATTCGGCTTTATGAAAACAAGTATCGAATATGGCTTGACTCATCCGGAAGTCGGTGCACCATTAAGAGAATATATCATGTCTTTAGGAAAAACATTAGAAGCAGACAGCAACAAAGCAGAAAAAAATAGAAATGAATCCCTATTGAAAGAAGAAAAGAAAAAATAATCCTTTTTCCGTACAAAAAAGCTTCAGCTGCTAATCCAAATCGAAAGTAGTTGAAGCTTTTGCTATTTTTTATTTGTTTAAAAAATACGAAAATGCTATTCTTAAAGAAAGAATGACGAGAAGGGAGACTGATCATGACAGGCGGAGAAATTGCAGGATTGATCGCAGCAGTGGCGTTTGCGGTACTCGTTGTTTTTATTGTCCGAGTATTGCTACAAGTATCTAAAACATTAGAGAAAGTAGATCAGACTGTTGCAGAAGCGAACACAACGATTGAGGTCGTGACAAAGGATGTGGATCTTTTATCAAGGCAGGTAGAAGGGCTTTTAGTGAAAAGCAATGATCTGTTGCTTGATATCAATGGCAAAGTAGCAACGATCGATCCATTATTTACAGCAGTAGCAGATTTGAGTGAAAGTGTTTCGGAATTGAATAACTCTAGCAAAAATATCGTGACGAAAGTCGGCGGTATTGGCAAAACAACGGCAAAAGCAACTGTTGCCGGAAAAGTTGGCGGAACAGCAATGAAATTCTTCAAAAACAAAAAACATACTGAAACGACAGGAGGAAAATGATTATGGCTAAAAAAGGTGGATTTTTATTAGGCGCAGTAGTAGGCGGTACCGCAGCAGCAATTGCAGCATTGCTGCTTGCACCAAAATCAGGAAAAGAGTTGCGAGATGAGCTTGCAGCTCAAGCTGATGACTGGATGGACATGGCTTCTGACTATACAGATATGGCAAAAGAAAAATCAGCAGCTTTAACAGATATCGCGAAAGAAAAAGCACAAGATCTTTCTCAGCAAGCAGGTGATTTAGCAGGAAACATGAAGCAAAAAGTCAATGAATCTGCTGAAGAAGCAAAAGATGATTCTGAAGATATCTTGCTGAACCTAAAAGAACAATCGGCTGACTTGTCCGACCGTTTTAAAAAATCAGCAGATGAATTGAAAAAACCTGCAGCTGATCTAGGAGATACAGCCAAAGACACGACAGAAGACATCATGATCGATATCAAGAAATCAGCAGATGAAGCGGGCATCACTGTAAAAGAAGGAATCGACGAAGCCAAACCTTTAGCAGATGATGCCAAAGCAATGGCTGACATGGCAAAAGAAGATGTGAAAGCGGCAAAAGAAGACGTGAAAGATACGTTGACAACACCAACAGAAGATAACTAATCACACTTTCAGCGTCAATGTGAGGAGAATACAAGACAAAAAGGTAAGGAAAGAGTCGAATGACTCTCTTCTTACCTTTTTTTGCGGGAGCGGATAGATCAGATCTATTCTAAGATCAATAATTCTTTAGATGTCGTCGTGAATGGGACGCAGCCGTCACTTGTGACATAGACACAATCCTCGATACGAACACCTACTTGTTCTGGGATATAGATACCAGGTTCAAGTGAGAAGCACATACCTTCTTCGATCACCAAGTCATTTCCTTCGACAAGAGATGGGAATTCATGCACTGTCGTACCGATGCCATGGCCTAAACGGTGATTGAAATATTCGCCGTAACCATAACTATCGATCACATTGCGAGCAATTTGGTCCAGTTCCGCAGCAGTCACGCCGGGACGAACTGCTTCTTGTGCTGCTAGTTGTGCTTCAAGCGTGATATTGTAGATTTTTTCCTGGAATTCTGTTGGTTTTTTGTAAGCAACCGTTCGAGTAGCATCGCTGCAGTATCCATCCCATACAACGCCAAGATCGAACAGAACCAATTCATTCGGTGTCACTTTCGTACTCCCAGGTGTACCATGAGGACTTGCTGCATTTGTCCCTGCAAGGACTAAGGTATCAAAGGACATTTGCGATACCCCTTGTTTTTTCAATTGATATTCGATTTCTGCAATGATCGCTTGTTCAGTTATTCCTTCTTTGACGGCTTGGAAACCAATCTCAAAAGCGACATCTGCCCATTTACCTGCAGCAATCAGTTTGTCTTTTTCTTCCGTTGTTTTGATTAATTGCAGACGCTGGATAACAGAAGTCAAATCAGTGAAAGAATCTGTACCCGTCAAGACATCTGATATGTAGTCGAAACGGTCAACAGTCAACGCATTTTTTTCGATTCCTATATTCCCAGGCTGTCCATAGCGTGCACGGATTTCTTTTCCGATCATTTCCCATGGGTTTTCACTATCGAGATAGCCACGGACGTCGTATGCCCAGCTGCTGTTTTGAGCATCTTCGACTTCTAAAGCTGGTGTAAACAAGAAAGGATCTTGATCAAGGGGAATAAAGAGAGCCAGAACGCGTTCATGCGGGTCACTTTCGTATCCTGAAAAATAAGCAATATGTCCAGGATCACTGATATAAGCAAGATCCACTTGATGCTGAGCCATCCATTCACGTAATTCGTTGATTTTTACGTTATTCATTTGGCATCCTTCTTTCTAAAATATTCTTGTATTCGATAATTGTACCACTTATTTATTAAATTACCAACGTTCTAAAAACTGAAAAAAATAAAAATTTTCATGAAAACGGAGATAAAACGGTTGCATTTGTTGAGATTATTTGATATCCTAATTTAGAAATGTAAGTCGTATTTTCAGAAAACATATAAAATATGAATAGGAGTATACAAATGGAAAAGCA
Organism: Enterococcus sp. ZJ1622; assembly: GCF_011038845.1. GTDB lineage: Bacteria > Bacillota > Bacilli > Lactobacillales > Enterococcaceae > Enterococcus_B. The sequence continues at coordinate 178,092 of NZ_JAAKDW010000002.1, forward strand.
AACAATCACTATCTATGATGTAGCGAGAGAGGCAAATGTTTCGATGGCTACTGTTTCACGTGTCGTCAATGGCAACCCGAATGTCAAACCAGCCACAAGAAAGAAAGTGCTAGAAGTCATCGATCGCTTGGATTACCGTCCGAATGCGGTTGCTCGTGGTCTGGCAAGTAAAAAAACGACAACAGTCGGCGTCATCATCCCAGACGTCAGCAACATGTTCTTTGCTTCATTAGCACGAGGAATCGATGATGTCGCTACAATGTACAAATACAATATCATTTTAGCGAACTCAGACGGCAACGACCAAAAAGAAGTCAACGTGTTGAACAATCTGTTGGCAAAACAAGTGGACGGAGTCATTTTTATGGGACACCATATCACTGACGAAATCCGTGGAGAATTCTCACGTTCAAAAACTCCAGTTGTCTTAGCAGGTTCAATCGATCCGGACGAGCAAGTCGGTAGTGTAAACATCGATTATACCTCTGCAACAAAAGATGCAGTGAATAAATTAGCGAAAAGCGGCAACAAAAAAATCGCTTTTGTCAGCGGCGCACTGATCGATCCAATCAATGGCCAAAATCGTTTGAAAGGCTACAAAGAAGCATTGAACGAGAACAATTTGCCATACAGTGAAGGCCTGATCTTTGAAGCAGAATACAACTTCAAAGATGGATTATCACTTGTTGATCGTATCCATAACAGTGGAGCAACAGCTGTATATGTCTCAGACGATGAATTAGCTATCGGTATTTTAGACGGATTACTGGATCGCGGCGTGAAAGTCCCAGAAGATTTCGAGATCATCACAAGCAACAACTCATTATTGACAGAAGTCGCTCGTCCTCGTTTGACAAGTATCACACAGCCTTTGTATGACTTAGGTGCTGTATCTATGCGTCTATTGACTAAAATGATGAACAAAGAAGAAGTAGAAGAAAAAACGATCATCTTACCTTACGGGATCGAAGAAAAAGGTTCAACTAAATAAGTCTGGCCAATAGCTGACTTATCATGTAAAAAATAGAAGAAAGCAGAGTGGTTTTTTACCGCTCTGCTTTTTTGTGCTGGAAAAGGTATCGGAAGGTGCTTAGCGAAAATTATGTAAATACAAAAACGTATTTTAACAAAAAAATTTAGAGGAGGGATTTCTCTTTTTAGAAGCACATAGCAGGGCTTCGAATATCAGTGTTATGCCTCTAATTCTCCAACTATAAAAAAACCACCCGCGAACACTCGCGGATGGTTGCTTTTTAATCGTCTTTGTCGTCTTCTTTTTTAGTTTCAGGATTTGCTCTTGCATAAGAAGAGGCGGTGTTCCAGTAGTCTTTGTAGTTTTCGTCTGTTCCGCCGACTCCGAACTTAAAGGTGCTTTTTTGCGGGCCATTTTTCGCCCACAATGATTCAACTGATTTTTCCGGTGTTTCGACTGTCTTTTTATCGACTGTGACTTTTCCGGCTGTCTGTCCAGTAAAGGCAGCGACTTTTTTCTTCATCACGTCAGAAGAAAGTTCGAATTTCGCATTCGTGTCAAAAATATCTGGATTTACTTGATAGACCTGATTGATCAGGTTCGCCAGGTAGTTCGCTGATCGGATCCTAGCTTGTGTATCCATTCCTGTATTGTCATCATGGCCAGACCAGCTGCTGATGGTGACAGATGGAGTGGATACGATCAGCCACGAGTCACGATATTCGTTGGTCGATCCAGTCTTACCGACCCAGTCTGCTTTTCCTAAACTGCTGTTCAAGCCTGAGATCACGTCTTTGAATGGCGTCGTGATTTTTTTGTCGATCACACTGCGCATCAGATCATTCATGATAGTGGCTGTTGCTTCGGAATAGATCCGGACAGGTTTGTTTTCATGCTGATAAATGACATTCCCTGCATTGTCAGTAATGGAGTCGATGAGATAGCCTTCTTCGTACACACCTTTGTTTGCTAAAGCTTGGAAGCCGTTTGTCTGTTGCAATGTTGTGACATCGACAGTTCCCAGAGGTGCAGATTCAACGCCCCAGTTGTCGTTGGCTGGATAATTCATTTTGGATAAGTAATTTTCATAGGCATATTGTTTCGAACCGCCTGAATTCAAAACATCCTGATATAAGTGATAAGCCGGGATATTATTCGACCATTCCAGTGATTCACGAACGGTCTGGAAGGTATTGGAACCTTCATTTGTTGCATTCACGATTTTCTCGCCTGCGTTGCTGCCTTCTTGCCAAGTCGTCGCGTAGTCGGAAACACGTGATTCTGAACCGATCAGTCCCATATCGATAGCTGGTCCGTAAACAAGGACTGGCTTGATCGAGGAACCGGCTTGTCTTTCGGTATCAAATGCATGATTGTTCTGGTTTTGTCCGTAATTTCGTCCGCCGACAAAGCCATAGATCCGTCCGGTCTTGTTGTCCATCAGCACATTACCGGTTTCGACCTGCGTACCAGAGCCGTCATCAAGCATGTAGCCGTAGTTTTGAACACCTGCTTGCATAGCGTTGTAAATGTCTTTATCGATCGTAGAATGGATCGTATAGCCTTTGTTTTGGATCGTTTGCTGTGCTCTTTGATAGTAAGCTTCATATGTTTTTGTATCTGTAAGATCTGCATCGTCTTTTTCTGCTAGCTGTTTTGCTACGATCTCAGTCGCTTCGCCCATCACCGTGTAGTACAGGAATTCACGATCGCTTTGCTCTGCGATTTGCTGAGGCAAGAAGTCTTTCGTCAGATCATACGCTTTTGCTTCTTCGTATTGTTCTTTCGTGATTTTCTTTTCTCGATACATGCTGAAGAGAACGAAGTCTTTCCGTTGCAGTCCAGCCGAAAGATCCTCTTTCAATGCGCCTGTATTCGTATAAGGGCTGTACGTGATCGGACTTTGCGGCAGTCCGGCAATAAAGGCTGCTTGAGGCAGCGTGACATCCTTTGCTTCCACACCGAATATACCTCTTGCTGCTTCTTGGACGCCGGCAATATTTTGACCTTTGTTGTTTCGTCCAAATGGAGAAACATTCAAGTACGTAGAAATGATCTCGTCTTTTGAGAAATGTTTTTCGACTTGTGCAGCAAGTACGATTTCATTCGCTTTTCGCTTGAATGTCGTTTCATCTGTCAGGATCTGCTGCTTGACGAGCTGCTGTGTCAATGTGGAACCACCCGAAGAGCCGATACCGGTCGCTTCTGATACAAGTGCACGTAACACAGCTTTAGGGACATATCCCTGATGTTTGTCGAAGTACTCGTCTTCTGTACTGATGATGGCCGTTTTCAATAATGGCGAAATCTGATCAGAGGAAATCGTTGTACGCATCAAGTCTGTTTGGATCTTCGAAATCTCGGTATTATCTGAATAAACAAGTTTAGATGTTTCTGTGATGTTGCCAAGTTCTGTGTCCAGTTCTTTTTTTGAAGGCATTTCGGTATCTTCGACAAGATAAGCGAAATAGCCGGCACCGATACCAGCACCAAGCGCGCCCATCAGCAAAAGAAGGACGAGGACAAACATCGTTAACGATTGAAAAACTCTAAAAACGATTTTAGGTATGAACCATTTTTGTTTTTTCCTTCGTGTTGGTTTTCTTCGAGTATTTTTGCGTGGCAAAAGGGTCACCTCAACTAATGGTTTTATTTCGCTAATTATAGCAAATAATAAAGCAAAAAAATAGCCAAGGCGGTTTTTACGAGGAAATTCTTTGTTTCTCCTCCCTCCAAGAGAAAAAACACTTCTTTTTGTAAAGAAAACCTTAAGCTTTTCTTTGTTCTTCATTTCGGTTAAGATGAGAAGAAGATTGCGTAACGCACCATTGAATGTTAGAAGCGCAATAAGGCAATAGAAAGTATAGATTGGGACTGTGGCAAAATCAGATATCTGTCAGCAATTATGGCAGAGCATATCGGAAATACCACTATCCTGTTTCATACAGAGGAGGAACACGAAGAATGTTATTAGGCTCACATGTTAGCATGAGCGGGAAAAAAATGCTTCTAGGCGCAGCAGAAGAAGCAGCGAGTTACGGCGCATCGACGTTTATGATCTATACAGGCGCACCGCAAAACACGAGACGTAAAGCAATAGAAGAGATGAACATCGAAGCAGGAAAAGAATTCATGGAGGCAAACGGTTTGTCAAACCTAGTCGTCCATGCTCCTTATATCATCAATTTGGGAAATACGGTCAAACCGGAGATGTTTCCTTTTGCCGTCCAGTTTTTGAGAGAAGAGATCGTTCGGGCTGAAGCTCTTGGCGCAACACAGATCACGTTGCATCCAGGCGCGCACGTAGGAGCAGGCGCAGAAGCTGGGATCGCAAGGATCATTGAAGGACTCAATGAAGTGCTGACGAAAGAACAGACCGCACAAATCGCATTGGAGACAATGGCTGGGAAAGGAACAGAGATCGGGCGTACTTTTGAAGAACTGGCACAAATCATTGAAGGTGTCAAATTGAACGAAAAATTATCTGTTACCTTCGATACTTGTCACACAAATGATGCGGGCTACGACATACGTCATGACTTTTCAGGCGTACTGGAAGAGTTTGATCGAGTGATCGGACTGGATCGTTTGAAAGTATTGCATATCAATGATTCGAAAAATCCGCAAGGCTCACATAAAGACCGGCATGCCAATATCGGGTTCGGGACAATCGGATTTGACACATTGAATAGTATCGTCCATGATCCGATGTTCGAAGGCGTGTCAAAAATCTTGGAGACACCTTATGTCGGAAAAGATAAGAAGACCGCGTACGCTCCTTATGGAAAAGAAATCGCGATGTTCAAGGCACAAGCTTTCGATCCGAATGTATTTCCTGAATTGATCGAAGAAGTAACGATTTGATCGGATAATAAAAAACAGTTGCCTGCTATGGCAACTGTTTTTTCGGCTATTCCGCCGTGTCCTGCAGTAACTGTTCATATTTTTTGTTTCCTTTATATAAATCTGCAACAGTCCAGGCAAGTAAAAGAAGGACCAAGATGATGATCACATAAGCGATATGATCAGCAAGAGCAATCTGGGAAGCTGTCGCTTGATCGCCGAAGAAGCTCTCGATCTGTCCAGGCAACCCGCGTAAATTCAAGTACGTCAGACTGATCACGGAGAACCAGCCGAGTAGCTTAACAATGAAAGAATTCTTGAAGCGTGCACCCATTTCTGCTCGGCTATTTGTCATCATCAATAATGGGATCATTGAAAATGGCAAAGCAAAAGCGAGGAACACCTGCGATTCGTTCATCAGATTATTCAAAGCTGTATGTTCTTCGATCGTCCCTTTCGTGCTAGTAAGCAACACACAAATCAGTACAGGGATCACTGAAAGCAGACGTGTCACCAGCCGACGCAGCCAGATTGGCATACGCATATGGATGAAGCCTTCCATGATCACTTGGCCTGTCAATGTCCCGGTGATCGTTGAGTTTTGACCGGAAGCAAGCAAAGCGACAGCAAACAATGTCGACAAGATCCCGGATTTTGCTACGGCGATCAAGATACCATTGCTCATAGCAGAAGGATCAGATAGTGCTTCATATAATCCGAAGAATGATGGGTCTTTTACGGCACCAGTTTTGAAGACAGCAACTCCCATGATCAAGAGCAGTGCATTGACCAGAAAAGCCATCGTCAGTTGGATATTGGAATCCCAAGTAGTAAAACGAACAGCACGAGCAACATCTTCTGGGTCTTTGCGGTCGATCTCACGTGTTTGAGAAACCGCTGAATGCAGATACAGATTATGTGGCATCACTGTAGCACCGATGATCCCTAAAGCGCCAGTCAGCGGTGTTTCTCCGCCAATCACTGGGGATTCTGCAAATGTATGGCTATTAGGGATGAAGCCTGCGAACAAACTGCGCCAGTCTGGATTCGACAAAGCAACCTGATAAACGAACACAAACAAGATGACAAAAATCAGGCAAACGACGATCGCTTCGATTTTACGAAAGCCGACTTTTGTAAGTAACAGTAAAATGAAGACATCCAGTACGGTGATGAATACTGCGATAACCAGTGGGATACCAAATAACAGATACAATGCGATCGCCGCACCAATGACTTCTGCGATATCCGTTGCCATGATCGCCAATTCTGTCAGGATCCATAAAATGACGCCTAGCGTCTTGCTCGTCCGTGCTCGGATCGCTTGTGCCAAGTCCATCTGACTGACGATCCCCAGTTTAGCTGCCATATACTGCAAAAGCATAGCAATCAAACTAGACATCAAGATAACAGACATCAGCAAATATTGAAAGTTTTGTCCTCCTGTAATCGAAGTGGACCAGTTCCCTGGATCCATATAACCAACAGCGACTAATGCGCCAGGTCCTGAGTAGGCAAGAAGGGTCTTGAAAAAACTTTTGCCTTTCGGGACTTTGACCGTGCCGTTGACTTCGGCTAAGGACAAACCGTTTGTATGTTCGATTAATTTAGGTTTATGTGATTGATTCTCCAAAAAAATACCACCTTTCCTCTTTTATCCACGTGTACATTCTACACCCGTCATAAAAAAATGAAAAGGAAAAAGTTCGGTTAGCCTAAACTTTTTTTGCGGTGTGGCTTCTTAGCGAGGGCTGAGGAAAAACGAAAGTCGAAAAAACAAGGATTTTTTCTCTAAACTAAGGAAAACGCCTTTCTTTTTTTTAGAAACTTTAGTAGAATAAATCATTGAGAGCAATTCGGAAATAGAAAGGAGAGATTTATATGGTATCAACAGGTATTGTCGTACTTATCGCTGTTATTGCTTTATTAATCGGCGCAGTAGCTGGCTTTTTCTTTGCGCGTAAATATATGAAAGACTATTTAGAAAAAAATCCTCCCGTTAATGAGGAAATGTTGCGATCAATGATGATGTCAATGGGACAAAAACCATCTGAGAAGAAAATTCGTCAGATGATGCAACAAATGAAGAACCAAGGGAAAAAATAGGTTCTGACCCAAAGATATTGAACGGGCTGATTTTTTCAGCTCGTTTTTTTATTGTCGCATTGTTTTGATTATTCAGATTATTCAGCAAATAGACATCCACCTATGAATGAACGCTCTTAACAAAAACAAAGGAGGCAGAACATGTCGATTTTTCGAAAACTAGGCTGGTTTTTCAAACAGGAGAAGAAACATTATTTGATCGGTGTGTATTCCTTGCTGGCCGTAGCACTCGTACAGCTGATCCCGCCAAAAGTGATTGGCATCATCATCGATGAGATCGCGGACAAGAATATCTCGTTGCGGATCATCGGATTCTGGATCGCTGTGCTAGTGCTGGCTGCATGTTTACAATATCTGTTTCGCTATATCTGGCGAACCAATATCTGGGGCAGTGCCGCACGGCTTGAAAAGGAACTGCGCCAACGCTTATTCAAGCATTTCACGGAAATGGACACACTTTTTTATCAAAAATATCGCACGGGAGATTTGATGGCTCATGCGACAAATGATTTGAACGCCATCCAGAATGTCGCAGGTGCAGGGATTTTGACCTTTGCAGATTCTTTGATCACAGGCGGAACCACCATCATCGCCATGATTATTTTTATCGATTGGCGATTGACGTTGATTGCGCTGATCCCATTGCCACTGCTGGCAGTGACTTCACGAGTGTTAGGTTCCAAGCTCCATGATGCTTTTCGGGAGTCGCAGGAAGCTTTCTCAAGTATCAACGACAAGACACAAGAAAGTATCACTGGGATCAAAGTGATCAAAACCTTTGGACAGGAAAAAGAAGATTTAGCTGATTTTGAAGCAAAAATTGACGAGGCGATTTTGAAAAACAAACGGGTGAATTTCTTAGATGCGTTATTCGATCCGTTCATCACATTGATTATCGGACTGTCTTATGTTGCCACGATCGTTTTAGGCGGGAAATACGTACTGGAAGGAACGATCACGATAGGACAGATGGTGTCCTTCATCAGTTATATCGGGATGCTTGTCTGGCCGATGTTTGCCATCGGCCGTTTGTTCAACGTGCTAGAACGAGGAAATGCTTCTTATGACCGTGTCAATGAGCTTTTACACGAAAAAACGCATATCGTGGAACGTTTAGGAGCGATCCAGACCCTTGCAAAAGGCGAAGTGAACCTCGATATCGTGAAGTTCAAGTATCCTAAAGAAGAAACCCCCGCTCTAGAACAAATCAAATTTACGATCCAAAAAGGAGATACACTGGGCATCGTGGGGAAAACTGGTGCTGGAAAAACCACGATCCTCAAATTACTGATGCGGGAATACGATGATTATGAGGGAAAGATCCAAATCGACGGACGTTCGATCAAAGAATATTCTCTAGACGCTTTACTGAAATCGATTGGGTATGTCCCGCAAGATCACTTTTTGTTTTCTATGACGATTCGGGACAATATACGATTTTCAGATCCTCTTCTGTCATCGGAACAAGTAGAACAAGCAGCTGCATTAGCTTCGATCAACGACGAGATCAAAGCGTTACCGGAAAAGTACGATACAATGGTCGGTGAACGAGGTGTTTCCTTATCTGGTGGGCAAAAACAGCGGATCTCGATTGCTCGGGCATTGATCCAGACGCCGGAACTGCTGATCTTGGATGATGCTTTGTCTGCTGTCGATGCAAAAACAGAGGAAGCTATCTTGCATAATCTGAAAGAGATACGCAAAGAAAAAACCACGATCATCGCCGCCCATCGTTTGAGTAGTGTGATGCATGCGGATGAGATCATCGTGATCGATCAGGGGAAAATCATCGAACGAGGTACACATGAAGAACTTCTAGCATTAGGCGGCTGGTATGAGCGAATGTGGGAAAAACAACAGCTAGAAGCAAAAATCGAAGGAGGGGAAGCGTGATGGAAGAAAAGTATCAGTCGGAATGGTCGAAGTCCATCCCTCTAAAAGAACAAAAACAGATCATCAAACGTTTGATGGGCTTTGCTGCGCCATTTAAACGGACCTTTGTCATTGCCATTTTGTTTGCATTGGCATTATCTGTCGTCAATATCCTGTTGCCGCGGATCATCCAGACTTTTATGGATAATCATTTAGCCAGACAATCTGCATCAACACAAGTGATTTTATTTTTTGCAGGTATGTATTTATTCGGCGTGATCGTCAAAAGTATCATCTGGTTTTTCCAATGGTACTTGTATTCGATGGCTTCACTGAAAACCTATCAGCATATCCGCGTGAAACTATTCGAAAAGCTGCATACATTAGGCATGCGGTATTTTGATCAGACGCCAGCAGGATCGACTGTTTCTAGAGTGACGAATGACACGGAAACACTGTTTGAATTCTGGTATGTATTCCTGATGGTTCTGACTGGGATCTTTGCGGTGGTCTCTTCTTTCATCGCCATGTTCCAGATCAATGGGAAAATCGCTTTGTGGAGTCTGATCTTTCTGCCTGTCTTAGGTGTAGTGATCTGGTATTATCAAAAATTCAGTTCGCGTATCTACCGAAATATGCGGGAAAAATTGAGCCAGCTGAATACGAAACTGAATGAATCGATCTCAGGCATGCGGATCATCCAGCAATTTCGCCAAGAAGCGCGTCTGGCAAAAGAATTTGAATCAGTCAATGAGGAATATCTAGCCACACGCTATGCCATGATCAAAACCAATTCGATCTTGCTCAGCCCGGTCATCAACTTTTTGTATGCATTAGCAATCGCGATGACATTGACGTTATTCGGACTGGATGCCTTACATTCCCCAGTGGAAGTAGGATTGATCTACGCATTTACGACCTATGTCCAAGGTTTTTTCAATCCGATGTCGCAAATGATGGATTTTTTGAGTACGTTCACTGACGGTATGGTCGCAGGAAGCCGTATCCTGAAAATCATGGATACCGAAGAATATGCACCACAGCAAAATCCGGATGCTCACTGTGAGATCGGTTTAGGGAAAATCGAATTCCGGAATGTCAGTTTTTCTTATGACGGGAAAAACAATGTGTTGAACAACATCTCGTTTGTTGCAAATCCAGGTGAAACGGTTGCCTTAGTCGGACATACAGGAAGCGGAAAAAGTTCGATCATCAATGTACTGATGCGCTTTTATGAATTTTATGAAGGACAGATCCTCATCGATGATCATGATATCCGTGAATATCCGATGGAAGAGCTGCGCAAAAAAATGGGGCTTGTTTTACAAGATGCCTTTTTGTTCTATGGAGATATCGCTGGAAATATCCGAATGATGAATCCAGAAATCACAGATGAACAAATCCGGCAGGCTGCAGAATTCGTCCAAGCCAATACGTTTATCGATGAACTTCCAAAAGGATATCATTCCAAGGTGATCGAACGAGGGTCAAGCTATTCCAGTGGTCAGCGTCAGTTGATTACATTTGCACGAACGATTGTGACAGATCCTAAAATCCTAGTGTTAGATGAAGCAACTGCGAACATCGATACGGAAACAGAAGGTCTGATCCAGGAAGGACTGGAAAAAATGCGGCAGGGACGCACAACGATCGCTATTGCGCATCGTTTGTCTACGATCCGTGATGCCAATCTTATTTTAGTTTTAGATAAAGGGCATATCGTCGAACGAGGAACCCATGAGACGCTTTTAGCGCAAGAAGGGCTCTATGCAGATATGTATAAATTGCAAAGCAGTAGTGTGTGAGAAGAGATTGTAAAAACAGCTTTTCATTTTTTCCTGTTTCCTGCCCTTATCAGTATATGCAACCTAACAGAATCGTCTAACGTTCCCTCTAAGAAAGCGTTGACAAAACTGATTGCTTTCGATAGTATAAAGAAAAAGATACAACTTGGATAGTGATTGCCTGATGCAAGCTAAACCTGATGAGTCTCCCATGTATGACATGGATGGCTTTTTGGGTTTTTCTTTTTGTTTTGGATACAGTTCTATGTATCACGGAAAGGAGAAAAATATGCTGATTGAGAAAGTACTGAATAATAACGTCGTAATAACTAGGGATGAGAGAGATCGTGAAATGATCGTGATGGGGAAAGGACTGGCATTCAAAAAGAAAGTGGGTGATCCGATTCTCGATTCATGCATCGACAAAAAATTCCAGTTGGCAGATGACGGACTTTCACGTCAGTTTCAGGAACTGGCACAAGCGATCCCCCTTGAGTACTTAGAAATATCTTGTGAAATCATTGAACATACAAAAGAGGCTCTGCAAGTCCATTTGAATGAGTCCGTGTATATTTCATTGACAGACCACTTATATACGGCGATCGAACGCCATAAAATGGGGGTCTTTGTACCAAATGTATTGCTCTATGACATCAAACAGTTGTTTCCTAAAGAATATGCTATCGGAAAAAAGACAGTAGATAAAATTTCAGATACATACAACATTATGTTATCAGAAGATGAAGCCGGATTCATCGCATTGCATCTTGTCAATGCACAAAGCATCCAAAGCCAGCAAGATAACACCTACCTGTTTACCACAACGATACAGGATATTCTAAATATCGTCCGCTATTACTACAGGATCACATTCGATGAAGACTCGATCCATTTTTTTCGATTCGTCACACATCTGCGTTTCTTCTTGACACGTGTGCTAGACGGAACGAAACCAGAAGAAGAAGTTTCTGAGGAATTGTTCCAGATCATCCAGAAAAAATATGGGGATACTTTTGGCTGCGTGGAGAAAATAGCAGACTTTTTAGCCGGAGCATTCGATTATCAGATGTCAAAGGACGAAAAAATGTATTTAACGATCCATACTGCGCGTTTAGTGCATGAGAATCGTTGTAAATAAATAAAAAAGGAGGAGAAAATTAGCAAGAAAGTACGAAGAGGGTAGTGACATTCAGTTGGCTAAACCTTCCACTAATCAATTGGAGGGAATAGAAATGGGGAAATATCAGGAATTAGCAGAAACAATCGTAAAGAATATCGGAGGAAAAGAAAATATTCGTAGTTTGACACACTGTGTGACGCGTCTTCGTTTCAAATTGAAAGAGGAAAACAAAGCAGAAGATGACCTTCTGAAAAAGATGGATGGAGTCGTCACGATTATGAAAAGCGGCGGGCAATATCAAGTAGTCATCGGAAATCATGTGCCGGATGTCTATGCAGAAGTACTGACAGCAGCAGGGATTTCTGACGAAGCAGAAGAAGAGGAGCCTTCAAGCAGCAATCTGTTCAATCGGCTGATCGATATCTTGAGTGGTTGTTTCCAGCCTTTTTTAGGTGCTCTAGCTGCGGCGGGAATGGTCAAAGGGCTGAATGCTTTGTTCTTGTTTCTTAAATTTTACACGGAAGGATCAGGCACGTATATCATGCTGAATGGGATAGGAGATGCGATCTTTTATTTCATGCCAGTGATCTTGGGATACACAGCAGCGAAAAAATTTCATCTGAATCCGATGGTGGGGATCGTGATCGGTGCAGCACTTTGTTATCCCGCTGTACAGAAGACGGCGCTGCAAAGCGGTTTGCCTGATGGCAGTCCTGCCCCTTACAGCTTGCTAGGTCTTCCCGCTTATGAAACGTTTTTGGGTATCCCATGGGTAGGCGGCAGTTACACCAGTAGCGTCGTGCCTGTTATCTTCATTATCGCGTTTGCCGGACAAGTCCAAAAAATGGCCAAGAAATGGATCCCTGCGGTCGTCCAGACCTTTCTGGTTCCTTTTTCTGTATTATTGATTGCACTTCCTGCTGGCTTTTTGATCATCGGTCCGATCGTTAGTATACTGACAGATTTACTAAGTACAGGTTTCCAAGCGCTGATGGATTTTTCTCCTGCGATGTATGGGGCAGTTTTAGGGTTCCTTTGGCAAGTACTGGTGATTTTCGGACTTCATTGGAGCATTATCCCTCTTTCGATCATGCAGTTAGCGCAAAACGGATGGAGTCAGATGCTAGTAGGTGTTTATGGCGCAAGTTTTGCACAGACAGCAGTAGTATTGGCGATGTACTTCAAATTCAAGGATAAAAAAATGAAGGCACTTTGCATGCCAGCTGTGATCTCAGGCATCTTTGGTGTAACAGAACCGGCCATTTATGGGATCACCTTACCGAAGAAGACGCCATTTATTTACTCAATGATTGGCGGTGCCATTTCAGGAATCTATTTGATGGCGTCTGGCACAACCAGCTATACGATGGGTGGATTAGGGATTTTTGGCGTAGTCAATTACATCACGGACTCAGATGCTAGCGGAATGTTCCAAGCATTTATCGGCATCGCGATTGCTTCAGTGATCGGGTTTTCACTGACCTTTTTCTTTTGGAAGGATGAAGCAGATGAAACAGATGATGTATCGGAACGAGCAGGAAAAGAAATTGTAAAAACACCGATACAAGGACAGATTGCTCCGCTAAATACTGCAAAAGATGCAGCTTTCGCCCAAGGAACATTAGGGCGAGGAATCTTGATCTACCCGGAAAAAGGGGAAGTACGCGCCCCTTTTGATGGCACAGTCATGACCCTTTTCCCAACGAAACACGCTATCGGGCTCGTTTCTGAAACAGGTTTGGAATTGCTGATCCATGTCGGGTTAGACACTGTGCAGCTGGAAGGGAAATATTTTGAAAGTCTGGTACAGCAAGGAGACGAAGTGAAACAAGGTGATCTGCTGATCCGATTCGACAAAAAGAAGATCGAAAAGGAAGGGTACAGTTTAGAAACACCTGTGATTGTTACCAATGATGCGGATTACTTAGATATTCTGGAAAATCAGGGGAAGACGGTCGGGCCAGATGATGAACTCATTACTGCACTGACCTGAGCCGTTGATCGCATCAGGAGAATTGAATGGCGTAACCAGTCGTTTAATCCACTTCTTTATTATCGAAATCGAAAGGTTCTTTCATGATGGCCGAACTGATGGGGCGTTTATCGAATTTTTGACCTACAGAAATCAGATGTGCAAGGTTCTGCTGATAATTCTCAGCGAAGACGCAACTGTATAACACATCTAACAGATAACAGATCGAAGTATTGATCGTGAAGTTTCCGATTTTTGAATACAGTCGCTCACGTGTCGTAAGATGCAAAGCGGCTGTACTCATTGAAGATAGCGTGGAATCCCCGATGCTAGTCAAAGCTAAAATCGGGACATCGTTTTGTTGCAATATTTCTGCGGTACGAAGGATCACTTTGTTTTCACCCGTATAAGAAATCAGGATCGCACACATATCGCTCGTGCAATTGTAAGCTTCATAGAACGATTCGCCAAAAGTGGTGACGATCGTGACGTCCATTTTGATGCGCTTCATTTTCAGCATGAAATCTTGAGAGATCAAGGTATTCGAATTACTAGCGAAGATCACGATTTTTTTTGCCTGAAGCAGTAAGTACTTGGCTTTTTGCAATTGGTCATGATGGATGAGTGAAAGCGTATCTTGGATAGTCATTTGTTCCAAAGAAGCCATTTTGTTTGCGATCGTCATGATGCCGTCTGTGGTGGAAAAAGGAAGATTCGCATCTACGTCTTGAAAATTCCCTTCGAGATAAGCCATCTCAGCTAAAAAAGCATTGCGGAAACTGACCCAGCCGTCAAAGCCCACTTTTTTTGCTATACGGATGAGTGTCGATGGGTGGACATAGCATTTGTCGGCGATCTCTTGGATGGTCATTTCGCTAAGCGCAGGAGAATCGGTCAATAAAAACTGGACCACTTCATTTTCTGAAGGGGAAAAGGAGATTTCTTTGATTTTTTCGCGTAATAACATATGGATACCTTCTTCTGTTTTTTTTACGTAAATTATAACTTTTTTGAAAACGATTTGTAAACGCATTTATCTGCTATAACTTAAAAAAAACATTTTTTTGACAAAGTATTTACAAAAATACAGCTCAAAATGCTTCTTTTTGTAAACGCTACTGGAAAGAAACGGTTTCCTATTGTCTGTTTTGTTTACAAAAATGATAATGGATATGTAAAAAAGAAAAGGAGTGAGCTTATGGCAAAAGGAATCAAAATCGCAACGATCGGTGGCGGGAGCAGCTACACGCCTGAATTGATGGAAGGATTCATCAAAAGATATAACGAACTGCCTATTAGGGAAATATGGCTGGTAGATGTAGAAGAAGGAAAAGAAAAACTCGAGATCGTCAGTAAAATGTCACAGCGGATGTGGGATGCGTCACCTTACGATGTGAAGATTCATGCGACATTGGATCGGGAAGAAGCGTTGAAAGAGGCGGATTTTGTGACGACACAATTTCGTGTCGGGCAATTGGATGCCAGAGTCAAGGATGAAAGGATCCCGGCTTATTATGGAATGATCGGACAAGAAACAAATGGTGCGGGCGGTATTTTCAAAGCTTTCCGAACGATCCCGGTGATCTTGTCTATCGTAGAAGATATGAAACGGTTGTGTCCAGATGCTTGGCTGATCAATTTCGCCAATCCAAGTGGAATGGTCACCGAAGCTGTGATTCGCTACGGGAAATGGGAGCGAGTCATTGGTTTATGTAATGTACCTGTCATGGCCATGATGACCGAACCGGGGATGTTAGAAAAGAAAAAAGAAGAATTGATTTATAAATTTGCCGGCTTGAATCATTTTCATTGGCATAAAGTAGCAGATGATAAAGGAAATGACCGTACGAACGAATTGATCGATCGATTGTACGATGAAGACAATGGCTTGCCGAAAAATATTTTTGACATTCCATTTTTCAAGGAACAACTGAAACAGATGCAAATGATCCCTTGCGGCTATCACCGTTATTACTACCGAGAAGAAGAGATGCTGACACACGCCTTGGAGGAATATCGGACGATCGGCACAAGAGCACAGCAAGTCAAGCAGACGGAAGCTGAACTGTTCGAGCTGTATAAGGACCCGAATCTGGATCATAAACCGGAACAGCTTCAAAAACGCGGAGGTGCTTACTATTCGGATGCAGCGTGCGAAACGATCGCTTCGATTTACGGAAACAAAGAAACACAGATCGTCGTTTCTACGAAAAATGATGGAGCACTACCCGACCTTCCAGCAGATTGTGTCGTAGAAGTGACTGCTTATGTAGGCGCTCAAGGAGCAAGGAATGTCGCTTTCGGTTCCCTGCCTACCGCAGAAAGAGGCTGGCTGCAAGTGATGAAAAATATGGAACTGCTGACGATCGAAGCAGCAGTGACTGGGGATTATGGGACTGCATTACAGGCATTTACGATCAATCCACTTATTCGTTCAGGAAAAACAGCAAAACGAATGATGGACGAACTATTCCTTGCGCATCAGGAATACTTGCCTCAATTCAAAGAAACGATCGAACGACTGACAGAAGAAGGAATCGAGATCCAAGATGAACTGGCAAGAGAATTATCAAAGAATAAACAGGTAATGGAGGAAGTTTGATGGGATTCAGAAAAGATTTTTTATGGGGTGGCGCAACAGCTGCCAATCAATGTGAAGGCGGCTATGACTTAGGAGGAAGAGGTCTGGCAAACGTGGACGTCGTACCGATCGGCGAGGATCGTTATCCTGTCATTACCGGGAAAAAGAAGATGTTTGAATTTGATGACGAGCATTTCTATCCGGCAAAAATCGCGATCGATATGTATCATCGTTATAAAGAAGATATTGCACTGTTTGCAGAAATGGGCTTCAAAACGTATCGCATGTCGATTGCTTGGAGTCGTATTTTTCCAAAAGGGGATGAAACCGAACCGAATGAAGAAGGATTGGCTTTCTACGAAGACGTGTTCAAGGAATGTCAAAAATACGGCATCGAGCCGCTAGTTACCATCACTCATTTCGATTGCCCAATGCATCTGATCAAAGAATATGGCGCGTGGCGTTCACGCGACCTAGTCGGATTTTACGAGAACCTTTGCCGAGTTATCTTCAATCGTTATAAAGGATTAGTCAGATACTGGCTGACATTCAATGAGATCAACATGATCTTGCATGCACCTTTTATGGGCGCAGGTCTTTATTTTGAAGAAGGCGATGATGAAGAGCAGATCAAATATCAAGCAGCACATCATGAATTGATCGCAAGTGCGATCGCAACGAAAATCGCTCATGAAGTCGATCCAGAGAATAAGGTCGGTTGTATGCTAGCAGCAGGAGCGTATTATCCATACACTTGTAATCCCGAAGATGTCTGGGCTTCTAGAAAATCAGATCGGGAAAACTATTTCTTCATCGATGTCCAGTCACGTGGTGAATACCCTGCGTATGCATTGAAAGAAATGGAACGAAAAGGCATCAAGATCGCTATGGAGCCAGGCGATACGGAATTGCTGAAAGAACATACGGTTGATTTTATTTCTTTTTCTTATTATTCTTCTCGCGTTTCAACGACAGATACCGATTTGTTGGAGCAGACTTCTGGCAATATTTTCGCTTCTGTCAAAAACCCTTATCTAGAAGCGAGCGAATGGGGCTGGCAAATCGATCCTCTGGGGTTGCGTATCACGATGAATGATATTTATGACCGGTATCAAAAACCGTTATTCATTGTGGAGAACGGATTGGGAGCCGTCGACATACCTGATGAAAACGGCTATGTCGAAGATGATTATCGAATCGACTATCTCGCTGCACATATCCAAGCAATGAAAGAGGCAGTAGAGTTGGACGGTGTCGATCTGATTGGATACACTACTTGGGGCTGTATCGATCTAGTATCAGCCGGCACAGGCGAAATGAAGAAGCGTTACGGATTCATCTATGTCGATCGGGACAATGAAGGAAACGGTACATTAGCACGTATGAAGAAAAAATCCTTCGACTGGTATAAAAAAGTGATTGCTTCAAATGGTGAAGATTTAGTGAACGAATAAAGGTTTCTTAAAAAAGTCTATTGTTTTTACGCAGTTTATTCGAGTATAATAAATCTATTCGAAAGCTGCGAGCAGAACAATAGACTTTTTTTCTTATTGGCTGTAAAGTAAGCTTACTTGATTTTAAACGGAGGAATGTACATATGTATGATGTAATCGTGATTGGCGCCGGTCCTGCAGGGATGACTGCTGCGTTATATGCTTCACGTTCAAACTTATCTGTATTGATGATCGAACAAGGAGCGCCTGGCGGACAAATGAACAATACAGCAGAAATCGAAAACTACCCAGGGTTCGATTCGATCATGGGACCAGATCTGGCTTACAAAATGTATGAAGGCGTAACAAGATTCGGGACAGAAAATGCGTACGGAATCGTACAAGACATCAAGGATCATGGCAGTCACAAAGAAGTCATCTGTGAGGATAAAAGCTATGAAGGAAAGACCGTCATCATCGCAACAGGCTGTATCCACCGTAAACTAGGTGTTCCGGGCGAAGAAGAATTTGCCGGTCGTGGCGTTTCTTATTGTGCCGTCTGTGATGGTGCCTTTTTCCGAAACAAACGCTTAGTCGTGATCGGCGGCGGCGACTCAGCAGTAGAAGAAGCGATCTATTTGACGCAATTTGCTTCAGAAGTCGTGATCGTTCATCGCAGAGACGAATTACGCGCACAAAAAATCATCCAGGACCGTGCATTTGCCAACGAAAAGATTTCTTTCGTCTGGGATACTGTGGTAGATGAAATCATAGGAAACGACATGGTCGTAACCGGTGTTAAAGCACGTAACGTGAAAACAGGGAATGAATTCGATCTAGCAGCAGACGGTGTCTTCATCTATGTTGGTCTTGACCCATTGACTGCACCATTTAGAGAAGCAGGCTTGACGAATGAAGCTGGCTGGATTCCAACAGATCATGAGATGAAAACAAACATGCTTGGTGTATTTGCGATCGGGGATGTTCGTGAAAAAGATTTACGTCAAATCACCACAGCAGTCGGAGATGGCGGGATCGCTGGACAACAAGTATACAAATACTTGGAATCACTGGAAGAAACAACGAAATCGTAATAAATAAATAAGAAGAGTAAAAGGGCAGGATGACTTGTTCTTTTACTCTTTTTTTCTGTGCTGAAAGTAAGCTGCTTGTGAGTTTTTTTCTTTTACAATCATTTTTAACGTCCGGTTTTTCTTGATTTTCCCGGATTTTTGGTCCTCATACTTTCATATCTAATAGGTGAATGCTATACTTAGGAAGAACCATAATTTAGAAAGAGGTGTTATTTTCATGTCTTGGGAACAAGTTTATGAACAATGGGCAAATGAAGAGAACCTAGAAGAAAAATTAAAAAAACAATTAACCGATCTTGGTCAAGATCCTGAAAAATTAGAAGATGCTTTTTATGCACCTTTGGAATTCGGTACTGCCGGGATGCGAGGTATTTTAGGACCTGGTATCAATCGCATGAACATCTATACTGTAAGACAAGCGACAGAAGGACTTGCTCGCTTTATGGACACACAAGGAGAAGAAACAAAACGACGCGGAGTAGCGATCGCTTATGACTCACGCCACCAGTCACCAGAATTTGCGATGGAAGCAGCAAAAACCTTAGCACATCATGATATCCCATCATTTGTGTTTGAAAGTCTGCGACCAACGCCAGAGCTTTCTTTTGCTGTCCGTCATTTGAATACGTTTGCGGGAATCATGGTCACTGCTTCTCATAATCCGGCAGCGTATAACGGCTATAAAGTCTATGGTGAAGATGGCGGGCAAATGCCGCCAGCAGATGCAGATGCATTGACAAGATACGTACGTGAAGTCAGCAATCCGCTGAAAGTCGAAGTATTATCTGATGAAGAAGTTGAACATAGCGGCCTGATCACGATCATCGGTGAAGAAGTGGATGCTGCTTATCTAGAAGAAATCAAGGCAGTAACCATCGATCGGGAATTGGTCCAAACGATGGGCAAAGACTTGAAATTGGTTTATACACCACTTCATGGAACTGGAAAAATGCTGGGTGAAAGAGCGTTGAAGCAAGCCGGCTTTGAACAATTCGTTTTGGTACCTGAACAGGCAATCCCAGATCCGGATTTCACCACAGTCAAATCACCAAATCCTGAAGAACATTCTGCATTTGAATACGCGATGCGTTTAGGCGAACAAGAAGGAGCAGATCTGCTGATCGCAACAGATCCCGATGCAGACCGGTTAGGCGCAGCGGTTCGTTTACCAGATGGTTCGTACGAGGTATTGACTGGAAATCAGATCGGTGCATTGTTCGTCCAATACATCCTAGAAGCACATCAGTCAAGAGGCACACTGCCAGAAAATGCAGCAGTCTTAAAATCAATCGTATCCAGTGAACTGCCTGCAGCGATTGCAGAAAGCTATGGGGCAACGATGATGAATGTGCTGACAGGATTTAAATTCATCGCTGAAAAAATCCAGCAATTTGAAGAAGACCATTCGCATACATTTATGTTCGGCTTTGAAGAAAGCTATGGTTATTTAGTCAAACCATTCGTTCGGGACAAAGATGCGATCCAAGCGTTGCTTCTTTTAGCAGAAGTAGCCGCTTTTTACAAAAAGCAAGGGAAAACCCTTTATGACGGTTTGCAGTCGATCTTTGAAAAATATGGTTATTATGCTGAAAAGACGATCTCTGTTACGATGAGTGGCCAGGAAGGATCAGCGAAAATCGCTGCTTTGATGGAGAAATTCCGAAAAGACGCACCGGCTGAATTTGCTGGCGCAAAAGTCCTCCAAACCGAAGACTTCAAAGAATTGACGAAAATCGATCTTGAAGGAAATGTCGAGAAATTAACGACACCGCCATCTGATGTCTTGAAATACGTCTTGGAAGAAGACGGCTGGATCGCGATCCGACCTTCAGGAACTGAGCCGAAAATCAAGTTCTATATCGGAGTAAAAGGGCATTCCTCTGAAGACGCTGCAGCAAAAGTCGAAGCCTATGAAGCAGCGATCAAAGCGATGACAGAAGAATAAAAAGCTTGAGACTGACGGAAAAAGTGGTAAACTTTAGAAGTCAGTCTTTTTTAGTTGGAGGTGAATCGATTGCCGGATACTCAAAGAACCGAAGTAGAGAAAGTCAGCCAGTTATTCAAAATGTTGAGCGACCCGACACGTCTGAAAATTTTACTGTATTTAAAAGACGGCGAACAAAATGTCACAGCGATCAGTCAAGCAGTGGAGATGGAACAATCCGCAGTCTCACATCAGTTGCGATTGCTTAGAGAAAATCGTGTAGTCAAATCCCATCGTGAAGGAAAAGCAATCTTATATAGTTTGGACGATTACCATGTACTTGATATTCTTGTCCAGACGCTGAAACACGTGGAGCACCAATGAACATGCAGATCATATAGCTGAAAAAACGAGGTTGTGAAAGAGACGTTCAGCCTTGAGCAATAAGAAGCGATTTTGAAAAATAGCTTCCCTGCATCAAGTAATAAGAACAGACAAACAAAAATAGCTGTTCATATTTTTCGTCTGGTTGGGCTTATTACCGCAGATGCAAGCTTTTGAACACCGTGAATCAGAGGTTGTAAAAAAGCTGCCCTGCATCAAGTAATAAGAACAGACAAACAAAAATAGCTGTTCATATTTTTCGTTTGGTTGGGCTTATTACCGCAGATGCAAGCTTTTGAACACCGTTTAGTGGAGAGGTTGTGACAACTGCGTTTTGCTTTAAGGAATAAGGACACTGAACAGAAAATAGCTCCTCATATTTTCTTGTTCAGTGAACTTATTGCCGAGAAGCAGCAGGTGGAACACCGTTTATAGAGAGGTTGTGAACCTACCGTTTAACTCTGAGGCACAAGGAACAATTTCAAAAAACAGTTTCTCATGCTTGATGAATATCGTAACTTGTGCCCGAGGAGTTAGCAGGAGAATACCGTTTATTCGGAAAAAAGGGACTGTGACAAGACTTTTGTCACAGTCCCGACTTGTTTTTTGGATCGAGGACAGTTATTCTTTTTCTGATGTTTCTGTCCCATAATAGCTATGGTCTTCAAGACCCAAAGCGTTTAGGATCAGGGACGCTGTCTCTTCGATGGATAACGAAGCGACATTGATCACGACACAACCAAGTTTTTCATATAAATCATTGGCAAAATCCAGCTCAGCGCGGATTTTTTCGATATCAGAATAGGCGGTGTCTGGATTTAGACCATAGGAGCGCATGCGTTCCTTCCGAATGCTATTTAGAATATCTGGATTATTCGTCAGCCCCACGATTTTTTTTGGATCGATTTCCCACAATTGTTTCGGGATATGTGCTTGGGGGATCAATGGCAGATTAGCGACTTTCAAGTTTTTGTTTGCAAGGAATAGACTCAAGGGTGTTTTTGACGTCCGTGAAACGCCTAAGAGGACGACATCTGCTTCTAAAAAGCCTCTTGGGTCTTTCCCATCATCATACTTTACTGCAAATTCCATCGCTTTGATCCGTTTGAAATAATTTTCATTCAGTAAATGAAGCGCACCGGGCTGACGGATTGGTTTCACGCCAGTCAGTCGCTCGATCTCTGTGATAGGGGGCGTCATCACGTCAAAACTGAACAGATTGTTTGCTTCGCAGAAATCTCGAGTCAAATCGATCAGCTCGCTATTGATCAGAGTATGAAGAACGAGTGCCTTTTCTTCTAAAGCGTCTTTCAATGCTTGCATCAATGTTTCTTCATCAGTGACGAAGGTTCGACGAAACAAATTGAATTCAACGGTAGGGTATTGGGCCATCGTTGCTTGTGCTAACTTTGTCGCTGTTTCTCCAGCAGAATCAGAAATGACGAAAAAAGTGACGATTTCTGTAGAATCAGAAGTCATAGATAAAACCTCACTTGCTTTTTTTTTATGTTTATTATACCATACTCTGGAATGCATACTTCGTAATCATTCTGATTTGGAGGGATCGTAGTGAAAAAGCAGACATTGATCGAACAATCATTAGAAACATTGAAAAATAACGGATTTAAGTATACGAAGAAAAGAGAAGCGTTACTGACCTATCTAGCCAAACGGAATCGGTATGTCTCCGCAAAAGAAGTGTTTGATTATATGAACCAGGAATTCAAAGGGGTAAGTTATGATACGATTTATCGGAATCTCCATGATTTTGCCCAAATCGATCTATTGGAAGAAACGGACCTGCATGGAGAGATGAAATTCCGTTTTCATTGCTGTCAGGGCGAGATTGGCCATCATCATCATTTTATCTGTACTGTTTGCGGAACAACGAAAGAAATCCACATGTGCCCAATGAATTATTTTGAAGAACAGTTGGGTGGCTGTACGATCGAGGGGCATCGTTTTGAGATATTCGGACGTTGTGAAAACTGTCAATAATGGGATTTAAATAAAATAACATTTGATAATTTTAAAAAAACGAAAGATTCCCTTGACGGTCAAAACAGCATTAGATATAATATTTACAGGACAGTCTTGTTTTTTGAGATATTATTTCAATAACAATTACGGTTACTTTTTAAGCTCGGAGGGAGGGAATTAACATGTCAAAAACAGTCGTTCGCAAAAACGAATCACTTGACGATGCTCTTCGTCGCTTCAAACGTTCCGTGTCAAAAGCGGGTACTTTACAAGAATCTCGTAAACGTGAATTCTACGAAAAACCAAGTGTAAGACGCAAGAAAAAATCAGAAGCAGCTAGAAAACGCAAAAAATTCTAGTTCTTCGATGAATTGGAGTTGGTAGTGTGTCACTACTAAGTAGATTGAACGATGACATGAAAACAGCGATGAAAGCCAAAGATAAGGAATCTTTACAAGTCATTCGTATGATCAAGTCATCTATACAAAACGAGCAGATCAAAGAAGGTCACGACTTGACGGAAGACGAAGAACTGACTGTGTTGTCTCGCGAAATGAAACAACGCCGTGATTCTTTGCATGAGTTTGAGGAAGCTGGACGTGACGATTTGGCTGAAAAAGTAAAAAGCGAAATTGCGATAGTCGAAAAGTATCTGCCAGAGCAATTATCTGACGAAGAAATCCGACAACTCGTTCAAGAAGCAATCACGCAAACTGGTGCATCTTCTGTGAAAGAATTTGGCAAAGTCATGGGTGCGATCATGCCTAAGGTCAAAGGAAAAGCAGACGGAAACCAAGTCAATGCGATTGTCAAAGAACTATTGCAATCTTAATCTTGTAGTTTGAAACTGCGGACAGAAGCTGTCCGCAGTTTTTTTGTGCTTGCTAGCTTCAAAAAGCGGTCAGCGAATAAACAAAATATATTTTATTGTCGAAGAGATCTCAGAATTTTGATGCTAATCGTTGTGGCGCTTTTTATTTTCATCGTCTCTTTTCTTATTTGCTATATAGTTTTTCCGGAATATGGTAAAATAGATAAGAATGAATTGAGGGGAGATGTCCATTTTTGACAGAAGATTCTAATTCTTTAGAAATTCGATTGACTGCTGCTGATGATGTCAGTATGCTTTTAGGTGCACATGATAAACATATAAAGCTGATTGAGGAAATGACTGAAACAACGATTCACGCGAGAGGCGAGTTCATCCAGATCATCGGTTCTGAACCGGAACTTTCTCTGGCAGCCTCCGTAATCCGTACCTTGCAGGAATTGATCAAGCGAGGAATCCATGTCAGTACGCCTGATGTTGTGACAGCATTGAAAATGGGACAAAAAGGCACATTGGATTATTTTGTAGAAATGTACGAAGAAGAGATCGTCAAAGACAGAAATGGCAAACCGATCCGTGTGAAAAACAGTGGACAGAAAAAATACGTCGAATCTGTTGCTAAACACGATATCGTATTCGGAGTAGGTCCTGCAGGTACAGGGAAAACGTTCCTTGCTGTTGTGCTAGCGATCGCCGCATTGAAAAAAGGTGAAGTGCAAAAGATCATTTTGACCCGTCCAGCCGTGGAAGCAGGTGAGAATCTCGGATTTCTGCCAGGGGATCTGAAAGAAAAAGTCGATCCGTATCTGCGCCCGGTTTACGATGCATTGTATCAGATCTTCGGATTGGACCATACGAACCGTCTGATGGAAAGAGGAGTCATCGAAATCGCCCCTCTTGCTTATATGCGCGGACGTACGCTGGATGATGCGTTCGTTATATTAGACGAAGCGCAAAATACCACTGTCGCACAAATGAAAATGTTTCTAACACGTCTCGGCTATCAGTCAAAAATGATCGTAAATGGTGATACTAGCCAGATCGACTTGCCAAGAGGAACGATAAGCGGACTGGTTCATGCAGAACGAACCTTGAAGCAAATCAAAAAAATCGATTTTGTCAACTTTGAAGCAAGTGACGTCGTTCGGCATCCAGTCGTAGCTGAGATTATCAAAGCTTATGAAAAAGCAGATCTTCATCAAGAATAAGCTTTGCTTAGGAGGATAAGCACATGTTGAACAAAACACTGCAGCATTTACAGAAGAAACTGGGGAAGGCAGCGCTGCCTTTCTTGCTCTTCTTGTTTTTTATTGTGGTCTGCGGCGTTACATTTAGTAGTGTCAAACAAAAAGCCAGTGATTTCAGAGAAGGACAAGTAGCAGAAGAAAGTATCCGTGCCAATAAAACGATTGAGAATACGGAAGAAACAGAGCAAAAAAGAAAACTGGCAGCAGAAGCAGTCACACCTGAATATACGTACCAGAAAGACTTGGTCGATGAACAAAACAATCGGATCAAGCAGCTTTTCGATCTGATCAGCAAAACGAATGAATCGATCGATAAGGCGTATAAAGATAAAGTCGACAAAGCAAAAGAAGACGAGAATATCCCAAAGCCGACAACCGATGAGCGGATTGCGGCATTGAAGAAGAACTTTGAAAATATCAATGCAGAAAATGTTGCATTTTATCAGAAGCTTCCTAATAATTTTTATTCCACGATCTTCGAATTGACCGCTGATGAGATCGCGACCGTTCGTGATGAAAGTCTGAAGTTGATCGATGAGCAGATGAATAAACAAGTACGAGAAAGCGAGCTGGAAGCTTTCAAGCAAGAAGCAGAGGACCAGATCCAGTATTTGGATGTGTCCGCACAGCAACAGCAGGTGATCCATTATCTGGTGGATCAGGGGATCGTTGTCAATGACGTACTGAACGAAAAGAAAACGGAAGAACTGAGACAGTCTGCCAGAGAAGCAGTTCAGCCTGTCATGATCTTCCAAGGAGAGATCATCGTACGGGAAGGAAATCAGATCGATGCAGCAGCGATGAAAAAACTGGAACTGCTCGGTTTGACCAATCAGACTACTTCGATTTTTCCACTAGTAGCGATGATCATGGCCGTATTGCTTCAAATTGTCGTGCTGGTCTATAATTCACTACAGTTTCAAGGCGCGGGAAAACGAACAGAATATGTCTTGTTCTACGTCACAGCCATGTCAATCAGTATTATTCTCATGAAGTTTTTCCAATTATTCCAAACGGAACAAGCGGCATACATCCCGCTGTTTTATCCGGCAGCTTTTGCCCCGCTTGTGTTGAACTTTTTCTTGAATCGACGTGCAGGCATCATGGCGGCCTTATTCCAAGGCGTATCTGCCTTGTTCATTTTTTATGATTCGATCGGAACCAACTTCTTGACAGTGATCTTGATGTCTTACTTGTTCTCCGGACTGCTAGCAACGATCTTGAAGCGTCAACGGGTCTCAGAACAAGGATTGTCCGCTGTGATGTGGGTCGTCGTTTTCCCGCTGCTGATGGACGTTATTTTGATCGTTTATCAAGGGATGAGCTTCAGTGATGGCACCACTTGGCTGACACTCGTTTGCGGATTTACCGGAGCTTTGCTGTCGTTCTTGCTAACGATGGGGCTGCATCCGTATATCGAATTGATGGTCAATGATGACAGTGTGATCGTATTGAATGAATTGAGTAATCCCAACCATCCATTATTGAAACAGCTTTTAGAAGAAGCTCCTGGGACTTACCATCACAGTATGATGGTGGCAAATCTTAGTGCGAATGCTGTCGCAGAGATCGGAGGACGCTCGTTGCTCACGCGAGTTGCCTGCTATTATCACGATATCGGCAAAATCAAACATGCTAGCTTCTTTGTTGAGAACTTGCCTTCCGGAGCGGAGAATCCTCATAATTTTCTTTTGCCGGAAGACAGTAAACAGATTATCTTTGGGCATGTGACGGATGGCGCAAAAATCTTAGAAGAATATAACATGCCGCAAATGGTGATCGATATTTGTCGACAGCATCACGGTACGACCTTGATGCGCTACTTCTATATCAAAGCAAAAGAAAGAAATCCTGAAGTAACAGAATCGCAATTCCGTTATCCTGGGCCAAAACCGCAGACACGCGAAGCAGGAATCGTCAATATCGCGGACAGCTGTGAAGCGGCCGTACGGGCAATGGATCATCCGACTGGAGAAAAAATCGAAAGTTTCGTTCACAATTTAATCGAAGAACGGATCTCTGATGGCCAATTGGATGACAGCGGGCTGACGTTGAAAGAAATCCGTAAAGTAGAAAAATCATTGATCAGCGGCTTGAGCAGTACCTTCCATTCAAGGATCAAATATCCTAAGATGAAGACAGAAGCTGAGAAATTAAAAGAAGAACAAGCACAATAGCAAGAAAAGAAAGAAGCGATGACTAATGGATATCACATTTATGGACGAAACGAATAAAGTATCAGAAGAAAAAATGCAAGAAATCGATGATTTGCTGCAATTTGCAGCAGATCATCTGGGATTACCGGAAGAAACAGAGATGTCAGTGACTTTCATGGACAATGAAGCCATCCGAGTGATCAATCGTGATTATCGTGGAAAAGATGCACCGACAGATGTAATCAGCTTTGCCCTGGAAGAAGAAGGAGAAGACGAAATACCTGTTATTTTTGAAGATGGAACGAATCCGATGCCGCGTGTGCTTGGGGATATCATGATCTCGATCGAACGTGCGGCAGAGCAAGCAGAAGCGTATGGTCATTCCTATGATCGGGAACTGGGCTTTTTAGCAGTGCATGGTTTCTTGCACATCAATGGATATGACCACATGACACCTGAGGATGAAAAAGAGATGTTTGGACTTCAGAAAGAGATCTTGGATGCTTATGGACTTAAAAGATAAGAATGTCGAAAAAAACAAACATTTTATGATGTCCGTCGAATTTGCGATCCAAGGTGTCAAAACAGTGTTCGATGAAGAACGGAACATGAAAAAACATGTCGTGTTCGGTGTCCTTGCTTTACTCATGGGTCTCGTATTCCGATTGGACCGGATGGAGTGGCTCTGGCTCTTCTTAGCTGTTTTTTTAGTCTGGATCGTCGAGATCATGAATACAGTGTTTGAGAATGTCGTGGATATGTTCACCGATTGCCATTTCCATCCAATCGGCAAGAAAATCAAAGACATGGCTGCAGGAGCTGTCCTGTTGACAGCTTGCTTTGCAGTGATCGTGGGACTGATTTTATTTGTCCCTAAAATATATCAATTGTTTTTTTAATCAAGAAGGAGAAAAAATATGCCAGAACATAAATCAGGTTTTGTAGCGATCGTTGGTCGTCCTAATGTAGGGAAATCAACTTTGCTCAACAGAATCGTGGGTCAAAAAATCGCGATCATGAGTGACAAAGCCCAAACTACGAGAAACAAAATCCAAGGTGTCTACACAACGCCAGAAGCACAGCTGATTTTCATCGACACTCCTGGGATCCATAAACCGAAACATCGGCTGGGCGATTTTATGGTGGAAGCAGCCTACAGTGCATTGAAAGAAGTGGATGCTGTACTGTTCATGATCAGCGCCGATCAAAAGCGAGGACGGGGCGATGATTTCATCATCGAACGCTTGAAAAATGTTCACTCGCCTGTCTATCTCGTCATCAATAAAATCGATAAGATCCATCCAGATGAGCTTTTAGCGATCATCGAAGACTATTCTGCGCAAATGCCGTTCGCACAAGTCGTGCCGATTTCTGCGACAGAAGGAAACAATGTCGAACGATTGATGGATATTCTAGTTAGTGAAATGCCAGAAGGCCCGCAGTATTTTCCAGATGATCAGGTAACAGATCATCCCGAATATTTTATCGTCTCTGAGCTGATCCGCGAAAAGGTATTAGTCTTGACAAGAGATGAAGTTCCGCATTCTGTTGCTGTCGTCGTTGACTCGATGAAACGAAACGAGAATGACAAAATCCAAGTGCAAGCCACGATCATCGTTGAACGGGATAGTCAAAAAGGAATCATCATCGGCAAAGGCGGCAAGATGCTGAAGCAAATCGGAACCAAAGCACGAAAAGACATCGAAAATCTATTAGGCGACAAGGTGTATCTTGAGCTTTGGGTGAAAGTCCAGAAAGATTGGCGTGATAAGAAAGTTTATCTGCAAGACTTCGGTTATCGAAAAGACGAGTATTAAGGAATTTGGACTGAATGTATGAACGAAATGAACTCAAGTAGCTGAATGTTTGCAAATACGTAATCTGGATCTGCAGGGAACCTGCTTTTCCAGATTTGTTTTTTAGGAGGGAGAAAAGTGAGCCAGCTTGCAGAATCGAAAGGTTTGATTTTATCAAGCCGTAATTATAAAGAAAAAGATAAATTAGTAAAAATATTCACGGAGTCTTCTGGAAAAATGATGTTTTATATAAAAGGGATCAATCGGCAGAACCAGCCCTTGGCTCCCGCTCTTCTCCCTTTTACGGAAGCTGTTTATATTGGTCGATTTCAAAACGAAGGCTTGTCTTTTCTGACCAGCGTAAAAGATGTGCACGCATTTCGGAAAATACAAGAAGATATTTTTTTAAGCGGCTATGGTACTTATTTGCTAAATCTGGTCGATGCAGCTATCGAAGACCGGCAGTATGATCCCCATCTTTTCCAGTTCACCGAACATGCTCTGCAACGTATGGACCAAGGCGACGATGCCGAAATCATCACGAATATCTTTGAAGTGCAGATCTTGCAGCGTTTTGGGATCGCACCGATTTGGACACATTGCGTGGTCTGCGGAGAAACCGGAGGGAAATTTGACTATTCCTCCAAATATGGCGGTGTTCTTTGTGAGAGACATTGGGAGATGGATCATCATCGTTATCACGCTGATCCTCGCTCCGTATATTTTGTTCGGATGTTCTCGGCGATTTCCTATGACAAAATCAGCGGGATCAACTTGAAAGAAGAAACGAAACAAGGGATCAGGCAGTTGATCGATCAGTTGTATGACGAGTATGTGGGAATCCATCTGAAAAGCAAAAAATTTATCGATCAGATGAAATCATGGGAGCATGTCCTAAAAACACCAGAAAAGACCGAAAAGAATGAAGAAGGAAACGATAAAAAAGAATGACGGTCTGAAAGCCAAAAGAAAAAATGAAAAATGATTTGACAATCAAGCAGGTTTTCAGCTATCATTGACCGTAGAAAATCAAAACCTCACTTAGTGTACCAACAACTTGTGGATAAGCTGTTTTGGTGATAGAATCAATAAGTGATCAATAGGTACGTTGACCAAGATCAGTAAAAAACACGTAGCTTTAGCGAATTCGGGAGAGTGTGAGCCGAATGCTGGCGATTTTTGAAGTGGCACTTGCGAGTACAGCAAACGAAGCTGCCGGATCGAATCCGGAAGTAGGGTGGAACCGCGAATTATTCGTCCCTATGTCTGTCATCAGACATAGGGATTTTTTGTTGTTTTATCCGTGAGGTTTATAAATGAAAGGGGCAGAAAAGATGAGTAAAAAATTAACCGTTCAAGAAATGATTTTGACTTTGCAAAAATTTTGGTCGTCAAACGGCTGTATGCTGATGCAAGCATACGATACAGAAAAAGGGGCAGGCACGATGAGTCCGTACACATTTCTACGTGCTATCGGACCAGAACCATGGAATGCAGCCTATGTAGAACCTTCCCGCAGACCCGCAGACGGACGTTACGGAGAAAATCCGAACCGATTATATCAGCATCATCAATTCCAAGTCGTGATGAAACCATCACCTGAGAATATCCAAGAATTGTATCTTGAAAGCTTACGTCTTTTAGGGATCGATCCTTTAGAACATGATATCCGTTTCGTAGAAGATAACTGGGAAAATCCTTCTATGGGCTGTGCCGGTGTCGGTTGGGAAGTCTGGCTAGATGGTATGGAGATCACTCAATTCACCTACTTCCAACAAGTAGGTGGACTGCCTTGTAAACCAGTGACTTCTGAGATCACCTATGGATTAGAACGTCTTGCTTCTTATATCCAAGAAGTAGAAAGCGTATATGATCTGGAATGGTCTGCTGGCGTGAAATACGGCGAAATTTTCAAACAGCCTGAATATGAACATTCAAAATATTCATTTGAAGTAAGCGATCAGGAACTATTGTTAAGCAATTTTGATCGTTTCGAAAAAGAAGCGAAACGCTGTATCGATGAGAACCTCGTTCATCCAGCATATGATTATATCTTGAAATGCAGCCATACCTTCAATTTACTGGATGCTCGGGGAGCTGTTTCTGTCACTGAACGTGCAGGCTATCTTTCACGTATCCGGAACATGGCACGTGCTGTAGCAAAAATCTTTGTAGCAGAACGAGAAAAACTAGGATTCCCATTATTGAACAAAACCACAGCGGATGCTGAAACTGTCAAGGAGGCTGAATAAGATGGCAAAAGATTTATTACTGGAAATCGGTTTGGAAGAAATGCCGGCACATGTCGTAACGCCAAGTATGAAACAACTGGAAGAAAAAACAGCAAAATTCTTAGATGAACATCAGTTGACGTACGATACGATCGAAACTTTTTCCACACCACGCCGATTAGCAATCAAAGTGACGAATATTCCAGAACGTCAGGCAGACAGTGAAGAAGAAATCAAAGGGCCAGCTAAAAAAATCGCTTTGGACGCAGATGGTAACTGGACAAAAGCAGCAGAAGGATTCGTTCGCGGACAAGGATTGACGACAGATGCGATCACTTTTAGAGAATTAAAAGGTGTAGAATATGTCTATGTAACGAAATATACCCACGGCAAAGAAGCAAAAGAAGTTCTCACAGGACTAGCAGACGTCATCAAAAGTTTGACTTTCCCGGTAACAATGCACTGGGCAGAGTTTGATTTTGAGTATATCCGTCCGATTCACTGGATCGTGGCTTTGCTAGATGATGAAGTGATCCCGTTTGAGATCTTGGATGTCAAAACAGGCAGAGCCTCACGAGGTCACCGTTTCTTAGGTGAAGACGTGACATTTACCCATGCAAAAGAATATGAAGAAAAATTGAATGAACAATTCGTCATCGCTTCTCCAAAAAAACGTCAAGAAATGATCGTGGAACAGGCAAAAGAACTTGCAGAAAAAAATCACTGGATCATTGACTTGGACCCAGACTTGCTCGAAGAAGTCAATAATCTAGTTGAATATCCGACTGTATTTGCTGGTGAATTCGAAGACAAATATCTGTCAGTACCAGAAGAAGTACTAGTGACTTCGATGAAAGAACATCAGCGTTATTTCGAAGTACGAAATGATCGAGGTATGTTACTGCCATACTTTATTTCTGCTCGAAACGGGAATCGTGTGAAATTGGATAATGTGATCCGTGGTAATCAGAAAGTATTGACAGCCCGACTGGAAGATGCTGAATTCTTCTATAATGAAGATAAGAAAGCAACGATCGAACAGTATGTCGAGAAACTAAAATCTGTGACATTCCATGAAAAGATCGGTAGCATCTACGAAAAAATGCAACGTGTCCAAGTCATTGCACATATCATAGGAGAAGAAGTCGGTCTAACAGAAGAAGAGCTGACAGACCTGCAGCGAGCAGCAGAAATCTACAAATTTGATCTGGTGACCAATATGGTCGGGGAATTCCCTGAACTGCAAGGCATCATGGGCGAAAAATATGCTCTGCTGAAAGGCGAAAAACCAGCCGTAGCAGCAGCAATCCGCGAACACTACATGCCTGTATCCAGTGAAGGCGAATTACCAGAATCATCGATCGGTTCTGTTTTAGCTATCGCAGATAAATTAGACAGTATCTTTTCTTTCTTTGCTGTCGGAATGATCCCAAGCGGTTCAAACGACCCATACGCATTGCGTCGTCAAGCATATGGTATCGTTCGGATCATCGAATCAAAACAATGGACATTCCCGCTAACAGCTTTACAAGAAGCAGTCAGCACAGCAATCAGTGAAGATATCGAGCGTTTCGGTATTGAATTGTCAGAAGGTCAGCAAGAAGTCAGCACTTTCATCAAAGGACGTTTGCGTCAATTATTATCGACAAAAAACATCCGTCATGATGTCATCGATGCCGTTTTGAACGCAGAGCAGAAAGATTTGACGAAAGTCTTTGCAGCCGCTCAATTATTCAAGCAACATCTTGCAGATGAAGACTTCAAACCATCGATGGAAGCTTTGACTCGTGTCGTGAACTTAGCGAAAAAAGCAGAACTTGAAAAACAAGCAGCGGTTGATCCTTCACTATTCGAGAACGATGCTGAAAAAGAACTGCATCAGGCAGTCGAAAGGATGAAAGCAACCTTCGCTGATCAAACGATCCACGAAAACTATGATCAGCTAGTCGCTCTTCGTCCTTTGATCGAAAACTATTTCGACCAGACAATGGTCATGGTCGAAGATCCAGCAATCCGTAAAAACCGTTTAGCGCAATTAAGCCAAATTGCAGTAATGGCCCTGTCATTAGCCAGCTTGGATCAGATTATTACGAAGTAGTTTCTATTATTATCCGTAAAAAAATAAATGAACCAGAGAGCGTACACAAAATATGATATTTTGATTCTATATCAAAAAAGATCGGACAATTTCGTTATAAACATTAAAGCTAGTGAGATTTACTAGCTTTGGTGTTTTTTTTTATATCCAATGAAAGAATCAAAAATTCTTCTGTTTCTTAATTGTAGTTAAATTTAACTAGTCTTCTGATTTTAGGAATAGAGGAAATAGAAATTTTAACTATCAATAGTATTTATCATTGTGGCATATTTTTTTATCAAATCTACTTTCAATTCTCCCCCATACGCAATACATAGGCATCGAGCAGGATTCTCGCGATGATCTGGAGAGGCAAACGTGAACGTACTTCATAATCAGGAAAATAAGAACCTTCTGATTTGAAACCTACGAGATTTATCTCGCAATAATCTTTGAGTGTAGAGGAATGAGTGGCTGTAACTAGAATCGAACCGATCTCTGCATCATAGCAATTCTTTGCGGCGGTGACCAGTTCTTTTGTCTCGCCATTCAAAGAAACGAAAATGACGCTGTCTTTTTTAGTTAGTTTCCGACTGATGTTTTTGATGATTTCTGGATCAGTATGCATTTGACAATTTTTCCCTGTTAATTGAAGTTTTACCAACATTTCTTGCCCGATCATTTCTGAAAACCCTCGTGCAAAGACAAAAACCCGATCAGCGAATTTGATTCTTTGTATTGCATCCTCGATGTTCCCGATTTCCAGCATATTGATCGTACGTATCACTTCTTGTTCATTTTTTAGAATGGCTCGGCGGATACCTTTGTCTACTTTATCTAAGAAAGAAAAATTGATGTTCTTGTTTTCTCCTTCTTTTAGATGGTGCTTAAACGAAGTAAATCCTTCGTATCCTTTCTTTTTCATTGTCCGCACGATGGTGGCTGTCGAGACATTTGCTTGTTCACTTAGTTTCACGATGGAGTAGTTAGGGATCTCTAGGATGTGGTGTTCGATAAAGTTCCAGAGGTACTGTTCCGTTTCACTTAATTTGTGATCCATATTCTTGCCTTCTTTCACCAAAAGTTAGTTAAAAAATAGCACGACGAGTTCATGAATGTAAAGGTTTTCTTTGTAGTGGGGCGATTAAGAAAACATTTTCTCTTTTGCGTATTTCATAATAGAGTCAAGGAGGTCATTGGTTATGTCTATCTACACATGCACGATGAATTTGGCAATTGATCTATTTATTGAAACAGACGAGATGCATCCTTTTATGGTAAACCGCACAAAGGATGACGACATTCAGGCAAATGGAAAAGGGGTGAATGTGTCACTCGTATTAAAGATGCTAGATATCCCAAATACGGCATTAGGTTTTTCTGCTGGTTTCACAGGGAAATATATAGAAGACTATTTACAGCAGAAACAAATCAAAACAGATTTTATTGAAGTGCCTGGTATGACGCGTATCAATGTATTTACGCAAGTCAATCAAACAGGAGAAGAATACAAATTAGTGAATCAAGGACTTGAGATACCAGCAGCAGCAATCCATAACTTTTTAAATCAAATAAGAGCATTAGAAGCAGAAGATTATCTTTGTGTTTCTGGGAGTTTACCAAGAGGGATGACACCGAATATTTTAGTGGAAATCAGTCGGATCTGTCAGGAATGCAAGATCCATTTGGTTATTGATAGTAGTGATCAAGAAGTCATGGATTGTTTACCCTATCGACCGTTTTTGCTGAAACCGAATGAGGAAGAACTTTCTTCTTGGTTCGGACGAGAAATGGTTACAGATGAAGATTATTTTACTTATGGACAACGATTGGTAGAGTCAGGTGCAGAAAATGTTTTATTATCCCTAGGTGAGAAAGGAGCAATTCTTTTTACGAAAGACAGGGTGATTCGGGGAAACTCGCCAAAAGGAAAAGTCATCAATACAGCATGTGCAGGTGATACAATGTTAGGCACTTTTTTAGCAGGATACATGAATCGACGGCCGCTTGATGAAACGTTACGTAAAAGCATAGCAGCAGGAAGCTCAACTGCTTTTCGTAAAGGACTGACTGATTTTTTGGATGTTGAGGAATTAAGTAGACAAATCAAAATCAAGGAAGAGAGGTTCGAAAGATGGGAAAATATCAACTAATTGCAGCAACAGGTTGTCCGACAGGAATCGCGCACACCTACATGGCACAAGAGGCATTAGAGCAAGCAGCCAAGAAAAAAGGCATCACGATCAAGGTGGAGACCCATGGACAAGTTGGGATCGAGAATGAATTAACGGCTGAAGAAATCAAACAGGCAGATGCCGTCATTATTGCCGCAGACAAAGATGTCCATCCAGAGAGATTTGCGGGAAAACGAGTCATTGATGTTTCTGTCAGTACAGGGATCAAGGATGCACAACGGCTGATTGACGAAGCATTGGCAGGAAAAGGTGCTATCTTAGCTGATAATGAAGCTGTTGATACTTTAGAACCAGAAGTGATGAGTGGAGCTAAATTTGGTCGTAGCATCTATAAAAATTTGATGAATGGTGTCTCTCATATGTTGCCTTTCGTGGTAGCTGGCGGAGTATTGATTGCTATTTCATTTGCGGTTTGGGGAATCTATTCTTTTGATCCAGACCATGCACAATACAATGCTACAGCGGCGATGTTAAAAGCGATTGGCGATACAGCAATGGGGATGATGGTTCCAGTTCTAGCAGCATATATTGCAGAAGGGATCGCGAAACGTCCAGGATTAGTAGTTGGATTTGTTGGTGGATTCGTAGCCATGAATGGCGGTACTGGATTTTTAGGAGGCATTTTAGCTGGGTTCTTAGCTGGTTACTTTGTCTTATTTTTACAAAAGCTACTGGCAATTCTACCAAAGCAACTAGATGGCTTGAAGGCAATCTTCTTATACCCAGTTATCGGTGTAGCGTTTATTGGCATCGTGATGTCTTTGTTAGCAGGTCCAATGAAGGCTATAAATGAAGGAATGATGAGCTTCTTAGCCGGATTTGAACATTCGAATCCACTTGTTATCGGCGTGATTGTTGGCTGTATGTGTGCGTTTGATATGGGAGGACCGATTAATAAGGCGGCATATGTAACAGGAACAGCTCTTTTGGCACAAGGGAACACGACTTTCATGGCTGGTGTGTCAGCAGCGTGCATTGCACCACCGTTGATTACTGGTTTTGCCACCTTATTGTTTGGTCAATATTTTGATACCAATGAGCGTAATGCAGGTTTGGTTAATTTTATCCTAGGATCAACGCATATTACTGAAGGAGCTATTCCGTTTGCTGCGAAAGATCCGATCCGGGTATTACCAACGATGATGTTAGGCTCATCAATCGCTGCTGTCTTGACTTATTTGTTTGGCGTCCAAGTACCAGCCCCACATGGCGGTTTTTTAGTATTACCTGTAGTGACGGGAAAAATCCAATGGATCACAGCGATTCTTATTGGGTCGATCGTTGGTGGAGTGATATTAGGTTTGATCCAAAAGAAAAGAGTGAATGATAAAGAAAAGAAGATGGATAACGAAGCAGTAAATCGTACAGTCATCGAAGAAGGAAATGTAGGAGGCTTATCATGACAATCATCCATGAAGAGAACATTTTTTTACAACAGTCATTGGATAATCAAGAAGAAGTATTTAAGTTTTTAGCAAAGCAAACATTTTGTTTAGGAATTGCTCATGACGAAAAAGAAGTATTTCGAAAACTTCTAGAAAGAGAAAAAGAAGGTACTACAGGAATGATGTCAGGTTTTGCTATTCCTCATGCGAAGTCTCAAGCAATCAACGAACCTAGTTTGATCATCATCACACTGAGCAAAGGGATCGAATGGGACAGTTTAGATAGAGAGCCGATTGATTTTATTTTTGCGTTATTTATACCAGATTCAGAAGCAGGAAAGACTCATTTGAAATTATTGTCTCTCGTTGCACGATCGTTGATGCGAAAAGAGGTTACAGAGCAGTTGAGAGCAACAAAGTCAAAAACAGAAATAGCCACGATATTAACTAAAGAAATAGGTGAAGATATATGAAGAAAATGAGCATAGAAAAAAAGGAACGTTTGAACCGATTGACGGACGGAGCTGGAATTATCAGCGCGTTAGCAATTGACCAGCGTGGTGCGTTGAAGAAAATGATCGACCAATATAAAGAAGCGACATCAGAAGATATCATCCAATTTAAACGGATGGTTTCTCAGTACCTGTCCCCATATGCTTCCGCTATTTTACTCGATCCAGAATATGGCCTGCCTGCAGCAGAGCTTCGAGATGAAGAATGTGGCTTGCTACTAGCTTATGAAAAAACCGGTTATGATGCGTTGATGCCGGGCCGACTACCAGATTTACTGAACATTTGGTCTGTGAAAAGGTTGAAAGAAGCTGGTGCGGATGCTTGTAAATTTTTATTGTACTATGACGTTGATGAGCCAGTAGCGATCAATGAGCAAAAACAAATATTTATAGAACGGATCGGTTCAGAATGCGAAGCAGAAGGCATACCTTTCTTTTTAGAGATCCTTTCTTATGATGCAACTATTGACGATCCATCTTCTCTTGACTATGCAAAAGTAAAACCGCATAAAGTCATTGAAGCTATGCGAGAATTTTCAAAAGAACGTTATCAAGTGGACGTATTGAAAGTAGAAGTGCCAGTGAACATGAAATTCGTGGAAGGGTATGGGCAAGAGACTTGTTATAGTCAAGCAGAAGCATCCGCATATTTCTATGAACAATCGAAAGTGACTGAACTACCATTTATTTTTTTAAGTGCAGGAGTCAGCGCTACACTATTTCAAGATACGTTGCGTTTTGCAAAACAGTCAGGTTCGACGTTCAATGGTGTCTTATGCGGACGAGCAACGTGGGCTAAGGGAGTAGTACCATTTGTTACCGAAGGCGAAAAAGAAGCGAGTATTTGGATGTTAGAACAGGGAAAACGAAATATAAAAGAATTAAGTACACTATTAGACGAAACAGCGACATCTATTTATGCTAAGAAGTAAGAAAAAGGCTTGTCTGAGATAATGATCCAAAAAAATAAATAGTTATTTAAAAAAATGTTTGTTAAATTTTATAGAAAAAGAGTATCAAACCATAAAAGTTATCTAAAATTATTGATAACATATGTCGGTAATAAGCTGTTTTTGGTTGTTGTAAATGAAAATTGGAAGAAATAAAACGATAACTGTAGGAATATCACAGGGATCAATGTAAATGACGCTGTTCAATAAGTTAATACATTTTGACGGATCGCTTATGTGGTTCGTCTTTTTTTATGTTCTTTTATTGGTAACTGGTATTTTTAAGGTATCTTTGTCTATTAAAACTATATAGCCTTGAATCGTTGTTATAATAGCTTTTTTTGTCTAAAAAACCTTTGACAAATGCTTGATAATTCACTATTCTTGTATTGTGGTTATAACCAGTAAAGAAGAGGTAATTTCTATGGAGAGCTCAAATAAAGGAAAATCATTATATTATCAACTAGTTGATTTATTGAAGGATCATATCGAAACACAGATGACTCCTCATGATAAGCTGTTATCTGAAAGAGAACTTTGTCAACACTATGGAGTGAGTCGTACAACCGTACGTCTGGCTTTACAGGAATTGGAAAATCAAGGTTATATTTATCGAAGACATGGAAAAGGTACCTATGTCTCTGATTTATCTGATAAGTCGTCGAACTTAGCTGGAGCATATAGCTTTACGGATGAAATGCGCGAAATAGGACGCGTTCCCAAGACGTCCATATTAGAATTTAGACAAATGGAAGCTAATAAGAGAATTGCTAAGAATTTGAACATCCATTTAGGCGAAACTGTATTTAAACTTAAAAGGCTGCGATTAGCAGATGAAGAGCCATTGATGGTTGAGCGTTCTTATCTACCGGCGAAGCTATTTATGGGACTTGATTTGCCGTTACTTGAAAGTAAACCATTGTATGATGTGTTTTCACAGGATTATGAACAGCAAGTTCAATTAGCTGATGAAGAGTTTTATGCAAGTATCGTGCAAAAAAAAGATGCTGTTGTACTACGGATCGCTGATGGTGCTCCCGTCTTACATCTGACGAGATTAACCTATAATGTGAAAAATGAGATTATCGAATATACGGACAGTGTAGCAAGAGCTGACCAGTTTCATTATAAAATTCGACATATCCGAAAATGACTGTGAGGGAGAACAACATGTTTGAGCTATCGAAGAACAAATTACAAAAAATAGGTGCAGCAATCACGACACAGGAAATAAAACAACAACCAGATCTATGGAAAGAAACAATTGATCGATTGACTCAAGAGCAAGAGGATCTGTTTTTCTTTTTTGATCAAATAAAAAAAGAAGCAAACGGAAAAAGAATCCGTGTCATTTTTACAGGAGCAGGGACGTCCCAATATATTGGGGATACGCTCGTACCATATCTAAATGAACATGGAGACAATGAGTTTTTTATCTTCCACAGCTTCGGCACGACAGATATCGTAGCCTCACCAAAAGAATTTTTGTTTCCAAACGAACCGACTTTATTAGTTTCATTTGCTCGCAGTGGCAATAGTCCAGAAAGTGTAGCAGCTGTGCAGATAGCAAATGAACAGGTTAAAACGATATTTCATTTAACGATTACTTGTGCTGAAGATGGTATGTTGGCAAAAAATGCACAGGACGATAAACAGAACTATCTGTTATTGATGCCAGAAAGAGCAAATGATGCAGGTTTTGCTATGACAGGAAGTTTTACGTGTATGTTATTGAGTGCTTTATGGATCTTTGACCAAACAGCGTTGGAGGAAAAAGCAAAATATCTCGAACAATTGGTGAAAAACGGTCAAGACCTTCTTTCGAGAGATTTAGAAATTCAACAATTATTACCCGACTCTTTTGAGCGAATCGCTTATCTTGGTTCAGGAAGTTTGGCTGGTGCAACTAGAGAAGCACAATTGAAAGTTTTGGAATTGACTGCTGGAAAAGTTGCCACGATTTTTGATTCTTCGATGGGATTTCGTCATGGGCCAAAATCTTTTTTAAATAGCGGGACGCTTGTGATTGGTTTTGTGAACAACCGGCCATATACAAGAAAATATGACTTAGATATTTTAGAAGAGATAAAGGAAGATGGAGTTGCTGCAAATGTGATTGCGATTGCACAACTAGGGAATATCGATTTTTCAGGAACTACTGTCCTATTAGATGATTCGATCAGCAAATTACCTGATGCATATCTTGCGTTACCGATGGTCATGACTGCCCAAATTATTGCACTTTATACTTCAATCAAAGTAGCAAATACACCAGATGATCCATCTCCAACAGGAACGGTCAATCGAGTAGTCAAAGGTGTCATCATCCATGGATATGACAATGAAGGAGAAATGACAGATGAATGAAGAAAAAATCACAGCTATGAGAAGGTTATCGACGAAAGAGGGTGTGATCAGCGCATTAGCAATTGATCAACGCGGTGCTTTGAAAAAAATGATCAAGGCATTAGGTCAAGAACCAACAAAAGAACAAATCAGTGAATTCAAAGAACTAGTATCAGCTGAGCTGACACCTTACGCTTCTGCTATTTTATTGGATCCGGAGTATGGTTTACCAGCAGCAAAAGTCAGAGCAAAAGAGACGGGGTTATTGTTCGCTTATGAGAAAACCGGCTATGACGCAACTGCGCTTGGTCGACTACCTGATCTATTAGCGGATTGGTCTTCTCTCAGATTAAAAGAGCAGCAAGCGGATGCAGTAAAATTTTTGCTTTACTACGATGTTGATGAATCGCCCGAAATCAATCATTTGAAACATGTGTTCATCGAACGTTTAGGTAGTGAGTGTGAAGGAGAGAATCGCCCCTTCTATTTGGAATTAGTTTCTTATGACGCACAGATAAGCGATAGTTCTTCTCCAGAATATGCCAAAGTCAAACCTCATAAAGTCATTGAGATGATGAAGGAATTCGCTCATCCTAAATATAAAATCGATGTATTGAAAGTGGAAGTACCTGTCAATATGAACTATGTGGAAGGCTATTCCACAGGCGGATTTATTCACAGCAAAGAAGAGGCTGCCGCCTTTTTTAAGGAGCAAAGTGACGTGACACCGTTACCGTTCATTTTCTTGAGTGCAGGCGTTTCAACAGAATTATTTCAGCAAACCCTGCTTTTCGCTCATGAATCAGGTTCGACATTCAATGGTGTATTGTGTGGACGGGCGACATGGAAAGATGGTGTCAAAGCATATATCGAAAATGGAAAAGTGGGAGCTATCCACTGGTTGAGGACACAAGGAAGACAAAACATTGAATCTTTGAATAAAGTAATAAACAAAACTGCCTCCCCATGGTTCGATAAGGTGAAAAAATAAGCAGTGAAGATAAAACAAACGATTTGGAAACTTCCATCGACAGTACTGTTACAGTTATCTTTGCGACAGCTTATAGCATGACGAATGTGCGATAAATACAGACTAGTTAGGTGGATCCTACGGAAATCACTTGAGGGATGAACCTGTTTAAATCAAAGAAATAGTTTGAATGAAAAAGAAAACGTTTTCCGTGGTGAGGAGGAAGGTTGCTTGACCAACTTTGAAATAAAAGAAGAGTTTTTATTGGATGGACAGCCGTTTAAAATTTTATCTGGTTCAATCCATTATTTTCGAATACACCCAACAAATTGGGAACGCTCCTTATATAATTTGAAAGCACTTGGATTCAATACTGTAGAAACCTATGTCCCTTGGAATCTACACGAAAAAGTAGAAGAACACTTTGACTTTGCGGATTGGTTAGATTTATCCCGTTTTTTAGAATTAGCTCAGTCTCTTGGGTTATACGCAATTGTACGGCCTTCTCCTTACATTTGTGCGGAATGGGAATTTGGTGGTTTACCAGCTTGGTTATTAGCAAAAAACTGTCGTATTCGTTCCGCTGATCCTCGCTTCATGATGTATGTCAAAAGATATTACCAAGCGCTATTACCTAAAATCATTCCTCATTTAGTTACAAATAACGGAAACGTCTTAATGGTTCAAGTAGAAAATGAGTATGGCTCTTACGGCGAAGAGAAAGAGTACTTGCGACAAGTAAAAAAATATTTAGAAGAAGGAGGGATCGATGTTCCGTTATTCACTTCTGATGGTCCTTGGCAAGCAGCGCTGAGAGCAGGAAGTTTGATAGAGGATGATGTTTTCACTACTGGCAATTTTGGTTCAAATGCAAAAGAAAATTTTGCTGATATGACGAGTTTTTTTAAAGAACACGAAAAAAAATGGCCATTGATGTGCATGGAGTTTTGGGATGGCTGGTTTAATAGGTGGAAAGAGCCGATTATCAAAAGAGATCCTGAGGAATTAGCAGAAGCGGTCAGAGAAGTTTTGATGATCGGAAGCATCAATTTGTACATGTTTCACGGAGGAACGAATTTTGGTTTTATGAATGGCTGTTCAGCTAGAGGAGTCATTGATTTTCCGCAAATCACTTCTTATGATTATGATGCGCCACTCAATGAACAAGGAAATCCAACGAAAAAATATTTTGCACTTCAAAAAATGATCGCAGAGAATTTTCCAAAAATAAAGCAAATGGAGCCTTGGATAAAAGAAACTATTGAGAAAAAGGAAGTCAAGCTGAAAGAAAAAGTCAGTCTTTTTGCAACATTAGACACCATCAGTGAACCAATCCATACGACTTACCCGCAAACAATGGAGGAACTTGGTCAAAATACAGGTTATTTGCTTTATCGAACGAAGATCAAAAGAGATGCAGAAAATGAAAAATTACGAATCATCGACGGTAGGGATCGAGTACATGTTTACTTAGATGGTGCGAAAGAAGCAGTCCAATATCAAACAGAAATCGGAGAAGAGATCCGTCTTACTCTTGATCAAGATGAGCAGCAACTTGATCTG
Source organism: Enterococcus sp. ZJ1622 (assembly GCF_011038845.1). Taxonomy (GTDB): domain Bacteria; phylum Bacillota; class Bacilli; order Lactobacillales; family Enterococcaceae; genus Enterococcus_B. Next base: position 221,415 of record NZ_JAAKDW010000002.1, read on the forward strand.
CTGTTTGAGAATATGGGAAGAGTCAACTATGGTCATAAACTTTTAGCTGATACACAAAGAAAAGGTATACGTACGGGTGTAATGGGTGATCTGCATTTTCTCACACAATGGACCCATTATTGTTTGGCATTCGATAATGAACTAAAGATTGATTTCTCAAAAAAATGGGAACCGGATCAGCCAGCTTTTTATCGTTTTGAAGTGGAGTTGGCTGAAACGGGGGACACCTATCTAGATCTGAGTCATTTCGGTAAAGGGATCGTCTTGGTCAATGGGAGGAATATCGGTCGTTTTTGGAACGTAGGACCAGTTCTATCCCTATTCATTCCTGAAGGGCTACTAAGGAATGGCAAAAATGAAATCGTTATCTTTGAGACGGAAGGAATAGTTGATGAAGTTATAGACTTTGTCAAACAACCAATAGTAAAGGAGAATGAGGGATGGCAATTATTGGAGTAAGAATCGATGGACGTTTGATACATGGACAGGTAGCGAATCTTTGGACAACAAAGTTGAATATTAGCCGAATCATGGTCGTCGATGATGAAGTAGCTTTGAATAGTATTGAAAAAAGCGGGTTGAAGTTAGCCACTCCATCGGGGGTAAAACTAAGCATCCTGCCAATTGAAAAAGCAGCAACGAATATTTTAGCTGGTAAATATGACTCGCAGCGTGTATTGATCGTAGTGAAAAAACCAGATCGGATTCTAGCTTTAGTAGAAAAAGGAGTTCCTATCAAGGAAGTAAATGTAGGAAACATGTCGCAAACGAATGAAACTCGTTCCATCACTAAATCGATCAATGTAATAGATGCAGATGTCGAAGTATTCAAAAAATTAAATCAACTCGGTATTCATTTGACTGCTCAAATGGTACCAAACGATAAGGCGGAAGACTTTATGAATCTTTTAATCAAATAGGAGGAATAATCCATGGATATTCAATGGTGGCAGATCTTATTATTAACATTATATGCAGGTTACCAGATTTTAGATGAATTACAGATCTATTCTTCGATGAGCGCACCGGTGTTTGCGGGACTATATGCAGGTTTAGTGATGGGGGATTTAAAAGCAGGCTTGATCATTGGTGGCAGTATGCAATTGACTGTTTTAGGAGTAGGGACATTTGGAGGTGCTTCAAAAATAGATGCAAACTCTGGGACGATATTAGCGACGGCTTTCTCAATTTCTCTTGGGATGAACCCAGAACAAGCGATTGCAGCAATTGCAGTTCCTGTAGCAAGTTTGATGATCCAATTAGATATTTTAGCTCGATTTGCTAACACCTACTTTGCGCATCGTATTGATCGTCATGTAGAAGCGATGAATTATCGAGCAATTGAACGAAACTTTTTGATGGGCGCATTACCTTGGTCACTCTCTCGTATGATCCCAGTATTTTTAGCCTTAGCATTTGGTGGGGGAATAGTCGAAAATGTCGTCTCTGTTTTAAATGGGGACTTGAAATGGTTAGGGGATGGCTTGTCGGTAGCAGGGGCTGTTTTACCAGCTGTTGGTTTTGCGATTCTTCTCCGATATCTGCCAGTAAAAAAACATCTTTCATACCTCATTTTAGGATTTACGCTTACGGCATTATTAGCAACGCTGTTCTCAAATGTTCAACTGTTAGGAACAAGTGTCGCAAGTGTCGTTAAAGATTTTCCTGCCACATTTAACTCACTACCGATGCTTGCTGTAGCAGCAATCGGCCTAGCACTAGCGACAATCAGTTACAAGAATGATCAAAATAATGATCATCATTCCATAGCCAGTCAGCAATCACACTCTGTTGAGGGGGAAATTGAAGATGACGAAATCTAATTATCAACTAACAAAAGAAGATTTTAAGCAAATCAATCGAAGGAGCTTGTTCACGTTTCAATTAGGTTGGAACTATGAAAGAATGCAAGGATCCGGCTACTTATATACCATTTTACCGCAATTGAGAAAAATCTATGGGGATGATACTCCAGAATTAAAAGAAATGATGAAAACGCATACACAATTTTTTAATACTTCAAATTTCTTTAATACGATCATTACTGGAATCGACCTTGCGATTGAAGAAAAAGAAGGGATTGATTCTAAAGAAACAGTATCAGGGATAAAAGCGGGATTGATGGGATCTTTTGCCGCAATCGGGGACTCTGTATTCGCTGCTTTAATTCCAACGATTTTTGGCGCTTTAGCGGCGAATATGGCAACTGATGGAAATCCAGTAGGTGTATTTATCTGGATCATTGCTCAGATCGTTGTTATGGTCTTTCGTTGGAAACAACTCCAATTCGCTTACAAAGAAGGGATCTCTTTAGTGACCACGATGCAATCACGTTTGACCGCATTGACAGATGCAGCTACTTTGTTAGGAGTTTTCATGGTAGGCGCACTGGTCGCAACAATGATCAACGTCAAATTCTCATGGGCGCCTACGATTGGTGATGTGACATTGAACATGCAAAACTATATCGATATGATTTTACCTAAGCTTTTGCCAGCTGGAATCGTGGGTGGCGTTTATTGGATGCTAGGCAAAAAGAATATGACACCTACTCGAGCTATTTTTATCGTACTCATTGTTTGTGTCACTTTCTCTGCATTAGGTGTAATTTCGAAATAAAGGAGAACATAAGAGATGCATAGACAATTGGTTTTGATCAGTCATGGGAAGTTTTGTGAAGAATTGAAAAAAGTACCGAAATGATCATGGGACCACAAGAAAATATCTATACGATCCCTTTATTGCCAGAAGTTGGAGCTGAAACATATAAACAAATTTTTCTTTCTGTCACAAATCCGCTGAACGATTTTGTGGTATTATGCGATCTTTTAGGCGGTACGCCTGCAAATATCATCTCTAAGCTTATAATGGAAGGGAAAATGATCGAGCTTTACGCGGGCATGAACCTCCCAATGGTCATTGAATTTATTAATTCACAAATGATCCATTCAGAGCCGGATTTTATTCGTGCAGGGCGTGAAAGCATTGTTTCTGTCAACGAGTTGATCAATGAAGTAGCAGAAGATGAAGAAGAATAATCAAAAAGAGTGAAACTTTAGCTCGAACCAATAATCAGATTGAATACCGACTGGAGAAATCTAGTCGGTATTTTTATGCTGTTCTTCATCTCAAGATGATCAGATGCGATAAAGAAAAATAACGTGTCGTATACGACACAGCATGTTCGTAAATGCTACATTTTGATCACAGAGACAAAAAATAGTTTATGATGTACGCGTAATATTCTGTTTTTTTATGAGAAGAACGAAAGAAACATTTGATGTGTAAGGTTTGAAAAAATTTCAAAAACAAAAAAATTCCTGCGAATTTTCGCGTACTTAAATAATGAAAGTGTCCGTATATAAAAAGAAAGGAGGCATGTCCTTGCCCCAGAAAATAAGGAAACTCAGCTTAGCTATTTTGATGATAATCACTTTAGGGATCGGAGGGAAAGTCTATATGGACAAAAGAGAAACACAAAAACAGCAGGATTTACTCGCAGTAGAAAAGCAGTCAGTCAAAGTTCTGAAAAATACCCTTGCGGATATCAAGGAAGTGAAGGTCGAACAATTTGAAAAAAACAACATGACCGGAATCTATGAAGCATTAATAACGATGACCAACGCAGAAGGAGAATCCGTTTATTTTGATTATAGCTTTACAAGAGAAAGCAATGAGATAGATGGCTATGGCGTAGAAAATGAAGAAGTCCAAAAAGAAGGGATTACGGTTGATGAGATTATAGTTATCTATACAAATGGAAGTGAGGAAGAATTATGACTATTACTGATAAGCAGTATAAAGGAATAAGTAATAAAGTATACTGGGTAGATCCAAAGCACCCGCAATACAATAAAAGCTATAAAGAAGGCGCTATTAAAAACTTTGGAGGAATAGACTTCCAAATCCTAAAAATCAAAGAAAATTCTTCTTCGAACGGTATGCAGGCGATGGCTGTTGCCCCGATTATCCATGGCAAGGTGGAGAATAAGAATTTCAAAAATAAAAAATTCTTGCAAACTTTTGCGTACTTAAATAATGAAGACATCCATATGTACATAAAAAGAAAGGAGGCATGTCCTTGCCCCGGAAAATAAGGAAACTCAGCTTAGCTATTTTGATGATAATCACTTTAGGGATCGGAGGGAAAGTCTATATGGACAAAAGAGAAGCGCAAAAACAACAAGATTTACTCGCAGTAGAGAAGCAGTCAGTCAAAGTTCTGAAAAATACCTTTGCGGATATCAAGGAAGTGAAGGTCGAACAATTTGAAAAAAATGACATAACCGGAAGTTATGGTGCACTTGTGACAATGACTAATACAAAAGGAAACTCTGTTTATTTTGATTATAGTTTTTGGAAGGAAAGAAATGAGCTTGGTGGTTACAGCGTAGAGAACAGAGAAGTACAAAAGAAAGAGGAAATACGACTATTAAAGTGAAAGTCACTTATTCGAATGGTAGGGAGGACATAATATGACAATTACTGATAAACAATATAATGATATTAGTGAAAAAGTCTATTGGCTGGATCCCAAACACCCGCAATACAATAAAAGCTATAAAGAAGGCGCTATTAAAAACTTTGGAGGAATAGACTTCCAAATCCTAAAAATCAAAGAAAATTCTTCTTCGAACGGCATGCAGGCGATGGCTGTTGCCCCGATCGTTCATGGCAAAGTGGATAATAAGAATTTCAAAACAAAAAAATTCCTGCAAACTTTTGCGTACTTAAATAATGAAGACATCCATATGTACATAAAAAGAAAGGAGGCGTGTCCTTGCCCCAAAAAATAAGAAAACTCAGCTTAACCATTTCGTTAATCGCCATATTAGGAATCGGAGGGAAAGTCTATATGGACAAAAGAGAAGAGCAAAAACAACAAGATTTACTCGCAGTAGAGAAGCAGTCAGTCAAAGTTCTGAAAAATACCTTTGCGGATATCAAGGAAGTGAAGATTGAAAAATCTGCTCGAAATGAAATAACGGGATCATATCGAATAGTTATTCTAATGACTAATAAACAAGAACAATCGATTTATTTTTCTTATAGTTTTTGGAAAGAAAAAAATGAGATAGGAAGTTACGGAATAGTTGATGAAAAAAAACAAAAAGAAGGAAATACGCTCAATAAAGTTAAAGTAACTTACTCTAATGGAAATGAGGAAAGTATTTAATGATTACTGACAAACAATATAGTGAATTAAGTGATGCTGTTTATTGACTAGATCCTAAACATAGAGATGATGCACCTGAAATGCAAGAAAATTTAAGTTTTCAAATTAACAGTACTATGTATAAAATCCTAAAAATCAAAGAAAATTCTTCTTCGAACGGCATGCAGGCGATGGCTGTTGCCCCGATCGTCCATGGTAAGGTGGAGAATAAGAATTTCAAAAATAAAAAAATTCTTACAAACTTTTGCGTACTTAAATAATGAAGACATCCATATGTACATAAAAAGAAAGGAGGCATGTCCTTGCCCCGGAAAATAAGGAAACTCAGCTTAACCATTTTGTTAATCGCCATATTAGGAATCGGAGGGAAAGTCTACATGGACAAAAGAGAAGCGCAAAAACAGCAGGATTTACTCGCAGTAGAGAAGCAGTCAGTCAAAGTTCTGAAAAACACCTTTGCGGATATCAAAGAAGTGAAGGTCGAACGTACAGAATATAATAATATAACAGGTTTTTATCATACTGTTGTGATATTGACTAATATTGAAGGAAAATCTGTAACTTTTGATTATGGTTTCATCAAAAATGATACCGAATTAAGTGGTTTTGCGGTTGTGAATGAAAAAATTCAAAAGAAGGGTGTCACTAAAGATAAAATTAAAGCGATATATTCGAATGAAGAGGAGGAAGTAATTTGAATATAACAGAAAAAAATTACAATAAACTTAGCAATATAGTTTATTTATTGGATCCGAAGCATAAAAATTATGCTCCTTATTTAAAAGAAAATGGAATTTATAATTTTGGCAATACAAAATTCCAAATCCTAAAAACCAAAGAAAATTCTTCTTCGAACGGTATGCAGGCGATGGCCGTTGCCCCAATCATTCATGGCAAAGTGGATATTTCCCAAGTCGTCATCGCTTTTGCCGGCACCAACCAAGCAGATCTCAAAGATTTGGAGACAGACGTCCGAAGTGTCATGAATCTTTACGGCAATCGGCCTTTTTCTAGCGATCTTGAAAAAAGGATGGCAAATACGCTGCTTCATGTCACTGGATTGAAAACAGCTGGACAAGTGGATGCCGCTGCAGACTTTGCTGAGGAAGTCCAAAAGAAATACAGTCAGGCAACGATCTCCACTACCGGTCATTCGTTAGGCGAATTTCTAGCACTTTACGTAGCGAGCGAAAACCAATGGAAGAATGTCGGCTTCAATGGGCCGGACCCATACGAACTCTTATCGCCAGAAGCAAAGGAATGGGTGGAGGAAAATCCCGGAATGCTCACCAATTACCGGAATCGTGCCGATTTTATCGGCAACTTCGGAGGCAATGGGACTGACGCTGAAATCAAAGTCGACATGAACATGGGCTTTCAAAATCCGCTCGCTTATCATTCGCTGAGCAGCTGGACATTCGATCAGGAAGGACAACTGATCATTCCCGACCATGAAGCGAATACACTTGCTCGCCAGAAGCAGCAAGAAGCACAAGCGATGTCCTTATTTACGGCAGGAATCTCAGAGCTGGAAATCTTACGGAGAACCTTCACTGCTAGCGGCGGGCAATTGTCCAGCAATGAAAAGATCTATCTAGAGGATACGCAAGCGTTGCTGGTCGCGGAAAATTTATCTCAGACGATGAAACGCGCCATGGAACGAGTGATCCGGATCAATCAAGACGGGATCGAAGCCTTGGAAGAAAACTGGCGGGAAGGGCTGAAGCGTGCTCGCTATGTCGCGCCTGCGTTGAATGAGCAGGAACTAATGGAAGCGTTGGCAAGTGTTGGGGCGACCAGAGAAAATCTAGTCGATTCCCCGAAAGAAATGTATCAGCTGCGGATCGATAAAGCAAAAAAGATGGGTGAATCCTTTGATGGACTGATCCAGGAAATCAAAGCAAAAATCCATGAGATCGTAGACCGTGATCGGGAATTAGCCCGGCAATTAAGATAAGGAGTTGAAAAAATGAAGATCGAAGAATTGCAGAAAAATTATCAAAGAGAAAGGCAAAGGCTAGAGGAACAAGAAGATGAATTGCATCGATGGAAGAAACAAGGATTCGAATTGATCGAACAGGCAGAACAACGTTTGAGGCATGGTCTCGATCGATTTGCTTTGGACCAGGAACCTTTAAAGCGAGCAAGACGTAGTTATTCAGGACTTCAGGAACATTATCAACAAGCCTTACAAGCAGAGCAGCGAAAACTTCATCGGGAACAAGATGAACTGGAACATGCATATCGTCAGGGAATCAGAAAAATCACAACGGAGAAAAATGGCTATGAATGAATGGATCATGAATTTAATAAATGAATTAGAGAAAAAACTGAATCAGTCAAATGCCCAAATGATAGGGACAGCCATGGGTCAGCGAACATGGAGTGAAAAACAGCGGACGAACAAAGTCCATCGACCAAGCATGGAAGAATCAGCAAACGATTTTTCTAGTAAAATCCCCCAGATGAAAGAAGCCATCAAAGGACGCTTCGCTGATAAATTGACCGAAGAATTAGGGAAACAAGAGAAAGCTTTGACTAATTTTTTATAAAGTGAAGATTTTTATCTGAAACAATCAAAAAACGTATCTCGATATTCTCAAGATACGTTTTTGTTTGTTGAACAGTTGATTATTTCCGTTGCTGTTTTCCGGCATTACGCCCTTTACCGCTTGGCGTGTTTTTTGGCTGTTTGATTTGTTTTGTTGCTTGTTTATTGTCAGCTGACTTCGCTGATTCTGTTACATCTTTTCTTGGAGTGACGACTTGTTTTGGCGGATTTTGTTTTAATTCTTCCGCAACCTGCGCTTTTAGACGAGGTTTCATAATAACATTTGTAATGAAGGTCTGCAGACAGCTGAATACACCGCCGACTACCCAGTAAAGTGTGACACCAGCTGGCGCGCTGATCGACATGAAGACGATCATAGCAGGAGAGACGATCAGCATTGTACGCATCGTTTTTTTCTGTTCTTCAGGAATCCCGATCGTTGAGATATAGCCTTGGAGCAGATAAGCGATACCGGCAATAGCTACAAGTACTAGGCTTGGTGAGCCAAGATCGATGCCGTAAAAAGATGACTCTCTGATTCCTTCTGTGTAACGGGCAGTAAAGTATAGTGCAGAAAAAATCGGCATTTGGATCAAAAGCGGCAGACAGCCGATTCCGCCAGTCATACTTAAGCCATTTTCACGATAAACTTGTTGCATTTCGGCTTGAGCAGCCATTTGCTCTTCCCGAGTGGTCGCAGCTTTTAATTTTTGCTGAGCAGCTTCTACTTGCGGTTTCAATGCTTGCATTTTTTCGGATTGGATCATTGTTTTTTTTGATTGACTGATACCTAGAGGCAGGATGATGATACGAACGATCACTGTCATGAAAATGACAGCCCATCCATACGACCAATCGAAATTCTCTACCAGATATGTAATCGCTTGTCCCATTGGGTGGACCAATACACGGTAGACGATCCCAGATGTGTCAGGGTTTCCATTTGAGTCCATTCGCACACAGCCAGATAAAAAAAGCATGATCGTTACGAGTCCGGAACCCAATAACCAATTTTTCCATTTATTCATCGAATACTTCCTCTTCTATAATTTTTACACAAGCTTAACTATACTAAAAAAACCAAGATAATTCAATTGACTTCATAGAAAATTCATAGAAATATTTGCTCTTTGATCCTGATGTTTTTTTAGCAAATAGTTGAAGAAACAACAATGATTAAAAAATGCCAGTTATTTTTCTGTAGGGAGAAAAAATCAAGGAAAAATACTTGTAGTCGATCGCAAGCCATTTTTCCTTGAGAAGTAACTATTTAAAAAAAGTTTCAAAATAGGAGAAGCTATTTTCACTGTCTAACCTTGATGATTGATGCAGAACAGCTTTCTCACAACCTTATCCCACGATATCAAATTTCTTCCGCTCTTCCATCATCGGATTTTCCTGCAGATCAACATATTGCACGCGACCACTTGGACTTGGCGATTTTTTCACTTCATCGATAAACTTTTGGATGTTTTCATTGCTACCAGCTGCTTCGATCGTTACGGAACCGTCTTCTTCATTTTTTACTGTGCCGGTTATCTGCAGCTGATCAGCGACCATCTTGGTCATATAGCGGAAACCGACTCCTTGTACGCGACCTTGCACATTCATTTTGATTTTTTGCATGTTCGTCACCTTTCTTTCCTGTCTCTGTAAATTAATGATACCGATTTTTTTAGAATCAAACAAGCTCGAACCTCTATTCCATGTTATAATCAGGTGAGGTGAAGAAAATGAAAGAGATACGCTCAGCAAAAAATGCACGAATCAAAGAAATAAAAAAATTACATAAGAAAAAATATCGGGAAGAAATGAAGGAATATCTGCTCGAAGGTTTCCATCTGCTGGAAGAAGCGGTAGATGCTCAAGCAAAAGTAAATGAGATCTTTGTGACGGAACGCGGAAACAAGGAATGGGGAAGCTGGCTGACTGCACATGACGAGCTACCGGTTTGTCTGGTCTCAGATGAAGTGATGGACACGGTTTCTGACTTGCCGACACCTCAAGGGATCATGGCTGTGATGGAGATGGAGCGCGCTGATCTCCAAGAATTTTCCGGAGGCTGGTTAGTGCTGGACAACGTACAAGATCCTGGGAATGTCGGTACGATGATACGGACCGCAGATGCTTTTGGTCTATCTGGTGTGCTTTTAGGTAAAGGAACCGCTGATATTTATAGTACGAAAGTATTACGAAGCATGCAGGGAAGCAATTATCATCTCCCAGTTCTGCAAGAGGACCTAGTGCAAGCCATTCCTAAGATGAAAAAGAATGGTTTTGCCGTTTACGGGACAGAATTGAATGAAGAAGCCTATCAGTTGAACGAGGTGGAGCCAGCTCAAAACTATGCAGTCATCATGGGGAACGAAGGACAAGGAGTCAGCAAAGAAATCTTGGCTTTGACAGATAAGAATATCTATATCCCGATCAAAGGAAATGCAGAATCGCTGAACGTAGGCGTGGCTGCCGGGATCATGCTGTACCACTTTTCTTTATGATTAAGGAACTATTAAGCTTTCTTTATTTCTATCAACCTCTCTAGAATAATCCGAACGCTGGTGGTATACTAGAACCAATTTCAGAAGCAAATGAAATTCAAAAAAGGTGGCAGATCGATAATTATGACAGAAAAATGGCGTGAAGACGAAGAATATATGTCTTATGTAGAAGATCTTTTAGAAACAGATGCAGTGAAAAAACTAGCGAATTATACACAACATGTCCATTCGACACGACTGGAACATTCCATTAGTGTTTCTTATTATAGCTATCTGCTTGCAAAAAAATGGGGCGGAAATGCCAAAGCGACTGCTCGTGCCGGGCTTTTGCATGATTTGTTCTACTATGATTGGCGGACAACGAAATTCGATGAAGGAACACATGCTTATGTGCATCCTAGGATTGCTGTGAAGAATGCCGAGAAAATCACCGAGTTATCCGACTTGGAACGAGATATTATCTTGAAGCACATGTGGGGTGCAACGATTGCTCCTCCTAAATATAAAGAAGGCTACATCGTCACATTCGTGGACAAATATTGCGCAGTCAAAGAAGCAGCTCAACCGATGTCAGCAAGCATGCGCAAGAGATGGCAGCGATACTTCGGAAAAGAATTCAGTGAAAAATCGATCGATTTGATCGAACACAAAAAATAGGCAAATGTTTTTCCTGAGACTTCTCTTGATGTTAGAGAAGTCTCAGGATTTTTTATCGTCTGACAATAGCTGTTTGACTAATGAGGTGAAATAAGGTTTACTTTTATTGATGGAACATCGTACATAAAGAAGTGAAATGGATTTAAGGGGGTGATGATAAGGTGCATAAGGTATCTTATTTAAAAGAGACGAGTACTGCAAATTAACGCATACTTTGTCGAAGCTCACTTTTTTCTTCAAAGTATGAGACTTTTGAAAGAAGAAAGGACGAATAATCATGAAACAAACCATCCAACCGTACCAATATTATTTTATCAAACGAGAAGTAGATCAGCTGCTAAATGCGTACTCATCTGTGAACGATCCGAAAACCGTGCAGACGGTCCAAGCCTTAGCTGCCGAAAAAATCCATGCGATGCTAGAAACCGAAATCCCAGAAATAGAAGCGTTCTTGACAGCTGTTTTGGATGTCAAATTAAAAAAAGAAAAAGCAGAACGTCTTTTAGAGGAACTGAAAGAGATCGTCCTTCCATTTGAGCAGCCGTCCAAAATCCAGATCGAGAAATTATTCCGAAAAGTGAAAAAGCTAAAACAACCTGATTGGAAAGAGTTTGATCTGCGTGAGCACACGTATATTGGCTGGAATGATCCGGGTAGCCAGAAGAAATTCCTCGTTTATTATGAAGATGAGCAGCTGAAAGGGATCAGCGGGACACTTTCACCCACAATCACTAAAGGAATCTGTGCTATCTGCCAAAAAACATCGAATGTCTCCTTGTTTTTATCTACAACCAAATCCGGATCAGAAGGCACGTATACGAAAAAAGGAAATTATATCTGCCACGATAGTCAGCAGTGTAACCATCAATTAGTGAAATTAGCTCCTTTTTATGAATTTGCCGAACGTGTAAAAAGAGAACGATAATTTTATTGTTTTTTTCAGAAAAATATGCTATCTTTATTTAGAAGTGAATAGGTGATGGTGTTCGCCTTTAAATGCTAACGAAAGATAGCTAATGACGCCTACTAAAGTCCGGGGACAACCCCTTTCTTTAGTAGGCGTTTTTTTATTGAGGAGGAATTAAAATGGAAAAACAATTACCCAGTCCAGCAAGGATTTTGCTGTATATGGCAAAATGGTTACTGATCACTGCCGTTTTAGGTGCTTTTATGGGGAGTCTCTCTGCTTTCTTTTTGGAAAGTCTAACGTTCGTGACTGATATTCGATTGGCACATACTTGGCTATTGTTTCTTTTGCCGATCAGTGGTGCTTTATTTGCTTATCTTTATACGTATCATGGTGGGCTTTCCAGTCGAGGGAATAATTTGGTGATCGATCAGGGAAATGGCGGAGAGGAAAAAATTCCTTTGCGGCTCATACCACTTACCTTGTTCGGGACGATCACGACGCATTTATTTGGCGGTTCGGTCGGTCGTGAAGGGACAGCTGTGCAAATGGGGGGCGCTTTAGCAGACAACGTTGCGAGAGGACTGAAGTTGAACAAGATCGAACGTGATATTTTGATCATCAGTGGGATCAGCGCAGGGTTCAGTTCTGTATTTGGTACACCTTTAGCAGGAACATTGTTCGGATTAGAAGTTCTAGCGATCGGCAAAATCCGAACAGAAGCGATTTTCCCAAGTTTTTTTGCCGCTGTTTTTGCTGATCTTGTCACAAAAAGTTTTGGCGTGCAGCATCTCCACTATCAAATGGGGAAGATCCCCGCGTGGAGTATCGGTCTTTTCTTCAAGCTGATCGTAGCAGGGATCGCATTTGGGATTATTGGCTGGGTTTTCAGCCGATCCATCGTGTTTTTGAAGGCTCGCTATGCGCAATGGATACCGAATCCAGTTTGGAGGAATTTCATTGGAGGTGCAGTAGTAGTGGCTGCAGCTTTGATGTTACAGACGCAACGTTATCTTGGATTGAGTCTTCCTTTACTTCAAGAAGCTTTCAATAATGAGGCGCATGTTTATGATTTTATTGGCAAGCTGTTCTTCACTGTCATATCATTAGGGGCAGGTTATCAAGGTGGCGAAGTCACACCATTGTTTGAGATCGGTGCGACATTAGGTGCTGCTCTAGCTCCGCTATTGCAGTTGTCAGTTCCCTTTTTAGCAGGGCTTGGTTTTATCGGCGTTTTCTCAGGAGCGACAAATACACCGATTGCTTGTTTTGTCATGGGGATTGAATTGTTCGGGGATCAAGCCGCCGTGTATTTCTTTATGATCTGTCTGATCAGCTTTATGTGTTCAGGAAACAGCGGGATTTATTCCGCGCAACAAGTAGCCGTGAAAAAAGGTATTTTGTTTTTGCCGACATTTGGCAAAAGAAAATGAGAAAGAGGAGGTGTGACAAATGTCTTGTCACACCTCCTTTTTCGAATCTTATTTCTTGACGCTGAATACTTCTTCCACCATCACTTTTTAAAAGATCAAAGTAATGAGGGATAAGCATGCAGCTGCGGCGACAATCAAACCGCAAATGATCATATGTCTTTTCTTGTTCATCACCAAGACGGCGATGTATTCTCTCAAAAATGCGTTAGGTAAGTAATAAAAAGCCGTTTTTGCGCCGATACCATTTGCTTTCAGCTTTGCTTGACGGGCATATAATCCTGCGCGGAAAATATGATAGTTGTTCGAACTGAAGATTGCACGGTAAGGTCCCTTTTGACGCTGATCCATGATTTCTTTTGAAAATCGCATGTTTTCCAGCGTAGTCGTAGAATTCGTTTCGACAAGGATATCTCTTTCCGGGATTCCTTGTTCCAATGCATACTGTTTCATAGCGATCGCTTCAGGTATCTTCTCATCTGGTCCCTGACCGCCAGACATCAGTAGAATCGGCGGGTTCAAAGTCGCTCGGCTTTGGGCACGATAAAAGGCAATGGCTTTGTTGATCCGTTTTGCGAGTAGCGGGGATACTTTTTCTCCATCGATCAGCCCTGCACCTAACACGACGATGTAGTCTTGATTATATCTTGGGCGATTGAATTGATACAAAAATGAAACCGTCAAAAAATTATAGAAGACGATAAACAGATAAAACAAGATAAATGGGATCGCAGACAAGAAAACATTGATCCATTCAGGAAGATATTTCAGCAGGAAAAAATCGACGATCAAAAATAACGTCAAAAACAATCCCAGCAATAAAGTCAAGAGATTCGCCAATGAATGCGATTCTCTCTTTAAAACGGTGATGCCATTCCAAAACAGAAAGACGATCAAAGCATAGATCCCGAACAAAAAGACCAGCAGGAGGGGAATAGCGATCAAAGCGAATAATCCGCCGAGGAACACATTCTGGGTTTCAAATAATAGCGTGATCAGATAAATACCAAAGCTGATCAAAAATACGTTAAATAAAAGTCCATTGATTAATCTTCGTTTTTCGGTAAAATACGAAAAAGCAAAAATACTGAAAAACAGCAATGGGATCAGGAAATAATACGTGGAATAAAAAATCTCCAGCACAACAAAATACATCAGAAGAAGCGTGAATGTCCACGTACTGCTGTAAAAGAACAGAGAAGGATCTTTCTGACGCTTTCTCCAATAAATGATTCCTGACATACCTATAAGATAGAGACCTAAAAAGATCATGTCTCTGACAAAATTCATAGATTCAACTCCTTTTTCTGTTTCCAGTATAACGAAAAATGAGAAAAAAAGCTTTGAAAAAAAACTAAAAAAAGCATCTTTCCGTAGAAAGATACTTTTTTGATGGTTTAGAATAAATTATTGAAAAAATCAGCTACGTGACGCCAGCCGATCACAAAAATATTTGCCTTTTCTACTGATTTTGTCGTGATGATCTCAGTAGAAGGGACTTTACTATCTTCCAAGTAACCTAACGAATCATCTGACAAGGTAATCGACGCGTTGCCGATCGCTGTTCCTTTATCGATGGGTGCATCTACTTGGTTGTCAGTCACTTTCTTCTTATCAAGTGAAGGTGTGATCGTTAATTTTCCTGTATCCATCCCATTATGGACCCAAACTTTTACAGGGTTTTTCAATACGACAGGGACAGTGGTTTCTTTTCCGTCTTTGACATCGATTGTTTTCAGACTTGGGATACTTGCATTTGCTTTCCCGATTTCTTTTTCAGACCAGTTGTCATAACAATAGTCCATCAAACGAGAAGTTTCATTGAAACGAGCACTTGGGTTTTCCGCATGTCCATCTGCATTGAGTACAACAGTGATGATACGGTGGTTGTCTTTATTGATCGTGCCGACAAAGCAAGCACCAGCAAATTCAGTCGTTCCTGTTTTCAATCCGTCAACGCCTTCTTTGTAATTGACGAATCCAGGGAGCATCCAGTTCCAGTTCACCATTTCTACTGGAGATTGTGTATTTTCACCAAACATTTGTGTCGTGGTGCTTGTGACTTTCAAGCTTTCTGGGAAATCTAAAATCAAATGACGCGCAACGATCGCTACGTCTTTTGCAGACATTTGATTTTCGTCAGTTTCACCCGTTCCTTCTGGGCGGTTTTGACCCAGATAGGAATTATTCAAGCCGGACGCATTCACGATCACAGCATCCTTGATTCCCCAATCTTTCAATTGCGCTTGCATTTTCTCGATGAATTTTGCTTCGCTACCGGAAATTTTTTCAGCTAGAGCGACCATCGAAGCATTGGCTGACTGGATAAAGGCAGAATCGAATAATTCTTTTACCGTATAGGTGTTCTCTTTGTGTAAAGGAACATTGGATAGATCAGGTGTCACACTTAACGCTTCGGCATAATCCGAAATCGGCACTTGATCCTCCCAAGATAGCTTTCCTTGTTTCACCTGATCGAGTACGATGTACAACCCGATGATTTTTGTAACGGAGGCGATCCCCATCGCTTTCTCGCCGTCTTGATCATATAAAATCTTCCCGCTCTGGGCATCTACAGCAAACGCTGCTTTCGCATTCACTTTGAACGCATCGTCTGCCTGGACAGTGACTGTCGGTAAAAACGGAGCCACGCACAAAATAAGGCTAGCCAGCAGCAGGACGAATCGTGTTTTTTTTATGGACATATCCGATCTCCTTGTATTTTCATTTCTTTCACTACAAACTAAAATTCTATCAGAGTGCAGGAGGAGTTTCAATGTTTCTGAAAAAAACTTTAGGAGAATCTCCGTATCTGTCTGTCAGAGGAAAGTCACTGATCCTCTTTATGTACTTTTACGGGAATCGGCTGTGTGTCATTTTCCAATAATCGGGATGCACTGAAGACCAGTAAACTGATAATGCTCATCAAACTGAAAATCATGATCAATTGCATGAGATACACCTCTTTTCTATCTTTTCTTTATTATAACAAAATTAATTGAAGTTTTTTTGAAAAACAGGAAAAGATATGTGCAAACGATGAATAAAAGATAAAATATTTTTTAAAAAAGAAAGGAGGGATGAATCCGCTTTATTATCCGGATACGTTTTATTGTATGTAAAAAAAGGGTTGTGGTAGACTTTATATAGAGACATAAGGAATGATTTTTTAGGAGGGGTACGTTTATGGCAAAAATGGATAAAGAGGTATTGACGAAATTAACTTCAGAAGACGCTAAGGGACCATTTGTCACGATCATGCTGAATACGCATGTCGCACACCAGGATGTAGAAAAAGATCAGATCAAATTCAAAAATTTTGCAAAAGAAGCAAAAAAACGTTTTGATAAGAAATACGCAGAACACGACTGGTCTCCATTCCAAGAAAAAATCGACAGTCTGTTAGGTGATCCTTCCTTTTGGCGAAGCGGGACAACAAGTGTTGCGGTCATTCTGACAGCAGATCAAACGTATATCCATCGTTTAAGCATACCGGTAGATGATCAGTATTATGTGAGCGATCTGCCTTATCTGCTTGCGATCATCAAAAATGGCCAGTTCAATTACTCTTACTATCTACTCGGCTTGAATCGCGATTCGATGAAGCTATATGAAGTCAGCAACAAGCAAGTCAAAGAAGTGGCCTTGCCAGAAGGATCACCGGTCGATGTTGTGACTGCTTTAGGTTCTGAATTAACCGGTGGCGAATTGAACTTTTCTTCAAACGGCGGAGGTAGTGCAAGAGATGGCGTTACTTTCCATGGAGTGAATCCGAAAGACGAAGAAGTAGAGATCGACTGGGTGAATTATTATCAAGCAGTTGACGCGTATCTAAAAGATTCCTTTGATAATCCGGAAGAATGGCCAATTTATTTATTTGCTTTGCCAGAAAACCAGACGATGTTCAAAAAAATCGCTAAAAATCCTTATTATTGTTCAGATGCGGCTATCTCTGCTTCTCCAGCGCAATCGACATTGCGAGATGTCGAAGAAGGGGCGAAAAAATTATCGAGTGAATTAGCAGCACAAGAGTCCGCTAGTTATAACAAATTGATGGACAAGAAATTTATCGATCAACTAGTGGATATCGTCCCAGCAGCAAAAGAAGGGAAAATCTCTCACTTATTTATTGCTACATCGAATCTAGCAGACGGATTCGGCGAAGACCCAGAAACCGAGTATGATCGACGTCAAGTCTTGAATGCTCTGGCAGATGACGTGATCACGAATGGTGGACAAGTATTTATCTTGGACCAACATGACGCACCAGATGAAAAGAGTCTTGTGGCGATCCTTCGGTATTGATGGGATTGTGTAATCAGCGCTTTGATCTGAACCAATGCCGAAGTTCAGCTGATTGAACACCGCTTATTGAGAGGTCGTGAACACGCCACTTAACTTTGAGGAGCGAATGTTGCATCATCGAATCACTGATGAAAATTTTCAATATTTTATATTTAAAAACAAAACAGGGACCGCAACAGTTTTAAGTTGCAGTCTCTGTTTTGCTGTGTAGTGACGATTTTGATGTGAAAACAAACTTTTATGAGAAAAATAAAAATAACGCATGTGTTTATTATAAAATCTGGTTAGAAAGAGAAATAAATGCTAACTGGAGGTTATATATGAAAAGAATATTGATAGGATGTACTCTTTCATTGATCATCAGCTTGTCATGTTCTGGCGGGGCGGAGGCAGGAGAATTACATGAGGGAAACCAACAGGAAAAACAGCAGTGTTCTAACGTTTCTGTCTTGACGCGAGTTCTGCCTGAAACTTATGAGTGCTCGCTTCAACCGAGGTTCGGCTATTTTTGGCACTGTTCGACATGTGATTACGAAAGCTGCTGGCATATTTTTTCTTCTTCAGCTACGGCTTTTGCACGTTCTCATATGCGTACCCATGAAAATCATCAATGTATGGTTTATGAGGGGTGATCGGCCATGACAAAAAAATCAAAAGTGATCGCTGCTCTGGTGTTTATTTTTATTTCTCTGATCGTGACAGTAGTAGGTTGTACCAAATATCAGCAGCAAAATTCGACGTTAAAGAGAAACCGGACAACTGTTGTGATGCGTGCAAAAAGGCACCTGCTCGATGGTTGATCCACTGCTTGTTTTGCGGGAAAAACAGAAAAAAAGTGGAAAATACTGGTAATTTTGTAAACGGTATGATATATTAAAAATGTAGTTTTTGTTCGGTAATCTGTGGTAGCTTGTTTCAAATAAACATCTTCCAGATATACACCATTCAAGTAATTGCAAAATATGTGTTGAAACACAAGGAGGATTTTTATTATGGAAACAGGTACAGTAAAATGGTTTAACTCAGAAAAAGGATTTGGATTCATCACTGCAGAAAACGGAAACGATGTATTCGTTCATTTCTCAGCTATCCAAGGCGACGGATTCAAAACTTTAGAAGAAGGCCAAACAGTTAACTTTGAAGTTGAAGAAGGCCAACGTGGACCTCAAGCTACAAACGTTACTAAAGCTTAATTAACCAATACGAGAATAAAAGTCCAGCTATCTGTTACTGACAGTGTGCTGGGCTTTTTTGTGTGAAGAAATTTAAAAAGAAATGAGGAAGCGTTGAAAGGCTGGTTGATTTTGTTCTTCTGAGCTTAGAGATCAAGACGCTGCTTTCATCCTCTTCATTTCAAGGGAGAGTATTTTTTCTTACTTTGTAGTATAATTTCAAAAGAACAGTAGAGGCAAGAGAAGAGGAAGATATTTTGAAACCAAGAACTTATGCAGTCGTAGATATCGAAACGACTGGGACGAACCCAAAAGAAGATCGGATCATCCAATTTGGCTGCGTCATGATTGAAGCAGGTCGAATGACTGCGCGTTATTCGATCGATATTAATCCAGGGCGGAAGATTTCAAAACAAATCCAGCATTTGACAGGTATCACGAATCAACGCGTCCAAAAAGCACCTTACTTTGAAGATGTGGCACAAACGATCTATCATCTTCTGGCAGATACGGTCTTTGTCGCACACAATATTTATTTTGATTATAATTTTCTCAACCATGAGCTGGTTCGCTGCGGGGTATCTCCTTTGAAAATCCCCGGTATCGATACGGTAGAACTGGCACAGATTTTCTTGCCTGAAGAACCAAGTTTTCGATTGGCAGATTTGTCAGAGAGTCTTGGTTTTATCCATGAGAACCCTCACCAGGCAGACAGTGACGCTGAGGTGACAGGTCAGCTGCTTTTATTGATCGAAGAACGGATGCGGAAGCTGCCGTTCGTGACGCTGGAACAGATTGCCCGTTTGAGTACGCCGACAGGGATGGATACAAGTACTTTTATCCAAAGAGTGATTGACGAAATGCGGCAGCAACCTGAAGCGCTCGATGCAGATCTAGAAATTATTGACGGGATCGCTTTACAGAAAAAACAAGTGGAATTATTTACGGCTGTTCATTATGGAGAGAAGAACTACCCAAGAAAGAAACAGGCAAAAGAAAAAGTATTCGGAAAAACTTTGATGTATCGAAAAGAACAAAACCGATTGATGAATGCTGTCTACGATCATTTCACAAAGGATGAAGCAAAAGACCTGATGATCGAAGCCGCGACTGGGATGGGAAAAACAATCGGCTATCTTCTTCCTCTGAGTTATTTGGCGACACCGGAAAAACCCGCAATCATCAGCACGGTTTCTCTTGTTTTGCAGCAGCAGATCATCGAGAAAGATATCCCTTTGCTGAATCAGCTGCTGGACCAGCCTATTCAAGCTACGATCATCAAAAGCTATAGACATTATATCGATCTGCAGCGATTCAAAGCGACACTAGTACAGCCGCCCGAGCAAAAGCAGTATGCCTTGTATCAAATGGCTGTCTTGGTCTGGCTGACGCAAACGAAAACAGGAGATCTGGACG
The DNA here is from genome assembly GCF_011038845.1 of Enterococcus sp. ZJ1622. Classification (GTDB taxonomy): domain Bacteria; phylum Bacillota; class Bacilli; order Lactobacillales; family Enterococcaceae; genus Enterococcus_B. The sequence goes on from NZ_JAAKDW010000002.1 coordinate 241,527, forward strand.
AATTGCACTTGACCAATTTGAAGCATCCGTTTTTTTCTGATATCGCTCATCGGGGAACAGCATTTTTAGCTAAGGATCAACCGTTTTACGAACAGGATTTTGTTCGCTATTTGAAAAAGAAAGTGGAACAGAGCAACTTTTTGATCGTGAACCATGCATTTTTAGTGCAGGAAACTCAAAGAAAAGAGCCGTTGCTGCCAGCAAGTCCTTATTTGCTGATTGATGAAGCCCATCATTTGCCGGAAATTGCTGAAAAAGTGAATGACCGGCGACTAAGTATTTCTTATTTTTATAAACATATCCAGCAGCTTGGCGAAGCCAATCAGTTGTTTGATCGGATAGAAAGCTATCTAACAACTGATCATGAAGCGTCACGCTGGCTGAAAATCTATCAAGAGGAATTGACCGCTCTTTGTGAATCGCTGATCCGCCTGTCAGAAGGACTAAATGACTTGAAGCAGCAAGAGGTTCCAGCAGGCCAATATCCAGAAGAAATGATGATCACGAAGGAGCAGCTTGATGGACTCCCTCTTGAAACTGGGACGGCGATCGATCATTTACAGCTGTTCTATCAAGAGATCCAGCAGCTGCATACACAATTACGTGCCAGACTCGAGATGATCCAGGAGAGTTGGACAGGTCAGATGAGGATCGATTTGGCCAGCTTATATGGCTTGTTTGATCAATTGGATCAGCAAGCTGTCTTCATGGAGCAATGGCTATTCGATTGGCGAGAGAACTTGATCCACTGGTTTATCCCAGGGGGGAATCCGCAGCAGGCGGTTTTCCATCTGCATGATTTCAAAGCGGCCTTACTTCCTTCCACAGTCTGGTATCCTCGATATACACGTATCTTATATATCGGTGGTACGCTGAAGATCGGTCCGAATCGCCATTATCTATCAAAACGTCTAGGCATCGAGGGAGCTCCGCTGAAAGTGATCGCATCACCCTATGATTATGAAAAACAGGCACGGATCTATGTACCAAAAGAAGCCCCGGCAGTCAACCAGGTAAGCAATCAAGAGTATGTCGATTATTTGACAGATACTTTGACTGGACTGATCAAACAGGAAGAACGCCCCATTCTGGTATTATTTACCTCTCATGATATCTTGCAGAAAGTGTATCAGAACATGCATATGTCGATGCTGGAACAAGGAAGAGAGATATTAGCCCAAGGATTCGGCGGAAGCCGTGAAAAATTGCTGAAGCGATTCATACTGTCAGATAAAAGTGTCTTGTTCGGCGCTGACAGCTTCTGGGAAGGAGTAGACCTCCCTGGGGATGCGCTACAGATCGTCGTCGTCACTCGACTGCCATTTGACAATCCGCTACGGCCAATGGTCAAAGCAAGGAATGCCTATCTGGAATCAGAAGGGATCAGTCCTTTTTATCAGGAATCTGTACCGAAAGCTGCATTGAAATTGAGACAAGCTTTGGGAAGACTGATACGTACAGAAGAAGATAGAGGCGTCTTGCTTATTTTGGATCGACGGTTATTCACTGCCAAATATGGCGCGAGAATCATCCATGCATTACCTAAAAAAGTAGCAATCAGGGAGCAGACGATAGAAGAGATCTATCAGGATATCCATGAATTCTTAAAGAAAAACGAAGAATAAACTTGTAGTGGCCGACTTTTTAAAAAGCTAAAATCTGTTATAATAAATAGGAATGAATATAAAGGAGCGACGATCCTTGAAGAAAGAAACAACCAAAGAAAAAACAATTAATCGCGTATTGCTCGGATTGATCATCTTTTTATTAGCTGTGATCGTCTTAAGCTCGATCTTTTATCTGCGTTCCAGTCGTCCGGCTATGCAAGCGAAAAAAGAAGCAATAGAAATTGCTGAAAAATATGCAAATATGGACGAAGTGGATCACTTTTATTGGTTTACGCGCAAAAAAACGTATTTTTCACTGACTGGTACAAATGACAAAGGAAAAGAAATTGCTGTGATCATTCCTAAATCTGGAGAAAAAATCAAAGTTTTGGATCAGGCAAAAGGGCTGACGGAAAAAGAAGCGAAAGAAAAAATCGCTGAAACACATCCTGGCATCCAAATCGAAAAAGCGTCTCTTGGGATGTATGACGAAAAAGCTGTCTGGGAAATCACAGGAAAAGAAAATGACGGCAAACTGAATTACTATCTGATTGCCTTCGATTCAGGAGATGAAGTGAAGACAATCAAGGGAATTTAACGGATAAAGGAATGGTAGCGATGGATTTATCGAAAAGAACGGAACGGCTGGAGCCTTCAGTGACACTGGCGGCTTCGGCAAAAGCCAAAGAATTGAAAGCCCAGGGCCGAGATGTATTGAGTCTGACCGTGGGAGAGCCTGATTTCGCAACGCCTGTCAATATTCAGGAAGCAGCAATCAAAGCAATCAAAAACGGAAAGGCCAGTTATTATACACCGACAGCTGGGATTCCCGAGTTGCGTCAGGCAATCGTGGATTCGCTCAAAAAAAATTATGGATTAACTTATGAACCGTCTCAAACGATCGTGACAGACGGAGCAAAATTTGCTCTATATACACTTTTTCAGACGATCATCGATCCGAAAGATGAAGTGATCATCCCAGTCCCTTATTGGGTAAGTTATGGAGAGCAAGTCAAATTAGCAGAAGGTGTCCCGGTTTTTGTAAAGGGAGAAGAAGCAAATGGATTTAAGGTAACGGCGGACCAGCTGGAACAAGCCCGTTCAGATAAGACAAAGGCCGTGATCATCAATTCACCTTCAAATCCAACAGGGATGATCTATACGAGAGAAGAGCTCCAATCAATCGGTGAATGGGCAGTAAAAAATGATATTTTGATAGTTGCTGATGATATTTATGGCCGTTTAGTTTATAATGGCAATGAGTTTACTCCAATCGCAACGATTTCAGAAGCGATTCGCGAACAGACCATCATCATCAATGGTGTATCAAAAACCTATGCAATGACTGGCTGGCGCATCGGGTATGCCGTAGGGAATCCTGAGATTATCAGCGGGATGATCTCGATTGCTTCTCAGTCAACGAGCAATCCGACTGCAGTCAGTCAGTATGCTGCTGTAGAAGCCTTGAACGGCGAGCAAGACACTGTGGAAGAGATGCGGTGTGCGTTTGAAGAACGGTTGAACATCTTATATCCGCTTGTCTCAGAACTGCTTGGTGTGTCTCTTGAGAAACCGCAAGGAGCTTTTTATCTGTTTCCTAATGTCAAGGAAACTTTATCTATTTGCGGGTATAGCAATGTAACGAAATGGGTAGAAGATCTCCTGGAAGAAACAGGTGTTGCTTTGATTACAGGCGAAGGCTTCGGGGCACCTGAAAATGTGCGGTTAAGCTATGCAGCAGATTTAGTCACATTGGAAGAAGCTGTTCGCAGAATCAGGAAGTTTATTGAGAGTAAAAGTCAAAATCATTCTTGAAATCATTCAAGGAATATAAAAGGAGAGTCATACGTGGAACAAATTCAAATCATCGATTCGAAAAACCATGTGGGAGAAACAGTCACAATCGGCGCTTGGGTCTCAAACAAACGCTCAAGCGGGAAAATCGCATTTTTACAATTGAGAGACGGAACAGCCTTTTTCCAAGGCGTCGTTGTAAAAAGCGAAGTACCGGAAGAAGTTTTCCAAACTGCTAAAAATCTGCATCAGGAAACTTCTATCATCGTGACTGGGGAGATCCGCGAAGACAGCCGGTCAAAATTCGGCTACGAAATCGGTATTACAAATATTGAAGTAGTGAGCGAAAGCCACGATTATCCGATCACACCAAAAGAACACGGTACAGATTTCTTGATGGATCACCGTCATTTATGGCTGCGTTCTTCAAGACAGCATGCGATCATGCAAATTCGAAATGAAATCATTCGTGCAACTTACGAATTCTTCAACAACAACCATTTCGTCAAAATCGATCCTCCGATTTTGACTGGATCAGCACCAGAAGGAACAACAGATTTGTTCGAAACAAATTATTTCGATCAAAAAGCGTACCTTTCCCAAAGCGGACAATTATACATGGAAGCTGCCGCAATGGCATTCGGGAAAGTATTCTCATTCGGTCCGACATTCCGGGCAGAAAAATCCAAAACACGTCGTCATTTGATCGAATTCTGGATGATCGAACCAGAGATGGCGTTTACTCATCAAGAAGAAAGTTTGGAAGTACAGGAACAATATGTCGCATTTTTAGTACAAAATGTGCTGGATCATTGTGATTACGCACTAGATGTATTGGAGCGCGATAAAGAAGTACTGAAAACTTATACTAAGCGGCCATTTCCACGTATCACTTATGATGATGCTATTGAACTGCTGAAGAAAAACGGCTTCGACGATATCGAATGGGGAGAAGATTTTGGCTCACCACATGAAACCTTTATTGCCAATTCATTTGAACAGCCAGTATTCATCTTGAATTATCCGAAAGCGATCAAACCATTCTACATGAAACCACATCCAACTCGTGAAGATGTCGTTATCTGTGCAGATATGATTGCACCGGAAGGCTACGGCGAAATCATCGGTGGTAGCGAACGGGCAACGGACTACGATTTTCTGCTTGAACAAATCCGCAATCACGGCTTAGACGAAAAAGAATATTCATGGTATCTTGACTTGCGTAAATATGGTTCCGTTCCGCATTCAGGATTCGGATTGGGCTTAGAACGAACAGTGACTTGGATCGCAGGGATCGATCATGTCCGTGAAGCTATTCCGTTCCCACGTTTATTGAACCGTATTTATCCATAGGACGAACGAGCGTACGGTGCTCAATGAAAGTATAGAATAACGAATAATTGGAGGGATAGGACAAAAGTCTTGTCCCTCTTTTTTGATTTCAAGCGCCAGTCACCGAGGATAAAAAATTGCTTATTAATAACTAGCAGCCTATAATGAAATCGCAATCAAATAATACAAAGAAGGCGAGAGGGATGCACATTCAATTTGATGAAGCTTCTGCTGCAAAAATCAGGCAGCATCTAGTATCCGGAAACAAATTATTATTGACATTTGAAGATGGTGTCGGTCCGTATTCTCAACATGCGATGATCCACATGCAAGTCCAGTTTTCGATCAATATCATTGGACCGGAGATGACGACACAAGGATACGATCAGAAGATCACGAGTAATATCGGTGATATATTAGTGAAAGGTTATTCACTAGAAGACCTTGACGAACATATGAACATTCGTTTGAATACCAGCCACAACACTCTCAGCTTATCCGGTGACAGCGGATTAATCGACAATAATCTTGGATTTATTGATTTTGCTGAAGCGAACAAAGGGCCAAAAGAAAGTTAGCTGCATGACGAATGGGAAAAACTAATTTTAGATGGATGAAATAAGTAAGATAACTATAGAGATATTTTGTTTTTTGAAATGTTTCTATGGTTATTTTATTTTTTAAAGTTTTCTAGTTTATCTTTCAGCTTTTTCCTCCTTATGGGATAATAAAAAGAAAACTGCTGTCAAGAAAGGCCCGCAGCGAACCAAAAGGAGAAGAAAAATGAAACAGCGAATCTTGTTTATCGGTGATAGCATTACAGATACAGGAAGAATTCGGGAAGATCCAGCTGATCTAGGGAAAGGATATCCTTTACTGCTTGCAGGAAAATTGAGTGTTGCATATCCTGCTAGTACATTCGAATGCATCAATCGAGGAATCAGCGGAAATAAAATCTTGGACCTGAAACATCGGTGGTTCGAGGATTGCTTGTCCTTGCAACCTGATATCGTATCTATTTTGATCGGGATCAATGATACATGGCATCATGTGGATGCCCAGAAAATGTTTGGCTCCGCAAAAGCAGCAGCAGATTTTGAGAAAGTATATCGGGAGATCCTTGATGAACTACATGAAGCAGGGATTCGAAAGATCGTCTTACTGGAACCATTTGTTTTGCCAGAACCGAAAGACCGGTTTTCTTGGCGTGTCGATCTGGATCAGAAAATCCAGGTCGTTCGAAAATTAGCGCAAGAGTACCAGACAGTGTTCGTTTCGTTAGATGGCTTTCTCAATGAGTTGGGGATAAGGGATGGTTTTTCCAAGTATACAGGGGAAGACGGCGTACATCCAACGATTACAGGTCATGAAGTGATCGCCAATCGATGGCTGGAGGCAGTGATCAGCAATCATCTGCTGGATTGAAAAAACTGAAGGAGGATAGCTATGGATATCCGTGAAGCTTCTACTAAGGACTTACCTGAGATCAATCAAATGATCAGAGAAGAAAAAAGTTTGTATTTGCGAGAAAAAACAAAAGAGGATCTATCTGATCCCAAAAAGATATTGGTCGTTGCGGAAACAACGGAAGAAACGGGACAAAAAAAGATTATCGGCTTTGGTCAAGCAGATCTGAAAGAAGCAGAGGAACAAAGAACCAAGCCAGCTGGGAACTTGATCCAGCATACGTTTTTGGCAAAGAACGAAAGAGGAGAAATCCAAAAAAGATTTGCTGATTTTTTTCTTTTAGAAGCGAAAAAACGGCGAATCGAGTACTTCTTTGTCCAACTGTTGGATTGATGGGTAAAAAACAGAAGAAAATTGAAAAGAATGGAGCAATACAATGAGTTGTTTAGGTAATATCATATGGTTTATTTTTGGCGGTCTTGTCGGAGGGATCAGTTGGTTTTTAGCTGGAGTACTTTGGTGTATCACGATCATCGGGATTCCGATCGGCATGCAGTGTTTTAAAATCGCTTCTTTATCTTTTGCACCTTTCGGAAAAGATATCGTCTACCACCAAGATGGTGTATCCTTGATCGTCAATATCCTTTGGCTGATCTTTTCCGGTCTGCCGATTGCGATCGGTCATGTATTAAGCGGGATCGTCTTATGTATCACAATCATCGGGATCCCTTTTGCCAAGCAATCCTTTAAGCTAGCTCGTTTGGCGTTAATGCCATTTGGTGCAGAAATCGTGTGAGGGAAGAGAGGCTGGAACACCGTTTAGTGGAGAGGTCGTGACAGAAGTGGGCAGCTTCAAGAAATAAGAAGAAATTCATGAAAATTGTTTCTCAAATTTTTGTGAATTTTCGGCTTATTTTTCGAAGAAGCTACTTCTAGAACACCGTTTATTCGAAAAAAGAAGCTGCAACAAGATTTTTGTCACAGTCACATAGAACTCTTTTTTTCTATTTTTGAAAAAAAGGTTCTGGGAGCACTTGGGAATATAAGGCATAATAGTTTATATAACGTATTCCATTCATTGAGTATTTCATTTGATACCAGATAAATGTGCAAAAAAATAAAAAAAGAATGTCCACTCGTCAGTTATTATCGTGTTATAGATATTTCAACAAGTATTTATAAATAATAATCAAAAACAAGGAGATGCTGCAAGTGAAATTGATTGATTTAAGTGTCACGATCGAAAATGATCTACCGAGTGACCCACCAGAAATGATTCCCGAGATCACGTATCTGGATCATGAACGAAGTGTGCCTGATATGCTTCGCTTTTTTGGGACAGCTCAAAAAGAAGATCTGCCAGAGGGATTAGCCTGGGCGATTGAAAAAATCCAGTTGACTACACACACAGGTACTCATCTGGACGCTCCTTATCATTATCATCCGACAATGGACAAAGGAAAACCAGCTTGGACGATCGATGAGATTCCGCTTGACTGGTGTTATGGTGACGGAATCGTCTTAGATTTCTCAGATAAACCCGATGGCTATAAATTATCTATCGAAGATTTCGAAGTAGCTTTAGCAAAGATCGACTATGTTTTGAAAGAAAAAGACATCGTACTGATCCGTACGGGTGCGGATAAACATTGGGGGACACCGAATTACTTGGTCAGCGGATGCGGCGTCAGCAAAGAAGCAACGCTGTGGCTGCTTGACCAAGGCATACGTGTGGTAGGAACGGATGCATGGTCGTGGGACCGACCGCTGCCTTATATCGCAAAAGAATTTGATATGACAGGTGATGCCTCGATCATTTGGGAAGGGCACTTTGCTGGGATCGAAAAAGGATATTGTCATATCGAAAAATTGACGAACCTCGACCAGCTTCCTGCTACAGGCTTCAAGTTGAGTTGCTATCCAATCAAAATAAAACGGGCAAGTGCTGGCTGGATAAGAGCAGTAGCCATGATCGAAGATGAAGACAGCTAAATAGTATGTACAAGCGAGGGTGTGACAATAGTTTTTGTTGACCCTCTTTTTTTATGTTTTCTTTCAGAACAGTTGACATATGAATGCCCATTCATTTATAATTACTTATGAAGGATCATTCATATGTTGTGTGTAAGGAGGGAATCAAAATGAAAAGTTATCGTTTAGAAGGATTGGATTGTGCAAACTGTGCGATGAAAATCGAAAAAAACGTACAGCAGATCGAAGGAGTCAAGCAGGCAACGGTCAATTTTGCAACTGGAAAGATGAATATTGAAGCTGAACCCGCACAGCTCGCCGCAATCGAACAAGAAGCAAAAGAGATCGTACACAAGTTAGAGCCAGAGGTTACTGTAACTGAAATAAACAAAGAAACAAAAAAAGCGGATCAGCCAAGCCATGAAGGAAGAGATGCGTTGGTTCGAATCGGTTTGTCCGCTCTAGGTGTAGTCGCTTTGTTGTGGCTGGCGCCTGCTGAACCTTTGCGATTGATCGGATTTTTAGTGATCTATCTTTTGATCGGATTTGATGTAATCAAGCAAGCAGTCATGAACATCGTGAAAGGGCAATTATTCGATGAAAATTTTTTGATGGCAGTGGCGACTATTGGGGCTATGCTGATTGGCGAATATCCAGAAGCAGTAGCTGTGATGCTGTTCTATCAAATCGGTGAGTATTTCCAGAGCTTTGCAGTCAACCAATCCAGGAACTCGATCAAAGAATTGATGGCGATCCGTCCAGAAACGGCACATGTGGAAACGCCAGAAGGCTTTATAACTGTAGAGCCAGAAGAAGTTCGATTAAATCAGAAAGTACTTGTCAAACCAGGTGAGCGCGTGCCATTGGATGGGGTCGTCCTTCAAGGGGAATCGCTTGTGGACACCTCTGCACTGACTGGCGAGTCTGTACCGAAAGAAGTCGCTGTCGGGGAAACAGTATTAAGCGGCTTTATCAACAAAAACCAGCCACTCGTAGTAAAAGTAGAAAAAACATATGAAAATTCAACGATCAGCAAATTATTGGAATTAGTAGAAAATGCCAGCAGCAAAAAAGCGCCGGCAGAAAACTTCATCACGAAGTTTGCACGTTACTACACACCAGTAGTCGTCGTGCTTGCATTGTTACTTGCTGTGCTGCCACCTTTGATCACAGGTGCAGGATTTTCTGAATGGATCTATCGTGCATTGACTTTCCTTGTGATCTCTTGTCCATGTGCCCTGGTGATCTCTGTTCCTCTCAGCTTTTTTGGGGGAATCGGCGGAGCTAGTAAAATTGGTGTACTCGTCAAAGGAAGCAATTATCTAGAGATGCTTGCCCAGACAGAAACAGTTGTTTTTGACAAGACAGGCACCTTGACCAAAGGCGACTTTTCGGTACAAAAGATCATCACACAAATGGACGATACGCAGTTTATGCACGATGTGGCTAGTGCGGAACAGTTTTCTACCCATCCAATCGCACAATCTGTGTTAGCGGCCTATCATGGTTCTTTGTCCGTTCCTGAAAAAATCGAGGAAATTCCCGGTGAAGGAATCGTGGCGCAAATCGATGGGCGCCAGATTGCTGTTGGCAACCACAAACTGATGGAAAGAAACGGGATCTCTTTTACACTAAATGAAGCAGTCGGTACGATTCTCTACGTGGCAATCAATCACCAGTATGCTGGTTGCATCGTTATTGCAGATACATTAAAAGAAGATGCAGCTGCTGCTTTGGAAGAACTAAAGAAGGTCGGAGTCAAACAAACGGTCATGCTGACTGGCGATTCGAAGCGAATTGCTGAGCACATCGGAGATAAAGTCGGCGTAGATCTTGTTTATAGCGAGCTCTTGCCAGAAGACAAAGTCCGACAATTGGAACAGGTGTTGGAGGGAACTAGTAAAAAGACAGCTTTTGTCGGTGACGGGATCAATGATGCACCTGTATTAGCAAGAGCAGATGTCGGGATCGCAATGGGCGGTCTAGGAAGTGATGCAGCGATTGAAGCAGCAGATGTGGTCATCATGAATGATCAGCCATCAAAAATCCCAGTAGCTATCAGGCTAGCAAGAAAAACGCTAAAGATCGTGAAACAAAATATCGTCTTTGCCATAGGGATAAAAGTATTGGTATTGTTGCTAGGTGCATTTGGGATAGCGACGATGGGAGATGCTGTTTTCGCTGATGTCGGTGTGACTGTTCTTGCTGTATTGAATGCGATGAGATGTTTGAGAGTCAAAAATCTCTAAGAGCTGTTATGCGTAAAGAAAATATCTTTGAAATAAGCTTACTTTGGTGTACTTTTGGTAGTAGCAAAGTAGGCTTATTTTTATTGGAAAACAAGAAATTGATTATTCAGAAAATTTAAAATAACTAGAAAATAAAAGAGCAAATAGCTGGATAACAATCGTTATGCGAATAAAAAATGAAAAAAAGATTTAAAAATGATGTATTTTGGATAAAATAATACTTAAATAAAATAACAACTACTTGTAAGAAAGATGAAAATTGAATATGATAACCTGTGTATACAACGAAAAATGAATCAAAGGAGAGATCGGATGAACGATAAACAATTGCGCTGGTTTACAGTGGCGCTGATTGCATTCAATATGGTATGGGGAATGGGAAATGTTGTCAACAACTACGCCCAGCAAGGAATCTCAGTTGTTACTTCATGGCTGCTGATTTTAGCGATTTACTTCATCCCATACGCGCTGATCGTGGGGCAGTTAGGATCAGCTTTTAAAGACAGTAAAGGCGGAGTGAGTTCTTGGGTAGAGAATACGACCTCGAACAAGCGACTGGCTTACTATGCAGCATGGACTTATTGGGTAGTCCACATCCCGTATCTAGCACAAAAACCTCAAGCGATTCTGATCGCTGGCGGATGGGCAGTCCAAGGAAACGGGAATATCGTCAATACAATGTCTGTTCAAATGGTAGCGGTTATCTCGCTGATCATTTTCTTGGCTTTCTTGTACTTGTCGACAAAAGGACTTTCTACATTGAAAGTGATCGGGGGATTGGCTGGTACTGCGATGTTTGTGATGTCGATATTATTTATCCTGTTAGCAGTCACAGCACCATTTATCAATCCGTCGATGGAATTTGCTACACCACACATGAATCAAGTGAAGACCTATATCCCAACATTTGATTTTGGGTACTTTACGACAGTATCGATGCTTGTTTTTGCTGTTGGTGGAGCAGAAAAAATTTCACCTTACGTCAATTCAACACGTAATCCTGCGAAAGAATTTCCAAAAGGGATGATCTTCCTTGCAGCTATGGTTGGTGTTTGTGCCGTATTAGGGTCTGTCGCAATGGGGATGCTTTTTGCAAGTGACAACATTCCAAAAGACCTGATGGCTAATGGCGCATACAGTGCTTTCCAAATCCTAGGCAATTACTATGGTATCGGCAATACACTGATGATCATCTACGCATTGACGAATATGGTCGGACAGATCTCTGCTTTAGCTTTCTCAATCGATGCACCACTAAAAATCTTGTTAGCAGATGCGGATCCGGAATTCGTTCCGAACTGGCTACGTAAACGCAACCGCAAGGGAACGCTAGTCAATGGCTACCTACTGACAGGTATCCTAGTTGGGATCATCATCTTGCTTCCGATCTTTGGAATCAAAGATATGAATGAGCTTGTCAAATGGCTGACAAACTTGAATTCAGTCGTGATGCCTATGCGTTATCTATGGGTGTTCCTAGCTTACATGATGCTGAATAAAGCATACAAAAAATTCAATTCTGAATATAAATTCGTGAAAAATCCGAAAATCGGATTTATCTTCGGTGCTTGGTGTTTTGCCTTCACTGCCTTTGCATGTATCCTAGGCATGGTGCCAAAAGTAGAATATGCAGCAGATCCAAAAGCTTGGTGGTTCCAATTATTCACGAATGTCGTGACACCGATCATCTTGATTTTGCTGGGGATGATCCTGCCTGCGATTGCACGCCGAGACAAAAACAAAGAAGTCCCAGAGCCGGAAACGGTCGTTCAACCTTAAAACAAAATATATTTGACGCAAGAGTTGGCAATCATGCCAGCTCTTGTTTTTTGTCGCGTGGTATGATTAAACCAAATGATAAAGAGAAATGAGGGAGGAAAATGAAAATAATCGTGATCGGACAAAGCGGATCAGGAAAATCGACACTCGCACGACAAATCAGGGAAATCACAGGTTATCCTCTACTGCCGCTAGACCTCTTATGGCACACCACAGATTACAGTACTCAAGCAAAACAGTGGTTTATACAGGAACAACAATCATTTATGGAGAGGAATCAGTCGTGGATCATTGAAGGAAACTATGCTTCTACATTAGAGAGAAGAATCAAAGAATCAGATAAGGTCATTTGGCTCCAAATCCCGCGTTACCGTGCGATCTATCGGGTGATCATCCGTTCTCTCAAAAGAAAGATAAACAAGGAGTCTCGACCAGATATGCCTGAAGCATTTTCAGAAAGATTCGATAAGGAATACTTGGGGTTTTTGTCTTTTATCTGGCATTTTGAAGAAACCCATGAACCAGAAATACAGCAGCTGATCCAAGAAGCAAACGCACAAAGCAAATTGATCATCCTAACAAAAAAACAGGAAAAACAAGCATTTTTAATGGAATTGACGACGAATGAGCAAAAATGATTGACAGTTTGTGTTTACAAGTGTAATCTATAGATAGAATCTTTGATTACATTTGTAAACGAAGGGGGGTAGACATATGGAAAATGTACCATCACCTGTGAAAATCAGTGACTCCGAATGGGAAGTCATGCGTGTAGTCTGGACATTGGGGCAGACGACAGCTCAGGAGATCACTCAGGTATTAGCGGATTCGATGGGGTGGAAGCCCGCAACGATCAAGACCCTTCTCGGACGTCTTGTCAAAAAAGAAGTCGTTTGGACTGAACAAGAGGGAAAGAAGTTTATCTATCATCCGGCTGTCTCTGAGATGGAAACAGTACGCAGTGCAACAGAGAATCTCTTTTCTCATATTTGTGCGAAAAGAATCGGAGAGACCATTGCGGATCTGGTAGAAGAAGCCACATTGACACAAGCAGATATCGACAGCATCATGGCACAGCTGAGACAAAAACAACCTGTCGAGACAATCGAATGCAATTGTATCCCAGGTCAATGTGAATGCAAACAACATGAATAACACATAAATTAGGAGGAACAAAAAATGAAACAACAATTTTCAATCGAAGGTATGAGCTGTAATCATTGCGTAGCAAGAGTAGAGGAAGCAGTCAATGCACTCCCAGGTATCCAAAAAGTAAAGGTAAATTTGAAGAAATCGAACGGTGTCGTGAAATTCGATGAAAGCCAAGTGCAACCGGAAACGATTTGTCAGGCAATCAATGATCTGGGTTATAAAGCAGAGGTGATTTGATGGCAGCAGAGGCAAAGAATGAAACATTCGTTATTACGGGAATGACTTGTGCGAACTGTTCTGCTCGGATCGAGAAGGAACTGAACGAACAACCCGGTGTACTCGCTGCAACCGTCAATCTAGCAACAGAAAAAGCAAGCGTCCAGTATAAAAATACCTCAGTGGAAAAACTGATCAAAAGCGTGGAAAACATCGGCTATGGCGCTATTTTATATGATGAAGCGCATAAACAGAAAATCGCAGAAGAAAAACAAGCCTATCTGAAAAAAATGAAAAGAGACCTTATTTTGAGTGCTATCTTGACTTTGCCGCTCATGCTTTCGATGATCGCCATGCTGCTGGGAAGTGATGCTGCGATCGTCCACTTTTTCCATCTACCAGTCGTCCAGTTGATTCTAGCTGTACCAGTACAGTTTTATGTTGGCGCGCGTTTTTATAAAGGCGCTTATCATGCCATCAAAACGAATGCGCCGAATATGGATGTTCTCGTTGCGATCGGGACATCTGCCGCTTTCGCGTTGAGTGTTTACAATGGCTTTTTCCCAAGTCACTCACACGATCTTTATTTTGAAAGCAGTAGCATGATCATCACATTGATCTTGCTTGGCAAGTACCTGGAACACTCTGCGAAGACAAAGACAGGGGATGCGATCAAGCAACTGATGTCTCTTCAGACAAAAACAGCGAACGTGCTGCGAGACGGAAAAGAAGAGACGATCGAAATCGATGAAGTAGCAGTAGGAGATCACTTGATCATTCGTCCAGGTGAACAAGTGCCAACTGATGGTCAGATTGTTTCAGGAAGCAGTGCTGTCAATGAAAGCATGTTAACGGGGGAAAGTCTACCTGTAGAAAAAAACGCCGGTGATGCCCTGTTTGGAGGAACGATCAACACTAACGGACTCCTTCAGATGGAAGTGTCAAAAGTCGGCAAAAATACAGTGCTTGCCCAGATCATCCAGATGGTGGAAGATGCACAAGGCAGTAAAGCACCAATCCAAAAGATAGCTGATAAGATCTCAGGTATCTTTGTTCCGATCGTTTTAGTGCTTGCGTTAGCAACTTTGATCATTACAGGTTTTGTTTCCGGAGATTGGCAATTGGCACTGATCCATAGCGTCTCCGTTCTTGTCATTGCTTGTCCATGTGCACTTGGATTGGCGACACCAACAGCGATCATGGTTGGTACAGGAGTTGGCGCTCGAAATGGTATTTTGATCAAAGGCGGCGAAGCCCTGGAAGCAGCAGCTCATTTGAACAGTATCATTTTAGATAAAACCGGAACGATCACGGAAGGAAAGCCGGAAGTGACAGATATCATCGGTTCTGATGAAGTACTACCTGTTTTTTATACCTTAGAAAAAGCATCAGAGCATCCTTTAGGAAAAGCGATCGTCGATTACGGCAATCAGCAAGAAATCGACTCTTATGAATTATCGGATTTTAAAGCACATCCTGGTGCAGGGATCAGCGGGATCATCAATGGAATAGAATATTTTGCAGGTACGCGAAAACGTTTGGCCCAAATGAACCTATCATTTGATACGTATCAGGAAAAAGCGGTAGAATTAGAACAACAAGGGAAAACAGTGATGTTCTTAGCGAATGATCGCCAAGTTCTCGGTCTAATCGCTGTAGCAGATAAAATCAAGAAAAACGCTAAACAAGCGATTTCACAACTGCAAGACAAAGGACTCGAAGTGTTTATGGTGACCGGAGATAATCGGCAGGCAGCTGAAGCAATCGGTAGACAAGTAGGGATCGATTCAGCCCATATTTTTGCAGAAGTGCTACCTGAAGACAAAGCAGCATATGTCGAACAACTGCAGAAAAAAGGAAAAAAAGTCGGGATGGCTGGCGATGGGATAAATGATGCTCCAGCGCTTGCACTTGCAGATGTCGGGCTGGCCATGGGCAGCGGGACAGATATAGCGATGGAGACAGCTGATGTGACATTGATGAACAGCAATCTTTCTTCCATTGACCAGACGATCGAATTGTCGAGAATGACATTGAGAAAAATCAAACAGAATCTTTTCTGGGCGTTTGTCTACAATACGATCGGTATTCCTTTTGCCGCGTTCGGATTTTTGAACCCAATCATCGCAGGAGGAGCAATGGCATTCAGCTCAGTCAGTGTTTTACTCAATTCGCTAAGTTTGAATCGGCAAATGAAGAAATAGAAACGAGGGAAAGGATGAGTGAAGATGAAAGACAAGAATCCAAAGAATGAACAAGAAAAACACATGCACGAACATGAAATGGATCATACAGCCAAACATCCTTCTCATGAAATGGAAAAGATGGATGATCAAGAAGCACACATGGGACATCACCACATGGAGCATATGGACCATGAAATGGGCGGGATGGACCACTCGAAGATGAATCATGAGATGAGTGGAATGGATCACTCGATGCATATGGATCATGACCATATGAGTGGTGGGATGGACCATTCGATGCACATGGGAAATTTCAAACAAAAATTCTGGCTTTCGCTTATCCTAGCAATCCCCATCATCCTGTTTTCACCGATGATGGGAATGGAATTCCCTTTTCAAGTAACCTTTCCAGGTTCTGACTGGGTGGTGCTGATCTTAGCCACCGTCCTATTTATTTATGGCGGACAGCCTTTCTTGAGTGGCGCAAAAATGGAATTACAGCAGAAAAGTCCTGCAATGATGACACTGATTGCCATGGGGATCACTGTCGCATATGTGTACAGTGTTTATTCTTTCATTGCCAATCTATTGAATCCTCATACACATGTCATGGATTTCTTTTGGGAATTAGCGACACTGATCGTGATCATGCTCTTAGGACATTGGATCGAGATGAATGCAGTATCCAATGCAAGCAATGCTTTGCAGAAGTTAGCTGAGCTATT
Source organism: Enterococcus sp. ZJ1622 (assembly GCF_011038845.1). Classification (GTDB taxonomy): domain Bacteria; phylum Bacillota; class Bacilli; order Lactobacillales; family Enterococcaceae; genus Enterococcus_B. Next base: position 257,945 of record NZ_JAAKDW010000002.1, read on the forward strand.
GCCCGAATCAGTCAAGCGCCTGAAAAAAGACGGGACAGAAGAAACGGTCTCCCTCAAAGAAGTAAAAGAAGGCGATCATCTCGTGGTCCGCTCCGGAGATAAGATGCCGACAGACGGCGTGATCGTCAAAGGGGAGACGATCGTTGATGAATCGGCTGTGACAGGGGAATCGAAAGGGATCAAGAAACGTGTAGCAGATAAAGTGATCGGAGGTTCGATCAACGGAGACGGAACGATCGAAATCACGGTTACAGGTACCGGAGAAAATGGTTACCTAGCAAAAGTGATGGAAATGGTAAGAAAAGCACAAGGAGAAAAATCGAAGTTAGAGTCCTTGTCTGACAAAGTTGCAAAATGGCTGTTTTATGTAGCTCTAGTTGCTGGTATCCTAGCGTTTGTCGCTTGGCTTTTCTTGACAGATCTTCCTGAAGCACTCGAACGAATGGTCACGGTCTTCATTATCGCTTGTCCTCATGCGTTGGGTCTTGCTATTCCTTTGGTTGTCGCACGTTCGACATCGATCGCAGCTAAAAATGGGCTGCTGTTGAAAAATCGAAACGCACTAGAACAAGCAAATGACTTGGATGTGATCATGTTAGACAAGACGGGTACACTGACAGAAGGAAGATTCACTGTAACAGGTGTAGAAGTATTAGATGACCGTTTTTCTAAGAATGAGATTCTTCAATATGTCGGCGCACTGGAATCAAATGCCAACCATCCGCTTGCTATCGGTATTATGAACTATCTAAAAGAAGAAAAAATCACTCCTTATCAAGCTGAAAACATGAAGAATCTCTCTGGTGTCGGTTTGGAAGCAACAGTAAAAGGAAAAGATGTCAAAATCGTCAATGAAAAAGAAGTGAAACGACGCGGTTTGACGGTCGATCAAAACTTGTTAGTGCCTTATCAAGAACAGGGAAACACCATCAGCTTTTTGATCGTAGATGACCAAATCACTGCAGTCATCGCGTTAGGCGATGTGGTGAAACCAGAAGCAAAACAATTCATCCAAACCTTGAAGGAACGAAATATCACACCAGTCATGCTGACAGGTGACAACAATAGTGCGGCACAGGCTGTAGCAGATTATCTGGGGATCAAAGAATACTATGGTGGTCTGTTGCCTGATGACAAAGAAGCGATTGTCCAAAAATATCTGGATCAAGGGAAAAAAGTCATTATGGTGGGTGACGGAATCAACGATGCACCAAGTTTAGCACGCGCTTCGATCGGTATGGCGATCGGTGCAGGGACAGATATCGCGATTGATTCTGCCGATGTAGTTTTGACAAACAGTGATCCCAAAGATATTCTCCATTTCTTGGATCTAGCAAAACAAACACGTAAAAAAATGATCCAAAACTTATGGTGGGGAGCTGGCTATAACATCGTGGCCATTCCTTTGGCAGCCGGCGTTCTTGCACCAATCGGCATTTTGCTAAGCCCGGCAGTCGGAGCAGTCCTGATGTCATTGAGTACAGTAGTAGTCGCGTTGAATGCATTGACATTGAAAATAAAATAAGAGGTCGTGAAAAAACTGACCTGCATCAAGCAGTAAGAACACTCAGACCACAAAAATAAGAGAAGCAGGCTTTCCCTGTCTCTCTTATTTTTTTTGCTGTTTGCTGGTCATCCTTATTTTTCTCATTGTTTGTGCAAGAGCCAGATAAGGTTTTTTATCGAGTAAAACTTCTTTTTTTCCGTATAATTCTTCTTCATACTGTCTGGTAAGGGAAATGAACTGCCCACTTAATCCAAACTGTTCTTCTACTCGTCTGCTATAAGAACCTAGATTTTCTGCGGGATTCCTAGCGATCAGTTTTTCAAATTGTTTCAATAGTTTTTGATAAGCGGTGGTGTTTTTAGTAATAAACAAAGTCAGATAGAAAGAATAAAGGAGCCAGCGTACCGTCTTTCTTAAGGGAGAAAGCAAGAAGAGACAGAAAAAAAGTAATAGGAAAATCCCCAACAGTTTTGCCATCTGTGAGAAAGAAAAAGAACTTTCTATTTTTGACGGTTCGACAGATTCAGTGGAAGAAACTGTCGACTGACTCGTTTGTTCTTCGTTTTTTTCAGATGGTACAGGAGCAGATTCTTCTGACCGTGTCTCTTCGACTGCAGAAAGAGCTGGATTGATAAAGGCAGGCGTAGGTTCGAATGGGAGCCAGCCAAATCCTGGAAAAAAGACTTCAGGCCAAGAATGTGCATGACTGTTTAGAATCTCATAACGGTAAGCGCCTGAATCTTCAGTACTTGTACGGTATCCTGCTGTGAAACCTTTTGCCCAGCGCGCAGGTATACCTAATGTACGAAGAAGTACCACCATCGAAGAGGAAAAGTTGTCACAGTAGCCGACTTTCGAATCAAATAGAAAATAGTCGACATAATCACGGTCCTTTGGCGTATGTTCCGCATCTGTTTTTGAATAGCGGAAATTCCCTTGGCTTTTTAAATAACCTTGGATCGCTTCTGTTTTTTCAAACAGTGAATCCGCGGTTTTAGTCAATTCCTGGGCTAATTCGGACACGCGAGCTGGCAAGCTGTCCGGTAACTGTAGGTTTTCTTGTAATGTTCGCTGATCCTCTTCAGACAGACGGCTGCTCATAAGGGCATCATTCGTATAAGAAAGCCGCTCCACTTCGAGTGTGGCAGAGAAGTTTTCTTTGTTCGAGGCTGACACGAAGCGCTGGTCATCTGGTAAAAAGAAAAGCGAGTCTTCTTTAGAAACAGGTGCTTTTGATACTTGAAGCTTGCCATAAGGATAAGGGATGTAAGCCTGGTCGTGCAGTTTCAGCTGGATCGTTTCTTTTTCGGACAAGATGTTTCCCGCATAATCGTTTAATTGGAAAGGCAGTTCCTGGACGGGCTGAATCGGTGCATCTGGCTTCTCTATCCATCCGCTTCCGGTGTAGACCAGTTTATTCTCGATTTTCCAGTAACTACTTCCCTGTTGAATCGCAGTGAAAGCTATTTCATTATTGTCATATAACGGTCCGCCAAGCTGTTCGTCGTTCTCACTGAAACCAGTTCTTGCGCTTCCTGACAATTGATAATCATTGATCGTGTCATAGAGTCCTTCTTCATTCAAATAGTTTCGAATAGGTTCACTTGTCCTTTCTAATGATTGATTGACTTTGGGAAGAAACAAAGGGACTGACGCGCTGATTCCTAAGATCAAAGCCAAGATCAGATTCGTGATCGTCAGAAATTGCGGGCTTTTGGGCGCGGCTGAAAGTGTAAAAAGCTGACGAATAAAGAGATACGTACATATAACAGCAACCGCCCAGACCATTTCGCCTAACAGATTATATCCTCTGAAGACAGTCAGCATCATGAAATAAATCATCAGGACAAGAAAAGGAATCGGCCATAGATCATAATCCACTGTCAAGATCACTAGAAGATGGACAAAAAGCAAAACCAGCAGAAATGAGGCTCTTTCAGGGAAATAATGAAGCTCGCCTTGGATCAATTGACTGATCTCTGCTGTAAAAGCCGAAAAAAACCGGAAAAGCCACGAGATCGAAAGTGTGTTTCCAGGAAAATAATGGTAGAGGCAGATGATCGAGAAAAACAGATAGAACAGAATGCGTACGATGATCGAACGAAAAAGACAGGTGATCATACAGATCGCTGCAGTGACCAAAATAAGCGGCAGACTGTCTGCAAAGTGATTGGCAGACAAGAATGCCGGTGCTCCGATACTCAGCAGCAAGAAGCAAAAAAGACCGCGAAACCAGTTATTTTTCTCAAGCGTCAAACCGCTCACCCCCAGAGATCGGCACAATCTTCTCTTTTTCTCGGATCACTAGCTCATCTTTTTCGAAATAAACAAGACAGACAGAAGCTCGTTTTTGTAAAACTGAGATATTCTGTAACAACATAGCTGAAGCAGATGGAGCAAAAATCACTAAATGCTTTGCTTGATGTTTCTCAAGATATTCAGGGAAAAATAGCTCATTTCCCGGAGAAAAAGTAGCAAATTCAGTAAAAGAAGGATCCTTGCCATAAAAAGGTCTATCTCCTAAAAGCAGGAGATCCGGGTTTTCTTTACTTATTAATCGCCAGAAGGAAAAATACACATCGAACGTCTGCTCGAACTTCGGGCCTTCTGCTCCCCAAAAGCAAATCAGCGGAGCTGCTTCTTCTTTTTGAAATTCATATTCTCGGTACAGCCATTCTTGGTGGCGGGCAGAAAGCTTCCAATTGATCCGACTGAACGCATCTCCCTGCCGATAAGGGCGATGTTCCCGAAAATCCATTCCTCGCTGACAGTGAGCAAGTTGCTGTTTCTTTTGTAAGATCCTTTGCAGTTTTTCTGCTTGCTGCATCCGAAGTCCCGGCAACGTCGTCGTCGTAAAATCGATCTCTTTCCTGAAGCTTTTACGGAAAAGGCCTAAACAGTCATAAGCAGTCAGATGTAAAGTCAGCTTTGTTTCACAGCCTCTTTGTAATGGCTTCCAATATAAGGCTAGCTCCTGTTTTTTTCGAGTCAAAATCAGAAGATCCTTTTTTGGTTCAACAAAATTTTCAGGGAAATCCACTTGTAGCCTGGGAAGTGGCAATGTGAATGATCCGTGTTTAGCTATCTGCAAAGTTGCTTTGGTTTTCTTCTGTCGGTGTACCAAGGGCACAATCGAACTAGCAAAGATAATATTTTTCAAAAGTGAAGTCAATGAAGCAAAACTCCAAATGATATAAAGTGTGAAAAATGTCAGTAGGAACCAGCCTAACGCATTATTAAAGACAAGAGCAAAGAAAACAACGATAAAATAAACAAAAATCAATACCGCATTAATGAAATAATCTTTTATTTTAGTCATTGGCTACCTCACTGGAATAGGGATTTGTGCAACAATCGCCTGAAGGATCTTGTTTCTTTCGTCTTCACTCAACGAAGGATCATGGAAAATCAGACGATGTAAAAAAACAAATGGCAAGATCTCTTGGAAATCTCTTGGTGAGACAAACCCTCTTCCTTGGCTCAAGGCGTATGCTTTTGCTGCTTGGACAAACGCACGGCTGCCACGAGGGCTGATTCCTAATTTGATCGCATCATGCGCTCTCGTAGCTGCAACCAAATGCAGGGCATACTCTGCGACGCTAGGCTCCAAATAGATCATCGAAACAGTCGATTTGATGTCATCGAGGTCTTTACTATCCAAAATCATTTCTAGAGTACTCAAGACTTCTTCGTATTCATCGAGCAATAATGACAGTTCATCTTCATAGGAAGGGTAACCGATCTTTAAACGAAATAAAAATCGGTCTAGCTGTGCTTCAGGCAATGGATACGTCCCTTCGTATTCGATCGGATTCTGCGTGGCTAAAACAAAGAAATGTTTGTCTAATGGATATGTATGGTTATCGATCGTCGCATGGTTTTCTGCCATTGCTTCCAATAAAGCGGATTGGGTACGGGGCGTTGTCCGATTGATCTCGTCAGCTAGGAGAATCGTCGTGAAAATAGGTCCGGGCTGGAATTCGAATTCTTTTTTTTGAGAATTATAGACAGAAAAACCGAGAATGTCTCCGGGAAGCAGATCAGGCGTGCATTGGATACGGCTGAAATCCCCTTGGATGGCTTTGGCTAATGCTTTTACAAGTAGTGTTTTTCCTACACCTGGGATGTCTTCGAACAGTACATGGCCATCTGCTAATAGCGCGACGAGCATGAAACGGATCGTATCACGTTTGCCGACGATCGCTTTTTCGATTTCTAGGACTAATCGATCGATTTTCTGTTTGGCCGAATCTATTTTATTTTCCATTTTTCACATCACCTTCTCATAAAAAAAGTTGTTTCCTTTATTTTAAATGATGGGGTTGTTTCTCACAAGCAAAGTCACTTTCTCATTTTATTTTTATTTTAAAATAGGAAAATGAAAATATGGTGAAATAAATTATTAGCTAAAATAAAATGATATTTTTTGCGTATTTACTATATAGGAAGACTTATGTAACAAAAAGTGTGAGTAAAAGGACACGGGAATGAAGGATACCGGTATAAAAAGAACAAGAAAGTGAGCGAGATGGAAAAATGAAATGGCAGAAATTATTATCGAAAAACATGCAGAATTTGTTTATGCTCATCAATCAGATGAAAGATCTGACATGGAAAAAAGCTGAGCTAGCCGAAAAACTGAAGATAGACACGAAGACAGTGGATCGTCACTTGAAACGACTAGTACAAGGAGAGTTTCCGATACAGGTGATCCAACATAAGAAAGACGTACGTCTCGTCTACCATCAAGGATATAGTGAACCATATCTTCTTTTCGATTTTTTAATACAGTCACCGGCATTTGGATTACTGAAAGATCTCATTTTAAATGAATCTTACCATCAGGAATATGACCGGTCGACACAAGAACGATTGAGGAAATGGCTTGGAGACTATCATTTGTCTTTTTCGTATAAAAAGGCTCGGATTTTTGGTTCGGAAAGAAAGATCAGGTACTTGTTATTTTGCTTTCTAAAAGATTTTCCTCATTTTTTTGCAGATGAAAGCGAACAGTCTTTTTCTGAATGGTTCATCCAGCTCTTGAAACAGCGGACACATGTTTCGCCGATCGAGATGGTGGGCGGGAACCGTACATCTTTTTCTGACATGTTTCCTGAGTTGCTTTTCAGCGATGAACAGGCACTTTCTTTGAAAGAAAAGAATTATCTGTGCATTGTCCGTCTGTGCTGCAACCTGATCACCGAGAAGCGCTGGGAGCGTATCGAGCAAACGAAAGACTACCGAAAACTGACCATCGTAACCGAGAAACTGGATTCGTTGTTCTGGCTGAACAGTGAATTTGAAAGTAGCAATAAAAAAAAGATCACCAGAGCGCTTTATCAAGAATGGCTGCGTTATTCGATCGGTCTCCATGAACGTTTGATAGAAGAAGAGGTATATTGTTATCAAAAAAAACTAGAATCTTCACCAAACTTCAAAGATAAACTCTATCAATTTCGGCTGGCGATCCAGCAGGCTTTAGCACATCCTTCGGCAGAATGGGGCGTATTGTTACTGAAAACGTTACAGGAACGAGGATATTTGGAAGTGCATCCGCCAGAAATCAAAATCGTCTTTTTCTTTCGTTACGATCACGAAGAAGCAAGGAGATTGGCCTCTGTTTTAGATAAGACACTTCGTCACAGGAAACGCACCTCGATCCATGTCTGTACTAGAAACAAGCCACCGCAATATGCCCAACTGATTATCACTGATCATTTCTTCCCGCTGGATCATGATAAGAACCAGAAAACTTATTTATATCATGCTTCTTTCGGGGTCGATCGATTATTAGCGGATATCGATCATTGGGTAGCGACAAAAGCATAAAACTCTCAGGAAAAGAACTGAAAAATGGCGAGTCTATGCTATAATAAAACCGACTAGTAAAGGAGGAAGTCCATTGGAATTAAAGAAATTAGAGGTTCCCACATCTTCGATCACCGAAGTAAAAAGATCGCCGATGGATGTATTTGCCCAAGCAAGAGAAGCAGGGACAGGTGTGTATATATTCAATCGAGAAAAAGTAGCTGGAGTGATGCTGACGCAGGAACAGTATGAAACATTACTGCATGAGTTAGAAACCCTTCGTCAGCTGGCAGCCGAGAAAAAAGAAAAGGAAGAAGGCCCCAAGCCTGTTGAAGCCTTTTCTGAAAAAACAGCGTCTATCGTATCCACAGCAACAGCAGAAGGTATGGACGAACTGGCACAGACGCTCCAGCATTCGCTGATTACTGGTATAACGATTTCTGCCAAGAATTTAGATGAACGGATGGTCGCTCTTGGCTTCATCACGAAGAAAACAGGATTTGGCGGCGTTGTCGATATGCTAAGTGAATTGACTAAAACAGGTAAGATCAATTATCAATTACGAAGAAAACCGCAAAACCGCACGATCATCGCCGAAATCATCGGTGAACAAGACAGTCAATCGCAACTGTTCGACAAAATCATCATCAAAAAAATCTTTTTGCACGAACTATGAGCCACGTATTCATGAGAAAGAGAAATATCAAGCAGCAGGCTGGGACAAAAATCCCAGCCTTTTTTAAACTCGATAAACATGAAATAAAAACGACGCTTCTCGAAAGGGAATACGGGATTTTCTGAAAATAATCGGATGAATATCCACCTTATTTTTTCGCACATCAGATGTCGCACTAGATTCTCTCAAACGATATGTTCAGAGTCTGGCTTTCGATGCAGGAAGACTGCCGCCCAAAAAATTCCCAGTGCTTGAGGAATCAAGTAGATGACAGCTAGAATCAAAATCAGTTGGGTCGGTTTGAAGGGCTGATAGAAGAAATGCCAGTCAGAGAATTTGAGACACGATAGATAAGAAGTGACCGTTGAAACGATATTTCCAATGAATAAAAATAACAACTGTTTTGTATACTGAAAAATGAATCCAGCTAAAAGAGCTAGGAATATCAAAAAGATAAACCCAAAAACAGAATGGTAACGAAAGTCGAGCAGTAACGCAAAATATACGAATGGTATGATAAAAATAAGGAAAGCAGCTTTTCTTAAATAATTATTCAACACGATTGATTACCTCCTAAGAATTGCTATCAGATAGTTCTATAACTTCATTATTAAAAATAAAAAAACGATAATCAATTCAAATTTTATGATTTGTAGAATAAATGAATAAACTCTCATTTCCTTATCTCTAAAAAAAAAGACTATCCCCCTAATTTTTTCAGAGAGAAAATTGTATAGTAAGGTGAATGAAAGTGCAGTTTGGGGGAACGTTGATGAGAAAAAAAAGAATAATCGAACGTATCTATCTGTTTTTTTGGTTTTTTCCGATCCTTCTATTACCTTTCACTTGGGTAAATGCCGTAGTGCAAGGAGCGGAGATTTTAGGACTAATCCAAGGGAGCGGGATAGTCGTTTCCAGAAATTTTCCTATTCTCACCATGTCTTATTTGCTGATCAGTGTCGCATTGCTACTGCCGAAATCATTGATCGATCATTACAATTGGCGTCTGCTCTCTTTTTCCTGTATGCTGATGTTCACTTCTTTATTTGCCATGCTTCCCCGTCTCATCATCGGTCCGAACGGGTTAAGCGAAAGCGGACTGAAGGACACGGCGTATACCTCAATGTATTTCTTGACGATCAAACCAAGCTTTTATTTGGTGATTGCTTCATTTATACTTGCTGTGCTGTTTTATTTTTTCTTTCAGATCTGGGTAAAAGAAGAACCAGTCTGAACAATCCAATCCTTTGTCTCACAAAAAAGCTGTTGCTGAAGCACGGCTTTTTTTTATTTCTTTTTTAGAAGATAAACGATTGTGTATTTCATGTAATGACAAATCGAAACGTTTACATGAATTTTACATAAGTTAACTAGATATTTACAGCAACCATACGAGGGATTTACAGTAGCTTGATACACTTTACTTGTAAATAAGAAAGGAGTATTCAAATGAAAAAAGTATTGTTTTCTTTAGGTATCATGAGCGTTCTTTTCGCAGGATGCGGATCAGGAGCAGGAAGTACAGATGGTTCTGCGGCTCAAAACAGTTCCTCAGGATCAAGTGACCAAGTAAAAATCGTTGCAGTCGGTTCTACTGCTCTGCAGCCTCTGGTAGATGCTGCACAAGAAAGCTTTGTCCAAGAAAACCCTAACTATCAGATCTCTGTTCAAGGCGGTGGCAGCGGAACGGGGCTTAGCCAAGTAGAAGCCGGAGCAGTCACAATCGGAAACTCTGATGTATTTGCTGAAGAAAAAGACGGGATCGATGCAGACAAACTAGTCGATCATAAAGTCGCAGTTGTAGGAATGGCACCAGTAGTCAATAAAGAGACCGGTGTGAAAGATATCACAAAACAGGAACTGATCGACATATTTACAGGGAAGATCACGAATTGGAAAGAATTAGGCGGAAAAGACCAGAAAATAAATGTGGTGAACCGGGCAAACGGCAGCGGGACCAGAGCAACCTTTGAAAAATGGGGATTGGATGGTGCAACACCTGTTCAGTCACAAGAACAGGATTCTTCCGGGACTGTTCGCCAGCTTGTCAGCCAGACACCAGGATCGATCAGCTATCTTGCTTTTTCTTACTTGGATGATTCGACACAAGCTTTGAGTATCGATGGAGTCGAACCGAAAGAAGAGAATGTAGCTGACAACAGCTGGAAAATCTGGTCTTATGAGCATATGTATACAAACGGGGAACCAGATGAAGATGTACAAAAATTCTTAGATTATATGATGACAGATGACGTACAAGAAGGTCCAGTCAAGGAATTAGGTTATCTGCCGATCACGATGATGAAAGTCGAACGTGATGCGCAAGGGAACATAAAATAAAAACATTCTTTTCGCTGATCATACTATATGTGAAAATCGAAAGACAAAATCGAAATAGAAGTGCCCACTATCGATAAATAAGCAGAAAAACCCACGGAAATTGCTCTTTGAATTTTCGTGGTTTTTTTTGTTCCAATTAAGATGACAGTAATGAAAGAAAAGCGCAAGCTGTTTCAAAGGAAGACTTCGACCTTTTATTCTATACTAAGGAGAGTAAGAAATATGTCTGAACAGATCGAGGTAACCAAATGCGGATGAAAAAAACGAATCAAACGTACAGAGAAAAAAAGAGTGATCCTACAAGCAAACTCATGCGGTATACACCTGCACCTGAGGAAGGACTTTCCCTAGAACAAGTCCAAGAAAGGATCGAATCAGGCGCCGTGAATGAAGTCGTCAATCCCTCGTTTAAAACGAATCGAGAGATCATTATAGAGAATACGTTCACGTACTTTAATCTGATCTTTCTGATCTTAGCTATCTTGCTTTGTGTGGTAGAATCTTACAAAAACTTGACCTTCCTTCCTGTTATCTTAGCAAATACCGGGATCGCGATTTTTCAAGAGATCCGTTCCAAAAAAATCTTGGATGAACTGAATGTCTTGAACGCAGCACAAGTGACTGTTCAACGTGCGGGCAAAGAAATTGCGATACCGATAGATGAACTGGTATTGGATGATATCGTTATTCTAGAAACAGGAAACCAGATACCGGCTGATGCTATAGTGATCAAAGGACAGCTTCATGTCAACGAAGCGTTATTGACGGGTGAAGCAGACGAGATCGAAAAAGAGCCAGGAGATCCATTGATGTCTGGCAGTTTTGTCGTTTCAGGAAAAGCGTACGTCCGATTAGATAAAGTGGGCTATAATTCTTATATTTCCCAATTAACCGTCAAAGCGAAAACGATGGGAAATGCTGAACAATCTGAAATGATCGCTTCATTGAATCGATTGATCAAGTGGATCGGGATCATCATTCTTCCGATTGGTGTATTACTATTTAGCCAAAGTTATTTTTATAACGGAAATACGATCAAAGAAAGTATCGTTGCAATGGAAGCAGCATTGATCGGGATGATTCCTGAAGGGTTGTATTTATTGACTACTATCGCGTTAGCGTTGAGTGCGACTAGATTGGCCAAGCAAAAAGTCCTGCTCCATAACATGAAAAGCATCGAAACACTGGCACGAGTGAATGTCTTGTGTGTTGACAAAACCGGTACGATCACTGAAAACGAGATGTCCGTGCAAAAGCTGATTCCTTCCAAGAACCAGGAAAAATACGAAGAATCAGGAAAGCTGGAAGAACTGATCGCTGATTACGCACAAGCGATGGCTAGTGATAACGCCACGATGGAAGCAGTCAAAGCGTACTTTACCCAATCGACTCATCAAGAATACAGTCATGTGATCCCTTTTTCTTCTGTACAAAAATTCAGCAGTGTGACATTTTCTGGACAGGTCTACCTTATGGGCGCACCCGAGATGGTGTTACGAGAGGACTTTGATGTCTACGCAGAAGAATTTGCTCATTTTGCTGAAGAAGGGTATCGGGTGCTTGTTTTTGGTATCTACCATGGCGAGTTGGCTGAACCAGTCTTAACTGAACCTGTTACCCCTTTAGGCTATATTCTGATCGCCAACCCTATCAGGAAAGAGGCAAAAGAAACATTCGCTTATTTTGAAAAACAAGGCGTTTCGATCAAAGTGATTTCTGGAGACAATCCGCTTACCGTAGCGACGGTAGCAGAAGAAGCAGGTATTGCAAATGCCGATCAGTATATCGATGTGTCGTCTTTATCCGAAGAAGAATACACGGAAGCACTAGCACGCTATACCGTTTTTGGACGTGTCAAACCTGAGCAGAAAAAAGAATTCGTCCATTTGCTGAAACAGCAACATACAGTAGCAATGACCGGCGACGGGATCAATGACATACTGGCAATGAAAGAAGCTGACTGCAGTATTGCCATGGCATCAGGAAATGACGCTGCGATGCAGGCGGCTCAAGTCGTTTTACTGGATTCTGATTTTTCGCGAATGCCAGAAGTAGTAGCAGAAGGCCGGCGTGTGGTAAATAATATCGAACGTTCCGCTAGCTTGTTCTTAGTGAAAAATATTTTTTCCTTTTTACTTTCATTGTTTTCTGTGATCTTTGCTTTGACCTATCCTCTAGAGCCTTCGCAGATCACATTGATCAGTTTGTTTACGATCGGCTTGCCATCTTTTCTGCTTGCCTTAGAAGAAAACAAGAAACGAATCAAAGGAAGATTCATCCTCAACGTGATGGAAAAAGCGATACCCGGCGGCATGACGGATATGATCGTCGTCAGTTCTCTTGTGGTCTGCGGGGCAATCTTGAAGCTGAATAAAACAGATATCTCAACGGCTTCTACGATGTTACTGGTGGCAGTTGGATTCTTGGTTTTATATAAAATCTGCAAACCATTGAACAAGTTTCGAACACAGATACTGGCGTTATGTGCTGGCGGGATTTTGTTCTCTGTGCTCTTTTTGCATAAATTGTTTTCGATTTCTGCTATCTCAGCCGTTTCGCTACTGCTACTTTTCATATTGTTCTTCTCCGCGGAGTCGATTTTCAGACATTTGACTTTGCTGATCGAGCATTTGTTTGAGCAGGAATGGAAAAAAGGGACGATGAAAAAGAAACTCCATGAATGGTTCGATCGAATGCCTTTCGGGAAATAAGAGAAACTAAAAAAGAGACAAAAAAGGATTTCTTTGAGAATCTGGTACAAAAGATGAAAAAAAACAACGGTTTCTGCTATCATAGAAGTGATAGAAAGAAATCATTGATTGTTTCCAAATTTCAGTTCATGAGTAAGAGATATTTGGGAACAGTGAGGAGGGCACGATGAAAAAAGGGAGTTTGTTGGTATGTGGTTCCATAATAGTAGGATTGATGGGGGCTGTTCCTGTTGCGTCAGAAGAAGTCAGCACGACTGTCAGTCAGGAGATGATTTCATCCGAACAAGGAACTGACACCACATCATCTAGTCAAGCGCAAAAAGCCGTGATCAATGGAGAAGAAATCACCCTTGAGGCACCAAACAAAGCAGGAAAAGGTGAAGCAGATGCTACACAAGCACCAAAAGAAGAACTGCAGCAAGGACAGGTAAGCAGATATGCTCGGAGTGCTGTACGAACGATTGCCATGTACCGACTGTATAATCCGCATAGCGGTGAACATTTTTACACCCAAGATACTGGCGAACGCGATAATCTAAGAAGGCTCGGCTGGAACTATGAGGGGATCGGCTGGCAGGCACCAACAAGCGGGAGCCCTGTGTACCGACTGTATAATCGTTACAATGGAGAGCATTTCTATACGCTGAACGCCGCCGAGCGTGACAATATCACGAAATACGGCTGGAAATATGAAGGGATCGGCTGGTATTCTTACACTGGATCAAACGGGATCGCTGTCAGCCGTTTATATAATAAACGGGTCAACTGGCATCATTATACATTGGATCAAAATGAGAAGAACATCATCTCTAAACAAGGATGGAATTACGAAGGTGTCGGCTGGTATGCGGTTGGGAATGGCCAGCAAAGCACAGATGATTATAAATTATTAGGAGTGAAGAATTATGATCAGTATGCTTTAGGGGCGCCTAGTGGCTGTGAAGGAGCTTCACTTCTACAAGCGTTGCAGTACAAAGGAAAAATCACGAATTGGAGCTTAACCCAATTTTTGAATACGATCCCTAAATCATCGAATGGCAATCCAAACAACGGCTTCGTTGGTAGTCCTTTTGTTGAAAATTCTTGGACTTATTCAGCCATCTACCCTGCACCGCTGACAACGTGGGGCCAAAAATACGGAAATGTCCAAAACATCTCTGGAAGTTCCATGGATACATTACTGAATGAGGTGAAAAACGGCAATCCAGTCGTCGCGTGGGTCACAATCAACTTCCAGCCTGTACGTTGGGGGAATTGGAGCTTTGGCGCAGCGGTGAACAACAATCATGCAGTGACATTGGACGGCTATAACAAGGGAAGCAATCAAGTCCATGTATCTGATCCGATAAGCGGCTCTTACTGGCTGAACCGTTCCACCTTTGAAAGTATCTACAATGCACGTAAATACGCAGTAGTCATTCGTTAATTATAGACGACTCGTCATTTCTGCTAGTAAGGAACAAAAAGAGTATTGCTGAATAAACACCAGTGACTGACGATCTTTTTCAAGATTTCCAGTCGCTGGTGTTTTCGTTTGTTTTATTGATATCAGATTTTCGGGAGGTTTACGGTAAAAGTCGAACCAGTACCTGGATGGCTTTCTACTTGGATCGTCCCGTGTAGCAGTTTGACGTAGTCTTTGACGATCGCAAGTCCAAGGCCGGTTCCGCCAGAATGACGGCTTCGTGCTTTATCTACACGATAGAATCTTTCGAATATCCGTTCTTGGTCTTCTTTTTCGATCCCGATCCCGAAATCCTGGACAGAAAATGTCAATGAATCAGTTACTTCATAACGAATGAGGATCGTTCCTGTGTTTTTAGAATACTGAATCGCATTTTCGATCAGATTCTTGATGATCGGATAAAGAATATCCGTCTGAGTAGTAAATGGGGCATCTTCGCCAATCAACTGGATCTTCAAATCCTTTTTTGAGATAGTTGGCTGATAGCTTTGGATGATTTGCTGAAAATAGGATTCGATCTTGATGGTCTGTGTTTCGTAAGAGTTCTCGCCATCTTTTGACAGCTGGATGATCTCTCGAATCAGTTTATCTAATCGGATCGCATCTTTTTGCATGATTTCAAGAAAAGAAGTCAATGTCGCTGGATCATCTTTTGCCCCATCTAATAACGTCTCTGTAAAACCAATCAATGAAGTAACCGGCGTCTTCAATTCGTGAGAGACATTTCCGACAAAATCTTTTTGTAATTTTTCCAAGCGTCTCACTTTTGTCAAATCATAAGCAACGCCCAAGATTTGACCGGTTCCTTCTGGACTATTGAAATAACGCAAGCTCAAGTCTAAGGTCTGGCGCCCTTGAGTGATCGTTATTTCTTGATGGATCAGCGGCTGTTCAGGAGACACTTGATGGATCAGCTGGATCAGCTTAGGTTCTTGGATGACTTCCGTATAGTGATGCCCAGGCTGATAATCGACTACGCCCAAGTGCATCTGCATCTTTGGATTGAGCAGAAGCAGCCGTGAATCAGAGAGATTGATCAGGAACACGCCGATCATCAGCTCGTTCAACAAAGTGTAAAGCTGCTCTTCTGTCGTAGTGTAAGCACGATACATCTTACTCATCTGTTCGCCGAGGGCATTGATGGTCTGGTATAATTCTTCCCATTGGTCGGGTGTTTGCATAATGATCTCTGTTCGCTGGGGATCTCGGACCATTTTTTTCAAAACAGGCAAAACAGTTTTCAAAGGCTGGTTCCGTTGACAAATGAAATAATAGATCATACTGGATAAAATGAGAAAGAAAATAAGAAAGAAGAAAAAGACCCAGCGTCGGAATGTATCGGTACGAGGTAAAAAACCACTCGTAGGTTCAGCGATTCGGACGATTGCTTCTAATTGACCATTTTTTTTGATCGGAAGAGCGACATAGAGCAGTTCTTCTTTCAATGTCGTACTTTTACGCAAAGAGCTGCCTAAGTTTCCTCCATCTAATACTGCTTTGATCTCGGGACGTGAATCCCGATGTTCATTCAATGTTTCATCATTCGTATCAAAGATGATTTTTCCTGACGCATCCATCAAAGTGATCCGTTCATTGGATTGATGGACGAATTCAGTCAGAGCCTGTTCATTTTGGGATGCTTTCAGATGAGTGACATCTAACTGACGAATGAGCAGCTGCGCTTTTTTTGTCAGATAGCTTTCTTGCTGTTCGATGATCTGCTGCTGGAAATAGTGAGAGATCAGCTGCCAGCTCCCCAAGAACAGTCCAAGCAGTACGAGCAGGAAGAAAGTACGTTCATAGCCTTTTTTCCATTTCATTTTTCTCACCCTTTTGGCTCCTGGAACTTGTAACCGAATCCTCTGACAGTCACTAAGTATTTAGGATGTTTAGGATCTCTCTCGATTTTTTCCCGGAGGTGGCTGACGTGGACGTCGACGATCCTGCTTTGTCCGATAAAATCAAAATTCCAGATGCGGTCTAACAACGTATCACGATCGATCACCCGGTCTTTTCGTTTCATGAAATAAACCAGTAATTCAAATTCTTTTGGCGTCAGTTCGATTGGTCGTTCATCGACAGTGACTTGATAGTTTGTCAGGTCAGCAGTGATTTGTCCAATCGACAGATATTCCGGTACTGCTTCCTCTTTTGATTGCTTGCGAGGTTCGATTCGGCGGAAGATCGCTTTCATTCGGGCAAGGACTTCCCGAGGACTGAACGGTTTGGTCAGATAATCGTCTGCACCGATTTCCAAGCCGATGATGCGGTCAACTTGGTCGTCTTTAGCAGTCAGCATCAGGATTGGTGTATCGATTTTTTCTTGTCGCAGTTTTTGGGTGATCGCCATGCCGTCCATCGAAGGAAGCATGACATCAAGGATAATGAAATCGAACGACTGCTCCATGGCAAGTTCCAAGCCTTCATGACCATCAGATGCACTTGTCACTTGATAGCCTTCTTTTTCCAGATTAAAGGTCAGTAGCGTCACGATTGAAGGTTCGTCATCAACAACTAAGATTTTTTTCATAATTTCTCCTTTTATAGGTTTCATTCCTTTTTATTTTAGCATAGAATCCATACGAGGGGCTATTTTACTAAATAAATAAATGGTATAATAGAGAGGCACTTTGCTGCAAAAGGGGGAGAATGGACAGTGATCGGTATCAGCGCTTGTTTAGGCGGCATTTTATGTCGTTATGACGGTCAGAAGAAGTCAGTTCCAGAATTGGAAGAACTAGTTGCCCAAGGAGATGCGATCATGATCTGCCCGGAAGTGATCGGTGGATTGCCTATTCCCAGAGACCCAGCAGAGATCGTAGGTGGGGACGGATTCGACGTATGGAACCATCAAGCCAAAGTAATCACCAAAAGTGGAGACGATGTGACAAAAGCCTATAAAAGCGGAGCGATCAAAGCGTATCGCAAGCTTCGGGAAAGGGATGTCGAGCTAGTCATTCTAAAGTCGAAAAGTCCCTCATGCGGTGCAAATGAAATCTATGACGGAAGCTTTACAGGGAATCTGAAGGAAGGTGCCGGTGTTGCAACAGCTTATTTTCTTCAGCATGGAATGACGGTACTCTCTGATGAAGACTGGCTGAAGACACGAGGTGAGCAGGATGGAGATCGAGAAAACAAATCGAATGAACGCGCTCTTTGAATTTTATTCCACGCTATTGACAGAAAAGCAAATGAATTATATGGAATTGTATTATGCAGACGATTTTTCACTAGGCGAAATCGCCGAAGAATATGAAGTGAGTCGTCAAGCTGTCTATGACAATATCAAACGAACGAGCAGGATTTTGGAAGATTATGAAAAAAAACTCCATTTATTCTCGGACTATATCGTTCGTGAGCAGTTGCTGGAAAAAATGACTGCGTATATAAAAGAAAACTACCCAACAGATGAAAAGCTGCTTGAATATGTACAGCAGATTCAAGAAATTGAAGAATAAATAAAAGGAATGAAGAAACTATGGCATTTGAAAGCTTAACAGAGCGCCTGCAACAGGCGATGGGAAAACTGAGAAAAAAAGGAAAGGTTTCAGAAGCTGACGTAAAAGAAATGATGCGGGAAATCCGCCTTGCTTTACTAGAAGCCGATGTCAACTTGCAAGTCGTCAAAGACTTTACGAAGCGCGTACGTGAGCGTGCAGTAGGTGCAGAGGTATTAGACAGCCTTTCTCCCGCACAGCAGATCGTGAAAATCGTAAATGAAGAATTGACGATCACTTTAGGGTCAGAAACTGCAGAATTGAATAAATCACCGAAGATCCCGACAGTCATTATGATGGCAGGGCTTCAAGGGGCAGGGAAAACGACCTTCACAGGGAAACTGGCGAATTACTTGAAGAAAAACGCCAATGCACGTCCGCTCCTGATCGCAGGAGACGTGTATCGACCAGCGGCGATCGACCAATTGAAAGTACTAGGTCAGCAGTTAGATGTCCCTGTTTTTGATATGGGGACAGAAGTCAGTCCGGTAGAAATCGTCCGCCAAGGGATGGAACTCGCGAAAGAAAAGAAAAACGATTATGTCCTGATCGATACAGCCGGTCGTTTGCACATCGATGAAACATTGATGGATGAATTGAAACAAATCAAAGAGCTGACTCAGCCAAATGAGATCTTGCTGGTTGTCGATGCGATGACAGGGCAAGATGCAGTGAACGTAGCAGACAGCTTCAATCAACAACTAGGCATCACGGGTGTTGTTATCACCAAATTAGACGGAGATACTCGAGGCGGGGCAGCACTATCCATTCGTTCCGTCACAGGAGCCCCAATCAAATTCATCGGTTCAGGAGAAAAACTGACAGATCTAGAAGTTTTCCATCCGGATCGTATGGCAAGCCGTATCCTTGGCATGGGAGATATGCTGACACTGATCGAAAAAGCCCAGCAGGATTACGATGAGAAAAAAGCAGAAGAGCTCGCACAGAAAATGCGCGAGAACTCCTTTGATTTCAACGATTTCATCGAACAGCTCGACCAAGTGATGGGTATGGGCCCATTAGAGGATCTGATCAAAATGATCCCTGGAATGAACCAAGTACCAGGAATCGAAAATGTCAAAGTTGATCCAAAAGATGTCGAACGAAAAAAAGCGATGGTCTATTCGATGACGCCGGCTGAACGAGAAAATCCGGATCTGTTGAACCCAAGCCGCCGCCGCCGAATCGCTGCCGGCTCTGGGAATAGTGTGGTCGAAGTCAACCGAATGATCAAACAATTCAAAGAATCACGTAAAATGATGCAGCAAATGTCGAAAGGCGATATGAATATCCCCGGCATGGATCAGATGTTTGGAACAGGAGTCAAAGGCAAACTAGGCAAAATGGCGATGAACCGAATGATGAAGAAAAACAAGAAGAAAAAGAAAAAACGCAAATAAGACTTGATGAAAGGTACTGTGACAAAAATCTTGTCACAGTACCTTTTTCCGAATAAACGATGTTCCAGAAGTAGCTTCTTCGAAAAATAAGCCGAAATTTCATAAAAATTTGAAAAGCAATTTTCGTAAATTTTTTCTTATTTTCTTGAAGCTGATAATTTCTGTCGCAACCTCGTTTTATCGGTATTTTTTCTGATAAAATCGAACCAAAGAGAGGTGAGGCACATGGAAAGATGTCCATGGAGCAGGCAAACGACCATCATGCAAGAGTATCATGATACTGTCTGGGGCGTGCCTGAATATGACGATCAAAAACTCTTTCGAAAACTGATGCTGGATATCAATCAGGCTGGATTGAGCTGGCAGACGATTTTGAACAAAAGCGACGCATTCGATGAAGCATATGATGGATTCGAAATCGAAAAAATCGCTGCTTATGACCAGAAAAAAATCGAGGAATTGATGCAGAACAAAGGCATCATCCGAAACCGCAGAAAAATCGAAGCAGCGATCCAGAATGCACGAGCAGTTTTGCAGATTCAAAAGGAACACGGCAGTTTCTCTGATTTTTTGTGGTCCTTTACAAATGGGAAGGTCGTGGATATCTCTTATCATTCACCTGCAGAGATCCCAACTGTCAGCCCTCTTTCTGATCGAGTGGCAAAAGAATTGAAGAAAAAAGGATGTAAATTCATCGGAAGTACGACTATCTATGCTTTTTTAGAAGCAGTAGGGATTATCAATGATCATTTAGATATCTGTTTTCGAAAAAAAGAAGTAGCAGCGTACGCAAAAATAGACAGAGAGGATGAAAAAGATGCGTAAAATCATTTTTTATGGTGCAGTGAGCTTGGATGGCTATCTAGCAGCACAGGATCACAGCCTGCAATGGCTCTTTGATACACCGACAGGAGAACGAACGACTTATGAAGCCTTTTATGAAACGATCGATGTAACAGTGATGGGAAGAAAAACCTATGAAGAAGCTAAGAAATATTTAGAAACGGAAGCTTTATATCCGGAAAAAACCAATTATGTCTTTTCAACTAACAAAGAACTGCAGCTTCCTGATGCTGAGGTGATCCACGAAGATCCTGTTTCATTTTTGAAGCAGCTACGTCAGACGTCAGGCAAAGGGATCTGGATCGTAGGCGGTGGGCAACTGATCAAGCCATTAGTAGAAAACCAGTTGATCGATGAATGGTATATCCAGATAGCACCTGTACTATTAGGTAAAGGCATCCGTTTATTCCAAGAAGGAGACTATGAGGAACGCTATGAATTGGTCAACACTGTCCGATTCGGCCAATTCATTGAACTTCATTACAGGAAACGTCAAGCAAACTAAAAAGAAGCTGTGACAAGATTTTTGTCACAGCTTCTTTTTCCGAATAAACGGTGTTCCAGAAGTAGCTTCTTCGAAAATAAGCCGAAATTTCACAAAAATTTGAGAAGCAATTTTCGTAAATTCCTTCTTATTTCTTGAAGCTGCCCACTTCTGTCACAACCTCTTTTTATTAGTCATTTAATTTTTTTGAAAAATCAAGATAGGCATCCAAGATCGTTTGCAAGAAGCTCATTGTTCCTTCAACGATATGTCCTTCTTCATCCACTAAATTAGCTATGTTGCCGATATAAGCTTCAGGTTGTTGCAAAGTTGGGATATTCAGGAAAACAAGTGATTGACGTAGATGATGGTTTGCACCAAATCCACCGATTCCACCAGGTGAAGCAGTGACAACTAGTCCTGGTTTGTTGTCCCACACGCTGTGGCCATAAGGACGAGAGCCCACGTCTAAAGCATTTTTCAATACAGCGGGAACTGAACGATTGTATTCAGGTGTAACGAAAACCACGCCATCCAATTCATTCACTTCATTACGGAATCTTGTCCATTCTGCTGGAACATTTTCAGGTGTTTCAAGATCCTCGTTATAAAATGGAAGGTCATCCATTTTTACAAAAACACTTTCGTATCCATCAGGTAATAAGCTAGAAAAAGCTTCCGCTACTTTTTTATTATATGAATCTTTTCTTAAACTACCGATAAAAAAAACGATTTTCTTTGTCATAAAGCATTTCCTCCTTCAAACTATCTACATTTATCTTACAAAAAATAAGTAAACAGCGCAAATAAAAACACTCATCTATGTTTAGTTTCTTGTTGGTTGACGAAATAGCTCGTATTTGCAAGAGATACTTTAGCTAATCATCTGTGCTTCATCCATTCTAAAAAGAAAAATAGAGAATCTGGAAGTAAGGAACCTCTGATTAACTGTATAATCAAACTAACTAAAATCGAATTTATAGTAGAAAAATCGAATTTATTCAAGCTGTAAAGAAAAAAAGCTTTACAGGGTAAAAAAAAACTGTTACACTACATCTTGTGAATAAAAACAATGGAGGTGGAAATAAATAATGGCAGTTAAAATCCGTTTAAAACGTATGGGTTCTAAAAAGAGTCCTTTTTACCGTATCGTCGTAGCTGATTCACGTTCTCCTCGTGACGGACGTTTCATCGAAACTGTAGGTACTTACAACCCTTTGAAAGACCCTGCAGAAGTAGTTTTAAAAGAAGATTTAGTTCTTGACTGGTTGTCAAAAGGTGCGCAACCTTCTGATACTGTTCGTAACATCCTTTCAAAAGAAGGCGTTATGCAAAAACACCACGAAGCTAAATTCTCAAAGAAATAAGGTGATCGGGAATGAAAGATTTAAGCGAATTAGTCTTAACAATCGTTCGTCCGCTCGTCACTCATCCTGATCAAGTCCAGCTGGATATCGTTGAGTCGAAAGACTTTTATGAATACAATCTGACTGTGGCACCCGAAGATATCGGTCGTATCATCGGAAAACAGGGGCGTGTTGCAAAAGCAATCCGCACCATCGTTTACGGTGTACGCATCAACGCACCTAAAAAAGTACGTTTGAATATCATCGATGATCGGGGAAAATAAATAAATCCGAGACTGGGGCAAGTTCCCGGTCTCTTTTTATTCGCAAAAAAAATCGGAACCAATATCAGATAAAAAGATCCTCTTAGCTTCAGTCGGCAGTTTTTTATATTGGAAATCGAGTGTCATGTGTCTTTTTTCTTAAAAATTAGAGAAAAATCCCGTAGTAGAGAAAGTAGAAAAGAAAGCTAGAATTGACCTATGACACATGCTAAAATAGAATAGACAAAAAAGAAATGGGGATAAAAGGTGACTGAATACTTAAATGTAGGAAAAATCGTAAACACACAAGGGATCAAAGGAGAAGTCCGAGTGATTTCTACCACAGATTTTCCGGAAGAACGCTATAAAAAAGGAACTGTGCTGACCTTGTTCCAAGAAGGAAAAGCACCTGTCGAACTGACAGTGAGAAGCCACCGTAAACATAAGAACTTCGATCTGCTGAGTTTTGAAGGCCATCCTTCGATCAATGATGTAGAGAAATATCGCGATGGCATACTGAAAGTATCGAAAGACGAATCAGTCGAATTAGAAGAAAATGAATTCTATTATCATGAAATCATCGGATTGAAAGTCATTGAAGAAGACGGATCAGAACTTGGTAAAGTAAAAGAGATCTTATCACCAGGAGCCAATGATGTCTGGGTCGTACAGCGTCCGAAGAAAGAAGACGTCTTGCTGCCATATATCGCTTCTGTCGTGAAAGAAGTCGACTTGGATGCTGGAATCGTCCATGTAGAGATCCCAGAAGGACTGATTGACGATGAAGATTGATGTATTGACTTTGTTTCCGCGGATGTTCGAAGGGCCCATGGGAGAATCGATCATTGGAAAAGCAGTAGCTAAGGGATTGCTGGACATCAATATCTCTAATTTCCGTGATTATTCCGATAATAAACATCAAACCGTGGATGACTATCCATATGGCGGAGGTGCAGGAATGTTATTAAAGGTACAACCTATCTATGATAACATCCAAGCAATCGAAAAAGCGCATCCGCAAAGCAAAAAAAGAGTGATCCTGCTCGATCCTGCCGGAAAACGATTCGATCAGAAGATGGCAGAAGAATTCTCTAAAGAAGAACATCTAGTGTTCATCTGCGGCCATTACGAAGGTTACGATGAACGGATTCGCACATTGGTCACCGATGAAGTTTCTTTAGGCGATTACGTCTTGACTGGCGGTGAGCTTGGAGCGATGGTGATGATCGATGCGACAGTACGTCTACTTCCAGATGTTTTAGGGAATCAGACTTCTGCACAAACTGATTCTTATTCTACCGGATTACTGGAACATCCTCAATACACGCGTCCAGCGGAATACAAAGGGATGAAAGTACCTGAAGTTTTGACGAATGGGAACCATAAACTGATCGAAGAATGGCAATTGAAAGAATCATTGCGCCGAACCTATCAGCGTCGTCCTGACCTTTTAGAAACGATCGAAATGACACCGCAAATGCTGCATTTTCTTGAAGAAATCAAGGAAGAACAAGAAGCACCAGAAAAGTGAGACAAGGTAACTCTTTTTTCTTAAAAAACTGCTTTACAGCAAATTGATAGTATGTTAGTATTTTATGGTGAGTGCAAAGCACTTAACTATTACGATGTTCCGCTGTGAGGGAAGCTCATAAGAATGTTTGGAATAAGGAGAAGAAAACAATGAATCCATTAATCGAAGAATTAACAAAAGAACAATTACGTTCTGACATCCCTGCATTCCGTCCTGGTGACACAGTACGCGTCCATGCAAAAGTTGTCGAAGGTACACGCGAACGTATCCAGTTATTTGAAGGTGTTGTCATCAAACGCCGTGGTGCTGGAATCAGCGAAACTTACACAGTACGTAAAGTTTCTAACGGAGTGGGCGTTGAACGTACATTCCCATTGCACACACCACGTGTTGCAAAAATCGAAGTAGTTCGTTACGGTAAAGTACGTCGTGCAAAATTGTACTACCTACGTGCATTACACGGAAAAGCTGCTCGTATCAAAGAAATCCGTCGTTAATCATCGTTATCAGACAGAGAAAGAACCCTTGGAAATCAAGGGTTCTTTTTTTATTGTCTGTTTTTTTATATTAATGATTTCTATTTGGTGTATTTTTGATTAAGAAAAAGGGGCAACAATTTACAGTTTTTTGTACCGCCCCCCAAAAGTTAGACCAAAAAATCTAACTTTTGGAGGTCGGTATTTTTTATGGTTAAATATACTTTTGAACTTAAATTAAAGATCGTTCAAGATTATTTGGATGGCAAAGGCGGAAGTGATTATCTGTCAAAGAAGTATTCCATTAAGGCTCCGTCACAATTGAAGCGGATTAATGCCTATCAAGTATTTGGTGAAGAGGGTCTAGTAAGAAAGCGTCAAAATCAAAAATATTCTGTTCAATTTAAGCTAGATGCGATAGAGTTATATCAAACAAGTGATATGTCCTATTGTGAAGTTGCTCAAGGGTAATTAAAATGATCTTTGTTTTGCAACAAATTCATTGTAATTAGGCATTGATCAAAAAAGTACTAAAATATTGAAAAAGCATGTAAACTAATTTGACTGGGTTACATACTTTATATTGTTTTTATTTAGTTAAATACTCAAATAACTATTTTTTATTGAGTTCGATATCTTTTTCAATTGTTGCATCGATCCCTTTGATCACAGTAGATATAAAAGATTCATTTTCTAAGGCAATCAAACCAGCTACAGTAGTACCTCCAGGGGAACATACACGATCAATTAATGTCCACGGATTTTCATTGCTTTCAAGAATCATCTTTGCGCTACCTAGAATAGCTTGTGCTACGATTTGATTTGAAAGCTCTTTTGGTAATCCATTTTTTACTCCAGCACGAGCAATACTATCAACAAAAAGATAAGCATACGCGGGTGAACTTCCGGCTAATGCAGTAAAGTTTGAAAAATCTTTTTCCTCTAATCGCCATGCTCGACCGATAGCTTCAAACATTCTTACTACGTAAGCAAGTTGCTCTTCTGAGGTGCATGAATTACCGCAAACAGCAGCCGCACCTTCACCAATCATTGCATTTACATTAGGCATTACTCGGACAATGGGAATTTTTTCTTCAGTTTTTAAAAACTCTTGTAGTTTTTCAATAGGAGTACCCGCAGCAATTGAAATAATCAATGGTTTGTTTCTTAAAATATCATCTTTTGTTTCAGTTAATACTTTTTCTATAATGATCGGTTTGACGGCTAGAACGAGTGCATCCACAGTTGTAACTAATTCTTTGTTAGAGCTACAAACATTTGCTCCAATTTCCTTTGCGAATTGTGTCACTTTTTCAGTCATGACATCAAATAAGTATATATCACTTGCGTTTATAAATTGTTTTTTAATAATTCCTTTAATTATGGCTGATGCCATATTCCCTGTTCCAATAAATCCAATTTTCATAGTTATTTCCTCCATTAATTAGAATTTAAGGTTGCTGAAGATCCGTTTCCACTTGATCTACAGCTTTATATTCTTTAGTTGATCTTGCTTGTAAATATTTTGGTGGACGATTGATCAAAACGATTGAAAGACAGACTAATACTAAGCCAGTAGCCAATGAAATCGTAAATTTTTCACCTAAAAAAACAGCGAGAATACTTCCAGAAATTGGCATAATAAACTTATATACAGTAATTTCACTAAGATTGCCATATTGAGCTGCCCAATACCATAAACTAAAAGGGATAGCAGAAGCAGCTGCTAAGATGATAAGTAGGATAATACCAGTTGCAGTCCAGTTGATCGTCATTAAACGTCCGCCCATGCAAAAACCAATGAGATAAAGGAAAATCGAACCAATAATCAAATTCCAGCCAGTCATAACAAATGAATTCAAAGTTGATCCTATTTTTTTTGCTAACATAGTTGCAAGTGCGGCAAGTAATCCATAGATCAGCATGAAACCTTCTCCTGTCATAGAAAAAGTAAACATATCATTAAGATTAGTTCCACCTGTTAGTTGAGAGATAATTAATCCAGCAAAGCCAATAATCAATCCAAGCACTTTAGCAAAAGAAAGTTTATCATTTTTATAAGCAAAGTGAGCAAAAATAGCGGCAAAAAAAATCGTTGATTGCGCTAAAATCGTCGAATTGATTGTTGAACTTATATTGACGTTACCAATGTTGAAAAAGAAATAAGCAGCTGTAGTTGAAAGTAATCCCATTACAACTACTTCTTGCCACTGTACTTTATTCACTTTAAATATATTTTGACGAATAAACGTAGCGAAAAGTAGTGTCATTATACCGGCAATAAAAAATCGAATACTTATAGTGGTAAGAACTTGCCCTGAATAGTCATTTCCAAAAGCTTCTTTTGATATACCCATTTCATCATTCATAACTTTAATCAGTTTAAACGGGGTTCCCCATATGATATTTGCTACAATGGCTGCAAGAGTAATTGCTTTAGTACTTGGCATAGCTTTTTTTATTGTGTTTGTCATAAACCATTTCCTCCATTTTATAATTAGTTCATTTTTTCACAATCAGTTCCTAAGTGATATTATAAAGACTCTTTGCAAAAAAGATATAGGAGACATATAATGATAAAAGTAGTTTATTTTAAGATATAGGTGGAAAAATAATGTATCAGTTTACAGAAAATCAATTTTCACATTTTTTTAATTATCTAGAAACATTGGATTGCTATATTAAAAGCGAAGAAGGAATGATTGAAGAAATCGCAGCATTTCAACAGAATCCCAATCGACATATTGCGGCGCTCGTATGTCAAAATATTTCAGAAGTTCTAACATATCCCGCACCCTATATACGTATACTCTATGTATTGAGTGGTAGCATTAATATTTATTTAGATGGTAAAAAAATGACCTATGAGAAAGGATGCTTGATTTTAGCTAACAAATGGACTGAAATTGATTATAAAGAAAATACTAAAGATACAATGGTCGTCAGTTTTTATTTTAAACCTGAGTATTTTTCAGATAGCTTGTTAAACCAGATGATTGAAGAGCCGATGCTTTATCGATTTTTTGTTGAAAGTATCACAGAAGACACGGAGATCTTTAGTCATTACTGTGTTTATCAATTTAATGAATGGGATGATGTTCATTTTTATGTATTACTTTTACTCAAACAAGTAGTAAAAATGCGATATTTTAATAATAAAGTGACAAAATCTGCTTTTATTTTGTTGATTGTCGAAATTAGCCAAATGTCTGAAAAATGTTTATTGTTACAAGATTCAAATATATCAGCTGGTGTGCTGATTAAAGAGATTTTAGGATATATTTCAAACAATGTGCGTATAGCAACTTTGACAAATGTTGCACATCAATTTCATTTCCACCCGAATTATTTATCTGCAATGATCAAAAAACAAACTGGGAAAAGTTATTCTGATTGGTTAACTTATTATCGTTTAGAGCAAGCAAAAAGATATTTAGAACAGACAAACCTTTCAATTCAAACAATTATCAGAGAAGTAGGCTATTCGGACAAAACCTTTTTCTTTAAACGATTTAAAGCATATTGCAAAATGACACCAGGAAACTATAGAAAAAATTTCAATTATAAATATAAATAGTTACTAAATTTCTTATTAAGTTAAGGGTAATTAACGTGACAAACTAAGAAACTATTAGAATAAGCACGATTGAAATAAAAAATCGCCGTGGATATCCGTTTAGAATTTAAACATAACGTCGTATAACATTATTAGGATTGATTAATAAAAAATCCTATTTTAGGTTATAAAGCGAGTGATACATCAGAAGCCAATAATACACTAGCTATTAACCGCAAATTTAAGAATCAAATGGGAACTTGATTGGTGTGATGAGCGGTTTTAAACACGGAGTTATGAAAACCAACAAGGACAGTGGGTGGATGTGATGACAGAAGTTGTGGTTGATAAGTTCCAATTATTAGAAAGTAAAAAAAGCCACAGAAAGCCGTGCTCATGTTGATCAATCGTTCGCCAGTCCAAGAGTACTACTATCCTTGAACAATATGAAAAAACGACGACTAACAATGGGTTTAACAGCTTCGCTAAGGTTTATGCTATAATTACAGATGACAAAGAAGTATTTCATTATATCAGTAACCCCCGTCAGCGTGCAGGCTGATGGGGGTTTTTTAGGTTTCTATATTATAGAATCCTAGAGTAGGCTGAATGTCTTTCTTGACAATCAAGCCATTTGAACATGTAGTGTGCAGCTACTTCTTCCTGAATTAAGTTAAAATTATAAATTATCATTATTGATACTTATTAATATAAAAAAGTGAGGTTAATTTATGAAAAAACACATTTATAATTACAAAAGATCGTATACTTTAAGGATCGTAATAATTTTACGATAAGTAAGATAAAATAGAGAGGATCATTATATATTATATGGAACAATTAAAGAATAAGGATGCTTTTATTTATCAGGAACAATTTAATAATCGATGCCAGTATATAAAAAATGAATTAACTCGGTTAAATGATTTTCAAGCTCTATCATATATAGAAGAGTTACATCAATACTTTGTACACATAATACAGGATATCAGTCCTGAAAACTTCTGGCATTCTTTGCCCTATATTCTGGGAATTGATTCAAGATTATCAATTGTTGAAGAAATACTTTCGTTACAAAACGAACTAAAAATTTATGGTACTGAGCTAATAAATTTAGTGGAGAGTGATTATAAAACGTTTAATCACGAAAAGATGGGGTTAAAGTTAAATGAAAAGAAAGAAAAATCCCTTATTTTTTGTGTTGAATAAATTTTTTATTAAATAAGCAGAAAAGGAAGATACTATTGAAAAAAACAAATATATCGAAAGTTGCTTCAATATTGTTGTTATCACAAATATGTTTATCGGCACCTACACAAGCTTTAGCAGAAGAACAACTTTTATTTCAGGATGATGAAAAAAGAATCCAAGAAACACAAAAAGATAAAAATGATTATCTACCAAATCCAACAGATAATTTAATAGCGGAAACAGAAGATACAACAAGCAATGATAGTGCAACGAGTACGACACAAACAGAAACTTCGGCAGATAATTCTCCGGCTGACAATAGCAGTCAGTCGACTACTGAAACAACAGACGATACAACTGATTCAACGACAGACCAGCCACAAACTGACTCAGAATCAAGTAAACCAACGGATTCCAGTCAACAAGATAATACGAATCAAGAAGAATCAAAACCTTCAGAAACACCATCAAGTGAAGAACCAAGTATTTCTACTGATTCTTCAAGTACGCAAGAAGAAACAACGACAGAAACTTCTGAATCAACTGCAACAAGTGAATCACAAGAAATAACTGCTTCAATGTCTCAGCCAGTGGTTTCAGAAACGCAACAAGTCCCTAGACCTGCAATAGCAAGTCAAGAAGAATCAACAGACTATCATCAAGAAACAACTTCTCCGATTGAAGAGGTTATTCGTTATAGCAAGAAAGCTGACAAAGGGACGATTCATTTTGAAAAAGATGAATCTGTAGAAAGCTTCGTTCGCAAAATTGGGGAGTCTGCTCGTAAAGTAGGACAAGAAAATGATTTGTATGCTTCAATTATGATTGCGCAAGCGATCATAGAATCAGCTAGTGGTCAGAGTGAGTTAGCCCAAGCACCAAATTATAATTTATTTGGAATTAAAGGAACACATAATGGAAAGAGCGTTTCTTTTGCAACACAAGAAGACTTTGGAAATGGCACATTTTACACTACTCAAGCAACTTTCAAGCGGTATGAAACTTATGAAGACAGCCTAAATGACTATGTGAAACTTCTTAAAGAAGGCTTAATAGGCAATAGTAATTATTATAGTGGTGTATGGAAAAGCAATACCAAAACCTATCAAGAGGCAACAGAGTTTTTGACGGGGCGTTACGCCACTGATATCCAGTATGATGAGAAGTTAAATGCTTTGATTGAGGCCTATCATTTAACAGACTATGATAAGGAAGTAGCTGGACCAGAATTAAGTCAAAAAGGTTATATCGTACCTGTAAAAAACTATACGATTTCTAGTCCATTTGGCGATCGTGACGGAGAGTTCCACCGAGGATTGGACTTTGCGGCTGCACAAGGGGAACCAATTTATGCTAGTAAAGCAGGTACCGTTATCAAAGCTGAGTTTCATTCATCTTGGGGAAATTATGTAGCCATCGAGCATGAAGATGGTACAACAGCATTGTACGCACACCAACAAGAATATCAAGTGAAAATTGGTGATAAAGTCGAGCAAGGACAAATTATTGGTTATGTTGGTTCGACAGGAAATAGTACAGGGCCACATTTACATTTTGAAATTTGTTTAAATAATAGTTTAAATCAATCTCAATTGATTGATCCAAAAACAGTTTTAGCAATTAAATAAAATTAGCACTCACTTATTAGACTATGAACGATCAATCCTAAAATAAGAAAGGTGACAATTTATGAAGAATAAAGATATTTATTTAGAAATTCTAAGGAATTTATTTTTTCAAAGGTAATGAAAAAAGCATACGATTATTTGGTTCTATATTCTATTGGCAATTATATAGAGGAGTAAAATGGCCTTTTTTAAACATTGATCAAACAAAAATATTTAGTTTTATTGATAAAGTGTCTAAAAGTTTAAACTATCCAGTCTCAATCATACTAAAAAATAAAATATCATATAATTATGCAATAGGAATTATTCGCTATTCTCATAATGAGAAAATAGAATTAGGAAATCAAGATGAATGGAAAAAAATAAAGGAAATAAATGAAATTGTTACTTCAAGAATGTCGACAAACATTTATAATTTATTTTTTTCTGAAGGAATTCGCTCAGAGGATGAGATACATTTTAATATTAGTCGATTACAAACAGGAGCTAATATTTTTGAAAATCAAAAATTAGCACTTTTTGTTATTGAGCTCCATAAAGAAAAAAAAACGGTTATCTATCAGGCAACTGAGGCCTTTTTTAAATTATTTTTGAAGAAAATGCATTTAAAATTGTCAGATATAGATAAACAAAAAGTAAAGAATATTTTTGTTGCTGCATTTTCTATTCATTATCGAGCTTTTTTATTCCAAGATACTCCATTGATTGAAAAGGATGTTGATCAGACTTTAAAAACTTATAAACAATTGAATAACTTAATGGATCAGATTTTTATTGAATTGAGAGAAATGTTGAATTTTTCGTTATTCAATCAAAAATATTTAATTTTAAATCAATATATGTACATTTTTTCTGAACTTTTTCCGTTGAACTTACTAGAGAAAGAAATAACAATCTATTTCGATGAACCACTAGAAAAAAGACGAGAAGACTTAGCTAAAAATATGTTGAACAATTTTTTTGGTGATCAATATAAATTAAGAATATTTGGTACAAGTGAATTATTTGAGGTGAAACAAGAAAAAATTGATTTAATTATATCTAGTAGTTCATCTGAAAAATTCTTTATATATTATCCTAAGGTTCCGATAATAATTTTGAAAAAAAATATTTTAAATATCAGTTCAAGTGAAATTTTACTATGCAGAAGGTTATTAGAATTAATAAGTATTTATTTTGAAGATAAAGAAGAAATGAAATCACAAATTAATAAATTAGAAAATGTTTTTTATAAATATAATTAAATATTGAGAATTAGGGAGTCAGTAATTACTGATGGCTCTTTGTCAAATCGGACTGATAAGGTCATCTATGAACATCAAAGTTAGTAAAAGTTACTAGCTTTGATGTTTTTTTATGTGTAGCTGATTAACCTGTTGATTAGAAAAATCCGCAAGCGCATATTGGTGAAACTGCGAAATCCATAAGCGATTTGTTTTAACGTTTTGATATGCGTGTGAAGATTCTCTAATTTTGCGTTAGAATACTTTTTCGAAAACGCTAGCTGAATCCCTTTTTCATATCTGAAAAAGGCTTTTTTGATGTGGTGAAGTTCCGAGGGAACTTCTTTGGGCATTTCTCGAAGTAGCTGGAAAAAAGTAGCTGGTTGTTTCTCGTGATAAGCGCTAAGCAGCTTTTGATAATACTGATAAGCCGTTTTAAGTTCAAAAGAGATTGAAAGTAGACGGTCAACTACTTCACTTTCTGTTAAATAGCGCCATTGAAAATTCTGCCATTTCTTGAATGTAGTGTAATCCAACTCATCTTCTGATTTTAGAAGTAATTTATGCAAAGATTTCAATTGTCGATAGTACTTGGCTTGTGAAGCGTCTTTTTGATCCAGCTCGAAAAACTTGTTCAAGTGTTGCACAATATGGAAGCGATCAATGATAATTTGTGCATTTGGAAAGCACTCTTTGACTAATGAAAAATAAGGGGCATTCATATCTGTGACAATGTAGCGAACCCCCATACGAGCTTTTCTTGTAAAACGCATGAAATAAGCAACCAAATCTTTTTTTCTCCGGCTGGGCAAGATGTCAAAGAGTTTCCCTGTCTCTCCATCCATACAAGAAAAGGAGAACTTCCCATAGGAAGTTGAAAGAGAGCGAAACTCGTCGAATAGTAAACAATGAGGTAAATAGTCCAGTTTCTGCCGCATTGTTGCCGATAGAGCAGATAATGTCCGCTGAACGGTCGTCACTGAAAGATCACAACGTTTCGCAATTGTCTTTAACGCTTGACGCTCGGTCAACTCTTCTAATATTGTGTAATGAACTTGTTTCGAAATAAAACATGAAGGAGCGACAAGATACGTATGAGCAGTAAAATATTTCCCGCATGCTCGGCAGTGATAACGTTGCTTTCTTAGTCGCAAGTAGGTTTGCTTATTTCCACTGCGATTTAAGAGAACCATTGAAATCTTCTTGCCGTTTTTGACGATCTGCTTCGCAGATTCTTTACAAAATGGACAATGTCTAAAGGTCCGAACCAAATTTCCTTCCATTACGATGGCTTTCTTGTTCTTATAAATAGTTTCTTGAAAAGAATTAATTTCAATATTTTTATCTTTAATAGTGAAGAGCTCTTTGATAGAATGAGAGATGGACATACAAAAACTTCCTTTCAGATTGATGTTTTAGACGACTCTATTCTATCGGAATTTTTGTATGTCTGTTTGTTTTTTTACAAAAAAATCTAGGACCGACAGAAAATTCTATCAGTTCTAGAAATTATAGAGCCGAAAAAACATGGATAAATTAGGGAAGATAGCCCATCGATTACTTACTAGACAAAGAAAAGCAGTAGAGACTGTTTTTTCCAGACTGTAGACAAAAAGGAGTGGCTTAATTGCCAACTCCTTTTTGGTAGTCTTTGTAGAAATTTGAAATAAAAAGCCATAGGCTTTTTTGTTTTCCATAGCCATGTGGCTAGTTTTTTTAAATTCATGGCAGCAAACGTAAGCATCGTGT
>NZ_JAAKDW010000030.1 GCF_011038845.1 Enterococcus sp. ZJ1622
GGACAAGTGATAACGATAATTTAAAAACAAAACTTGGAAAAACAGGTTATACCTACACTTATACTATGCAAAATAATCAATTAGTTTTAACGAATGTTCAATAAATTATTCAAACAAATTTTTTCGTAAGTAAATGTACTTCACGAGACAAAAAGGAGTGGCTTAATGTAGTGACCCCAAAAAGTTGGCTCTTTATCAGTCCGATTTGACAAAGAGCCGATTAAAAAAAGGTTCCCTTCTATTTTTTATTATCACTTTTTATTTTTGCACACAAAAATGCTTTTAATGCGCGAACTTTTCAAAATGTCAAATCAATATAATTTTCAACTGACACTCTTATTTTAACAATAATAATACAATTTCTAAATCACATTTATAATCAAAAAGAGCTAAAAAAATTGTACCGAGATTATAAAAGATAAAAGCTCCTGTCCATTTTCCATAACAACAGTTGAGTGTAATAAGAAACAAATAGTAAAATGCAGTTACATACACAAAAGAATTGGAGTAATCGAATTTCATAAAACCTAGTCATGCAACAACATTCATATCTTATACTAAAAAATAGATTCCTCTTTAAATTTTTTTGTTTTATATATAACTTTTTATAAAGAAGAAACAAAATTTTTCTCAGTAATCAATCATTCCATTTTTAGGTAACGCTTCATAAAAAGCGGCTTTGGTTGCTGCTATATATGGATTTAACCATAAATAACCAATCCCTAAAGTAACTATTGCTAAAATATGCCAACCAATAAAAGACAAATCTAACATAAATAATTGCCATTTATGACCATCCATCAGTCTTCGACTCATAGTGATTGTATCTAAGACTTTTAGTTTTTTGCCAGTTTTTGTTACTTTATCATAATAAATAAAGTAAGTTTGCGAATAAGAATAAAATTTAACGATACCTGGAATGATTAATAATAATCCCCATAAACTAATAAAAATCGTCGTCAACAATGCTAATAAAATTATACCACCAATAAACACTCCCTCAAATCCACGGAAAGCATCTTTGAAAGGCTTAATTTTTGTTTTGCATCCACGTAAAACATCTAAATAGGTCCAAGAAATCCCACTCATAAACAATGCATTGACAATTCCGGAAATAATCCCTCCACCGGAACTTCCTCCACTACCAAAATTTGTTGCCTTTTGTGTCAAAATTGTATCATTAACATGATTTGTAATAAATAAAATTATCGGTATTGCAAGAAACAAAATAACTATAATATCAATCAATGTTGGAAGAAAATTTAATAATATAGCTTGTCGCCACCGCCCTCGTAAACTATCTTTAGCTTGTTGTTTCAGTTCTGATCGTTGTACCATTTCCTCTTTCTCCTTCTCTATTACTTTTTATAATTAACTAAGCTGACTTTCCGTTTTCTCAAGTAATCCACAAATAATATTTTTCCATTCATTAAACGATTCAAGTCAGTATAAATTTTCCCATCTTTTTCAAAAATTTTTTGATTATGGAATAAAATTTGATTAGCTTCAGAAAATTCTTGTCGTTTGTGTTCATCTAACCACATCAGCCATCCACTTAAACAGCTGAAAAAAATAATTCCTCCTTCTTTCTTCTTTTTCAACAATCGCCGATGGTTCACCTTGTTCGTTCCTCCATTACGTCTATCTCAATCTATTCACCAAAAAAATTCAACTACTAATAAAAAATTTACGGGTTAGGATTCTTTCACAACTTTTACTCGCAAGATTGTTTTTAACTTTTCAGGAACTGTTCGTTCTGGATTACTAAGATAAATTTCTTTGTGTTCTTTTGTAACACGTTTATACCCCTTTTCAGTGACAAAACTTTCTAGTAATTGAAAAGTTTTCGGCTCATCATCATACGAACCAACGTGAAGAACCTGAGCGACTGTTCCTTCATCGATTGTCATAAATGTTAATGCTTCAACTAAATCTTCAGGTATTTTTTTCTTTATTCGTATTAAAGCTTCTTTCGCAATTTCTTTTGTAACAAATTTAGGTTGCTTGATCATAATTCGATACGCATAATGTTCTTTCAATGGCTTTTTTTCTTTTAAATATTTTTTTTGAATCCCCCATTCTCCTTCTAAGGGATAGACTACATAAGGAAAGTAATTAGGAATATCCCAACCTTTCTTCGGTGCCATACGAATAGCATAACTCCAAGCATACAAACTAGCTACTTTCCTTTGAAACTCCTCTTTATTTGGATCCCCTATTCCTGTAATACAAAAAAATTTTTGTGAAGGTATCTCTAAAATATGTGGTTGTTTCTTCAAAAAATAGCCTGATTCACTTTTTTTCCAATTAAAAATTTTTTCAATATATTTATCACGATTCAATATAGCTCCCCCACTTCTTTATTTATAGATTACTTTTTTAGACAATATAAAACTTTTATTTTTGTTTATTCCATATTAACTCTTTACATAAAATTCAAAAAAAAATTATATTTCAATACAAAAATTAAAAAATGACCATTTTATACCCATAAATTACAATGGATCTATAATTTATGGAACTGAAGAATCAGACTTGATTCTTCAGTTCCATTTTCATTATTGACTTTAGTCAGTTTCGTTCGCGTAACATACGAAACAAAAAAAACTCGCGTTTCTACGCGTGGATGAGATAGCTTTAGCGATAAAAAACTCCTTTTGATATGCATCAAACAATCATTTTCACCTAACTCACTTTATAAGTTAAATCGAAATATCATGATTACATTATATATTTAAGAAAATTTGACCACTCTTCTTTTTGAATTTTAAATTTCTAGAATATATACATAATTAGGTTTTAATCATCTACAAGAAAGTAAATAAAGTTTTGAAATTGGCATATATTCGCGTGAAATAGAGATATCAAAATCCTTTCAAACAATGTATTCAGCTATTGAATCTCATTACTATCATTAGAATAAATGGCATCATATTCTTTTACTTTTTAGTTATCTCAATCAAATCAAAAAATATACTCAATAATTTGATTAATTTTGGCCCTATCTTTTAAGGGTAAACTCTCAATTTTTTTAGTTTTCTTTCTTTGAAATCTAGTGATTTCAATTGTGAAATAAATACTTGTCTGTTAGTATCCCAATCTTCAGACAGAGTATATCGAGTAGGTAATTTTTTTATAGTAGAAGTAATTGGACAAATGACTGCAAACATTGTTTTACGATTAAATTCATAACGTGAGACAACTAGTCCTGATCTTCTCTTCTGAATCTCTTTTTCTGTAAAAGGTATCATTTGTTCAGCTCAGCAACTTCTAGATTTTTTATTGCCGTATTCTAGTGGACAAAGTGGTGGCTATACAATAATGATCATTTCAACCATATTAAATCCCCCCTTCTCTCAGTTCTCTTCCTTTAAAAAAAAGCCCAACAAATTAGCAACTTATTGGGCGTCTTTTTTATTAAGGAGCTACAGTGTAATTAAAAGTCAACACATCTGTAGAAGCTGTTTTCGTTCCTTCTTTTGTCAATAAAGCATTTACTACAGAGGAAGCATTTGTTTTGTTTAATGTAATCTCTGCTGGAATATCTGCTTTGTTCCCATCGACTAATTTATAGGTTCCTCCGTTGTCAAATTGGAAGTGTTTCGCTGAAGCAACCGTTACTTTGACTGCTTTATCTCCTGCATAGTTTTTTGTCAAATCTTTGGCATCTTTTAACGCAAGTGCACCAGAAGAAACTTTTTGTTGATCGCTCAACTGATACGCTGTTGGAATCAATACCGTAAAATCTGGGTTAGCTGTTGGATCATCTGGTGTTATCGTATTTACGTTGTATGTTACTTGTGCTGTACCTGTTCCTGTTCCCATTGCTAAAGTCCCATCATTTTGAACTTCAAGCAAAACAACTCCCTTTGTATGTGTAAAACTTCCTTCCCAAACTTTAGGGAAATCTTCCAAAAAATTAAAAATTATCTTATCTCCAGCTTCTAATACTGATCCTTGCGGTACATAATTACGAAAGGTAGTAAGAGTATTTGGATTAAAAGGTCCCTCAATGTTACCATTAGCTTTTCTAATAGTTACATTTACTCCAGGTCGGTTTTTATTGCGATCATTTTCTACATAAAATGCTATCTTTCCTTCACGAAAAGATATATATGATATAGAATCTGAATCTGATATTGTAAATACTCGTGGAACAAGCACAGTTGTATCAGCATATACTGTTTCACCTCCAAAATTTTCCATTATACTATTAGTTTGGCTTAATGTTGCTATTCCCATTAGCAATATCGTATTAATTAAAATAATTTTTTTCAACTTTTATCCTTCCTAACATTTCAGTTATTTCCAACAAAAAATAAGATTATCTACAGCTATTTGTTTATTTCCTTTCTTTATTAATTGAGCATTTACCTCTTTGGAATAAGCATATCCCTTACCTAATTGAAATTCAGCAACACTATCCTTCTTAGCTAAATCTTTCCCTTCACTTGTTAATTTATATTCTGCGCCATTATCAAAAAGAAAATTCTTAGTAGAAGAAATTGTCATTTTTACGGTTCGATCCCCCGAATATTCTTTTGCCGGATTACTCATACTCATCATCTTTATAGTTCCATTTAACTTTTGATTCGTTAATGAATCATTAAAACTATATCCTTTGGGAATTATCATGTAATAAGAGTCTTTTACACTTAAATTTTCCTCCACTTTTTCACTACCATAACTATATGTGATTACATAGTTCCCTATTGTTTTTGTTAAATCACTCAATTTGACAGATTGATTCGATTGATTTTTTGCTGTAATTGTTACTTTATCTCGATCTTGGGCTAAAACATCTACGCCTTCTATATCAGTCAAACTAGCAATATTCGCTCTTAATTCAGCTTCTTCATATATATCACCGATATATTTTGTTGTTGAGGTATTTTTTAAACTTATTGAAGTTTTATCAACTTCTGCTTCATACGTTCCATTAGCTTTTGCTAATAACGTATTGTAGGTTGCTTCAGGCTTCCACTGAATAAATTTTTCACCCTTTTCAAACGTTATGCTTTTTTCAGCTTCGGCTAATTTCTGGTTGATTAATGTTTCAGTTAGATCCTGATCGATTGTGTAATCAAATAGACTTCTTGTGGCTTGTCCATTGAAATTTCCGGCTTTTGAATCAATTTTTAATGTACCAAACTTTGTACGATTGTCGAATGCATAATCATAGTTTTTTAGCTTCTCATCTGTTGTCTTTATTAGTAATGGTGTTTTTTTATTCGAGTAAAACATTTGCCTTATTGTTTTTATTTTAGATAGCTTCCAATTACTCAGATCTAAACTTGTTATTTGGACACAATAATTGAACATGTAACTTACATCTGTTACATTAGACACA
Source organism: Enterococcus sp. ZJ1622 (assembly GCF_011038845.1). GTDB lineage: Bacteria > Bacillota > Bacilli > Lactobacillales > Enterococcaceae > Enterococcus_B. Next base: position 5,351 of record NZ_JAAKDW010000030.1, read on the forward strand.
TCCCAATTTTTCAAGTCTAAACTCGTTAAACTACTACATCCCTGGAACATTCCACCCATTTGGGTTGACTTAGACACATTAAAATTACTAACATCTAATTTCTTCATTTGATCACAACCACTAAACATCATTGTCATATCTTCTACATTCGATGTATCAAGATTCTTGAGAGAAACTTCTTCTAGAGTTTTCTTTCCATCAAAAACATTACCTAAAGACCTACTCGATACCACAATTTTATCCCCATTCTCAGAAGTCTTGAGACTTCGAGCATTGACTGCGGCATCTTTTAACACCTCTGAACTAATTTGCACCTGCAGTCCGTTATATTCTAAATCTGTTGCTGTAGGAATGACTACATCTTGACTACTTCCTACATAATCTTCCAAGGTGATAATATTGCCATTTTTACTAAATAGCCAATCCTTACTTTGATAGAAAATTTCTACTTCATACGCTCCATTAGCTTTTGCTAATAACGTCTTGTATGCTGCTTCAGGATTCCATCGCTGAAATGTTACCCCTTTTTCAAATGTTATACTTTTTTTAGCTTCCTCTAATTTCTGGTTGATTAATGTTTCAGTTAGATCCTGATCGATTGTGTAATCAAATAGACTTCTTGTGGCTTGTCCATTGAAATTTCCGTATTTTGAATCTATTTTTAATATACCAAACTTTCTACGATTATCAGACTCATACCCATATTTTTTTAGCTTTTCATCGGTTGTCTTTATTAGTAACGGTATTGGGTCCACATAAGTATAAAACATTTGGTTCATATCCGTTACATTTGCTGTATTAAAACTACTTAGATTTACACTTGTTAAATTGCTACAGTTACTAAACATATGGTTCATATCCGTTACATTTGCTGTATTAAAACTACTTAGATTTACACTTGTTAAATTGCTACAGTTACTAAACATATGGTTCATATACCTTACATTTGCTGTATTAAAACTACTTAGATTTACACTTGTTAAATTGCTACAGTTACTAAACATATGGTTCATATCCGTTACATTTTCTGTATTAAAACTACTTAGATTTACACTTGTTAAATTGCTACAGTTATTAAACATATGGTTCATATACCTTACATTTGCTGTATTAAAACTACTTAGATTTACACTTGTTAAATTGCTACAGCCATCAAACATACTGGCCATATTCGTTACATTTGCTGTATTAAAACTACTTAGATCTACACTTGTTAATCCGCTACAGCCCTCAAACATACTGGCCATATTCGTTACATTCAACGCATCCAAATTAGTGAAAACAACTTGTTTTAAAGAGGTATTTCCAGTAAACACTAACTTAGCTTCGCCGTTCAAGAAAATCCTATGTCCATTATTAGAAGTCCTTATACTTCTAGCATCGTATGCGATCGTATTTAGTAGTTCTGTACTAATAATGACCTCTTTGTCGTCTTCTCCTAGATCTTTCGAGGTTGGGATCGTCACGTTTTTATCAACTCCTACATACTGCAGTAAGAAAAGGGCGTTTCCAATTGTCTCGTAGTTCCAACCCCGCGCGCTTACCTTCACAGATTTATCTGGCAATTTCTTAGAATCATTTGTTTTCTGCATAGATCCTTCACTAATACTAGATGAAGATTGACTATTTTTTTGATTAGTCTTATCTTTTGCACTTTGAAGAGTACTTTCTTGAGTACTTCCTCCTTGACTATTCACTGTGGGAGCTTCATTTATTTTCGCTAAAATGGAACTGTCTTTTTGTTTAAGCACAGAAGTTCCACTGTTTGGAATATCCGTCTCTTGCGTACTTGAGGCGGATACGCTCATGCCACCAATCATTATATTTTGTACAATCATTACCCACACTAATAATGAAGAAATAATTTTTCTCATTTCTTTTCCCTCCCCTTGCCCATAGCTATGTGCAAAGCGCTTGAAATATAGTATTCATAATTTGCTCGATGGACTGGTTAATTTTAGAACTGATAAAGCTTAAAAAACACAAAAAGCTTTGCATAAAATAAACTCAAATCCCGTAAAAAGAAGTAGCGTTTTCGAGCTTTTCTATCTTGCTTTGGAAAACAAAAAATCGATCTCTTGCTGTTTTTGAATCAAAGTTAACTCCCCCGAGTTATCTATACTTATTTTAATCATCTATGCTATACTTCCTTAAACTAACTAAAGCACTGATAATTAATCCTACCCCCAATGCAACTAACAAGTTATTGTCCTGTTCATTTGTTTGAGGATAAAAATTATTCTTTTGAACGTTCACAAAAAAAAATAATCTGGTAAAGATTCAACGACTCCGGTCTCTTTTACTACTTGATTTGGAAGATATTCTACTTGAACCTTTCCTGTGCCAGCCTCTTCAGCTTGAACATGGATAGTCAATAAATTGAATATGACACAACTAAGCAGTAAAATGGATAAACATTTGAACCGCATAAGTTATTCCTTTCTTCTATTATCAATCACTTACTTTCAACAATTAAAGGAGTTTGGTTGGAACCACCATTCAGTGCAGCTTTTGTCTTCATATCATACGTTTTGATTGCAATAGTCACTGTATGTTTTCCTACAGATAAATTTTTAGGTAAAGGCATTTCCTTGATTGCTTTACCTGGAGCAATCAAATCGGTTTCCAGCAGAATCTCTCCTGTCTCATTAAATGTGACAATATATTTAAAATACACTTTATTAAATGAAGGATTTGCTAATGCCACGTGTGCCATTTTGTCCCCTTCTTTTACCTGTATTTCTGAAAAACCTGGTAGTGCTACCTGATGAGAAGTAAAATCTTTTGGTTTTTTTAAATTAGGATTATATCCTACTGCATTCGTGTCTTCTTTTAAAACATCTTCTGATGGAGATGAAATAAAGAACCAAGCAAAAATTCCTCCTAAAAGACAGAAAAGAATTAAAATAATCAATATAACTATTCTTTTT
>NZ_JAAKDW010000031.1 GCF_011038845.1 Enterococcus sp. ZJ1622
ACGCTCGGTCAACTCTTCTAATATTGTGTAATGAACTTGTTTCGAAATAAAACATGAAGGAGCGACAAGATACGTATGAGCAGTAAAATATTTCCCGCATGCTCGGCAGTGATAACGTTGCTTTCTTAGCCTCAAGTAGGTTTGCTTATTTCCACTGTGATTTAAGAGAACCATTGAAATCTTCTTGCCGTTTTTGACGATCTGCTTCGCAGATTCTTTACAAAATGGACAATGTCTAAAGGTCCGAACCAAATTTCCTTCGATTACGATGGCTTTCTTGTTCTTATAAATAGTTTCTTGAAAAGAATTAATTTCAATATTTTTATCTTTAATAGTGAAGAGCTCTTTGATAGAATGAGAGATGGACATACAAAAACTTCCTTTCAGATTGATGTTTTAGACGACTCTATTCTATCGGAATTTTTGTATGTCTGTTTTTTTTTACAAAAAAATCTAGGACCGACAGAAAATTCTATCAGTCCTAGAAATTATAGAGCCTTACTGATTCCCTAATTCTTTTATAGAAAAATAATATAAAAATAGGTTGTGAGTATCAATATCATGCATTATTAATTGCTTTTTTTGATCTTATTAACTGGTATTAAATGTTAATCTTATACTTATGAAAATCTATTGTTAAATATTTAACAAAATCTATTTTAGTATTTATATGAAGTAATTATTTTATGGGTTTAGCTGTATCAAGAGGCAAAGGAGTTTAATAATGAAATATCTACATAAAGCTGAAAATCAAGAAGTAGAAATTTTAAAATATTTAGGTAAAAATTCAAACCGTTGGCTAACCTCGGAGGAGATAGGCGAGCATATGAATTTAAGCAGAGTTACTGTCAATAAAATAATAAAATCATTACAAAGTAAAATTGAAGAAGATAAGCATATTTATATTGAAATTGTTCAAAATAAAGGAGTTTTATTTAACTGTTCAAGTAGTATATATATAGCCGATTTGATTCAAAAGATTTATAGTAATTCTTTAACCTTCAAATTAATCACGTCTTTATTAAATGAAAGTATTGTTTCGTTAGATCAGTTTGCGTATAAAAATTTTATTAGTTTAGCATCTATTAGAAGAAAAATTGCTTTTATAAACGAGATACTAAAGGATTCTAATATAGCTATAAGAAATAATCGTTTTGTCGGAGACGAACAAAATATTAGAGGATTTCTTTTTAAATATTACTGGGAAATTTTTAAAGGTAGACATTGGCCTTTTAGTAATGTAGATAAAGCTAAGTTAATTGAAAATAGTGAACGAGTATCAATGAGACTAGAAATTTGGTGTTCCCAAGTTAGTTATGAGCAAATTTATTACTTATTAGCAATATCAAGAATAAGGGTAAAAAAAGCACATATTATTGATTACAAAAAAGAATTTTATCAATTGACTGAAGGCAATGACATGTTTGAGATTTGCAAGGAAGAATGGTATAGAAGTTTTCCACAATTATATTGTCCAGAGTCCGAATTCCACTATTATTTTTTTGTTATAAGTAGTTTTTCACTAAATTACGTTAAAACTAATGTGGAAAAATTGATTGTATTAAAAGAAGTATATGGAGAAAAAGATTTATTTGCTTTTGAGATAACGAAGTACTTATTTAAAAATGTGGAGAAAAAATATAAACTTGAAAATTTAGAGAAAAAACATCCTTTATTGTTTTTGGAATTAGTGATGTGTCACAGTAAAGCTTTCATTGTTCCATCAAAAGTTTTAATTACTTCTTCAGACAGCTTTTATTATAAAGAAAAAATGGCCCAAAACTATCCTGAAATCTTTAAGAATTTAAATATAATTATTTCCGATCTTAAAGACAAGTTTCCACAGATAATCTATAGTGAGAGCTTTTTACTAGAAACATACTGCATGATACATTTTCAAGCTCTTCGTAATTTTTTCTTAAAAAAAATGAAAATATTGGTATCGGTATCTTCTGGTAGAACTACAGAACAAACAATACTTGGTAATATAACTCAACATTTTAAAGAAAAGTACTTAATTGAGGAGACTTTTGATGAAAATAAAGCAGATATTTGTATTACAGATGGTCAACTGAAAACATTAGAAAACAATAATATATTTTATATTATTGATACTAATCTAGGTAATAAAGATTTTTTACAAATAGAAACTATATTAGATAACTAAATTTGTTGTTACTACTTGTATAATCATATCAAAAACAGAGTTTTTTAAATAGCTATAATGAACTTTTTGGAAGTAGATTTACCATTATAATTTCATTGTACTAAAGAAGTACAAAAAATTATAGAGGTGATTTTTGTGAAAATGAAAAACTTATTAATGTGTGGAGCGCTATTGGCAACTACATTGTCTAGTGGAGGAAGTGTATTTGCTGCAGATTATACAGATGCAACAACAGCTAAAACAGATGCAATTATTCAATTCGATAAAGATGATACTCCAGTTAATCCGGTAGATCCAGGTGATCCAACTAATCCAGTAGATCCAACAGATCCAGTTAATCCAAATGGTGGAGAATTAATGATTACTTACGCATCCAAATTAGACTTTGGGACACATAAAAAAACTGAGACAACTTTCCATGCGAAAGCAGATGAAATGAAGGATGGTACCAAAATTACACCATTTGTTTCTGTAAAAGATTCTCGTGGAACAGATCGTAAAGGTTGGTCACTAACAGCTAAACAAGATGATGCTTTCAAAGATTCAAATGGAAATGAATTAACTGGGGCAGAATTAAAACTTAGCAACTTATTCTCTGGGAATGGTCAAGTTGGGGCACCAGCTGTATCTGGCGGAGAAATCGTCTTAAATGATACAGATCAAGAGATTGCTTCTGCAGATGCTACTACAGGAATTGGGGTCCACTCAATTGGTTTGGGTCAATTACAAGCAGATGATACAACGAACGGTGTACAATTAAATGTGCCAAACTCAACTGTTAAGAATACTGATCAATATAAAACAACAGTAACGTATACATTAACTGCAGATCCAACTCGACCTTAATCTATGAACTAATAGTTTATGAATAATCAAAGAAACCGGAAGCTGTCTTGGGGATGACTTTCGGTTTTCTTTCAATAGACCATAAATAAAACGAGGGCTAATGATTCTTTCCCTATACTTAGCTCAATAAAGTATAGGAGCTGATAACCATTAGCTAGTTTCATAGAAATGGAGGTAAATGAGTGAGTAAGAATCATAAAATGTTGCGGTTGCTTGCTACGACAAGTATCATAGCTACAAATGTTTTTCCAGTTACGCCACAACTACCGCAAATCGTCGTTCAAGCCGCTTCTTTACAAGAAGAGCAAGAACCATCAGCTACAGAAGAGAGTAGCACCAGGACCGAAACAGGTCGTTCAAAGGAAGAGACCTCAACAAGTCAGAGTGTGGAATCTGCAGACGTATCTCAGGATCAAGATGCCAGGAAACAAGAGGGGAAATCGAAAGACACCAAGAGTAGTGGGACTTGGGGAACTTCACCCTATACATTTGATGAAACGACAGGAACGATGACCATCTATGCGGGAACGCTAGGCGACCATTGGCAACAACCATGGTCTAAAGGTGAAGTTTCACCAGATCAAATCAAGAAAATTGAATTGATTGGGGACGTAGTTGCACCGGCAGATAGCTCTTGTCTATTTAGTGCGTATATGCTGAAAAACAGACTTTTTAATTTAAATGAAATTACAGGAATGGAAAATCTTGATACGAGTCACGTAACTAAAATGTATAGTATGTTCGCCCACTGTAGTAGTTTAAAGAATTTGGATGTAAGTCATTTTAATACAAGTAATGTGACAGATATGTTTGCAATGTTTTATAGCTGTAGTAGTCTGACAACCTTAGATGTGAGCAGTTTTGATACCAGCAATGTGACTAGTATGAATGAGATGTTTCATAGCTGTAGCAACTTGCAAAGTCTAGATTTAAGTAACTTCGATATGAGTCAAGTGACGAGTATGAACACTATGTTCGATAGTTGTAGTAATCTAAATGAGATAACATTGGGAGAAAAATCCTTTTTCGATGATACCGTTAATTTACCAGATGGAACTTGGCTAGGAAAAAATACTGGAGTTTCATATGCAACGAGTGCCGATTTTATGAATAACTACGATGGTAGCCAACCGGATACATTTCTAAAAATCGATAATGTTCGATATTGGGGAACGGCGCCTTATATCTTTGATGAATCGACAGGAACGATGACCGTTTATGGTGGAAACCTAGGTGAAAATGGCCAACAACCATGGGTAAAAGGTGAAGTATCTGCTGAGAAGATTCAGAAGATTGACTTGGTAGGTAAAGTGGTTGCACCAGAAGACAGTAGACGATTATTTAGTGCTGATGCAGTAGGGAATCGTCTTTCTAATCTTAAAGAAATCAATGGATTGACCAATCTCGATACAAGTAATGTAAAGGATATGTATGATTTATTCAGTGGTTGTAGTAGTTTACAAAGTCTAGATCTAAGTAGTTTCGATACGAGCCAAGTGACGAATATGATGGCTATGTTCTATGAATGTAGTAACTTACAAAGTCTAGATCTAAGTAGCTTTGACACGAGCCAAGTGACGGATATGGGCGAGATGTTCAATAAATGTAGTAGCTTACAAAGCTTAGATTTAAGTAACTTCAATACGAAACAAGTGACAAGTATGTACACCATGTTTAGTGGTTGTAGTAATCTACAAAACATAAATATGAGTAGTTTCGACACTAGTCAAGTGACAACTATGGAAAATATGTTCGCTTCTTGCAGTAACTTACAAAGTGTAGATGTAAGTAACTTCGACACGAGCCAAGTGACAGATATGGGATGGATGTTCTGTGAATGTAGTAGCTTACAAAGTTTAGATCTAAGTAGTTTTGACACAAGCAACGTAACGGTTATGACTGATATGTTTCTTGACACTAGTAATCTGAAAGAATTAACCCTAGGGGAAAAATCCGTTTTTAATGATACAGTTCATTTACCAGATGGAACTTGGTTAGGAAAAAATACAGGAGTTCCATATGCAACAAGTAATGACTTTATGGTTAAATACGATGGTAGCCAACCCGATACCTTCATAAGAACCACTGGTATGAAGTATTGGGGAACGTCACCCTATACCTTTGATGAAACGACAGGAACGATGACCATTTATTCTGGCACACTCGGAACTTACAAAGATTCTCCATGGAATACAAGCACGTCGTATATAAAGGGTGATTCAATTCAAAAAATCGAATTATTTGGCAAGGTCGTTGCACCAAAAGAAAGTCAGTACTTATTCTCCTCTGATATGCTCAATTTTCTACAAAACTTAAAAGAAATTAGTGGTCTAGAAAAATTAGATACGAGTCAAGTGACGAATATGGACGCCATGTTCGCTTATTGCAGTAGCTTACAAAGTCTAGATTTAAGTCATTTTGCATGTATCCTAATAAAGTGGACACATTTTTTTGGTATACTCTTAAATAAATAGACACAAATTTTGAAAGGACTTTTTAATATGGTAAATAACAGAAAATCACCACGTAAATTTGACGAAGAG
>NZ_JAAKDW010000032.1 GCF_011038845.1 Enterococcus sp. ZJ1622
CACAACGTTTCGCAATTGTCTTTAACGCTTGACGCTCGGTCAACTCTTCTAATATTGTGTAATGGACTTGTTTCGAAATAAAACATGAAGGAGCGACAAGATACGTATGAGCAGTAAAATATTTCCCGCATGCTCGGCAGTGATAACGTTGCTTTCTTAGTCGCAAGTAGGTTTGCTTATTTCCACTGCGATTTAAGAGAACCATTGAAATCTTCTTGCCGTTTTTGACGATCTGCTTCGCAGATTCTTTACAAAATGGGCAATGTCTAAAGGTCCGAACCAAATTCCCTTCGATTACGATGGCTTTCTTGTTCTTATAAATAGTTTCTTGAAAAGAATTAATTTCAATATTTTTATCTTTAATAGTGAAGAGTTCTTTGATAGAATGAGAGATGGACATACAAAAACTTCCTTTCAGATTGATGCTTTAGACGACTCTATTCTATCGGAATTTTTGTATGTCTGTTTGTTTTTTTACAAAAAAATCTAGGACCGACAGAAAATTCTATCAGTCCTAGAAATTATAGAGCCGTTTTTTTATTAATGACTTCAGTCAGTTTCGTGCGCAAAGCGTGCGAAACAAGAAAACCGCGCGTTTCTACGCGTGGAAGAAGTAGCTTTAGCGATAAAAACTCCTTTCGATATACTAGTGAGTGGCTACCAACCCTCATCAGATCGAAAGGAGTTTTTTCATGTCAAATGACGATAAAAGTTTAGCACATACTCGTTGGAATTGTAAGTATCATATTGTGTTTACACCAAAATATCGACGAAAAGTAATCTATGGGCAATTACGAAAAGATATTGGAAAAATACTTAGGAAGTTGTGTGAAATGAAAGATGTGGAAATCATAGAAGCACATGCAATGCCAGATCATATTCACATGCTTGTTCGAGTACCACCAAAAATAAGTATATCCAGTTTTATGGGGTATCTGAAAGGTCGTAGTGCGGTACTAATCCACGAGCAGCACGCAAATCTCAAATATAAATACGGAAATAAATCCTTTTGGTCGAAGGGATACTATGTGAGTACAGTCGGATTGAATCAAAAGACAATTGAAAAATACATCCGTGAACAATAAGCCGATGATCGCATTCGAGATAGTATAAGTAAAAGAGAGTACGTAGATCCATTTAAAAAATAAAGAGAAGTAAGTGAGCGAAGATGAGCAGTTGGCGGTCTTTTAAAAAGCCCCTTTTAAGGGGCAGCGAGTGTCGACCCCTTCTATGGGTATTAAAAAGCCACCCGTCTTCACGGGTGGATGGGTTACTAACATACTACTATAAGTAACTAAATTTTCGAAAAGATGAATTGAAGATCAGAAAAAAGGAAGCAAGTCTCATATTATTAAAATAAGTTGATAGAATCATTTTGTTGGTTTTTATATTGGCTATTTTGATCTTTTGTTTTATACACTTTTGTTAATATATAAAATGATAGGTATAAACTATTCTTATGAAAAAATAACAAATTAAGATTATAAATAATTATGAAAATAGGTGAAAATAGTCGGGATCTGTCAATACTGATTGGTTTCATTTCCTTGTCAATACAAAAAATGACTGAGTCACTTATTTGAAAAAGGAGTTAATAGAATGAAGGACAAGATTTTACCTATGCTACTTTCAACAGGGCTTTTGACAGTGAGTATTTTTTCAGTTGTTCCACACATACAAAAAAATATAGTACAAGCTGAGGCTGTACAAGGAAAAGTAGAAAAATCAGTAGTGGACCAGAAACCAACTTTAAACGCGTTAGCAAATGGGATTCAGAAGAAAAACAAAGAAGTTGCTATAAAAGAAAATTCAACGGAAGAAGAAAATATAGATACGACAGATAGAGTCATTGGAAAATGGGGAAGTGCAATATGGGATTTTGATGTTTCTAGTGGAACTTTAACAATACAAAGTGGGCTGCTTGGTGAGTATAAAGAATCTCCATGGAATAATGAAGAAATAATCGCATCAGACATAAAGAAAATTAATTTAATAGGAGAAGTAGTAGCTCCTAGGAACAGTAGCTATCTATTTTCTTCAGAGGATAGGAATAAATGCCTTATAAATTTAAATGAAATAACTGGTAATTTAAACATTAATCAAACCACTAATTTGTACGGTACTTTCATTGATTGCAATAGTCTAACTAAGTTGGAAATTAATAATTGGCATACTAGTCAAGTAGAAGATATGTCATTCATGTTCAAAAATTGTTACAACTTAACCAGTTTGGATATGGGTACTTGGGACACGAAATTCGTCAAGGACATGTCTTTTGTGTTTGAAGATTGTAATAATCTCAAAAAACTCAACTTAAATAGTTGGGATACTACTTCAGTAACTAATATGCAAGGTGCTTTTAAAAATTGTGATAATCTAAACGAATTAGTGTTGGGGAGGAATACACTACTTGAGACTAATGTAGAGTTAATAGAAAGTTCTTGGAAGGGAAAAAATATTGATATATTTTACCCAAGCAGTCAAGAATTTTTGGACAATTATAAAGGAAGTCAAACTGGTATATTTATCAGATCTGAGACTAAAGCTTGGGGAACTTCTCCTTATACATTTGATGAAAATACAGGAATATTGACTGTATTTTCAGGTGACTTGGGAGGTAATACTCCTTGGAATAAAGGTGAAGTCAATGCAAAAGAAATTTTGAAGATTGATTTCGTAGGTAATGTTGTTGCTCCTCAAAATAGTAATTATTTGTTCTCTGATTATGATGAGAATTTGGCATTAACTAACCTGCAAGAAATCAATGGAAAAATAGATACAAGTAATGTTATGAACATGAAATACATGTTCAATGGATGTGAAAATTTAACTTACTTAGATGTGAGTGAATGGGACACAAGCCAAGTTACTGATATGTCAATGATGTTTCAAAATTGTAATAGTTTAACAAATTTAGATGTAAAGGGATGGAACACAAGTCAAGTTACTATTATGCAAGGTATGTTCAATGGGTGTAATAATCTAACAAGTATAGATGTCAGCATGTGGGATGTTAGTAAAGTAGAAAATATGTTTATCATGTTCCAATATTGTAATAGTCTTAATAGTTTAAATGTAAGCAATTGGGAAGTCAGCAAAGTTAAAAATATGCGATCTATGTTTTTTGACTGTAGAAATCTCGCACATTTAGATGTAAGTGGTTGGAATATCAGTCAAGTTTCTACTATGAAAAATATGTTCTATAATTGTAGTAACTTAACAACATTAAATGTAAGCGAATGGAATACAAGTCAAATAACGGATATGTCATATATGTTCCAGAATTGCACAAATTTAACAAATTTAGATGTTGGTAGCTGGGATACAAGTCAAGTAACAGACATGTGTCGTTTATTCGGTGATTGTAATAAATTAAATAATATAGATGTAGGTCAATGGAATGTAGCAAAAGTTACTTCTTTTAAAGATATGTTTATTTCATGTTTTAATTTAAAATCAATTGATATTAGTGACTGGATAATTAATTCTACTGATGATGTTCAAAGCATGTTTTATAATTGTTCTGATTTAAGATCTATATTACTAGGGGAAAATATTGATTTTACTGGGAAAGATCTTGGTTTACCTGATAATCGTTGGATCTGTATAACAAACAAGATACGATATGGATCATCTTCTGAATTTATTAATCGTTATAACGGGACAGAACCAGGTACTTATGTTTGGGATCAGACTGCCGATTTAGGTATCTATTTTGATAAACAATCTCCAATGGTTATTGGCAAACCAGACAATTTGTGTTGGACAATAAAACACACAAATCAATCTACTCAAGGAAGAATTGCTAAAATGATTACTGGAAAAATAAGTACAGCAGAAACACTGGACTTGGACGAAAAAATCATGGTTGAAGAGCAGGATGAACTGGGTAACGTACTTTCAACATCAACTATACAATTAACGAAAGAAGAGTCAATAAATGATCTCAATACTTACAGTTATGTTTTACCTGATCTTACCTATGGCAATCAGTACAAAATCACGTGGAAAGGAACGCCATGGAACAATACAACGGTCTCCACAGCGCCAACCTTCCGATATGAACTGGATTATGATGCTAATTTGGAACTGATCAATGGTGATATGGTCTTACCAGATAGCCGTTCAACTACTGCCAACCGTGTGATAGAGAATGGGGGATTAAGTTTCAAAGATGTCCCACAAGAATTACGATTTAATGCCACAAAATTATCAACGGATCTCAATGAACAACTGATTGCAAGAGAAGACAAAGATTGGGAAATCGGCATCACTGATTTTAGAGGAACGAAAGCCAAATCAGTTACGGATTCTGATGCAGCCCGCCAAGATTGGGATCTAGTCGCGACAGTTGCGCCGTTTAAAGATTCATCTAATCAAGAAATCGGGTTAGAAACCTTAGGTATCACCTATGTCGATGA
>NZ_JAAKDW010000033.1 GCF_011038845.1 Enterococcus sp. ZJ1622
ATTTTCTGCTGCTAAAGTAGGTACCATCGGTGTTAATGTTCCTAGAATAGATGTAGAAAGCATTAGCGTTGTAATTATTTTTTTACATTTCATGTATAAATCATCCTTTTCAGTTCTTTTGTCAAAGTATAATACAAAAATTATTATTATATTTTTTTTTTTTTTGCTATAAGGATAAAAATTTAAGGATAAAAAGTGTTATTTAACAGGTTAGTAGACATAATGTACATACTACCAAGTTGCCCCTCTACCAACCGCTTCAGCCGCTGATTTTGTGATTTTCGACCGGTCATTTTTTTAGCTTGTTATTTTTAGGGGATTAGTTATGCTTGGCAGTGCTTTACGAGCGTGTTGCTTTTTCATCATTAATTTTGTTTAGCTGCTCTTACGAACAGCTTTTTTTATAACTTCAAATCATGTATTTATGATTATTTTTTGTTTTTTTCTGTTACATTTTCTCTGAAATATCGTTTTTTTCATTCATTGGGTACTATCTTGTTGCAAATGTTGCTATTAAGATGGGAAGCCCATCTAAGAAAATAAACCAGGAAATTTTTAATGTCTTGGTTTATTTTCTTATCTTATCTTTTTAGAAAGTTGGTTGGGTCGAAATTTTTAGAAGTGAATGTTTGACTCGTTTCTTTTTGACGATTCTTTGGTTGATTTCGTTGGGAGGGATTAAGCTGCTTTTCAATTTTTTCTTTCACTTCTTGATACACTTTAGAATTTGTGCCAATAAGTACGCCTGTGTCTTTTAAATATAAATCAGCGAATTCTGCGACAATTTCGGTCATGATAGAAATTTCTTTTCCCATAGCATTTAGTTTGGCTTGGTTGCTGGTAGTGGTCGTGTTGGTATCAGGGTCATAACTCATACATAAAAAACGAATGGCTTCCGAGTAATTGTTGATATCTGGGTTTCTTTCGATAATGGAATCTAAAACGTCTACGTGACTGGGATAAAGGGTAACGTGTTTTTGAACAGAAGTTTTTCTCATGTTATATTCCTCCGATAAGTGTTTCAATGAGTTGGTTGTTTGTATGAACGTAGTCATTCAGTGTTTCAGTATTTTTTGCTTGAATAGCGATAAATTTTTCGAGTAATAAATCGAATTGATCTTTTCTATAATTCATAAGTGCATGGTCAAAATCGTTTTCGATTAGAATTTTTAGGTACGTATTACGGCTCCATTTATTACCAGTTTTGTTTGTAAGTTCTTGGCAACGTCTATCTATTTCTGAAATAATTTTTGAATCAATCTTCCGAACTAAAATGTCCATAGAAAACTTCCTTTCGCATGTGTGTATAATCTATGTATACCATACAAATATAGTATTTGTATAGCTATTTTTGCCGAAATACTATACATAAGCTAGCCACAATGGCGAAAAACTGAATTAAAATTATTAGAACAATCAATTTTAGCTGATGGTTATACGATGCCAATTGTTTGTTATTATGTGAAAGAGAAAGACTACTATGAAATTGTGGATGGTTATCATCGATACTTAGTAATGAAAAAGTCATCTAAAATTGCGAAGAGAGAAGGTAATCATTTACCTGTAGTAATCATTGACAAGCCAATAACAGAAAGAATTGTCAGTACAATTCGACACAATCGTGCAAGAGGAACACATTCAGTTGATCGTATGGTAGTAATCGTACAAAAGTTAGTGGAATTAGGGTTGAATGATCAATGGATTTTAACAAATTTAGGTATGGATAAGGATGAATTATTAAGATTGAAACAAATTAGTGGTTTAGCTTCATTATTTGTACAAGAATCGTTTTCTAAATCATGGGAAGAAGTTTAACAAAAAAACAGTCAATTATTTTTCATTTATGAGTTTTTTAGGAAACTATGATTTTCAATAATGTTAAAATAATTATTGTTACGTGACTCGCTTAAAATAACTTTTATGATTTCATCATTATTTAGTTATGTGAAATCTAACTGAAATAATTAGAGTAGTCACTTTGCCGATTTGAATGAAGTAGTAATAGATGGATTAAGGTGTTTTTCTGAAAAAGTTAAGAGATTGTCTTAACCTTGACGGTGGTTAGTACCAGACAAAGCAGAAGGTGTAATCGGTAAGTATGCAGAAATTTTGATCATGGAACATGGCACAACCAACGAAATCACTCGTATTGCTTCACAAGGAATCAAACGGCCTGAAGTGAAGAAATCCTACAATTACAAAGGCGGCAATGCATTAGGAATGTTGTCACGAAAAAATATGGGGGTTCTATTTTCTTTTAACATCTCGTGGCAACAACCTGTACCCTTAGCTCAGTTGGTCAGAGCAGACGGCTCATAACCTTCCGGTCGTAGGTTCGAGTCCTACAGGGTACATAGTTGATTTAGTCTGATATGAAATAAGATTGTATTTCTATTATGTTGCATTTTCCACGAAAACAATTTACTAAAAACTATTATTTTTCACCCATATTCGGGTGTTTTTTTTCTTTTAGTTAAAAAAAAAAATTGAGAATATTATTATCCAATGTTGGATATAATTATCTTTACTAATACTTTTATAAGGAGGAAAAATGATAGTTATTTACACTAAAGGTGGAAATTTATCTTGTCGTTCTGCTATTCACTGGTTTCAAAACAATAAAATTTCTTATAAGGAAAGACGAATACATACCAATTGTCCATTAAGTAAAGTTGAATTAGAAGGAATAGTATTATTGACTCCTAATGGTTTTGACGATATTTTAAGTCGCAGATCAAAAATTTATAAACAAATTAAAGATAATTTTGATAATTCAAGTTATGAAGAAGCATTGAAGTTGATTGTTAAAAATCCTAACATTCTAAGGTTACCAATTATTATAGATCGTAAAAGGAGTAAAATGGGAGTAGGATTTCATGAAGAAGATATCAGATGTTTTTTACCTAGACATTATAAAAAAGTAATGCGCAAAGATTATCAAAAAAGTTTGGATTATTATTTTTGATTTTAGTTTTGAACTCTATATTTCGTAAAAAAAGTTTTTTAATTTGTTTTACAAATGACATTTTTTAAGAAAAAATAATTTTGAAGAATGATAAAATTAATTTTAGTTACGTAACTAACTCGAATTACAAAATTAGATTTGTCTCCTACAATTTCATTAAGTTACGTGTCTTTTTTTATAGAAAAATTTAACCAAGTTTAAAATGGTATTTTAAGGTTGTGTGAGAAGGAATTTATGCGAAAATTAAGCGATTATCCTAACATTGGGAAGAAGTTGGAAGAACAGTTAAATAGAATAGGGATTTATACAATAGAAGAGCTGAAGGAATCAGGAGCAGAACAAACATGGTTAAAAATAAAGAAAAATGATTATTCTGCTTGTTTACATCGCTTATTAGCTTTAGAAGGAGCTATTCAAGGAATTAAAAAATCTTCAATTAATGTAGAAAGAAAAAATGAACTGAGAAATTTTGTAAAATTAAATGAGGTTTTGGATTTACAAAAGTAAAAAATTTCAATATAAGTCTACAAGTGATGACCCCAGCCTGTTCATAGGTTGTCTGCAAAAACAACCTATTTTATTAGGTGTAAGTATGTTTAACCGTACTATATGGGTGTTTTTTGAAGTATTCATCAAATTGTTTATAATGAACCATAGAAAAAACATGTCTAATTAATAAATAACCCGTGGTGCTAGTTAATTTTTTCCTAACGGAAAATGTCTTAAGGTGTTGGTAAATCAACAAAAAACACATATATTAGATTCAAAACTCCTAAGAAATGAGGGCTAATATATGCGTTCAACAAAATATATCAATGAATCTAATCGAAGAAACATTATCTAAGGATTTTATTACTAAAGATCGGGAGAAAAATATTTCAAAGAAAGGATAAAAGGATGAATAGTAATAATATTATTTTTAGGAGTTTTTATTTTAAATCAATTTTTCATTTGTATCAACGATTTTAGAAAAGATTTTCTTGTTTATGCGGAAGAAATGTCAATGGCCATTCAAAAATGTAGGTTTTTGGCCATTTAGAAATGTCGTTTTTTGGTCCATAAATAACAAGGTTACTTATACGACAACTTTTTTTCTTTATAATCTTTAATTCGATAAGACTTTCCAGTAATTTGAATAATCTTAGCGTGGTGCACTAATCGATCGATTAGTGCATTTGTTAATTTTTTATCTTGAAAGGTTTCAGCCCATTGAGACAAAGGAATATTCGTGGTAATAA
>NZ_JAAKDW010000034.1 GCF_011038845.1 Enterococcus sp. ZJ1622
TCTTCACACGCATATCAAAACGTTAAAACGAATCGCTTATGGATTTCGAAGTTTTACCAATATGCGCTTGCGGATTTTTCTAATCAACGGGTTAATCAGCTACACATAAAAAAACATCAAAGCTAGTAACTTTTACTAACTTTGATGTTCATAGATGACCTTATCAGTCCGATTTGACAAAGAGCCGTTTTTTCGTGGCGGAACTAAGACTGAAATGCCCTTAATGGCAAGTTTTTCATGGATTTTATGGCTGATATAGCCTTTATCGCCAAGGATATTTGGAAGGTTCGCTTCTTCCGATAAAGTCTCTAAAACTTTCACGTCATGAACACTAGGATCCGTGATTGAATAAGTAACTGAAAAGCCTGTTTTAGTGCCGATAATATGAATTTTAGGACCATAAAAATAAGAGTTTTTCATTGAGTTATAGCCAATTTTTGCTAGCTGATTCAATATTTTTGCTCGTCTATTTCTCACTGGTTTACACAATGGACTAGGAAAACTATCTATAATCCCGACTAGTTCACCTTTGATGTGCTTCTTAATGAAAAAGTATCGAATAATCTTGATTGTGTAGGCTAAATTTGCACTTAAGCGAGTGGAACGACTCTTACTAGGAAAGTTTCCATTTGGAAATAACACTGTACAAACCGCTCTATACATGGCTCTTTGGCTAGTATAGCCAGTAATCACGCCCCATATAATGCAAGCAATAATCACTGTATCGTGTTGTTTCATTTGGTCAATATTTCTTCGATTTTTTATTTGGTACACAAATGTTGTAAATGTTAGAAACAGTTCTCATGATTTCCTTGAATTTTGAAAAAATGTCTGTATAATGCTCAGTATATTTTGTTGAACGCATATATTAGCCCTCATTTCTTAGGAGTTTTGAGTCTAATATATGTTTTTTTGTTGATTTACCAACACCTTAAGACATTTTCCGTTAGGAAAAAATTAGCTAGCACCACGGGTTTTCTTGAACAATTGTATCGAGATATTCTGGTGAGATTTCTCTCGTATGTTTTAAATTCAAATCTTTTAATTTGTTTAGTAAATGATAGTGATTAGACATAATGATTCACCTCTATAATTCGTCATACGCTTGTAATTTTTCATCAACAAAGCGTTCTAATTCTTCGTCTTCTAAGTGTTTAAAAACATCAGAACGTAGAATCTCTATATAGTCATTTCGATGATAATTAAACAATTGATGAGTAATTGTATGTGTACGAACAAGAATAGAATCATCGTAAATATAAAGCTTATCTTCTAGTGTAAGAACTTTCCCAATGTAATTTATGGGTACAAAATATTTATTTTGATTCCATTGAACCATCGCTTCGTTAGATACTTTTCGTTTGATTTGTTCTTCGGAATACTGGTATTTTTTTCTGTGTTCTCTATGAAGCTTTCCAGATATCAAATATTCCTATACTGCTACCATTTGTGAATTAGGCTATCCGTCCGTTGGCGCACTACGCAAATGGTAGCAGTATAGGAATATTTTAAAAATAATTGAATTGCTTTTACACGTTCTTCATGGGGAAACATACGGACATTCCTCCTAAGTTCATTTTTTAGTCCAGAATTATATCCGCCCCCCTTTTCTACATTTTAACTTGGCCATTTACATATTGTATGATGAATATAAAAAAGAATTGATATTACATTCCATTTTTTAAATATTCGTTAAATAAAAATATTCTTATTGAAATAATAACTATTATTACTTTAAAATTTATTTACTTAATAACAGGAAGGAGTTTGTAATGGGAAAATATATAGAAAACAATTACATTGAAGATACAATATATAGAAAAAAAGAAATTTTTGAATATTTAATCTGTAAACAAAGTGCATCTATTCAACAAATTTGTAAAATACTTGAAATTTCTCCTCCGACTTTATACAAAGAAATAGACCAAATAAATCAACTTATCGATGGTATTTTACAAATAAAATCTGGAATAGTTTATATAAATTTAAAAAATGAAAAACAAATCAAATTATTTTTAAAAAAATTGTATAATCAATCTGATTTCTTAACAATTTTGTCATCTTATCTATTTAATACAGTTAATAAAACAAAATGTGAATTTCCGATTTCTAAATCTAAATTTTATTCTATCAAATCAAAAATTGTTGATTTTCTTAAAATAAATAACTTAGATTTAAAAAATCAATTAATCATAGGTAGTAGACTCAAAATCAACTGGATTAAATCTGTTTTTATTATTAAATATGGGTTTGAACCATTACATAACAATGATTTTATTTATTTTGAAACTGAAAAATTTATTCAATCAATCAACAATATAGAAAATTGTTATTTAACTAAAACAGAATCCAAGATCCTTTTATATCACCTAAATTTGATTTTAAATAATCCAAACGAAGTCTTTCTCACATCAGAAGAAGAAAGAATTTTGTCGTTAATAGTATCTCCACCTTTTTTGGAAAATAGTTTAAAAAACTTATTTAATATCACTAATGCACAAAATAAAAATGTTTTACTAAATTATGTAAAATTATGTTTCTTTTTATTAAACACACATACTTTTTCACCTAAAATTACACCAAATTACAAAAATAAGATTTCAGAACTTTTATTAAAGTGTCCAGAAATATCCGACTTAATCGATAAAATCGAAAATTACATGAACATAAATTTAAAAGAAAATGAAATGGCTTTCAACATTTTATATAATCATTTAAAACTTTGTGTGATGAATTGGCAACTTTCATTCGATTTTGAAATATCAAAAAATTTACAGCCTAACAATAATCAATTAATTAATATTTTTGAAGAATGGAATCGAGAAAACAATTTACAAATGACTATCCCCATTCCCATCATAAACAATTTATTTGAAAAGTTAATAAAATTTAAAAAAATGGATATTTTTCCTAAACTTTTTATTTATACTGATTCTTGGACAAAATATATAGAAATTAGTAATATGCTAAAAGATCAATTAGTAATCAAAATTCCTTTAGTAGATTATTGGATAAGTTCTAAAGAAGAATTATTAAACCGCATTCAGCCAAACGATATAATTATTTCTGATAATTATTTTTTTATTTACTCTAATAACCATAAAAATAATTTTTATCTACCTACTCCATCAATAGAAAATCTAAATTATATATCAAAACAAATTATTAATTGCTTATATAGTTTTTCAGTTGCTAAATAACAATTAACAGATGGATATTAACAAATTAAATAAACATTCAAAGTTTTTCAACAGTAGATTTATTTACATCTTGGACCGTGTTATATTAAAAAAGGCAATTAGTATTTATCATTTACTAGTTGTCTTTTCAAAGTTAAATTTAGAACTGATAAAACCTAGAAAACACAAAAATCAATCTCTCGCTGGCTTTGAATCAAAGCTGGAAATTGTATTATTACCCTGTAGTTTCATGCTAGAACGTACTCAAAAATTTGAGACTAACTCACTGAGATATTCTTTGGAACAGTTCTAAATTTAACTAACACATCTGGTTTACTAACATATAAATGTGGTCAGGCATTGCATGAGCTTCAATGATTTCAACATCTTTCATCTCACATAATTTTCTTAATATCTGACCAATACTTACAATTCCATCTCGTATGTGCTAAACTTTTATCGCTAAAGCTATCTCGTCCACTCGTAGAAACGCGCGTTTTTTTATTTCGTACGCTATGCAAACGAAACTGACTAAAGTCAATAACAAAAAAAATCAATCAAAGCAAAAAAGGCTCTATAATTTCTAGGGCTGATAGAATTTTCTGCCGGTCCTAGATTTTTTTGTAAAAAAACAAACATACAAAAATTCCGATAGAATAGAGTCGTCTAAAACATCAATCTGAAAGGAAGTTTTTGTATGTCCATCTCTCATTCTATCAAAGAGCTCTTCACTATTAAAGATAAAAATATTGAAATGAATTCTTTTCAAGAAATTATTTATAAAAACAAGAAAGCAACGTTATCACTGCCGAGCATGCGGGAAATATTTTACTGCTCATACGTATCTTGTCGCTCCTTCATGTTTTATTTCGAAACAAGTTCATTACACAATATTAGAAGAGTTGACCGAGCGT
>NZ_JAAKDW010000035.1 GCF_011038845.1 Enterococcus sp. ZJ1622
AAGCTCGGATGGGGGTTCGCTACATTGTCACAGATATGAATGCCCCTTATTTTTCATTAGTCAAAGAGTGCTTTCCAAATGCACAAATCATCATTAATCGCTTCCATATTGTGCAACACTTGAACAAGTTTTTCGACCGTATTCGAAAACGTGTGATGAAGCAGCTGGATCAAAAAGACGCTTCACAAGCCAAGTACTATCGACAATTGAAATCTTTGCATAAATTACTTCTAAAATCAGAAGATGAGTTACACCACATTCAAGAAATGGCAGAATTTTCAATGGCGCTATTTAACAGAAAGTGAAGTAGTTGACCGTCTACTTTCACTCTCTTTTGAACTTAAAACGGCTTATCAGTATGATCAAAAGCTGCTTAGCGCTTATCACGAGAAACAACCAGCTACTTTTTTCCAGCTACTTCGAGAAATGCCCAAAGAAGTTCCCTCGGAACTTCACTACACCAAAAAAGCCTTTTTCAGATATGAAAAAGGAATTCAGCTAGCGTTTTCGAAAAAGTATTCTAACGCAAAATTAGAGAATCTTCACACACATATCAAAACGTTAAAACGAATTGCTTATGGATTTCGCAGTTTCACCAATATGCGTTTGCGGATTTTTCTAATCAACGGGTTAATCAGCTACACATAAAAAAACATCAAAGCTAGTAACTTTTACTAACTTTGATGTTCATAGATGACCTTATCAGTCTGATTTGACAAAGAGCCCTTTTTTTACTAAAAAATATAAATAAAAAAACCACCTCACATGAGGCGGTTAAAATTCAACATTATTTTACGATATTGACTGCTTGAGGACCACGTTGGCC
Source organism: Enterococcus sp. ZJ1622 (assembly GCF_011038845.1). Lineage (GTDB taxonomy): Bacteria > Bacillota > Bacilli > Lactobacillales > Enterococcaceae > Enterococcus_B. Next base: position 827 of record NZ_JAAKDW010000035.1, read on the forward strand.
ATCTTCGATATCATAAGTAACTGCTTGACCTTCATCTAAAGACTTGAAGCCTTCTCCTTGGATCGCTGAGAAATGTGCAAATACGTCATTTCCATCTTCACCAGTGATAAATCCAAAACCTTTGTCTGAGTTAAACCATTTTACTGTACCGTTATTCATATATATTTCCTCCTGATACGTATATCATACGTGTTTTGTTGCAATTAATAATACTTGGTAAAAGGAGTTTTTATACTGTGAATATATCGCTCAGATTACGTTTCAAATTAGATTACTTATTTACTATAACATGGATGTAATGCTAACACAAGGATAACCACTCGATACATGGTTTAAATATAAATGAGATCGCAATAAAATATTAGAAGATTTGCAGAAATGATGCGCTAGGCTGAAGAATCCAGCTTGTTTTTAGCGAAACTCAACTAGCAAAAAAATGGATAGAAATGAAAGTATATTATATAATTAACTTATAATTAAAAAAATTAGAGAAGGTGTAATTATGGATGAATTTAAAATGATAAAAAATACACTGATGTCGATAAAGCAACATGCATCATCGATAAAGAACTTTCCTAATGAAACTGAACTAAATGACGTTATAAAGCAGTTTAACATTCGATGTATAGGAAACAAAATAATCTCCATAGAAGTAGCGAATTATTTAAAATTAGAAAATGGTACATTCAATAAATATATCAAGCAGATCGCTGAAGAACTCCACATGAATCTAGAAGGACTCTATAAAGTAAATTCTGTCGATTCGGAAGCTGATGCGTATTATATCTATCTTTAGCTATAGATGTTTGATGTATTATAAATAAACATCGTTTTGGTATTTATAAATTAATGGACAGCAGCGAAATGATTTAGCAGGTGTGCTCACACTTCTAAAATCATTTCGCTGCTGTTTTAAATGACTATTGTGAAAGTCAATTCCAAACATATCATCTATCAGTAAGTGGTCCATCTGAATCATCATCCGACACTAAGCCCAACCAGATGAAAAACATGAATTGCTGTTTTTATCTGATCGTTCTTATTGTTTGATGCAAAATAGCTTTTTCACAACTTCATTTTTTTCTTCGGGTAGATGCTCTTCTCATATTCTACTACTATCCTCGGTTTCCCTAGTACATGATACTCTCGTACGACGAATTGCTTTCTAGAGTTATAATACCCTTTCACTACCAGTTTCATTCCTTCGTCTACTTCAGCTAGAAAGTTCAAGCTGTGACTGGCGATCAGGCAATTAACTTCATTCAGGCCAAAACGGATAAGCGGTCTTTCGCTGATTTTCAGTGTACGAATCTTCGTGACTGTGCCGTATTTCGTTTCCATCTTGTTCACCTCTTTACTACATTATACGAACATACGTTCATTTTGTAAAGTATATCGGTTATTTTCCCGTTGAATTTCAGCGATTTTTTATACAAAAAAACCTTCTTGATCCAAGAGGAAATTTCCTCTGGTCAAGAAGGTTTCGACGTTTATTTATTTACATGTTCGTCAACGATTTGCTGTGATTTGTCTGCAGTATCTGAAACATCAGTTTTCGCTTTTTCCAATTTTTGGATATAATCTTTCAAATTGGTATTTTCAGCTGTTACTTCATCAAGTTTCTTTTTGGTATCTGCTAATTGTGTCGTCAGATCTGCTTTTTCTTGAGTCAATGCAGCGATCTGCTGATTCAATCCATTTACAGTATTCTGCAAATCAGAAAGTTTTGTCTGAGCATCTTGTAGTTTCGCATTCCAATCTGCGTTTAAACGATTGATCTCATCGATTTTTTGATTGATTTCATTGATTTTATCGTTGATCTCATTTTGCTTTCCTTGTAATTCTGCATCTTTGCTTGCCAATTGGCTTTCATAACTGTTTTTTTCAGCAGTCAACTGGTCCTTTTGGTTTTTCAAATTAGCGATTTCCGTTTGATAATCACGAACAGCCGATTGATAGTTACTCAAATCTTTTTGCTCATCGCTTAACTTACTATTCAAGCTATCGATTCTCTGTTCTTTTTCTGTCAGATTCTGATCCAGTTTCACGAGGTTGTTGTTGATTGTTTCGACGTCAGGCTCTCCACCCCAAAGTATTACTTCATCTGCATACCGTCCGCCTGTATACCCAGCAACACACAAAAATACAGCAACTACTCCGCCAGCAATCAATTTTTTCTTCATTTTATGTAACTCCCAAAAATTATATTTTTTGAAACATACTAAAAGTAAGTGATTTTCGACGAATTGTCAAGCGTTTTAAATTACATGTGTAATTTTTAATGAGAATACAGGGAATCCCTAAGCATTTTTTCTTTTTTCATTAGGTAAGCAGTATCTTAGTCGTATCTGATGCTTTCGTTTATAATTGAAGTATGTCAAATAAGGAGAGGAGTAATTACAATGAAAACACTAGACATCATTGCATTGACTTTGCTGATCGTTGGGGGACTCAATTGGTTGCTGGTAGGTTTACTAGAGTTTGATCTTGTGGCGACAATCGCTGGCGGATCAACAACAATTTTGGCAAAAGCTATCTATATTATTGTTGGTATTTGTGCGATTTATTGTTTGAAATTCTTTCCGATGATCACTAATCGCGTGGAGCGCTAAAACAAGCTAAATGAGTTGAAGGCCTTTTGTGGCTGTAATAAAGCATAGTCTTCTACTTTCGTTTACATGAACTGTACCAGTTTCTTGGTGCAGTTTTTTGACGTCTTTTTTTTAAATCCATCTATTGTTCCCTTCGTTTAATCTTTTCTTAAACAATTTTTTCAAAAAAATCCAGAGAAAAAGGTGAAAAAGAGCGCATTTTTCTTGCAGAAAACATTTTCATTTACATAAATTACCGGTTTTATTACAAAAAACGTAGATTTGTCACAAAGTGTCATCATTCTTTTACCTATGAAATATTCTCACATGTTAAAGTAGTCCTCGTTGAACAAAACAAAAACTTTTTAAACTAGAAGGAGATCTTTCATGAA
>NZ_JAAKDW010000036.1 GCF_011038845.1 Enterococcus sp. ZJ1622
ACACGATGCTTACGTTTGCTGCCATGAATTTAAAAAAACTAGCCACATGGCTATGGAAAACAAAAAAGCCTATGGCTTTTTATTTCAAATTTCTACAAAGACTACCAAAAAGGAGTTGGCAATTAAGCCACTCCTTTTTGTCTACAGTCTGAGTATACCAGTATACTGGTATACTATTATGTACATTTACAAACTATGTATATTTCTTCAACATATTTGCAACTTTCACATTACTTTGCTATACTGAAGATAAGAAAAAGGAGCTATGCACGAACATAGCCCCTTTGTAGAACCGTTAAAAAGACGGTGGCTTTTATTAAATGTTTTGAACCATCTAACTACTTGCCAAAGTGAAAATTAGATGGTTTATTTTTTATTATTGTCGTTTTTGATAGCTAAAACTAACATCGCAAAAGCGATCATTAGCTGTAGAGCCTCAAACACTGACAACTCAAGCTCTCCTTTCCTTAGATTTGATACTTACATACATAAGCACCACCTCCTAGAATGGATTGCCACCATCTTTTCACTTTTCTACTCCATTATTATAACATATCTAAAATATACACTGTAAATGGCCAAATAAAAATGTAGGTTTGTGCGTCATTTGGTACGCTTTCCTTGTGTTATTTTATTCAAGGAGGAAAGTGTATTGAGAAAAGATATCTATGAAGGAGTGTTACCTTTCATTATGACTCATACAAAACCTAATTATGCTGCTTTAGCTAAACAATATAATTGTGATTACCGTACGGTAAAACGTTATTATGAAGCTGGAATAAGCAATAAATTACCTTTGCTTGCTCAAAAAAATAAAAATAAAAAAACTTTGGTTAGTGATTTTGAAGACATTATTGCTGATAAATTAGCTTTAGGTTGTTCTTCTTCTGCTATTTATCACTTTATTTCTAAACGTGGCTATCGTGGTAGTACACGTACCTTAAGAAAATATTGTCGAAATATCAAAGCAGATAAAATACAAAAAGCAACGATTCCTGTAGAAACAACTCCTGGTTTATCTGCTCAAGTAGATTGGAAAGAAGATCTTAAATTGGGCAATAAATTTGGCGAAGTTGTTCCTTGTAATATCTTTCTTTATGTTTTAGGGTATTCAAGAATTAAATACTTAGAATTAACTTTTGATCGTTCTCAAATTACTTTGTTCCGTTGCTTAACTAATGCGTTTCAATACACCGGCGGTGTCCCTACAGAAATATGGTTTGATAATATGAAAACTGTTGTTGACCGTAGCCGTAGTCAATTTGCTAAAGTTGTTTTTAATGAACGATTTCGACAATATGCAAAAGAAGCTGGGTTTATTCCGATTGCTTGTCGTGCATTTCGACCTCAAACAAAAGGAAAAGTTGAAGCTCTTGCGCGCACAATAGAACGAATTCGTGTATTTAATTATGAATTTGAAACAACTCAGGAATTATTTGAAATTGTTCAAACTATAATGGATTCATTGAATACTGAAGAAATTTCTCAAGCGATTCATGAATGTCCTAGTGACCGTTGGTCATACGAGAAAGAACAATTATCTTCTTTTGATGCCAATCAACTTAAAATCTATTCTTCTGTTGAAAAACAAATTAAACGAAAAGTATCTAACGAAGCGATGGTCCAATGGAATCAAAATAAATATTATGTACCCATCAATTACATTGGGAAAATTCTTACGCTATGTGTGAAAGAAGATAAGCTTTATATTTACGATGATTCTACTCTTGTTCGTACACATACAATTACTCATCAATTATTTAATTATCATCGGAATGACTATATAGAGATTTTTCGTTCTGACGTTTTTAAACATTTAGAAGACGAAGAATTAGAACGCTTTGTTGATGAAAATTTACAAGCGTATGACGAATTATAGAGGTGAATCATTATGTCTAATTACTATCATTTACTAAACAAATTAGAAGATTTGAATTTAAAACATACGAGAGAAACTTTACCAGAATATCTTGATACGATTGTTCAAGAAAATCTTAGTTTTGTAGAAGCTTTAAATCATTTAATGACGGAAGAGATCCACTCACGAAATGAAAGACAAAAAGAAAATCGTTTAAGAAAAGCGAATTTACCGTTTAAAAAAACAATGAATGATTTTGATTTCGGCTTCCAACCCAAAATTAATCGCACAGAGATTTTAGCTTTGTGTACCTTACGCTTTATGGATACAAACAATAATATATTGTTTATTGGGAATAGCGGAGTGGGAAAAACTCACTTAGCTATTCCCATTACACTAGCAGCCATAAGCAATGAATTAGTCAATCGACTAAATCGTGCAAATCAACGTGGAAATTTAGATCGATTGTTAAAAAAATATGCTTCTTACGATTTATTAATTATTGATGAAATTGGTTATTTACCTTTTACTCCTGATGGGGCAAAGTTGTTCTTTCAATTAATTAATCTTCGTTATGAAAAAAAATCGACCATTATTACCACGAATATTCCTTTGTCTCAATGGGCTGAAACCTTTCAAGATAAAAAATTAACAAATGCACTAATCGATCGATTAGTGCACCACGCTAAGATTATTCGGCTCTATAATTTCTAGGACTGATAGAATTTTCTGTTGGTCCTAGATTTTTTTGTAAAAAAACAAACAGACATACAAAAATTCCGATAGAATAGAGTCGTCTAAAGCATCAATCTGAAAGGAAGTTTTTGTATGTCCATCTCTCATTCTATCAAAGAACTCTTC
>NZ_JAAKDW010000037.1 GCF_011038845.1 Enterococcus sp. ZJ1622
TTATTACCACGAATATTCCTTTGTCTCAATGGGCTGAAACCTTTCAAGATAAAAAATTAACAAATGCACTAATCGATCGATTAGTGCACCACGCTAAGATTATTCAAATTACTGGAAAGTCTTATCGGATTAAAGATTATAAAGAAAAAAGTTGTCGTATAAGTAACCTTGTTATTTATGGACCAAAAACCTACATTTTCGGTGGCCAAAAAACGACATTTTTGAATGGCCATTGACATTTTTTTACAAAAAAATCTAGGACCGACAGAAAATTCTATCAGTCCTAGAAATTATAGAGCCAATTTTATTTGACACAAACTATAAATATTTAATCGCTAAGAAAACCGTTCAAAATAATTATGGGATTTTCTTAGCTCTTATTTTAAAACGAAGTGTTCATAAAATCGTAACTTACGAAAAATATTTACCGATCATGAATGAAATTGAGCGTGCTACGATGCTTCAAAAAATTAAATTAGAACAAACGTACAAAGAAGAAGTACGCCAATTTAAATTTGCTGAAAAGAAATTACTGGTTTCAGATAATCTACGTCCTGATTTAACCAAAGAAAAGATAGTATCTGTGGCGAAAAATCAAGAGAAGCAGAGGGAACGACTTATAGAGGGCTATAAGCATATGAAAATAAATTAAATAGATTGATCGATGTTCAGGAAATTTTGCAAGAACTAGATAGAAATGGATTATTTGAACTTAGTGGTTATCGTTTGATTGATAGAGAAGAAAAGCTAACGGACAAGATCGAGAAGTATGAAAAAGATAAGAAGAAGGAACATGAATTATAAATAACTGGAAACACTATATATTCCGAAAAGTGAATATATCTCTTCATAAAATATTTAATATATTTAAAAAATTCAATTATCCTTTTTAGTCGAGATAAAGTTCTTCATTCTATGATATAATGTTATTGTAGTAAGTTTATGACGGTAGCTACTCAGGGGGTGATGCCTATGTGCATTTTCCTACTTCGTAGAAGGGAGTAGCACTTTTTGTCTGTTGCTGAAGCAATTGGTTTAATGATTCAATTTGGATCATTCGTCCTTGCTTTAGTCGGCATTATGCTGACAATTAGCAAAAACAACAAAAAATAAACCCGTCATAACTTTTGACTGGATTGACGGGTTTATTTAACCTATAAAATACTAGCCACTGTCTTAAACAGGCTACACTTTAGGGGCTATGTTTGCGCATAGCTCCTTATTTACTTATAGTATACCGTAGATAGAGAAAAAAGAAAAGGAATAAAGGCTAGTTTTGAGAAAAGCTAGCCTTTATTTTTTATTATTGTCTTTAGACCTAGTTGAGCTCGCAAAGCGAGTAAAACATAAAACCACCTGCTATGCGGGTGGGGAATAAATGGTTCTACCAAAAAGCCCTTCAAATCGTTAAAATATGATTGTTCAGGTCATATTGATAACGAAAGGAAGGGATAAGAAATGGCTACTAAAGCAAATAGTTTAGCCCATACAAAGTGGTTATGTAAATATAAGGGGGTGGAAATATTAGAAGGACCTATGATGCCAGATCACGTTCATCTGTTATTGAGTATTCCACCAAAAATGAGTGTGTCCAGTTTTATGGGCTATCTAAAAGGAAAAAGTGCGTTAATGATTTTTGACAAACATGTGAATTTAAAATATAAGTTTGGGAATCGACATTTTTGGGCAGAAGGCTATTATGTAAGTACAGTGGGACTGAATGAAGCGACAGATCCAGAACTTAACCAATTGAATGCTATGGTTGAGGGGAAATTGGAAAGAAGAAAAATGGCAGTGCCGAAAAGTGGCTTTGCTTATTTTCATTATGGAAATAAGAGCTATTTAGGTGGCTTAGAAGCTTTCTGTGCCCCCTATGAAGTACAAAAGACAAAACGATTTAAACGGACGGGTGCTGTAAACTTCTTAACTCCTTCAGGAGCAAAAGCAGTAAATCAGGGAGATTATGTTTTAAAGCTAACGGAAAAAATTTTGTGGTATTAGACGAAGCAGCGTTCAATGAGTTATTTGTGACAAAATGGTTCTTCATTTAATAAGTTGAGGACTGTCTTTCCTCCTGGTAAAAGTGGTCGGTAACACATAATCAGAATAAATCACGAAAAAGTTTATCTTTTAGTGTCACAAATTCTAATTTTATCCGACATATCTATATGTGACTAAAAATAGAAACTGATTACCAGTTGCTTCTAAATGTTACTATGGTAACATTAAAGATGAAGAAAAGATGATCTTCTTCAAAAATATTGTTCCTTCCAAGAAACAGTACACAAATCAGAAAAAGCAGGTCACTCACTAAGAGGATCTGCTCAGACTGTAGACAAACTCCTAAATTTGGAGTGTTGTTTGCAGTTTTTTTGTTTTATACTCATTGTATAAACTATTCTGGGAGTGATTCTAATGATGAGAAAACAACCGATTGAAGGTAGAAATCAATTTGCTATGTTAACAATTGGTGATCTTGTACCTAAAGATCACTTAGTTCGAAAGATTGATGCAGCGATTCAGTTTGATTTCATTTATCCCATTGTAGAATCTACGTATTCAAC
>NZ_JAAKDW010000038.1 GCF_011038845.1 Enterococcus sp. ZJ1622
ACCAAAAGTAGAGAAATGCGGGATAGGATCCTCGAATGAATAACCTAAAAACCAACGATAAGCAACATTTGTTTCAACGTCTTTAATAGTCTGTCTCATCGAACGGATACCAAATAAATATTGGATAAATACTAATTTAATTAAGACCACTGGATCAATACTGGGACGACCATAGGTTGAATACGTAGATTCTACAATGGGATAAATGAAATCAAACTGAATCGCTGCATCAATCTTTCGAACTAAGTGATCTTTAGGTACAAGATCACCAATTGTTAACATAGCAAATTGATTTCTACCTTATACAATCAGTTCAGTGATTTAATTCAAAGAGGGATCAAGTGTCTTTTTTATAAAAATAATTTTAGCATTCTCACTCGAGAATATCATATGTCTAAAATAACAACTACAATGATTAATTTTTTTGGAAAGAGGGATAATTGATATAGATATAATTGTGTAATAAGTGGTACAAATTAATATTACTTATTATATATTAAAAAAGAAAGGAAATGACGGATTATGAATAAGAAGGAGAGAACTTTTACACGTTGGTTTATCTTTTTTGGTGTATTGTTACTGACACCAATTACAACAGCTTTTGCAAGTGAAATTGACTTGGGAAATTGGATGGGAAATTTGTCTGATGATACATCTATTTCTTCCTTATCTATTCCAGGTACGCATGATTCTTGTGCTACCAAAGGGGTAAAGATATCTTTAATTGGGAAAGATTACGGAAAATGTCAATATGGGTCTCCTCAAACTGTAATTTGTGATCAATTAAATGTTGGATGTCGTTACTTAGATATTCGCTGTCGGTATATAAGTGATGATACTTTTGCTATTCATCACGGGGATATTTATCAAAAACTTAATTTTGGTGATGTACTAAATCAGTGTCAAAATTTTTTAAATAATCATCCATCTGAAACTATATTTATGAGAGTGAAGCAAGAAAAAAGCTCTGTTAGTGATTTTGAATTTAAAAAAACATTTTTTTCATATGTGAACCGCTATCCTAGTTTATTTTGGAATGATAGACAAAATAAGAATCCTAAACTAGGAGATATACGAGGGAAAGTGGTTGTTCTCTATAATGTTTGTGGATTGGATTTTGGATTAGATTATAGTACAAATTTTGACATTCAAGATAATTATGATACGAGTTCTGTAGATGTAAAATGGGAATCATTTTATTCTCATTTAAAAAAAGAACATCCAAAACCAAGTATTAACTATTTAAGCGCTGCTGGAAATATCAAAAAAACACCTGAAGATTTAGCGAAAAAGCTAAATCCTAAATTGATAGACGAATTAAGACGGGGTAATTATTCTAATGTTGGAATTATTGCAGCAGATTTTATGACTAAAAGCATAGCGGAAGAAATTGCAAAAATAAACTTCAAACAAACTAATTGTAGTTATAAGAATATTACTTATCAAATTTCTCCAGTTTGTGATCAAACAAAATGTTTAGATAATAATGCGAATAATAAGGATTTGTTTGTATGGTCAAAACAACAAGAAGCAGAAAATCATTATTTTAATTTTCATTTTATTAAAGATGATATTGTAAAAATTAGTTCCAAAGACAATACACGGTGGCTAACAACAAATGGAGAAATTGGAAGTACGATCACTCAAACAAACAATGAACAAGAAGCAAGCTATTGGAAAATCAAGCAACTTGGTAATAATAAAGTTGCTTTGCATTATATGGGAAATAAAGAAGCAGAAATCAACGATTCAAACTTGTCATTAAATATTTGTGGTGGATATGCGAAAGAAGGGACCAAAGTCATCCTTTACCCATCTTCTTATGATGGTTATATGAATCAACAGTTTATTTTAGAAACTTCAGCTCAACAAAATAGTATTCGTTTAAATCTAAAAGAAACAGGTTCTTATGTATATGTTGAAAATGGTTATTTAACAGCAAATAATGCTAACGTTAAGCCATATATTGCTGTAACTAAAAATGGCAAAGAAGTTACTCTAGACAGTAATAATAACTTTACTGAATTAAAAGCAGGAGATACATTCACGCTTCAACCAATCTCTTCTACATGGAAAGACGAACCTGTAACGTCCAGAAAAGCTTTAGGTACCTTTGATGGATCTAATAAGTACACGTTTAAGGTAAATGATGATGGTTTTATTTCACTTATGGCTACAGAGAAAACTTCAGCTCAACAAAATAGTATTCGTTTAAATCTAAAAGAAACAGGTTCTTATGTATATGTTGAAAATGGTTATTTAACAGCAAATAATGCTAACGTTAAGCCATATATTGCTGTAACTAAAAATGGCAAAGAAGTTACTCTAGACAGTAATAATAACTTTACTGAATTAAAAGCAGGAGATACATTCACGCTTCAACCAATCTCTTCTACATGGAAAGACGAACCTGTAACGTCCAGAAAAGCTTTAGGTACCTTTGATGGATCTAATAAGTACACGTTTAAGGTAAATGATGATGGTTTTATTTCACTTATGGCTACAGAGAAAACTTCAGCT
>NZ_JAAKDW010000039.1 GCF_011038845.1 Enterococcus sp. ZJ1622
GCTAAAGCAGCATAATTAGTTTTTGTATGAGTCATAATGAAAGGTAACACTCCTTCATAGATATCTTTTCTCAATACACTTTCCTCCTTGAATAAAATAACACAAGGAAAGCGTACCAGATGACGCACAAAACTACATTTTTACTTGGCTATTTACACATTAGATACACAGTTTCCTAAGTGTTTTCGTAAAAAACTCACTTTCTTCAATAAATTATAGAAAAGAAATCAAAAATGGCTTCCAAACACCTTATAGTAACAGGGCATTAGAGAAGGGACAAATAATAAAATCAAGGTCATTAAACAAGTCGCTTATGGTTACCGCAATTTTCTCAATTTTTTTGTTAATACGCGTATTTGTTACACATAATTCCATTTAAATCATAACCAAATAATTGGTTTCGAATCGTTTGTAACTCTACTAAATCAAAGATATAAGACACCTTTAGAGTCAAACAGGGTAGTCGTTCCAAAATTTCATACTGTGTATCATATAAAACTAAATCATTCGATGCATATTCTGTCAGTTTTTTATTTGGATTAAATTGATGAATTTTTACAAGCCTCCCATATTCTCGATTCAATATTTCTTTAGCTAATAAATAATCCGTATAAAAACTTGTTAGTAAATAAAGATTTTTAGGGCGTGATTTTTTGCTTATTAAAAAATATAATTTTGAAGTGAAATATTTAATGTGATAATCTGAATAGGCAAGAGGAATCTTTGTTATATTATTCCACTGAAAAAAAATAGATTTAACTCGCGTAACTATCTCTTCAGGCACTTCTGCAAGATTTCCCAATTCCACGTGCTCTTCTGGAATTAATGTTTGTAAGTTAAATATACATTTCCTTAAAAACAAAACTAATGTTGCTTCAAAAATTCTTTCTTTTCTCAATTCTAAATTAAATTCTTTTTCAAATAAAGAAACTAAATCGTTATAATACAATGCTGGAGTATTAGAAATAAGATCGACATAGCTTGTATATGTTGATAACTTACTAGCTTCATCAAAATAATTGGCATTCATAATGTTGAATATTAAAACAAAGAAAAAAATTTCCTCTTCTTTCGCTTGCCCATGCAATTCTTTTTCTAGAAAAAAAATAATTGGTTGAGATAAACGTTCATAAACTTTCGTTTTTTTTAGTAAATCGACTGAATCTTGATCAAAATTCAGCCTCACTTTTTTTCTTCGATCAAAATGTAATTGAAATAAAATACTCGCGTATTTTTTTGAGTAATCTGAGAGTAAACACATTTCTTTTTTTTCAAATTCTTCAAATAATTTTGAAAACTCAATTTTAGTATTTTTAGATATTTTAATAAACTCTTCATCTAATTTCATTTGAAAAAAGGTTATTAAAAATCGCAGCCGACATTCATCTACTTCATTCAATGAATTAATGATCTCAATTTCTTTGAAATAAGTTAACACTACTTCTTTCATATAATATGCTTTTGATTTAGAGATAAATTCTTCCTTTGCAAATTGATTAATCTTAGTAAAATTATTCTGTAAACAAAAACAACAAGCACGAATAAACAAAGAATCATTATACACTTTTTTTAAATAATAAATTTTATTTCGATTTTCCCTGTTTAAAATACTATAGCCAGCTGAACTAGAAACAATTAGTGGAGCTTCTTCCAAACAGTAATAATCATTAATAAACTTTATATCTGATATGATTGTTACATTTGATACACTAAGATAATCTCCTATTTCTAAAGAAGTTAATTGGGAATTCTCCCATAATAAATTGATAATATTAATTTTTCGATATAAATCTTTTTCCATATATTTTTCAAACATTCTCTCTCACCTAGTAAATTTTCTATTATTTAAATTACTCAACATACTTCATTCACAAATAATTATTTATTAATTAGACATGTTTTTTCTATGGTTCATTATAAAAATTAACCTCAGCTTCAATTTGATGAATATTTCAAAAAACACCCGTATAGTACGGTCAAACATACTTACACCTAATGAAATAGAAGAAAAATACTTTATAAATTGCTATATATTCTCTGTTTTAATATTATTTATAAAAAAAGGAAACGTTGAAACGACTCCCTTTTTTCATAAATAAAATGTTCCTATACTAAAATATTTATTTAAATAATATTGGCTCTGGATCAATTAACCGAGATTGATCTAAACTATTATCTAAGCAAAACTCAATGTGAAGATGACTACCAGTACTATTACCAGTTGAACCAACATAACCAATAATTTGGCCTTGATCAATTTTGTCTCCAACCCTTACTCGATATTCTTGTTGATGAGCATATAAAGCCGTGATTCCATCTTCATGTTGGATTACTACATAATTTCCCCATGAAGGATGAAATTCTGCTTTAATAATCACACCTGCTTTACTTGCATAGATTGGTTCGCCTTGTGGTGCTGCTAAATCAAGTCCTCGATGAAATTCTCCTCCACGAAAACCAAATGGACTAGAAATCGTACAGTTTTTCACTGGGACG
>NZ_JAAKDW010000003.1 GCF_011038845.1 Enterococcus sp. ZJ1622
AATAAGCAACCAAATCTTTTTTTCTCCGGCTGGGCAAGATGTCAAAGAGTTTCCCTGTCTCTCCATCCATACAAGAAAAGGAGAACTTCCCATAGGAAGTTGAAAGAGAGCGAAACTCGTCGAATAGCAAACATTGAGGTAAATAGTCCAGTTTCTGCCGCATTGTTGCCGATAGAGCAGATAATGTCCGCTGAACGGTCGTCACTGAAAGATCACAACGTTTCGCAATTGTCTTTAACGCTTGACGCTCGGTCAACTCTTCTAATATTGTGTAATGGACTTGTTTCGAAATAAAACATGAAGGAGCGACAAGATACGTATGAGCAGTAAAATATTTCCCACATGCTCGGCAGTGATAACGTTGCTTTCTTAGTCGCAAGTAGGTTTGCTTATTTCCACTGCGGTTTAAGAGAACCATTGAAATCTTCTTGCCGTTTTTGACGATCTGCTTCGCAGATTCTTTACAAAATGGACAATGTTTAAAGGTCCGAACTAAATTTCCTTCGATTACGATGGCTTTCTTGTTCTTATAAATAGTTTCTTGAAAAGAATTAATTTCAATATTTTTATCTTTAATAGTGAAGAGCTCTTTGATAGAATGAGAGATGGACATACAAAAACTTCCTTTCAGATTGATGTTTTAGACGACTCTATTCTATCGGAATTTTTGTATGTCTGTTTGTTTTTTTACAAAAAAATCTAGGACCGACAGAAAATTCTATCAGTCCTAGAAATTATAGAGCCAATAAAAGAGTCGGCGTTTTCTAAATGAAAACTTATGAAAACAAATTGAGTTTTACAAAAAAAAGCCTTGCTTTGTGTGTTTAGATATATTATAATTACAAAGGTGCATTTACCATGGTAAATGCCACAGACGTGATCAATATGATTTCGTCGGCTAAGAAACGAGAGGTTGCGACACGCCCGGACGCTTTGCCACGAACGAGCGTGACGGAAATTTTCGTGGAGCTATGTCTACTTTTCAAAATAGGCGAAGGAGGGAACAAGATGGCAAAACAAAAAATTCGTATCCGTTTAAAAGCGTATGAACATCGTATTTTAGATCAATCAGCGGATAAAATCGTGGAAACTGCAAAAAGAACTGGAGCTAGCGTGTCTGGTCCAATTCCATTACCAACTGAACGCAGTCTTTACACTGTTATCCGTGCGACTCATAAATACAAAGATTCACGCGAACAATTCGAAATGCGTACACACAAACGTCTAATCGACATTGTGAACCCAACACCAAAAACTGTTGATGCTTTGATGAAGCTAGACTTACCATCTGGTGTGAACATCGAAATCAAATTATAAAACTAAAATAGAAATAATGGAGGTGTACTCATGACCAAAGGAATCTTAGGGAAAAAAGTGGGAATGACACAAATCTTCACTGAATCTGGTGAATTAATTCCAGTTACTGTTGTAGAAGCTACGCCAAACGTGGTATTGCAAGTGAAAACAATGGAAACAGACGGATACGAAGCTATCCAAGTTGGTTACCAAGATATGCGTGAAGTTTTATCAAACAAACCTGCGAAAGGTCATGTTGCAAAAGCAAACACGGCTCCTAAGCGCTTCATTCGTGAATTCAAAAATGTTGAGCTAGGAGAATATGAAGTAGGAAAAGAAATTACAGTAGATGTTTTCCAAGCAGGAGACATTATTGATGTAACAGGTACTACGAAAGGTAAAGGATTCCAAGGGGTTATCAAACGCCATGGACAAAGCCGCGGACCAATGGCTCACGGTTCTCGTTACCATCGTCGTCCTGGGTCAATGGGTCCAGTTGCACCTAACCGTGTATTTAAAAACAAACGTCTTGCTGGCCGTATGGGCGGCAACCGCGTAACAATCCAAAACTTGGAAGTTGTTCGCGTCGATGCTGAAAGAAATGTTATCTTGATCAAAGGTAATGTTCCTGGAGCGAAAAAATCATTAATCACTATCAAATCAGCTGTGAAAGCTAAATAATAGTAGGAAGAAAGGAGGAACTAAGGAATGCCGAATGTAGCATTATTCAAACAAGATGGAAGCCAAAACGGTGAAATCACACTTAACGAAGAAATCTTCGGAATTGAACCTAATGAAAGTGTTGTTTACGATGCAATCGTAATGCAACGTGCGTCATTAAGACAAGGAACACACGCGGTCAAAAACCGTAGCGCTGTTCGCGGCGGTGGACGTAAACCATGGCGTCAAAAAGGAACAGGTCGTGCTCGTCAAGGATCTATCCGCTCACCACAATGGCGTGGAGGTGGCGTAGTCTTCGGACCAACACCACGTTCTTACAGCTACAAACTTCCTAAAAAAGTTCGTCGTTTAGCAATGAAATCTGTTTTATCAGAAAAAGTTGCTGAAAACAACTTGGTAGCAATCGAAGGCTTGAACTTCGACGCACCAAAAACAAAAGAATTCAAACAAGTTCTTGCAAACTTATCTATCGACTCTAAAGTATTGGTTGTTCTAGAAACAGGTAACGACTTTGCTGCTTTATCAGCACGTAACTTGCCAAACGTTTCTGTAGTAACTTCTGATAATGTGAGTGTGCTAGACGTTGTTTCAAATACAAAAGTGTTAGCAACACAAACTGCTCTTACTCAAATTGAGGAGGTGCTTGCATAATGAACTTACTAGACGTAATCAAACGCCCAGTGATCACTGAAAAATCAATGCTTGCCATGGATGACAAGAAATATACTTTTGAAGTGGACACTCGTGCAAACAAAACTTTAGTAAAACAAGCGGTAGAAGCTGCTTTTGACGTAAAAGTCAAAAACGTGAATATCGTGAACGTACGTGCAAAATTCAAACGTATGGGCAAATATGCAGGATATACAAAAAAACGTCGCAAAGCGATCGTTACATTAACTGAAGATTCAAAAGAAATCCAATTATTCGAAGCTGCTGAATAAGCACTATAGCTAACTCATTAAATTAGGAGGGAAAAACGTGGCGATTAAAAAGTACAAACCTACCTCAAATGGTCGTCGTAACATGACAGGTTCTGATTTTGCTGAAATCACAACATCAACACCTGAAAAATCATTGTTACAACCATTGAAAAACCATGCTGGACGTAACAATAACGGCCGCATCACTGTACGTCACCAAGGCGGCGGACACAAACGCCAATATCGCGTGATCGACTTCAAACGTAACAAAGATAACGTTGTTGCAACTGTTCAAACGATCGAATACGATCCAAACCGTTCAGCTAACATCGCGTTAGTACACTATGAAGATGGAGTGAAAGCTTACATCTTAGCACCAAAAGGACTACAAGTTGGAATGAAACTTGTTTCAGGTCCAGATGCAGATATCAAGATCGGTAATGCTCTTCCATTAGAAAACATTCCAGTCGGTACTGTTATCCATAACATTGAAATGAAACCAGGAAAAGGTGGACAATTGATCCGTTCTGCTGGTACAAGTGCTCAAGTACTTGGTAAAGAAGGCAAATACGTATTGATCCGCTTGAACTCAGGTGAAGTTCGCATGATCTTAGCTGCATGCCGCGCAACAATCGGTTCTGTAGGTAACGAACAACATGAACTTATCAACATCGGTAAAGCTGGACGCTCTCGTTGGATGCGTAAACGCCCAACAGTACGTGGTAGCGTAATGAACCCTAATGATCACCCACACGGTGGTGGTGAAGGTAAAGCACCTATCGGACGTAAAGCACCAGTTTCTCCTTGGGGTCAACCAGCTCTTGGTTACAAAACACGTAACAAGAAAGCTAAATCAGACAAACTTATTGTTCGTCGTCGTAAAAATAAATAATTACTTTGACCATGTGTCGCACATTTTGAGAGGAGGTTCACCATGGGTCGTAGTTTAAAGAAAGGACCTTTTGTCGATGAGCATTTAATGAAAAAAGTTGAAGCTCAAGCAGGGGTTGAAAAGAAAAAAGTAATCAAAACTTGGTCTCGCCGTTCAACAGTTTTCCCAAGTTTTGTCGGATATACCATCGCAGTTTATGATGGACGTAAACATGTACCTGTTTACATCCAAGAAGACATGGTAGGACACAAATTAGGTGAATTTGCACCAACAAGAACTTATCGCGGACATGCTGCTGACGATAAGAAAACTAAACGCTAATTTGAGGGGAGGATAAATCCAAATGGCAGAACAAATCACATCAGCTAAAGCAACTGCAAAAACAGTTCGCACTTCACCTCGAAAAGCCCGTTTAGTAATTGACCTTATCAGAGGTAAAAGTGTTGCAGATGCAATTTCAATCTTGAAATTTACACCAAACAAATCTGCTGGAATCATTGAAAAAGTATTGATGTCAGCAGTTGCGAATGCAGAAAATAACTTTGACTTAGATGTTGAGAACTTGGTAGTATCTGAAGCTTTTGTTAACGAAGGACCAACAATGAAACGTTTCCGTCCACGTGCAAAAGGATCAGCTTCACCAATCAACAAACGTACAAGTCATATCACAGTAGTCGTATCAGAAAAATAAGGAGGGATAATCAGTGGGTCAAAAAGTACATCCAATTGGAATGCGTGTAGGCATCATCCGCGACTGGGATGCTAAATGGTATGCTGAAAAAGAGTATGCTGAGTTCTTACACGAAGATTTAAGAATCCGTAAATTTATTTCAACTAAACTTGCTGATGCTGCTGTATCAACAGTTGAAATCGAACGCGCAACAGGTCGTGTAAACATTTCAATTCACACAGCTAAACCAGGTATGGTTATTGGTAAAGGCGGTTCTGAAGTCGAAAGCCTAAGAAAAGAATTAAACAAATTAACTGGTAAAAGAATCCACATCAACATCGTGGAAATCAAAAAACCAGATCTAGATGCTAAATTAGTAGGTGAAGGAATCGCACGTCAATTAGAAAACCGTGTTGCTTTCCGTCGCGCTCAAAAACAAGCGATCCAACGCACAATGCGTTCTGGCGCTCAAGGGATCAAAACTCAAGTATCTGGACGTCTAAACGGTGCGGATATCGCTCGTTCAGAAGGATACTCAGAAGGAACTGTTCCTCTTCATACTTTACGTGCGGATATTGATTACGCATGGGAAGAAGCAGATACAACATACGGAAAACTAGGAGTTAAAGTGTGGATCTATCGTGGAGAAATTCTTCCAACTAAAAAAAACACTGAGAAAGGAGGGAAATAATCATGTTAGTACCTAAACGTGTAAAACACCGTCGTGAATTCCGCGGAAAAATGCGCGGGGAAGCTAAAGGCGGCAAAGAAGTAGCATTCGGTGAATACGGTTTGCAAGCTGTTGATTCACATTGGATCACTAACCGCCAAATCGAAGCTGCTCGTATCGCAATGACTCGTTACATGAAACGTGGTGGGAAAGTATGGATTAAAATTTTCCCTCACAAATCTTATACTGCCAAAGCAATTGGGGTACGTATGGGTTCTGGTAAAGGGGCACCTGAAGGATGGGTTGCACCAGTAAAACGTGGTAAGATCATGTTTGAAATCGCAGGCGTTCCTGAAGAAGTTGCTCGTGAAGCGTTACGTCTAGCTTCTCACAAATTACCAATGAAAACTAAGATCGTAAAACGTGAGGAAATGGGTGGTGAATCGAATGAAGGTTAAAGAAATCAGAGAATTAACCACTGCCGAAATGCTTGATCAAGAAAAACAATTGAAAGAAGAATTGTTTAATCTTAGATTCCAATTAGCAACAGGTCAATTAGAAAACACTGCACGTATTAAAGAAGTACGTAAATCGATTGCACGCATCAAAACTGTGTTGCGTGAACAAGCTAAGTAATTATGGAAGGAGGCCATTAAGCGTATGACTGAAGAAAGAAATCAACGCAAAGTTTATCAAGGTCGCGTGGTTTCAGACAAAATGGATAAAACAATTACCGTTGCTGTCGAAACAAAGAAAAACCACCCTATCTATGGCAAACGCATGAACTATTCTAAGAAATACAAAGTGCATGATGAAAACAACACAGCAAAAGTTGGCGACATCGTGAAAATTATGGAAACTCGTCCATTATCAGCTACAAAACGTTTCCGTTTGTTGGAAGTAGTCGAAGAAGCAGTTATTATCTAATAACACGAGATTTTCCTATATAGATTGAATGCAAAATCTGAAAGGAGGATACACAACGTGATCCAAGCAGAAAGTCGTTTAAAAGTCGCTGATAATTCAGGCGCACGTGAAATTTTGACGATCAAAGTCCTTGGTGGTTCTGGTCGTAAAACTGCTAATATCGGTGATGTGATCGTTGCTACGGTTAAACAAGCAACGCCAGGTGGGGTTGTCAAAAAAGGTGACGTCGTAAAAGCCGTTATCGTTCGAACAAAATCAGGAGCTCGTCGTACAGACGGTTCATATATTAAATTTGATGAAAATGCTGCAGTGATTATTCGTGATGATAAAAGCCCTCGTGGAACACGTATCTTTGGGCCAGTTGCACGTGAACTACGTGAAAACAACTTCATGAAGATCGTTTCACTAGCACCAGAAGTTTTATAATCTTGAGACACTTATCAAAGGAGGTGCGAAACAGTTATGTTTGTTAAAAAAGGCGATAAAGTTAAAGTTATCACTGGAAAAGACAAAAATAAAGAAGGCGTTGTGTTAGCAGCGTTTCCGAAAAAAGATAAAGTCATTGTCGAAGGTGTGAATGTTGTTAAAAAACACCAAAAACCTTCTCAAGCTGCTCCTCAAGGTGGAATCGTTGAGATGGAAGCGCCAATTCATGTTTCTAACGTGATGGTGGTCGACTCTACTGGCGTAGCTGGCCGTGTCGGCTATAAAGAAGTAGATGGCAAAAAAGTCCGTGTTTCTAAAAAAACCGGTGAAGTTTTAGATAAATAAAAAGTTTAAGGAAGGAGGGTCTTACTGAATGAACCGCCTAAAAGAAAAATATCTTAAAGAAGTAACTCCATCATTGATGGAAAAATTTAACTATAGCTCTGTTATGCAAACACCTAAAGTTGAAAAAATCGTCATCAACATGGGTGTTGGTGATGCGGTATCAAACGCTAAAAACTTAGACAAAGCAGTTGAAGAATTAACATTGATCACTGGTCAAAAACCAATGATTACAAAAGCTAAAAAATCAATCGCTGGATTCCGTTTGCGTGAAGGAATGCCAATTGGTGCAAAAGTTACATTGCGCGGAGAAAGAATGTACGAATTCTTAGACAAATTGGTTTCAGTTTCACTACCACGTGTACGTGACTTCCATGGTGTAAGTAAAAAAGCCTTTGACGGTCGTGGAAACTATACTTTAGGTATTAAAGAACAATTGATCTTCCCAGAAGTAGATTATGATTTAGTAGATAAAGTACGTGGTATGGACATCGTTATTGTTACAACAGCAAACTCAGATGAAGAATCTCGTGAGTTGTTGACACAATTAGGCATGCCATTCCAAAAATAATTAAAGGAGGCGAACTACGTGGCTAAAAAATCAATGATTGCTAAAAACAAACGTCCTGCAAAACATTCAACACAAGCTTATACTCGTTGCGAACGTTGCGGACGTCCACATTCAGTTTATCGTAAGTTCCATCTTTGCCGTATTTGCTTCCGCGAACTTGCCTATAAAGGTCAAATTCCCGGCGTGAAGAAAGCTAGCTGGTAAAAAAGTAAATTCGCATAGAAGGAGGTAAAAGTTCAATGGTCATGACAGATCCAATTGCAGATTTTCTAACTCGTATCCGTAACGCAAACATGGTTAAACATGAGTCTTTAGAAGTACCTGCATCAAAAATCAAACGCGACATCGCTGAAATCTTGAAACGTGAAGGTTTCGTTCGTGATGTTGAATACATCGAAGATGACAAGCAAGGCGTGATCCGTGTTTTCTTGAAATTCGGTAAAAACGGTGAACGTGTTATCACAAACTTAAAACGTATCTCTAAACCAGGTTTGCGTGCTTATGTCAAAGCTGACGAAGTACCAAAAGTATTGAACGGTTTAGGTATCGCAATCATTTCGACTTCTGAAGGTGTTGTCACTGATAAAGAAGCTCGTGAAAAAAATATCGGCGGCGAAGTTATCGCTTACGTATGGTAATCAAGTAGAATCTACAAGGAGGTGTCTTTAAGTGAGCCGTATCGGAAATAAAGTCGTTGTGATCCCTGAAGGAGTAACAGTTACTCAAGACGGAAACAACGTTACAGTTAAAGGACCAAAAGGCGAATTAACACGTACTTTCTCTTCAGATATCAAAATGAATATCGAAGGAAACGAAGTAACATTCACTCGTCCAAACGA
Source organism: Enterococcus sp. ZJ1622 (assembly GCF_011038845.1). Lineage (GTDB taxonomy): Bacteria > Bacillota > Bacilli > Lactobacillales > Enterococcaceae > Enterococcus_B. The sequence continues at coordinate 8,235 of NZ_JAAKDW010000003.1, forward strand.
CAGTAAAGAAATGAAAACAATTCATGGAACAACTCGTGCGAACTTCAACAACATGGTTGTAGGTGTCAGCGAAGGATTCCAAAAAGCATTAGAATTAATCGGGGTTGGGTACCGTGCACAATTACAAGGATCAAAACTTGTATTGAACGTAGGTTACTCACATCCAGTAGAAATCATACCACCAGCTGGAGTAACTGTTGAAGTACCAGCTAACACACAAGTCATTGTGAAGGGTGCGAACAAAGAAGAAGTTGGCGAATTAGCTGCGAACATCCGCGGAACTCGTCCACCAGAACCTTATAAAGGTAAAGGTATTCGTTATGTTGGCGAATATGTACGCCGTAAAGAAGGTAAAACTGGTAAATAATAGAAGTTTAGAAAAATTGCATAGAAGCCAGCAGCAGGGAAAAAGGATTTTGCTGAAGTTTGCCTTCAATAAAAGAAGTTTTACTTGTGCCGCAGCTTCTATTTTTCGAAACTCATTTACTGCTTGAAATCAATAGTGGTACAATAAAAATAAAGAGGTGACAATTGTGATTACAAAACCAGATAAGAACAAAACACGTCAAAAAAGACATCGTCGTGTACGTAACAATATCTCTGGTACTGCTGAGCGCCCACGCTTGAACGTTTTTCGTTCTAACAAAAACATCTACGCGCAAATCATTGATGACGTAGCGGGTGTAACGCTAGCAAGTGCCTCTACCTTGGATAAAGAAATTTCAGGTGGAACAAAAACAGAAGCAGCACAAGCTGTCGGCAAACTAGTTGCTGAACGTGCAGCTGAAAAAGGCATTAAAGTAGTAGTCTTTGACCGTGGTGGATACCTTTACCATGGCCGTGTGCAAGCTTTAGCTGAAGCTGCTCGCGAAAATGGACTAGAATTTTAGAAGAAGGAGGAATACCATTCATGGTTTATATCGATCCAAAACATTTGGAATTAGAAGACCGCGTTGTTGCAATTAACCGTGTAACAAAAGTTGTTAAAGGTGGACGTCGTCTGCGTTTTGCTGCTTTAGTTGTTGTCGGTGACAAAAACGGACACGTAGGATTTGGTACAGGTAAAGCACAAGAAGTACCTGAAGCAATCCGCAAAGCAATTGAAGATGCGAAGAAAAACTTAGTTGAAGTGCCTATGGTTGGTTCAACAATCCCACACGAAGTAATCGGTGCTTTTAGTGGTGGTAGAATCCTAATGAAACCTGCTGTTGAAGGTTCTGGGGTTGCTGCTGGCGGACCAGTCCGTGCCGTATTGGAATTAGCTGGGGTAGCTGATATCACATCTAAATCTTTAGGCTCAAATACACCAATCAACGTTGTTCGCGCAACAGTTGAAGGTTTGAAACAATTGAAACGTGCAGAAGAAGTTGCAGAACTTCGCGGCAAATCAGTTGAAGAATTAATCGGATAAGGAGGACAAAAATAATGGCTGAATTAAAAGTTACTTTAAAACGCAGTATTATCGGACGTCCTCAAAACCAACGCGAAACAGTTAAAGCGTTAGGTCTTACAAAGATTAACAGTTCAGTGGTTAAGCCTTCTAATGAAGCAATCAAAGGCATGATCAATACTGTTTCTCACTTGGTGGACGTTGAAGAAGTTTAATTAAACATAAAAAAAATAGATTTAGAATATTAAGGAGGTGCCAAACCTATGAAACTTCATGAATTAAAACCTGCTGAAGGTTCACGCCAAGTACGTAACCGTGTTGGACGTGGTACTTCATCTGGTAACGGAAAAACTGCCGGACGTGGTCAAAAAGGACAAAAAGCTCGTTCAGGCGGCGGTGTACGTTTAGGATTTGAAGGTGGACAAACACCATTGTTCCGCCGTTTACCAAAACGTGGATTTACAAATGTGAACCGTAAAGACTATGCTGTTATCAACTTAGACGTATTGAATCGATTCGAAGACGGTGCTGAAGTAACACCTGTTGCTTTAGTCGAAGCTGGAATCGTGAAAAACGAAAAAGCTGGAATCAAAGTATTAGCTAATGGTGAATTAAGCAAGAAATTAACTGTGAAAGCAGCAAAATTCTCTAAAGCAGCTCAAGAAGCAATTGAAGCGGCTGGTGGATCAATCGAGGTGATCTAATGCTTAAACTATTAAAAGATGCTTTTAAAGTAAAGGACATTAGATCTAAAATCCTATTTACTGTATTTGTTTTGTTCGTATTCCGTCTAGGTGCGCATATCACTGTACCTGGCGTGAATGCTAGCTCTTTGCAGAATCTATCTTCTTTGCCATTTTTCAACATGTTGAACTTGGTCAGTGGTAGTGCGATGCAGAACTTCTCTATCTTCTCGATGGGGGTTTCTCCTTACATTACTGCCTCAATCGTCATTCAATTACTCCAAATGGATATCGTTCCTCGATTTGTTGAATGGTCGAAACAGGGTGAAGTCGGTCGTAAAAAGTTGAATCAGGCAACTCGATACTTGACATTAGTATTGGCATTCATCCAATCTGTCGGTATCACTGCTGGATTTAACCAATATGCCCAATTAGGTTTTGTGAACAACCCTAACGTAGCAACTTACGTAACGATCGGTCTGATCTTGACTGCTGGTACGATGTTTGTGACATGGTTAGGGGAACAAATCACAGAAAAAGGAATCGGAAATGGCGTATCAATGATTATCTTTGCAGGGATCATTTCACGTTTGCCTGAAAGTATCAAAGAGATTTATGAAGATTACTTTGTAAATATCGATCCTTCAGACATGTGGAAATCTGCTATTTTCATTGCCATTTTACTTGTAGCGGTCTTGCTGATCGTGACATTCGTAACATTTTTCCAACAAGCTGAACGCAAAATTCCGATCCAATACACAAAACGTGTAGCAGGCGCACCAACAAGCAGTTATCTGCCGTTGAAAGTCAATGCGGCTGGAGTTATTCCAGTTATCTTTGCTAGTTCGTTTATCGCTACACCAAATGCTGTATTACAGGCCTTGAGTGGTCGTTTCGGAGCTGAAAACTGGTATAAAGTAATGATGCAGATCTTTAACTATAATACGGCACCTGGTGCTACGATTTATACGATATTGATCGTTGCCTTTACTTTCTTCTATGCTTTTGTACAAGTAAACCCTGAGAAATTAGCGGAAAACTTGCAAAAACAAGGAAGCTATATACCAAGCGTACGCCCTGGTAAGGGGACTGAAGAGTATGTCTCGAGTTTACTGATGCGTTTGAGTACAGTAGGTGCGATCTTCCTCGGTCTAGTGGCATTGCTTCCAATCATTGCACAAATGGTATGGGATCTGCCTCAATCGATCGGGTTAGGCGGTACAAGCTTGCTGATCGTCATCGGTGTTGCTTTAGAAACTGCGAAACAGTTAGAAGGCTTAATGCTGAAACGTAAGTATGTTGGATTCATTGAGTAAGAAAGCGTGTTGAGGTTTTTCCTCAACACACGTTCTCACATTTATTAGGAGGGAAAACAATGAACCTCATTTTAATGGGGCTGCCAGGTGCAGGTAAAGGAACACAAGCAGAAAAGATCATTGATGCTTATGGGATTCCTCATATCTCAACAGGAGACATGTTTCGTGCGGCTATCCAGAATGAAACAGCTCTTGGCTTGGAAGCAAAGTCTTATATGGATAAAGGTGCATTAGTTCCTGATGAAGTAACAAATGGAATCGTGAAAGAGCGATTAGCTGAACCGGATACGGAGAAAGGCTTCTTATTGGACGGCTTTCCTCGTACGATCGAACAAGCAGAAGCTCTGGACGCAATGCTGAAAGAATTGAATAAAAAAATTGATGCTGTCATCGATATCCATGTTGGTGAAGAAATCTTGGTCGAACGCTTAGCCGGCCGATTCATCTGCAGCAACTGTGGAGCAACTTACCATAAAATTTTCAACCCTACAAAAGTTGAAGATACATGTGATCGTTGTGGTGGGCATGAATTCTATCAAAGAGAAGATGATAAACCTGAGACGGTTAAAAATCGTCTGGCTATCAACATCAAGAATAGTGAACCAATCTTGGCTCATTACAAAGAGCAAGGTTTGCTACACACTATCGATGGTGCTCGTGAAATCGATGCTGTATTTGCTGATGTACAAAAAATCATTGAAAAATAGCACGATTGCCCGTAGCCGACTTGCATTAAGCAGTTACTCTTGTCAAGTTCAATAAATTATGATAGAATATGTCAGTCCGACTTCTAGAGAAATCCTCTAGATGATCCATTTTGAGAATTTTGAGGTGGGAACTGCAGTTTCCGCCATTTTATCGTGTGAAAATGCGAAACAAGTACAAGGAGGTACTGTGCGTGGCAAAAGAAGATATGATTGAAGTCGAAGGTACAGTCGTCGAAACTTTGCCGAATGCAATGTTTAAAGTTGAACTAGAAAACGGACACCAAGTTCTTGCTACTGTTTCAGGTAAAATTCGTATGCATTATATCCGTATCTTACCTGGTGACAAAGTGACGGTTGAATTGTCTCCATATGATTTAAACCGTGGCCGTATTACTTATCGCTTTAAATAATTGTACTCCGTAAAACTACAGGAGGTATTATCATGAAAGTAAGACCATCAGTAAAACCAATGTGTGAACATTGTAAAGTAATTCGTCGTAAAGGACGCGTTATGGTGATTTGCCCAGCAAATCCAAAACATAAACAACGTCAAGGATAATTGGAGGTGCAATAAATATGGCTCGTATTGCAGGAGTAGATATTCCTCGTGATAAACGTGTAGTAGTCTCACTTACTTATATCTATGGTATTGGTAACACTACTGCTAAAAAGATCTTAGCTGATGCTGGTGTATCTGAAGATGTTCGCGTTCGTGAATTAACGAATGAACAAACAGATGCTATCCGTGCAGAAGTAGATAAGTTAAAAGTTGAAGGGGATCTTCGTCGTGAAGTGAACTTAAACATCAAACGATTGATGGAAATCGGTTCTTACCGTGGTATCCGTCACCGTCGTGGTTTGCCTGTTCGCGGACAAAACACGAAAAACAATGCACGTACTCGTAAAGGCCCAGCTCGCGCTATCGCTGGCAAGAAAAAATAATTCTTAAGTGAAGGAGGTTAAAACTTCATGGCAGCAAAAAAAGTGAATCGTAAACGCCGTGTGAAGAAGAATATAGAAGCAGGTATTGCACATATCCATTCTACATTCAATAACACTATCATCATGATCACTGATACCCACGGAAATGCATTAGCATGGTCATCAGCTGGTTCATTAGGCTTCAAAGGAAGCAAAAAATCAACTCCTTTTGCCGCTCAAATGGCAGCAGAAACTGCTACAAAAGCAGCAATGGAACACGGATTAAAGACTGTTGAAGTAACAGTTAAAGGACCTGGTTCTGGACGTGAAGCAGCAATTCGTTCATTACAAGCTACAGGTTTAGAAGTGACTGCAATTCGTGACGTGACTCCAGTTCCTCATAATGGTGCCCGCCCTCCAAAACGCCGTCGTGTTTAATGAGTGCCGCTCATTTTGAGTTCTATTAGTAACGTCATTGAACAAGACACTTTTCGTTTTGAAAGGGGTAAAGATAAGAATGATTGAGTTCGAAAAACCAAGAATCGCAAAAATTGATGAAGAAAAAGATTATGGCAAGTTCATCGTTGAACCTCTTGAAAGAGGGTATGGGACTACTTTAGGGAATTCCCTACGTCGTATTTTATTATCTTCTTTGCCAGGTGCTGCCATCACTAATATTCAAATCGATGGTGTACTGCATGAATTCTCTACCATCAAAGGTGTTAGAGAAGACGTCACTCAAATCATCTTGAACATTAAAGGTTTAGCACTGAAAATGTATGGCCAAGAAGAAAAAACCCTTGAAATCGATATTACCGGACCTGCTACAGTAACTGCTGGCGATATTATCGTTGATAGTGATGTAGAAATTCTTAACAAAGATATGTACATCTGTAGTGTCTCTGAAGGAGCTACGTTCCACGCTCGCTTAACAGTGAAACCTGGACGTGGTTATGTTCAAGCAGATGAAAACAAAAAAGAAGATATGCCGATCGGTGTACTTCCAGTCGATTCAATCTATACGCCCGTTCGCCGTGTGAACTATCAAGTAGAAAACACACGTGTTGGACATCGTGAAGATTTTGATAAATTGACGATGGAGATTTGGACAGATGGTTCAATCGAACCTTTGGAAGCAATGAGTTTATCTGCGAAAATCATGACAGAGCATTTAGATATTTTTGTGAACTTGACAGATGAAGCGAAAAACGCTGAAATCATGGTAGAAAAAGAAGAAACACAAAAAGAAAAAATGCTAGAAATGACAATCGAAGAATTAGACTTGTCTGTTCGCTCTTACAATTGTTTGAAACGTGCAGGAATCAATACTGTACAAGAACTTACGAATAAATCTGAGCCAGAAATGATCAAAGTCCGTAACTTGGGACGTAAATCATTAGAAGAAGTTAAAGCAAAATTGCATGACTTAGGTTTAGGTTTACGTAAAGAAGATTAAAACCTTTTACGAAGGAGGGAAACCAACGTGAGTTATCGTAAACTAGGACGCACATCTAGCCAACGTAAAGCGATGTTGCGTGATTTAACAACTGATTTATTAATCAATGAACGTATTGTGACTACTGAAGCTCGTGCGAAAGAAGTTCGCTCAACTGCAGAAAAAATGATCACTTTAGGCAAACGCGGAGACTTGCATGCACGTCGTCAAGCTGCGGCTTTCGTACGTAATGAAGTTGCTAGCGTACGTGAAGAAAATGAGGATGTTGTCATTGAATCAGCTTTACAAAAACTATTCAACGACATTGCACCTCGTTATGCTGAACGTCAAGGTGGCTACACTCGTATCTTGAAGACAGAACCAAGACGCGGTGATGGTGCACCAATGGTTGTATTAGAACTTGTCTAAAATCACACTAATAACATCACTTTATAGATGATTCATTTAGAGTGTTATGATGTTGGAAGTTACTTTTCCGAGTCTAGCTCAGCGCTGCTCCTCAAGCTATTTTAGTTTGGGGAGTATGCACTCATCATAAAGTGTTTTTTTATACCTTCAATTAACTGTCTTGACAGATTAGCTTGAAGGTATAAAAAAACATTTTAAACGAACGAGAAATAATTGAAAATTTAGTCTTTTTTTGATAGTGTTAATAGGAACTTTAGGAAGAAGGAGTAATCATGGAGCCAATTATTGAATTAGAAAAGATTAATTACAAATACCAGCCCGATGATCTTCGTCCAGCATTAAAAGATGTCTCCTTTACGATCAATAAGGGAGAGTGGATTGCGATTATTGGACACAATGGTTCAGGGAAATCTACACTTGCAAAAACAATCAACGGTCTGCTCCTGCCAGAATCAGGATCTGTGAAAGTCGGAAACCAGACACTCAATGAAGAGAATATTTGGACGATCCGCCGAATGGTCGGGATGGTCTTTCAAAATCCGGATAATCAATTTGTTGGTTCGACCGTAGAAGATGATGTAGCCTTTGGACTTGAAAACCAAGGTATACCTAGAGAGGAAATGCTTGTACGCGTGAAAGATGCTTTGGAGAAGGTAAGAATGTCTGATTTTGCTGCTAGAGAACCTGCACGTTTATCTGGCGGACAAAAACAGCGTGTCGCTATTGCTGGTGTAGTCGCTTTGCGTCCGGATATCATTATTTTAGATGAAGCAACAAGCATGCTTGATCCGGAAGGTCGGGAAGAAGTCATTTCTACGATCAAGAAAATCAAAGAGGAAAGCCAGCTAACAGTCATTTCGATCACGCATGATATTGACGAAGCTGCAAATGCCAATCGTATCTTAGTGATGAAGCAAGGAGAACTGGTCCAAGAAGGTGCCCCTGGAGAGATTTTCTCAGCAGGCCCTGAATTGATCAATCTCGGATTGGACCTGCCATTTCCTGAAAAACTAAAAAATGCGTTGAAGCAGCGAGGAATCGATGTACCTAATGAATATATGACCGAAGAAAGGATGGTGGACTGGTTATGGACATCCGTTTTGAACAAGTAGATTTTACGTACCAGCCTAATACCCCTTTTGAACAAAGAGCGTTGTTCGATATCAACCTGACGATTAAAGAAGGTAGTTATACTGCTCTTGTCGGTCATACAGGAAGCGGGAAATCGACCCTCCTTCAACATTTGAATGCGTTAGTCAAGCCGACAAGCGGAACAGTTCATATCGGTGACCGCTTGATTCAGCCGGATACCGATAACAAGAATCTGAAACCGATACGAAAAAAAGTAGGAATCGTCTTCCAATTTCCAGAAGCACAACTGTTTGAAGAAACAGTAGCAAAAGATATCGCTTTTGGACCTAAAAACTTTGGCGTCAGTGAAGAAGACGCACAGCTACTGGCGAAAGAAACACTTCAGCAAGTAGGCTTGGATGAAAGCTATTTGGAGCGGTCCCCATTTGAACTTTCTGGCGGACAAATGCGTCGGGTGGCGATTGCCGGCGTATTAGCTATGAAACCAGAAGTACTTGTATTGGATGAGCCGACAGCTGGACTTGACCCGCAAGGCAGGAAAGAAATGATGGAAATGTTTTTGCGCTTGCACAACGAGCAAAAGATCTCGATCGTTTTGGTCACTCACTTGATGGATGATGTCGCAAATTATGCTGATTTCGTTTATGTACTGGAAAAAGGAAAGATCGTTGAGAGTGGTCGCCCTCATGAAGTTTTCCAGCATCTTGACTGGTTGAAAGAAAAGCAGTTAGGGGTACCTACTGCGACTGAATTTGCGGAACAGCTGGCTGCAAAAGGCCTTCATTTTTCAGAACTGCCTCTTACCGCGGATGAATTGGCAGACGAGATCGCACGTTTAGCTGGAGGGACTGCGTATGATGAATAAATTGATATTTGGACGCTATATGCCGGGAGATTCTCTGATCCATCGACTTGATCCTCGTGCAAAGCTATTAGCCAGTTTTTATTTTATCGGTATCATTTTTTTGGCCAATAATTGGGAAACCTATCTTTTATTGGCTGTGTTCACCTTGATTTCTGTCTTCCTATCAAAAGTGGATATGAAATTTTTTATTCGAGGGATCCGTCCATTGATTTGGCTGATTCTCTTTACAGTAGCGCTTCAAGTACTGTTTACAAGTGGCGGTGATACATATTGGAGCTGGGGTGTTTTTAATATCACTGAATTTGGTGTGATGAATGGATTGTTCATCTTTTGCCGATTTGTGCTGATCATCTTTATGTCTACTTTATTGACATTGACAACACCGCCTTTGGATTTGTCAGATGCGATCGAATACTTGCTTCGTCCGCTAAAAGCCGTTCGTTTTCCCGTCCATGAGATTTCGCTGATGTTGTCGATCGCACTTCGCTTCGTTCCGACTTTGATGGATGAAACGGAAAAGATCATGAATGCGCAGCGTGCTCGCGGTGTAGATTTTGGAGAAGGAAGCCTGATCCAGAAAATGAAGGCTGTCATCCCATTACTGATCCCTTTGTTTGTCAGCAGCTTCAATCGAGCAGAGGATTTAGCGACTGCCATGGAAGCAAGAGGCTATCAAGGCGGAGAGGGAAGGACGAAATACCGAGTCCTACATTGGCATAATCGTGATACGGCAGTGCTGATTGCTTTTGCGGTGCTAACTGTGTTATTGATTTTTTTGAGAGGCTAAGATAAGGGAGCTGTGACAAAAGTCTTGTCACAGCCTCTTTTTCCGAATAAACGGTGTTTCAAAGACAGCCTATCGGAAATAAGGCTGGACAGCTTTTTCACAACCTCTTCTTTTTGTCTGCAACTCCCGATATTCAAGTATGAGGCAAAGGGCGATCAACGCACTTTTTCCAAAATAAAGGAGAGAAATAAATGGTACGTTACAAAGCAGTTATTGCGTACGATGGTACAAATTTCAATGGGTTCCAAAAACAGCCGAATGGACGCACCGTTCAAGAAGAGCTGGAAAAAACACTGAAAAAAATGGCAAACGGTACAGAGATCACCGTATTCGGTTCAGGTAGAACAGATGCTGGTGTCCATGCAATGGGGCAGGTGATCCATTTCGACTATCCTGAGGAACGACCGTTAGAACGAATGCGTTTTGCGTTAGATACACAGTCGCCAGAAGACATCGCGGTGAAAAACGTCGAGATCGTTTCGGATGCTTTTCATGCTCGCTATCTTGTCAAAGAAAAAACTTATCAATTTCGAGTAGATATCGGTAAACCGCGTAGCCCTTTTAGACGCTATTACGCCAGTTATTATCCTTATCCTCTTGATTTAGAGAAGATCCAGCGGGCATTGCCTGATTTGCTAGGGACGCATGATTTTACTTCGTTTTGTGCATCAGGAAGTTCGATCGAAGACAAAGTACGAACGATCTATGAGGCGAAGATGCAAGTCAATGAAGCAGGCGATGAGCTTTTGTTCACTTTCCGCGGGAACGGATTTTTATATAAAATGATCCGGATACTCGTTGGTACATTATTGAAAATAGGGAATGGACGGCTCCCAGAAGACTGTATCCCTGAAATCATTGCCAAGAAAGACCGCAATGCAGCTGGACCAACTGCACATCCGGAAGGGCTGTATCTTTATGAAGTAAAATATGAGTAAGGGACTTTGATAGAAAGATTCAGAATTGGAACAAAAAGGATGACTCAAAAAAGCAGGCGAAGTTTTCGCTTAAAATAAAAAATGGAACGCATTTCAGCTACCAGAACTCTGGTAATTGAAATGCGTTCCATCTTTTTTTATCTTCTTCTTCGGCGTCTATGACTGTTTTTCGGTTCTTCGATTGCTGGATCGATTCTTCCATAAAACGGTCTCTTTTGGCTAAGATACCAACTATAGAGGACGAATAGGGCAATACATAGAACAAAGAGAATTGCTCCTGGCTTAAAGCCTTTTGGTAAATAGCTGAAAGTCACTTTATGCTTGCCAGCTGGGACATCTATCATCACGAAAGCATCTTTGAAACTTTGGACTTTGACAGGTTTACCGTCTATTTTCGCTTGCCATCCCTGATCGTAAGGAATGGTCGTGACAAGCATGCTGTCTTCTGGACGATCGACTGTGCCAGAAGCTGTGCGCCCAGTCGTTGTCATATCGACGCCATTTTCCTTGATCTGGTTCATGGCCGCTTGATAAGCAACAACGTCTAAACCAACGACTTGGGGCTCCATGAAGCTGACATCCTTAGTTCCATAAAAACTTGCAGTAAAGGTGATGGTCGTATCTTGCGGATAATAACCTAAATCATAGTATTGTCCAGAAATATTGATCTGGGTCTTTCGAGAAGTCCCATTGACGATGATCGTGGCTGTCGAGCTTTCCAATTGTGCAAAGTTCGTAGGGAATAGACTCAAGTAGGCTTGTGTATTCGCAGGTACACGGACTTCCCAAGTCAGCTCTTTCGGCTGGTTGACCTTTGCTTCGGAATACGTGACGCCAGTCGTTGTTTTGGTGATCGTTGTATTCAACTGTTTTGTCAATGTCGGCTTGTAGAAAGTAAAGTACTGTTCATTCAAGCCGGAGAGACCGTTGATCAGATTGGTCTGACTAGTTAGATTGTCTGTCAGCGGCTGCTCGATCTCATTGATTGTCGTTGGTGCTGTAAAAGCAAGTGGCAGTGCATTGATATTTTTATATAAAGTATAATCGCCGCTTTGATCTGCCTGACGGAAACCGTATTTGCTGAAGGTACTGTCATTTTTGGCGATATTGTATTTGATGCCGGTAAATCCATCCATCAGCAAAGTATTATTGTTATAACGGATATTCAGATTCGTGCCTCTCGAACGGAACCCGAGCGTATCAAGGAAAGAAGATGAATTACGATTCCTGATCGAAGAGAACAGACTGATCCCGCTATAGCCGTAATTGATCGAATCATTTGGAGAAACAGGGTCAAGATTTTCTAGACGATAGAAAGTATCAGAATCTTTTTTTGTCTTTTCGACCAATGTTTTCAATTCTGGATAAGGTTCGGTATACAGGCTGCGTGAGGCGTAGTTCCAGTCATCTAAGATCCCGTGAATCATGCTATTCGTATTTACTGCCGCTTCTGCCGACATGATCAATAGCAACAGGACACTGAGATGCTTGAACAATCGCTTGTCATGCAGGAAGAATCCTACGGTACAAGCATAAAGCCCCAAGAAAACGATCGTTAGAACAAACGAAGTCGTCGTAACATACGTGTAGCTTTCCGCAGGCTTAAGCCCCCATGCAGCTGCAAAAATCGTTCCTAGAATCAAAAGGATCCCGATCAGCAAGTTGCGATCTTCTTCTTGCACTGTTTCCCATCCTTTTGCTGCAAGCAGCAGAACAAGGAAAGAAAACAGATAGGAGTAACGGAACAAGAACATGTTTGGTGCATGCATCCCATGCCAGAAAAGATTCAATGGAACGAGATAGAAACTTGCGATCAACAAAGCAAACAAACTGCCGAACAGAAACTTGTTTTTCAATGGGATCTTCCGGCTGACAAAGTAGAAAAGACATAAAACTAAAGGAAACAATCCGGCATAAATAAACGGAATCGAACCATATTTAGTCGTATCATAGACGCCGACCATGTTCTTCATGATCAAGTCCAAATAAGAAGTAGCTTCTGTTTTCAGCGTAGTGATCTGTGTCAGAGCTTCCCCGTTGGAACGAAGATCCAGTACAGCCGGCAGAATAATGATCATCGATGCCCCGCCAGCAAGTAAAGAGGTGATCCCATAAGGCAGGATCGATCGTTTGTACCACTTCCAGTTAGTCAGCAAGCGAGCAATAAAGTACAGGAAGGAAAAGACCCCGATCATAAAGCCCATGTAAAAGCTAGACAAGAACAACAGCAGATAGCTGACGAACAATAGTGTTGGCCGCTTCTGATCCATGACCCGATGAATGCCCAAGATGATCAATGGCAGATAAACGAATGCGTCTAACCACATGATGATCTCAGAATGAGCGGTAATAAAGGAAATGGAAGCATAGCTGACGCTAAGGGCGACATGTCCCCAGCGAGGTATCTTGAACGTTCGTGCGAGAAACCAGAAAGATAAGCCGGCACAGCCTACTTTGAGCAAGGTCAAAAAGTAAAGTGCATCTGGCATCATCTGATTTGGAAAAAAGAGAACGAGCGGAGTGAAGATCCCTCCAAGATAATAGGAAATCAAAGAGAGATAATTCAGTCCTAGCGATGCGTTCCATGTATAGAAAATGCTTTGTTTCCCTAGCAGCATATTGCGAAAGCTTGCATGAAAATTTGAGAATTGAGAAAAGGCATCACTTGCAAGGATACTTCGACTGCTTCCGGGATAGATTCCGATACTCAGATAGACAAGTGCAAGAATAACGAATGGAATCAAAAAACTGGCAGCTGCATAATAGCCGTTTTCTTTGAAGAATGTTTTTATCTTGTTTTTCATTTTATTTCCCACCAAATTTCTATGAATATGAAGCTGTATCCAGTTTATCACATCTAGGATTTTCTCCGCTTAAAAAGACTTCACTTTTCACAGAAAAATAAAATTTGAGTATAAATAAATTCACATTTCGTGACGAAAAAAGGTTGTGACAGAAGTGGGAAGCTTCCAGAAATTTCGACTTATTTTCGAAGAAGCTATTTCTGGAACACCACTTATTCGAAAAAAAGAGCTGTGACAAGTCTTTTGTCACAGCTTCTAAAAACGGCTCTATTATTAAGATAAGTAAAAAGAATAAAAAAACCGTCCACGAACTGAACGGTTCAGAGTTTATTCAATTAAACGCGTTCAACTTTTCCTGATTTCAAAGCACGAGTTGACACCCAAACTTTTTTAGGTTTTCCGTCGACCATCACGCGAACTTTTTGTAGGTTAGGTTTAACAGTACGTTTTGTTGAGTTCATAGCGTGTGAACGGTTGTTTCCACTTTTTGTCTTACGACCTGTAAAGTAACAAACTTTTGCCATGTTTATTTCCTCCTTTGCCTTGATTTGGAGCAATAGAATAATTCAGCTCATACCAGACTAACATATCATATAGGGTGGAAATTTGCAAGTATATTTTCAGAGATATAATTGACAACTAAAGAGAATAATTGTAAATTATACAGGGTTATTCCTAAATTTTTCAAGGGTTTTTGAGTACTTTTGGGTAACTGCCTTTTATTTCAAGGTGTGCTATGATAAAATATGATAGAAGAAAAATGGGAGTATTTTACCCGTTAAGGAGGCTCATTCATGGCTGTAAAAATTCAAACGTCAGCTGGAACCATTGAAATTACCAATGATGTGATTGCAACAGTTGTTGGGGGCGCCGCTACAGATGTGTTCGGTGTTGTAGGAATGGCCAGCAAGAATCAAATCAAAGATAATATTACTGAAATTTTGCGTAAAGAAAATTATTCTCGCGGAGTAGTTGTCCGCCAAGAAGACAATGGGATCGCTGTAGATGTTTACACGATCGTCAGCTATGGAACAAAAATCTCAGAAGTTTCTCGCAATGTCCAAGAAAAAGTAAAATACAACTTGGAGGCATTACTTGGTGTTGCAGCCAATTCAGTCAATGTCTTCGTACAAGGTGTTCGTGTACTGCCAGACTAGGCAGGAGACTGGCTGGTAACTCAGCGGTCGATCTGAAGGAGGATTATCTAGGTGAGTGTAACAGAAATAAGCGGAAGCCAGTTCCAGGAAATGGTTCAGGCAGGAGCGAATCGTCTGCAAATCAATGCAGAGTACGTCAATTCGTTAAATGTATTCCCGGTACCCGATGGTGATACTGGTACCAATATGAATTTATCAATGACTAGCGGAGCGAAAGCAGTAGTAGATTCGACTTCCGATAAAGTCGGAGAATTAGCAGCGTTGTTGTCAAAAGGACTGCTGATGGGCGCTAGAGGAAATTCCGGTGTCATTTTGTCCCAGTTGTTCCGAGGATTTTCAAAACAGATCCCGGATGTGACAGTGCTGAATGCTGCAGATTTAGCTGCGGCTTTTACTCATGGTGTTGAAACTGCCTATAAAGCAGTGATGAAACCTGTGGAGGGAACAATCCTGACGGTGGCTCGCGAAGCTGCAAAAGCAGGCGAAAAGAAAGCAAAATCTACGGATGATGTCGTCGAAGTAATGACAGCTGTCGTTAAGGGCGCAAAACGCGCTTTGGCAAAAACGCCCGATCTACTTCCAGTATTGAAAGAAGTCGGTGTGGTAGACAGTGGCGGGCAAGGTCTGCTGTTTGTTTATGAAGGATTCTTAAGCGCATTGAATGGCGAATTCCAAGCAGATGACGTCTACGAACCATCTCCAGCAGAAATGGATGATATGGTCAATGCAGAACATCATCGCAGTGTACAAGGCCAGTTAGCAACAGAAGATATCCATTACGGCTACTGTACGGAAATCATGGTGAAAATCGGCGAAGGTCCAACAGTAGACAGTACTTTTGATTATGAAGAGTTCCGTAATTATTTAGATGCTTTAGGGGATTCTCTTTTAGTCGTCAATGATGATGAGATCATCAAAGTCCATGTCCATACTGAAAACCCAGGTGAAGTACTGAATTACGGTCAAAAATTCGGTTCATTAGTCAAGATCAAAGTCGATAACATGCGTTTGCAGCATGAAACGATCTTGGAGCATGACGAAGAAGTCAACGAATTTGCACATAAAGAGACACCACGTGTGCCTTATGGTGTCGTAGCAATCGCAGCAGGCCAAGGAGTTCAAGAATTATTCAAGAGCCTAGGCGCCAATTATGTCATCAGCGGTGGTCAAACGATGAATCCAAGTACGGAAGATATCGTGAAAGCCATCCAGGAAGTCAACGCAGAGAAAGTACTTGTTTTGCCGAACAATAAAAATATCTTCATGGCAGCTGATCAAGCCGCAGAAGTGGCAGATATCCCTGTAGCGGTTGTTCCATCAAGAACGATCTCTCAAGGACTGACAGCCATGTTGTCATTCAATGACCAAGCATCTCTGGAAGAAAACAAACAAACGATGACAGAAATGTTGTCAAGCGTGGTCAGTGGACAAGTCACACATGCGATCCGTGATACATCTATTGATGGTGTGAAGATCACAGAAGGGGACTTTTTAGGAATGATCGATGGGAAAATCGTTCTTTCCAACCCGGATATCACTACAGCATCTTTAACAACACTTGAACAAATGATTCATGAGGATACAGAGATCGTGACAATATTAGCTGGTGAAGAAGGTACAGTGGACCAAGCAAAAGCTTTTGCAGCTAATCTGACAGAAAAACATCCAGATCTGGAAATCGAAATCCATCAAGGAGATCAGCCTGTTTATCCTTATCTGTTTTCTGCAGAATAAACGATCCTGACGCAGAAAAGCTTGTTAGAAAGGACACTCGGTTAACGATCGGTTTTGATCGTTGACCAAGTCCTTTTTTTGTTAAAGGAAAGGAGGGAATTAGATGCGTTCTTTAACAGATTCTGTGACGCTGCTGGCAGGTGTGGGTCAAAAAAGAGCGGAAAGTCTTGCTAGTTTGGGCATACATACAATAGAAGATTTGTTGACGTATTATCCTTTTCGCTACGAAGATATCCAAGAGAGAAATCTGAACGAGATCCAGGATCAGGAAAAGGTGACCTTGAAAGGATTAGTCGTATCTCCACCTGTGATGAGCCGATTCGGTTATAAAAAAAGCCGGCTGCAATTTCGGATGATGCAGGATCACGCAGTTTTCAATGTTTCTTTCTTTAATCAGCCTTACCTCAAAGACAAAGTCATTCTTTCGGAAGAAATTGCTGTCTATGGTAAATGGGATGCCAAGAGGAAAGCGTTGAACGGGATGAAAATCCTCGGTTCTCAGACCTTAGATGATTTTTCGCCCATTTATCATGTGAACAAATCGATTCGTCAAACGACGTTGGTCGATTTGATCAAGAAAGGCTTTGAAGAGTACGGGGAGCTGTTGGAAGAAAATCTTCCATTGTCTCTGGTTGAGAAATATCGGTTGCTCGATCGTCCAACGGCTGTGAAAAGCATGCATTTCCCGAAGAATCACGAAGAAAATCATCAAGCGAAGCGACGCATCGTCTTTGAAGAATTCTTTTTATTCCAAATGCGTCTTCAAGGACTGAAAAAAGCAGAAAAATCTGAACTGAATGGATTAGAAATCTTATATGATGTCCAGAAACTAAAAGCATTTACCCAAAAGCTGCCGTTCGAGCTGACAGATGCACAAAAACGAGTCACGAATGAAATCTGTCGTGATCTGAGAAGTCCGCAGCATATGCAACGACTGCTGCAAGGAGATGTCGGGAGCGGGAAAACAGTCGTTGCAGCGATTGCCTTGTATGCAACGGTCACCGCTGGTTTTCAAGGCGCTTTGATGGTCCCTACAGAAATCTTAGCGCAGCAGCATATGGAAAGTCTCATGCAATTGTTTGATCCAGAAGAAGTGACAGTGGGCTTATTGACAGGTTCGACAAAGACAAAAGAACGACGCGAGCTACTCGAAAAACTGGAAAAAGGAGAGATCGATGTCGTGATCGGGACTCATGCTTTGATCCAAGACGGCGTAGAATTCAAACATCTGGGTCTCGTCATCACAGATGAACAGCATCGCTTCGGTGTGAACCAGCGAAAAGTATTAAGGGAAAAAGGATGGCGACCAGACGTCTTGTTTATGACAGCTACACCGATCCCGCGAACACTTGCGATCACAGCATATGGTGAGATGGATGTTTCGATCATCGATGAACTGCCTGCCGGAAGAATCCCGATTGAGACGCGCTGGGTCAGGACACCGCAATTGGACAGTGTACTGGACTGGACAAAAAAAGAACTTGCTCGTGGGCATCAGATGTATGTGATTTGTCCATTGATCGAAGAATCTGAAGCGTTGGATGTAAAAAATGCTGTGGAAATCTATGAAAAACTGCGTGACCTCTTTGCACCTGAATATGAAGTCGGGCTATTACATGGTAAAATGAAGAATCAGGAAAAAGAATCGATCATGGAAGCATTCAAAGACAACCAAATGCAAATCCTGGTTTCAACGACGGTCATCGAAGTCGGTGTCAATGTGCCGAATGCTACAGTCATGCTGATCATGGATGCAGATCGATTCGGTTTAGCACAGCTCCATCAGTTGCGTGGACGTGTGGGACGAGGAAGCGAGGCATCTTATTGTGTGTTAGTCGCTAATCCCAAGAATGAACTCGGGGTCGAACGAATGAAGATCATGACTGAAACGAACAATGGTTTCGTTTTGAGTGAAAAAGACTTGGAGTTACGCGGACCCGGGGAAGTTTTTGGTTTCCGGCAATCCGGCTTGCCGCAATTTGCCATTGCGGATTTGGTTGCAGATGGGAACATACTCGAAGTAGCAAGAGAAGAAGCAGCTGAGGTCTGGCGAATGAAAAACTGGCAGTTACTGCCGGAATACCAACCTTTGGTAAGCAGCTTGCAGCTGGACGATCAAGATAATCGTTATTTTGATTAACAGACTGTGCTATACTTTAGGTGATGACGGAAAAAGGAGTGGGAATAATGAAAATTGCCGTAGATGCAATGGGCGGAGACCACGCACCACAAGCGATCGTGGAAGGTGTGGCTTTAGCACAGCAAGATTTCCCTGAAGTAGAATTCATACTTTACGGAAAAGAAGCTGAAATCAAAAAATACTTGAAAACAGAAAAGAATATCACTATCGTCCATACTGATGAGAAAATCAATAGTGATGATGAACCAGTGAAAGCGATCCGTCGAAAGAAAACAGCCTCCATGGTGCTTGCCGCACAAGCGGTGAAAAATGGAGAAGCAGATGCCGTTTTTTCTGCGGGGAACACAGGCGCGCTTCTTGCCGCTGGATTGTTCATTGTCGGACGGATCAAAAATATCGAACGCCCAGGATTGATGTCTACTTTACCCGTAGTTGGGAAAGCAGGAGCTGGATTTGACATGCTTGATCTTGGAGCGAATGCGGAAAACAAACCTGAGCATTTGCTGCAATATGGCATACTTGGCTCATTTTATGCAAGAAAAGTGCGAGGTATCGGACGTCCGAGAGTTGCTTTACTGAATAACGGTACAGAAGCGACAAAAGGCAGCGAAGTCACAAAACGTGCATTTGAGCTTCTCCAGAATGAAACAAGCTTGAATTTCATCGGAAACGTAGAAGCTCGTGAGCTGCTGAATGGCGTAGCAGATGTCGTCGTGACAGATGGCTTTACAGGAAATGCGGTGTTGAAGTCTATTGAAGGCACAGCAATGAACATGATGGGCTTGCTGAAATCAGCTATCTTAAATGAAGGCATCAAAGGAAAAATGGGTGCGATGCTGTTAAAAGACGGATTACGCTCATTGAAATCAGAAATGGATTACTCCAAACATGGCGGAGCTGTTTTGTTCGGCTTGAAAGCACCAGTTATCAAAACCCATGGTGCAACAGGTCCTGATGCTGTCCGCTATACGATCCGTCAAATCCATACGATGCTTGAAACAAACGTCGTTGGACAATTAGTGGAGCACTTTGAAAAAGTAGAAGAATAAAGGTACTTTGCTGTCAGAATAGACTTGCATTGAAAAAAAGGTGGACATTCCTGAAAAATGCCAGTAAAATTAGCCTTGACGAAGGTAGTGTACAATTCTTGGAGGTGAAAAAATTGACTCGTGAAGAAGTATTTAACAAAGTAGCGAAAATTATTTCAAACCATTTTGAAATAGATACAGATAAAGTCACAGATGAACTGAACATCAAAGACGATTTGAAAGCTGATTCAATTAGTATCATGGAATTCGTTCTGGAACTTGAAGACGAATTCGGTACAGAAATCTCTGATGAAGATGCGGAACAAATCGAAACAGTTGGCGGCGCAGTAGACTATATCAGCAGCCATCTAAAATAAGCAGTTCTTTAACATACACGAAAAAAGAGCGGAGAAGTCGGCCTAGACTTCCCCGCTCTTTTTTCTTTTTTATCTGTTTTTCTTAGAATACATACTTTTCTGACAATTCTGGCAATATTTCGAAATTATGTTGCAAAGTAAAGCGGTTTTCTATATAATTATTAATAATATATTACACTTTGTTAAGAATAAACTTTGTTATAAAACGTTTTATTCTGTGTAATACTATTTTTTTATTAAGAAAAACTTCCGTTAAGGGAGCAGAGGAGGTATTCGATTGTCGGATAATCAATTATTAGATGTTCAGAACCTACATACAGGCTTCCGTCTTAAAGACGAATATTACGATGCAGTAGATGACGTTTCCTTTACTTTGGATAAAAACGAGATCTTAGCGATCGTTGGCGAATCCGGTTGCGGTAAAAGTACATTGGCCACCACTATCATGGGGTTGCTTGATCCTAACAATACAAAAATCACAGGTGAGATTCTTTATAATGATTTGAATCTGATCGATCTGAACGAAACCCTGTACAATAAAATCCGCGGGAACGATATCGGCATGATCTTCCAAGATCCGTTATCTGCATTGAACCCTCTGATGAGAATCGAAGACCAGATCAAAGAAGGACTTTCTTATCATACTAAAATGAATGCAGAACAACGTCAGGCTAGAGCTTTAGAATTGCTGGAACAGGTAGGAATCCCCAATCCTGCAAGGGTCGGACGCCAATATCCTCACGAACTGTCAGGCGGTATGAGACAACGTGTGATCATTGCCATCGCTATTGCATGCAAACCTCCAATCGTTATCGCAGATGAACCAACGACCGCTTTAGACGTAACTATCCAAGCCCAAATCCTTGATTTACTGAAAGATCTACAGGAAGAAACAAAAACAGGGATCATTTTGATCACGCACGATCTAGGTGTCGTAGCTGAGATGGCCGATCGTGTAGCCGTCATGTACGGTGGACAATTCGTCGAAGTCGCAGGAGTACAAGAATTGTTCGATCATCCTCGGCATCCGTATACTCGTTCCTTACTGAATTCGATTCCGCAAGAAGGAAACCATGATGCAGAACTGCATGTGATCGAAGGGGTCGTTCCTTCCTTGAAAAATATGCCGCGTAAAGGTTGCCGCTTTGCTCCCCGAATTCCTTGGATCCCAGCAAGTGAACACGAAGAAAATCCGGTCCTTCATGAAGTTGCACCGAATCACTTGGTTCGCTGCTCGTGTTACAAGCATTTCCACTTTAGAGACGAAAAAGGAGAGGTGTAGATGTCAGAATTAATCACAATCAAGGATTTGAAAGTTCACTATCCTATTCGCAGTGGATTCTTTAACCGTGTGACAGATCATGTCTATGCAGTAGACGGTGTGGATTTCATTATCGAAAAAGGGAAAACATACGGCTTGGTCGGCGAATCCGGTTCAGGGAAATCGACAACCGGTAAAGCAGTCGTCGGGTTAGAAAAAGTCACATCTGGTGAGATTATCTATGAAGGAAAAGATGTCACACATCGAAGCAACCGAAAAAAGATCGGCTACAACAAAGATGTGCAGATGATCTTCCAAGATTCCATGTCCAGCTTGAACCCTAAAAAGCGAGTGTTGGATATCATCGCAGAGCCGATCCGTAACTTTGAACGCCTGAGCGATCAAGAAGAAAAGAAAAAAGTCAAAGGCTTACTGGATATTGTCGGTATGCCGGAAGATGCATTATACAAATATCCGCATGAATTCTCCGGTGGTCAGCGTCAGCGTTTAGGTGTTGCTCGCGCAGTTGCGACGAATCCCAAACTGATCGTGGCAGACGAGCCGGTATCAGCGCTGGACTTATCTGTTCAGGCACAGGTACTGAACTTTATGAAACGTATCCAGCAGGAATTCGGACTCAGTTATTTATTCATCTCTCATGACTTAGGTGTCGTGAAACATATGTGCGATAATATCGCCATCATGTATAAAGGAAGATTCGTTGAGATCGGTACGAGAGAAGATATCTATAATGATCCGCGCCATATCTACACAAAGCGCTTGCTTTCAGCTATTCCGCAGATCGATGTGGAAAACCGGGAGTTGCATAAAGAGACTCGACGTAAAGTTGAACGGGAGTATATCCAGAATCAAAAGGAATACTACGATGCAACAGGTCGAGTATATGATCTGCGTACAATCACAACTACGCATAAAGTAGCTTTGAAAGATGGAGGTGCGAGCTAATGTGGAAAACGATTCTGCGACGTATACTACTGATGATTCCACAAGTCATTATTTTGAGTATATTGATTTTTTTACTAGCACAAGCGATGCCGGGTGATCCATTTACCGGGTTGATCAATCCAAACCAGGATCCGGCTGTGATCGAACAGATGAGACAATCAGCTGGTCTGAATGATCCTTGGTACGTTCAGTATTTTCGATGGATCGGGAATGCGTTGCAAGGAGACTTTGGTCAAAGTTTCTTGTATAAACGGTCAGTAGCCGATCTGATCGGTGAACGGATCATCAATACACTTTATTTATCGATCTTGACGGTCGTTATTACTTATTTGATTGCTGTTCCTTTAGGGATGCTGGCAGGCCGTTACCAGAATTCGATTTTGGATAAGATCGTTGTGATCTATAATTTCTTCAGTTTTGCGGTTCCGTTATTTATCTTTGGTCTGATCATGCTGTTTGTTTTCGGCTATCGTCTGGGCTGGTTCCCGACAAGCGGTTCACAGACACTTGGTTTGGAAGGCGGATTCTTCGCACAATGGGTCGATCGTTTGAAATATATTCTTTTACCATCGATCACTCAAGCATTTTTAGCAACAGCAGTGACGATCCAATACCTTCGAAGCGAAGTGATCGATTCGAAGTCGCTTGATTTTGTTCGAACAGCCCGATCAAAAGGGGTGCCGACGAATAAAGTGTTCAGTCGTCATATTTTCCGAAATGCGGCTTTGCCGATGGCTTCACAGATGGGTTATGAGATCACTTCCTTGATTGCTGGTTCAGTCGTTATTGAAAAGATCTTCGGTTATCCGGGTGTCGGGAAACTGTTTATTGATTCCATTGGTCAGCGCGACTACACAGTGATCACATCCTTAGTACTGATTTTAGGAATCGCTACGCTAGTGGGTACTTTGCTGTCAGATATCATCATGAGTATTGTAGACCCGCGTATTCGAATCCAATAATAATCGGACAGAAAGGAGAATGGATCAATGAGTGAGAAACAGAACACAGCCGCAGCGGTTCAGGAAAGTATCCCACCAATGGGCATACGAATGATTGCACGGGAATTCAAAAAAGATAAAATAGCCATTTTTTCATTAGGCTTACTAGTTATTTTGTTATTGACGATTTTCATCGGTGCTATCATCATCGATCAGGACAAGGTGATGTATGTCAGCATCTTTGACAAATATGCAGCGCCGGGCGCTATTTCGACAGAAGGACAAAAGTTCATCCTAGGTGCAGATGAAGGTGGTCGGGATGTGTTAGGCCAGCTGATTATCGGTGCGAGAAACTCCGTACTGATCGGTTTTGCCATCACGATCATTACTTCGATCATCGGGGTAGGTCTAGGGATCGTTTCCGGATACTACGGAGGGATCATTGACAACATCATGATGCGTATCGTCGATTTTATCATGATTTTACCGATTATGCTGATCATCATTGTTTTTGTATCGATCATATCAAAATACAATGTCTGGTCTTTCATCATGATCATGAGTGCGTTTTATTGGGTAGCAAAAGCCCGATTATTCCGAAGCAAGACGTTATCAGAAGCAAGACGAGATTATGTCAGTGCTTCAAAAACGATGGGAACAAGTGATTTTAAAATCATGTTCCGTGAAATCATGCCGAATCTGAGTTCGTTGATCATCACAAACTTGACGATGAACTTTGCGGCAAATATCGGGATCGAGACAACTTTGACTTTCTTAGGGTTTGGATTGCCAGCAAATGTCCCAAGTTTAGGTACATTGATTGGTTATGCAAGTAATGGTGAAGTCTTAGTGAATCGACAATGGATCTGGTTACCTGCATCAATTTTGATTTTGGTATTGATGTTGAGTATCAATTATGTTGGACAAGCATTCAAGCGTTCTGCAGATGCGCGCCAACGATTGGGATAGAAGCAAAGGGGGAAAAAGGAATGAAAAAAACGATTTTTGGATTTGCAGCAATGCTGTCCGTGCTGGCTCTTGCAGCGTGCGGAGGCGGTAGTACAGATTCTTCTGGCAGTAAGTCAGCAGAGAACAACGAACAAAAAAACTTGTCGTTTCCGATCGCCACTAAAAACGATGGTGACGCGATCAAGGATGGCGAACTGGAAGCAGCAGTAGCAACAGACAGCCAATTCAAAGGGTTGTTCCAATGGGAGTTTTACCAAGATGCTTTTGATAGAGCATTCATGGAACCTTCTCATGAGCCATTATTCTCAAATGACGACAGCTTCAAAATCACTGATGACGGTGCAGCGACACTTGATTTAGACCAAGAAACGAAAAAAGCTACGATCAAAGTGAAAGATAACGTCAAATGGTCAGACGGCAAAGATGTAACAGCAGATGACGTGATCTTCCCATATGAAATCATTGGTCATAAAGACTATACAGGGATCCGGTATGACGATACGTTCCGTAACATCGTAGGGATGGAAGAATATCATGACGGAAGTGCAGATACGATCTCAGGGATCAAGAAAGTCGATGACAAAACAGTTGAGATTGAATACAAAGATGTCAATCCAAGCATGCTGCAGTCAGGTGGCGGTATCTGGACTTATGCAGCACCAAAACACACATTGGAAGGTGTTGCGATCAAAGACATGGAATCAAGCGACCAGGTTCGTAAAAATCCAGTGACATTCGGTCCTTATTACATGAGCAATATCGTTGCAGGTGAATCAGTAGAGTACTTGCCGAATGAGTATTACTGGAGAGGTACACCAAAACTGAAGAAGATCACGATGAAATCCGTGCCGACTGCCAGTGCAACAGAAGCATTGAACTCGAAGCTTTATGATATGATTTTCCAAATGCCGACGGATACTTATGATACGTATAAAGATATTTCCGGCTATACAAACTTAGGTCGTGAACAAACATCTTATACGTATATCGGATTCAAATTAGGTAAATGGGACAAAGAGACTAAGAGTGTCGAATACAACCCGGATTCAAAAATGGGTGACAAGTCTTTACGTCAAGCAATGGGCTACGCATTGAACAACGATGCAGTAGGTGAACGTTTCTACGCTGGTTTGAGAAGCAACGCGACTTCATTGATCCCTCCAGTATTCGAAGCTTACCACGATGGCGATATGAAGGGATACACAGAAGACTTAGACAAAGCGAAAAAATTGTTAGATGACGCTGGCTACAAAGATGTAGATGATGACGGATTACGTGAAGACAAAGACGGGAACAAGCTGACCATCAACTTTGCTTCCATGTCAGGTGGAGAAACAGCACAGCCATTAGCAGATTACTATATCCAGCAATGGAAAAAGATCGGTTTGGATGTGAAATATACGACAGGACGTCTGATCGAATTCAACTCATTCTATGATAAGTTAGAAAATGACGACCCAGAAATCGATGTTTACCAAGCAGCTTGGAGCACAGGGACAGATCCAAACCCAATCGGACTTTGGGGACCAAATGCGGCATTCAACTACACTCGTTTCGAGTCAGATGAAAACACGGAATTGATCAATGACATCAATTCAAGTAAAGCATTTGATGAAGAGTACCAAAAAGAAGCTTATAAAAAATGGCAGGAATATGCATTTGAAGAAGCATTTGCGATTCCAACATTGTTCCGTAACGAAGTATTACCAGTCAATGATCGTGTCAAAGATTGGAACTGGTCATATGATGAACCAAATCCATGGGCGAATGTTTCTGTGACTGCAGATTCACGTTCATAATAAAGAATGAATGACCGGAAAAGGGTGGACTGCCTTTTTCCGGTTTTTATATATAAAACGAATATAGATAAAACAGACGTTACTTTCCTATTTATTTAGAAAGACCAACTAGCCACAACCATTAGATCACTAGGATTATTAAAGCTTTACTTACCTTTCGTTCGAACCATTTCAAATTTAACCAAAAACCAGTATAATAAGGAAGTATTGAAAAAATAGCCATAAAAGGAATGTGGAAAATGGACAACCAGCTGACAAAAGAGTTAAAAGAAAAGTATAATATCGTTTTTCACGATCTAAGTTTGCTTGAACAAGCGTTTACCCATTCATCCTATGTGAATGAGCATCGCAATTTGCAGTTATCTGATAATGAACGACTTGAATTTTTAGGAGATGCCGTTTTAGAATTGATGGTCTCAGAATACTTATATCGTTTGTATCCAGATATCCCGGAAGGAAAGTTGACGAAAACACGAGCTGCGATCGTTCGCGAAGACAGCTTGTCAAAATTTGCCAAAGAATGTCACTTTGATCAGTATATCATGTTGGGCAAAGGAGAAGAAAACTCTGGAGGACGTACGCGCCCATCACTTCTTTGTGATCTATTCGAAGCCTTTTTAGGTGCATTGTACCTCGATCAGGGATTCGAAAAAGCCCATGCCTTTATTGAACAAGTGATCTTTCCAAAGGTTGAAGCAGGTGCTTTTTCACATGAGATGGATCATAAAACAAAATTGCAGGAAGTCCTGCAAAAATCAGGAGATGTATCGATCGAATATCGGTTGATCAACGAAGAAGGTCCAGCCCATGAACGAGTTTTCTGGATCGAAGTTTATGTCAACGACCAATTGATCGGGACGGGACAAGGAAAATCGAAAAAATTAGCAGAACAAGCTGCGGCGGAAAATGCATTAGCAGCACTGTAAAAGTAAGTGAGGGAAAGCTTTCGTGTATTTGAAACGAATTGAAATAGCCGGTTTTAAATCATTTGCAGACAAGACGGTCATTGATTTTGAGAACAGCGTCACTGCGGTAGTCGGACCAAACGGCAGCGGGAAAAGCAATATCACAGAAGCGATCCGCTGGGTATTAGGCGAACAATCAGCTAAAAGTCTGCGCGGCGGGAAAATGCCAGATATCATTTTTGCCGGTTCAGACTCTCGCAAACAGCTGAACGTTGCAGAAGTCACCGTGATCTTGGACAACACGGATCATTACTTGCCGCTGGAATACAATGAGATCAGCGTGACGCGTCGCTATCGCCGAACAGGAGAAAGCGAGTTCTTTATCAATAAGCAGCACTGCCGATTGAAGGACATCCAAGAATTGTTCTTGGATTCAGGTTTGGGAAAAGAATCGTTCTCGATCATTTCTCAAGGGAAAGTCGAAGCGATCTTTAGCAGCAAACCGGAAGATCGCCGCGGTATCTTTGAAGAAGCTGCAGGCGTTTTGAAATATAAACAGCGGAAGAAAAAAGCAGAACAGAAACTTTTTGAAACAGAAGACAATCTCAGCCGCGTCCAGGATATCATCCATGAATTGGAAGAGCAGTTAACTCCTTTGGCCGCCCAGAGTGAGGCAGCAAAGGAGTTTTTACGGTTAAAAGAAACACTGACTCAAACCGATATCTCTTTGATGATCGCAGAAATCAAAACAGCTAAGACAAACTGGAACCAAAAGCAGGAACAATTGAAGGAGTTCAATCAAGAACTGGAAAAATTGACTGCCGAGATCCAAGAACAAGAGAAAACATTAGCTACACAGCGCAAACAAAACGTTCAGACGGACCGGCTGATCGAAAAGAACCAGCAAACACTTCTGGGACTTTCAGAAAGTCTGAAACAAACAGAAGGACAAAAAGACGTACTTCTAGAACGTACGAAACATACGCAGAAAAGCTCGCAGGAGTATCAGGCTTCTCTTGCTGAGGCGAAAAAGAAAGTCAAACACTTTGAAAAACTGCAAGAAAGCTTGAACAAAGAAGTAGCGGAAAAAGAATCAGAGATCCAAACAGCTGAGACGCATTTGATGCACACACAGCAGGAGTTGGAAAAATACCAAAAATCGACAAAAGAGCTGTTAGCAGAACTACGGGATCAGTATGTTGATTTGATGCAAGAACAAGCTGAGGTCGGGAATGAACTGAAATATTTAGACCGCCAATATCAGCAGGAAACATCAAAAAGCCAGCAGACACTAGCTAAGCAATCAGAAGTGGAAGCATCCGTCACGCAATTGGCAGCCCAAAAAGAAGAATTGACACAACGTCAGAATAAGCTGCAAGCATCTTTAGCAAAAGCAAAAGAAAAATTGGAGCAGATCCAGTCAAACGGCAAAAAACTCCAAGAACAATTGGCTCAAGAACAGCCGAAGATGTATCAGCTGATGAATCAAGTCCAACAACTGCGTGCACGCCAAAAAAGCTTGCAGGAAATCCAGGAAAATTATTTTGGATTTTATCAAGGTGTCCGGTTGGTCTTGCAGCATAAGCATCAGCTTTCAGGGATCGTCGGTGCGGTAGCTGAGTTGATCGATGTGCCAGCAGATTTCACGTTAGCTGTCGAAACTGCTTTAGGGGGAGCTGCGCAGCATATCATCGTTGAGAATGAAGTAGACGCACGTCAAGCCATCACTTACTTGAAGCAGCAAAGAGGCGGGCGAGCAACTTTCTTGCCTTTGACAACGATCAAACCTAGACAGCTTCCTGCACATATTCTGACACAGGCAGCTTCTGTAGAAGGATTCATGGGGATCGCAAGTGAGCAGATCACTTTTCCTGATCAAATCCAGACAGTCGTCCAAAATCTATTGGGCACGATCCTTTTCGCTAGAGATCTAGAGAGCGCAAATGCGATCGCTCAGACGATCCGTTATCAGTACCGTGTCGTTTCTCTTGAAGGAGATGTGATGAATGCGGGCGGTTCAATGACAGGTGGAGCAAACAAACGAGGGAACCAAGGCAGTCTATTCGCCCAGAATCAAGAATTGAAACAGCTGACAAGTGAATTTGAACAAGCAGATCGGAAACTCCAGGATCAAGAGAAAAAGGTTCAGGAAATCCAGCAGGAAATCACCATCTTAGGCGAAGAACAAGAACAATTACGCGCCCAAGGAGAGCAGCTGAGATTTGAAGAACAGGAAGTGACGAATCAGCTCCAAAATGTGGCCAATGATCTCACACGTTTTGAAAAAGAAAAACAAATCTCGACCTTCGAAACGCGAGAGTTGCAGCAGTTCATCGAAAATTACCAAAAGCAGAAAACAGAATTGACTGCCAAGCAAAGCGAATTGGAGCAACAGCGTCAATCGATCGATGAAGAAATCAAGACGCTTAGCCAAGAAAGCGATCAGATGGAAGCAAAAAGAGCACAGGTACAAGCACGAAAAGCACAGGAACAAGCTGATCTTGCGGTGCTTAAGGAGCAGTTCAATCACCTACAGATCCAGCTTCGCGGCGCACGTGTCCAAAAAACAGAGGCATATGAACGTCAAGAAAGCTTGGAAAAACAATTAGCTGCATTGACTGCGGATTTCACAGACCATGAAGTGACCGAAGAAAGTCTCGACAAAAAAATCGAAGAGCTGTCAGCCAAACGAAGAATGCTAAAAGCAGAACTTGAAGAAGCCAAAGCGGATCGTGATGCGCGGCAGGTCGAGATCGACAGACTGGAAGCGGAATTAGCGAAACAGAACAGTCAGCAAAAAGCACGATTGACAGAACAGTCAAAATTAGAAGTACAAAAAGATCGTGCAGAAATGGTTTTGGATAATCACTTGAACTATTTGCAGACTGAATATCAGATCAGTTTTGAAAAAGCGGTCCAAGAGTATCAGGAAACAGAAAACATCGAAGAAAGCCGAACCACAGTCGCTTCATTAAAAGCACAGATCGATGAACTAGGACCAGTGAATCTAAGTGCGATCGAGCAATACGATCAGGTCAGCGAACGCCATACTTTCTTAGCTACGCAGCGAGACGATCTGCTTTCGGCGAAAAACCAGTTGTTTGAAACCATGGATGAGATGGATGATGAAGTACGTACGCGTTTCAAAGAAGTATTCGAAGCGATCCGACAAGAATTCAAGGTAGTCTTTCCGAATATGTTCGGTGGCGGACGTGCAGAGCTTGTATTGACCGACCCAACAGATCTTTTGAAAACCGGGATCGAGATCGAAGTGCAGCCGCCTGGCAAAAAATTACAAAGTTTGAGCCTGCTTTCTGGTGGGGAACGTGCATTGACTGCGATCGCGCTGCTCTTTTCTATCATTCGTGTCTGTCCAGTACCGTTTTGTATTCTGGATGAAGTAGAAGCAGCTTTGGATGAAGCCAACGTCAAGCGGTTTGGCCGTTATTTGAGTGACTTCCAGGACGATACTCAATTCATCGTGGTCACGCATCGAAAAGGAACGATGGTAGCAGCAGACGTGCTTTATGGCGTCACGATGCAAGAATCCGGCGTTTCAAAAATCGTTTCTGTGCGGATGGAAGACATCAATGAAGAAGGAAAATTGAGCGAAACGAAAGTGTAGGAAAAAAGTATGATCAAATTAGTGGCAATCGATTTAGATGGAACCTTATTGAATGAAGAAAAAAAGATCTCAGAAGAAAACAAACAGGCATTGGCAAAAGCCAAAGAACAAGGCGTCAAGATCGTCCTGTGTACAGGGCGCCCGTTAGCTGCTATGGCTCATTATCTGCAAGAATTGGGTCTTGTAGACGAAGGTGATTTCAGTATTACTTTCAACGGCAGCCTTGTACAGAAAAACGATACAGGTGAGATCATCGAGAAGAAAGTGATGGAAGTAGCAGACATCCATCGATTGTATAAATTGGCTCAGCAATTGGAATTGCCATTGGATGTATTATCTGATAACGTGGTCTTGCAGCTTCCAAGTGCGCCGAAGAAGCAATCATTATATAATGTATTGAACAAATTATTGCAATTTCAGCCGGCGTCTTTATCAGACATCACTGATCAGTTTGTCTTGAACAAAGCGGTCATTGCCTATCCACAAGAAGAACTAGACCCTAAAATCAAAGAGATACCAGCTAGCTTCCATGAAAAATACGAAATCATCAAAACTCGTAGCATGTTGCTGGAATTTATGCCAAAAGGTGTCACGAAGGCTTATGGGATCTCTTTGCTGGCAAAAGATCTAGGGCTGGAAAAAGAAGAGATCATGGCGATCGGAGACGAAGAAAACGATCTGCCGATGATCGAATATGCAGGATTAGGTGTGGCAATGGCTAATGCTGTTCCTTTCGTCAAAGAAGCGGCAAACTATGTCACTGCAAGCAATGAAGAAAATGGCGTAGCTGAAGCAATCAAAAAATTTGTTTTGGAATAGGGGGGAATCAAATGGGTTTTTTTGATAAAATCAAGCGAGCATTTACGGGAGAAGAGAAAACAGAAGAAGTCGAAGTACAGGAGAAGTACGACAAAGGACTAGAAAAAACGAGAAAGACATTCGGCGAGCGGATGAATGAGCTTTTTGCGAATTTCCGAACCGTGGATGAAGATTTCTTTGAAGAATTGGAAGAAACACTTATCGGCGCCGATGTGGGCTTTGAGACAGCCATCCAGATCACGGAGTCACTGCGTCAGGAAGTAAAGCTTCGAAATGCGAAGAAACCTGCAGAAGTGCAGAATGCGATCATTGAGAAATTAGTGGATCTTTATGAACAAGAAGGGATCAACGAAGTCAATGAACTGAATATCCAAGAAGACGGATTGACGGTCATCTTATTCGTCGGTGTCAATGGTGTAGGGAAAACGACGAGCATCGGAAAGCTTGCTCATCAATTCAAGAATGAAGGTAAGAAAGTATTGATGGCTGCTGCTGATACCTTCCGTGCTGGTGCGATCGATCAATTAGTCGTATGGGGCGAACGCGCTGGAGTAGAAGTAGTCCGCGGGAAAGCTGGTGGTGATCCGGCTGCTGTCGTGTATGATGCGATGGAAAAAGCCAAAGCAGAACAAGCCGACATTTTGTTGGTAGATACAGCAGGACGTCTTCAAAACAAAGTGAACCTCATGAATGAATTAGAAAAAATCAAACGAGTGATCCAACGCGAAATGCCAGACGCACCGCAAGAAACATTGTTAGTGTTAGATGCGACAACTGGACAAAATGCGATGATCCAGGCAAAACAGTTCAAGGAAACGACAGACGTGACAGGACTTGTCTTGACGAAACTAGATGGTACGGCAAAAGGTGGGATCGTGTTAGCGATCCGAAACGAACTGCATTTGCCAGTCAAACTAGTCGGCCTTGGTGAAGGGATCGATGATCTGGAACCATTCGATCCAAATGACTTTGTGGTCGGATTGTTTAAGGGTCTATTGAAGGAAGAAGAATAATTTTTAGAAAAAAAGAAGTTGTGGCAGAAGTCGCGACTTCTTTTTTGGATAGTAAGAAACTCAAGAGAGGGAAAGTAGCTGGACTTCTACTATTTTGTAAGCGATAATCAAACAATTTCGTTCTTTTTCTGCAGTTTTTTTATTATAATAAGAGTCATATGAATTGGAGGACATTTGATGATGAATTTTAAGCAATTATTACTGCATCCCAGTTCACGTCCCTTTATCGATCAAGGCCGCTATGGTATTGAACGCGAAGGACAGCGCGTGGACCTTTCTGGGAATTTAGCCCATACTGATCATCCGGCCGTTTTTGGCAATCGTACGTATCATCCGTATATTCAAACAGATTTTAGTGAAACTCAGGTAGAAATGATTACGCCGGTAACTGATTCAGTTTCTGAGTTGTTCCAGTACTTAGCAGCTATTTATGATGTCACTTCCCGCTCTATGTCAGAAGAGGAAATGATCTGGCCCCTAAGTATGCCACCTGCATTACCGGAAAAAGACGAAGAGATCATGATTGCGAAGCTAGAAAGCTTTGAAGATGTCTTGTATCGACGTTATTTAGCAAAAGAATATGGAAAAAGAAAGCAAATGGTCAGCGGGATCCACTTCAACTTTGAATTTGGCGAAGATCTATTGAAAGCATTGTTCGCACAACAAGAAGAGATCTCAACATTTACTGATTTCAAAACAGAATTGTATTTGAAAGCTGCACGTAATTTTTTACGTTATCGCTGGCTGATCACATATTTGTTCGGTGCTTCTCCAACAAGTGAAAATAATTATTTTATGGATAAACCGCGACCAGAAGAGCCTGTTAGAAGTATCCGGAACAGTTCATTTGGCTACACCAATCCTCCAAATGTCAAAGTTTCTTATGCTTCGATGTCTAAGTATCTGGCAGATATCGAACGAATGGTGGAAGAAGGCAAATTGTCAGAGGAAAAAGAATTCTACACGCCGATCCGTTTTCGCGGAGGCAAGAAAGTAGCTGATCTGGCAAAATCAGGTGTTCGTTACATCGAATTACGGAATATCGACTTGAATCCTTATGCACGTTTAGGGATCGATCAAGATCAAGTCCGGTTCCTGCAGCTGTTCATGACCCTGATGCTTTGGATCGAAGAAGGCTCGGATATCGATCAATGGGTGGCAAAAGGCGCTCAGCGAAATGAACAGGTCTCTTTAGAACAGCCGATGAACCAAACAGCATTCTATCAAGAAGGCATGGATCTTATCCGTGAAATGAAGCAGATGGTGAAAGAGCTAGATTGGCTAGATTCGCTTTCTCTAGTCGAAAAAGCAGAGATGCTGCTGGAAACTCCTGAAAAAACGCTAGCCGCTCGTTTGTATCAAGAAGCACAACAAACAAGTCAGCACGAAACCGCTACAGCATTAGGGAAAAAATACTATGAACAAAGTCATGAACGGCCTTATCAGTTAGCTGGTTTCCGTGAAATGGAATTGTCTACACAGATATTTATTTATGATGCTATCCAAAAAGGGATCCAAGTAAAAGTGATCGACGAATCAGACCAGTTCCTGCGTTTGCAGCATCAAGAGCATGTGGAGTACGTAAAAAATGCCAATATGACTAGCAAAGATAGCTATATTGTCCCGCTTATCATGGAAAACAAGACCGTAACGAAAAAAGTCTTGAAAGAAGCAGGATTTCGCGTACCAGACGGCGCTGAATTCTCATCCATGGAAGAAGCGCTGAAGGCTTATCCGAGATTTGCCGATCAGGCTTTTGTCATCAAACCCAAATCAACGAATTACGGACTGGGGATCACGATATTCAAAGACGGAGCAGATCTATCAGATTATCAAGCAGGTTTGACGATCGCTTTTCGTGAAGATACATCGGTCTTGGTAGAAGAATTCATGCCGGGAACAGAATACCGCTTCTTTGTCATTGATGGAGAGGTTCAGGCGATCATGCTTCGAGTGCCGGCAAATGTGATCGGAGATGGTATTCGTACGGTTGAAGAATTAGTTGCTGAAAAGAATCTTGACCCATTACGCGGGACGAATCATCGCGCACCACTGGAACTGATCCAGTTAGGTGAATTAGAACAATTGATGTTGAAGGAACAAGGATTGAACATCCATTCGGTCCCTCAAAAAGATCAGGTCGTTTATTTGAGAGAAAACTCCAATATCAGTACAGGTGGTGATTCGATCGATATGACTGATGAGTTTTCTGAAGCATACAAGCATATCGCTGTCTCAGCAGTCGAATCACTAGGCGCGAAAATCAGCGGGATCGATCTGATCATTCCAGACAAGGAGATCGATCCGAATCATCATGAACAAGCATACGGGATCATCGAAGCAAACTTCAATCCGGCGATGCATATGCATGTCTACCCATTTGCGGGAAAAGGCAGAAGACTGACCATGCATGTATTGAAATTGTTATATCCAGAACTAGGAATCACTCCTGATTAGGCTATAATCAGGAGTTTTTTTATGTTATTCTTTAAATTTTATCGAATCATCTAGTCAAATTAAAAAAAACAAAAAAATGAATTGGGCATAACTATGATATCGTTCAGTTGTTTCATAAATAATATCTTAAATATCTGATATTCATATGAAAGAAAGTGAGTGATAAGAGTGAAACATAGTATTTGTTTCGTCGGTGCAGGGATCTTATCCTGTACGATTTTAGCAACAGGAACTGGAGTGTATGCTGCAGATACAGCGATTAGTCCTGATCCAGCAACTGCACAAACGCCGATTACGGCACCTCTTCAATTACCGGATAACGGAGGGAGTAATCCGACACCTCCAAGTAAGACGACAAATCCTTCAGATCCGACTGATCCCGGCAATCAGTCCAATGATCCTACTGTCGCTTTTGGGATTGCCTATCAACCCGGTATTTTTTCCATACCAGCAACAAAATTAAACGAAAGTGGCCCCCAAACGATCAATGTGACGATGCCTCAAAAATCCGGTACTTTTGATGTTGGGGTGAAAGATAAGACACGTGGCACAAAAGGATGGACATTAAAAGCTCAGCTAGTTTGGGACAATAACGAACAGGGGATGTCGATCCAAACCGGCCATACTGGAACAGATGCAAAAGTCAACACAGGAGGGGGCAACTTGGTTGATGCACCAGCTGGATCTGTGACAGCTGTACCTAATGTAGCAATCACCTCTGATGCACAAGCATTGCTGATGACAGGAACGCAGGGATTTATCCATAACGATACCTATGATTACGATCTCGGAGCTGTGTCTCTCAAAATAGCTAATGCAAAAACCACTGCAGCAGGTACACACAAAGGGCATGTCGAATGGAATTTGTCAGTTGCACCGTAGTATTGAAAAAAGGGAAAGAAACGACTCTTTTCCTTTTTTTGATTAAGGAGGCTGGGATAGAGCAAGATAACGACCTCACTGATCAAAAAAAGAAAGGAAGAGTTTAATTGATAAAGAGACTCATTCAAATAGCAAGCATAGCGTTGATTATATTAGGCGTAGGAAGTCCCTTCGTTCAAGCCGAAGAGATAGGAGGGTATACCATCGAAGGCGTGCCCAATGCAAAGCAGATCGATCCTGATTTAGGTTATTTTTATCTCAACGAAGGAATAGGTGCGAAAGACAAATTGAAAATCAAGCTGATCAACAGTTCGGATAAAGCGAAAAAGCTTCAAGTGAAAGTCACCAATGCTAATACGAATTCGAATGGATTATTGGACTACACCGGGAATTTGAAGGATAACAAATCTCTCAAAATCCCATTAACATCCATAGTGAAAGTCTCGCAATCTGAAGTCACAGTCCCGCCAAAAAGCGAGAGTGAGACAACGCTTGATGTCACCATGCCTAGCCATCGCTTTTCGGGTGTCATTATTGGCGGGGTCGTCGTTTCTGAAAAAGATGAAGATCAGCTACCAAAAACTGAGACAAATGTGTCCGTAAAAAATACTTACAGTTACACGATAGGCGTTGTTTTGACCAATGATCCGAAATCAGCGATGAAGAAAAATAGTTCAGTAAGTTTGGAGAAGGTTGCCCCTGTGTTATCGGATGGCAGAAAAATCATCCAAGCTGATATCTTGAACCCAAATCCATATATCTTCGGAGAAGCTATTGTATCAGGTGAGATTCTTGAAAAATCAACGAACAAACTAGTCAAAAAACAAGAAAAAACAAATATAAATATCGCCCCTTATTCTGTCTATCCTTTTCAATTCGATTGGAAAAAAGAAGACTTAAAAGCAGGTAAGTATCTTTTTACAGGAACCGTTCGAGCAGGCGGGAAAGAATGGCGATTAAAAAAGGCATTTGAAATCACTTCTTCTGCGGCTGAACATATCAACGAGAAATCCATTTATCATGTAGTTATCCCAATCTGGTTGAAAGTAAGTATGGGGATTTTCATCATACTAAATGTTATCGGGACAGCGTACCTGATTATCATAAAAAAGAGGAACCCAATGTGAAAAAATTTACTGTGATTTCTATCATAATCTTGTTTGTATCTTTGGTATTTGGCAGACAAGTATATGCTGAGCAGCCGACATTGGCGAAAGAGACACCGATCTCTGTATTTTTGTTTCGAAAGATTATGCCAGGTATATTGCCCGGTGAGACACAGGAGAAAGATCAATATGGAAGTAAAGAAGAACGGTCGCATTCGCAGGTTTTGCCAAAAACAGGTTCTACTGGGAACAATGATTATTGGTACACTGGTTCTCTAGTGATTGGAACGGTTTGGCTTATTTATGTCATCAGGAGGAGGAAAAAAAGATGCCTACAGTAGCGATGTTGATTATCCTGTCTGGAGTTACTTTTTTATTTTTAAACATCTACTTATTTTTAGATAACTATAAAAAATTAGTAACCGGCTATACAAATAAAAAAAATGTATATATAAATGTTTTGGTGATTGTTTCTTCCATGATATTGATCGCGCTAGGTATAGTTTATTTAATTATCATGAATCAACAACTGTAACATGAGAGGGAGAAGTTGAATGTGAGAAAGACGAAGTATATATCTATTCTGTTTTTCCTGTTTGGGCATATGATGTTCTATGGGGAAGTCGTTCATGCTGATAGTGATGTAGGGCAACATATCGCTTCTTCTATGAGTCGTTCTTTTTCTACTTCCGACAGCACTAGCAAGCCATTAGCAGAAGAATCACCGGAAATGAGAACTGGTGTGTACAAAAGTATTTCCTATATACTAAAAAATAACGAATTAGAACTTACAGGGATAACAACTGGAAAGATTCCGACAGATATCGTGATAGACAATCACTTTTTGGATGCAATTGCCCCATCTATCGATAAAATCACCTTCATGCCAGAGTTTTTTTATTCAATAAAAGGACAAGCTGTCAGAACATTTACCGTATCATCTTCACTTAAAGTAGTGCCATATGTTTTTGAGGAGCCGACAGCGCCAGTCAAATGGAAAAATACATTTAGCGGAAATCATATCTTAGAAAAAGTTGATTTTGGTGATACAGATTTCAGCGAGATGTTCGCAGATTGTACGCAATTAAAGTCTGTCTGGTTCAATAAATTAGATGCTGCTAATCTGGAAGGGATGTTCATGGGGTGTACCAATCTGAGAGAAATAACGATCCTACAAAATACAGCCCCTGTGAATGTAACGAATATGTTTAAGGACTGCCAAAATCTAACCGCAATACAAGGAATCGACCATTGGAATACGACAGAAATAAAGAATAAAGAAGGAATGTTTTCAGGATGCACGAGGCTTTTTGAAGTTGATTTAGACAGTTGGAGAGACAACAGGGAAAACTTTTCTGTGAAAGCAGTTGGAGGAGAACCAAATGATGATAAGAAATATGGAACAAAGAATGATCGCGCGGAATTTGCTTCCTCTGACTGGCAGTTTCAGTTAACCCCTCAAAAAGATAAATATATATTGACAAAATATGTCGGAAGAAGCACAGATATCGTGGTGCCGACGTCTATCAATGGAAAACCAACAGTTCTGCAAGACATCAACACGACCGTTATCCCAAGCTATAATACTGTCACGAGTTTTAAGATAGAACCAGGCAGTAAAGTCCCTATCCAAGATACTGATCTGAGATATGCATTTCAATTTTGGTCTGCTTTGAAAGAAGTGGATCTGACAGGATTGGATACTAGTGCAGTGACTAATACGGGTGCTATGTTTGCCAATGACCCTTCTTTGGTCAATGTTAATTTGAGCGGTTGGGATACTTCTCATGTCATCGATATGAATTACATGTTCAATGTTTCTTCTCAAATACAGGACCTGGATTTGTCCGGCTGGGACGTTACCAAAGTGACAAATATGGCCCATATGTTTGCAGGACTCAAAAAACTGAAAAAACTAGATTTGAGTTCTTTTCGGACAGATAACGTGACAAATATGAATTACATGTTTGGCGGAACAGATGAGCTGAATCTATTGAATCTAAGCAATTTCGATATGAAAAACGTACAGGATATGAGCAAGATGTTTTTTTCTAATAACAAGCAAACACCACTGTTAGTCATTGCCAAAGATAACCGATTACTTAATTATGATTACTACTCTGACAATCGAGCCGTTCCTGGTCCTGTGTTTGATGCTAATGGCGGCGTATTCCAAGATCAAGTCACGAGTAAATATTATTTCCAGACAATCGCAGTACAACCGACAGATCCTAAACTTCAAGTGCAGACATTCCAGGATTTCAAAAAGGGATTAGTCGTAAAAAAAGAACATAGCATTTTTTCTGGCTGGATAGATGGAGTCGAAAATCCCACTGATGTGACGACATTGACGTCGACAATTTATCAGGCAAGTTGGCTCTCGCTACCCAACATTCCTTCAAGTTCAGATAACATTAGTCCAGAATCAGTGAGCATCTATGGACTGGCGTATTTTCCTGGAAAATTTTTCTTTCCTCCGATTCTTTTGAAGGAATCTGGCGCACAAAAGATTCCATTTACTAAAGCGAACTCTTTTCATGTAGGTGTTTGTGATAAAAGTAATACAGATCATACTTGGACATTGCAAGCACAACTTGTTTGGGAAAATGGGGGGACACTCCCAGGAAGCAAGATTACTACTACAAATGCCGGTGTGGTTAAGAAAAATAGTAATGATGGTACTTCACCATTCAATCCAATAACTGATTTGACCGATAGCACTAATGAAGTTCAAGGTGCTAGCCAGCCTAGTATCGCTACCACAGCTCCTGTGATTATTATGAGAGCGAATCAAGTAAAGCATGATGCTGTTTATGATTATGATTTCGGCGATGTCGCTTTGGAAATAGCTGATACAAAATCTGTTAAGCCAGGAAATTATGTAGGGCATGTCGAATGGAATCTTGTCAATGGACCAAGTTGACTTGTTCGCTGTATATCATTATACAAGTCAAAAAACGTTCTGTTCTTGATCTTGAGGATCAAGAGACAGAACGTTTTTTTGCGCTAGAACTAGCAGAAATCTTCCAGAGAGAGTTAAAACAAACGATCCCAAAAACTCTTTTTCTTTGGTTTTTCCTCGTCTTTTTTTGCTTCTTCTTCCGGATACTTTTTCTCCACGTCGATCACAGGTTCATTGACTGCTTCTTTTGCGGTCAAAAGTAGTCCGAAACTATCCGGTTCTGCAGATACAAAGTCATTGATGACAGTAAAACGAACATTGTTTTTCGTTGCTAGCTGAATATACTGGTTTTGGATCGAAAGGGGGAGCGCCCCATTCAAGCGTATCGAAACATCGGTGTGTTTATTGAGTTCTTTCAAAAAGTTCTCTTTGTTCTTAGGATCGCTCATCTCAGCGACAGTCATACTAAGGTAACAGCGTTCTCTGAAGGTGCCTAAATACTTGTGCTGTTCTTCAGGATTCACTAAAGGCGTGCCGTAAAGTCCTTTGTCCAAGTGGCTTTTCACATCATCTTGTGCCATAAAGATTTCCCTCCCTTTTCTCCATTTGATACCTCGATTATAGCATAATCCGAACAAATAACTAAAACATATAAAATAGCGGTTGCTTTTGCTCATTCATTCACTTAAAATAAGAATGAAAATCATTCTCAATTAGATAGGAGGATTGGATGCGTTACGGACGATGGATCGTATTATTAAGTGTATTAAGTATAGTTTCTCTTTTTATCGGTGTTTCCAATGTCCAAATAGCAGATCTGCTACATGGAAGGGAACAAAGTCTCCAAGTATTGACAGCTACGCGTATTCCCAGAACGATCTGTTTGATTTTAGCAGGAGCAACAAGCAGTATTTGCGGGTTGATCATGCAGCATCTGACACAGAACAAATTCGTCTCGCCGACAACTGCCGGGACGATGGACAGTGCACGCTTAGGGATTTTAGTGGTGATGCTGTTTTTACCTAGCGCTTCTTTATGGGTACGTTCAGTGACTGCCTTTTTGTTCGCGTTCGCAGGAACATTGCTGTTTTTATCATTTGTTCGACTGTTCCCCCAAAAGAATCAACTGATGCTCCCACTGATTGGTGTCATGATGGGGAACATTATCGGTTCAGCTGCGACTTTTTTTGCCTATCAGTTCCAGCTCGTGCAAAACATGTCTTCTTGGCTGCAAGGAAATTTTGCGACAGTGATGCGAGGAAGCTATGAGCTAGTCTATGTCACCGTGCCGTTACTGGTGATCATTTGGCTATTCGCTTATCGATTCACGATTGCAGGTTTAGGCGAATCTTTTGCTGTAAATCTGGGGATGGATTATCGGAAAATGCAGCTTTTAGGCATCGGATTGGTGTCGCTAGCAAGTGCGGTCGTGTTGATCATGGTAGGGACGATTCCTTTTTTAGGTGTGATCATTCCCAATATCGTTTCAAGGATGTATGGGGATCAGGTACATAAGACATTAGGTCTGACTGCTCTGATAGGCAGTGTGTTCTTACTTAGCTGTGATATTCTTGCCCGTCTTTTGATCTATCCATATGAAATTCCTGTTAGTGTGATCGTAGGGATCATCGGTGGCGTGATCTTTCTTTATTTACTGGTGAGGGGGAGAAAGCATGCTTAAGGAAAAGAAGCTCCTCTTTGCAGGATTGATCAGCAGTGTCCTGATCGTCTGTCTCGTCTATTTGCTGATCCACACATATGGAAACTGGCAGTTTGCCTGGGCTTTGAGAAGTAAAAAAATAGGGGCGTTTCTCTTGGTCGCGTTGGCGACGAGTGGTGCGACGATCAGCTTTCAGACGGTTACGCATAATCAGTTTTTGACCCCTTCTGTATTAGGACTAGATTCCTTGTACGTGCTGGTCCAAACAGTGCTTTTCTTTCTGTTAAGCGGAGTGACGATGCTTCAGCAGAAAGGTATGGCTTTCTTCTTGTTGAATATTGTATTGATGGTCGGTCTGAGTCTGCTGTTGTTTTTCTTTTTATTGAAAAAAGGAAAGGCAGATCTTTTCTTATTATTGATGACCGGTATGATCTTAGGGACGCTTTTCGGCAGTATCAGTACATTTTTGCAAGTAGTGATGGACCCCAATGAATATGACCTGCTGCAAGGAAGGCTATTTGCCAGCTTTGGGAATATCCAAAGCCAGTATCTCGCTCCGGCAGCATTGCTGATCATCGGCAGTTGGCTTCTCTTGTTTCATGCAAGGCATCTGCTGGATGTGTTCCATTTAGGGACAGAACAGGCAATCAATTTGGGGATCGATACGGATCGGGTCCAGTTTT
This sequence comes from Enterococcus sp. ZJ1622, assembly GCF_011038845.1. GTDB lineage: Bacteria > Bacillota > Bacilli > Lactobacillales > Enterococcaceae > Enterococcus_B. The sequence continues at coordinate 50,026 of NZ_JAAKDW010000003.1, forward strand.
TTGTGTTATGCGGCGTCAGTTTGATGACCGGTACAGCTACAGCGCTTGTTGGTCCAATCACTTTTTTGGGTTTCATCGTAGCCAATATCAGCTATCGGCTGTTTGCAACCTATCGGCATGGAGTGCTGTTTTTAGGGAGTTTTTTGATCGCCATGCTTTTTTTAACTGGTGGACAGTTGATCGTTGAGCAGATTTTTGGTTGGAACACAACAGTCAGTGTCGTTATTGAATTTATCGGAGGCATTTATTTTGTGACAAAATTGATTCGTGAAAGGAAGAGTATCGGATGATCGATTTGCAAAAAGTCAATAAAAGTTATCATGGGAACGCTGTGGTAAAAGATGTCCAATTGACGATCCCAGAACGCCAACTGACCGCTTTTATCGGACCGAACGGAGCAGGGAAATCAACAGTTCTGTCTATGATCAGCCGCTTGATCCAAAAAGATACAGGTGAGATCTATCTTGACCACAATGAAGTGAAATCTTGGAGATCCAATGAATTAGCAAAAAAACTGTCGATCTTGAAGCAATCGAATGAAATCAACGTACAAATCACCGTGAAAGAACTTATCGAATTTGGTAGATTTCCTTATACGAAAGGGCGGCTGACAGGAAAAGACCATGAGATCGTCCAAGAATCCATGCATCATTTAGGCTTGGAAAAACTGGCAGAACAAACGATCGACACACTATCTGGCGGACAGTTGCAACGTGCGTATATCGCGATGGTTCTCGCGCAAGATACAGACTATATCTTGTTAGATGAGCCTCTCAATAACTTGGATATGAATTTTGCTGTACAGATCATGCAGATATTGAAAAATCTAGTACAGGAGCTTGGAAAAACAATAGTGATTGTACTCCATGACATCAATTTTGCCGCGAGTTACGCCGATGAGATCATTGCGATGAAAGACGGCGAGTTATTCACACAAGGAAAAACGAATGAGATCATTCAAAAGCAAGTGTTAGATGAATTGTACGAAATGGACATACGAATCTGCGAAATCGAAGGACGCCGGTTCTGTCTTTATTTCTAAAAAAACAACTTAGGAGAGAAGAGATGAAAAAATTAGTAGCAGGATTTTTGATTGTTGCATCATTTGGGTTAGCCGCATGCGGAAATAATGAAGGCGACAGCCAGGCACAAACCAAAGAAAGTAGTACGGAAGTGGCAAAAACCCTATCGGTAACTGACAGCAACGGGAAAAAAATCGAAGTAACGAAAAATCCGCAAAAAGTGGTCGTGTTCGACAACGGGTCCTTAGACACCATGGATGCGCTCGGTGTAGGCGACAAAGTAACGGGTGCAGCTACAAGTAATTTACCAGAATATCTATCGGATTATAAAAAGGTAGAATCAGCTGGCGGCATCAAGGAACCAGATCTTGAGAAAATCAACCAGATGAAACCAGATCTAATTATTATTTCCGGACGCCAAAGTGACTATCAGGAAGAACTGAGCCAGATCGCACCAACGCTCTTCTTATCTGTGGACACAAAAAAACCATGGGAATCGATCCAGCAAAATGTCACGACCTTAGGGAAAATCTTTGAAAAAGAAGACAAAGCAAAAGAACAACTGGCTGAATTGTCTACAGAAATCGATGAGACGAAGAAAAAAGCGGAAGAATCGGACAAAAAAGCATTGGTGACCCTAGTAAATGAAGGCCAGCTGTCTGCTTATGGCTCAGGTTCCCGTTTTGGATTCGTCCATGATTTGTTCGGATTCAAGCAGGCAGATGAGCAAATCGAAGCATCGACACACGGCCAAAGTATTTCATACGAATATGTGTTGGAAAAAAATCCGGATATCCTATTCGTCGTCGATCGGACAAAAGCAATCGGTGGAGATGACAGCAAAGATAATGTTGCGTCCAATGAACTCATTGCCCAGACGAACGCCGGGAAGAACCAGGAAGTCATCTCTTTAGAACCAGATGTATGGTATCTGAGTGGCGGTGGTCTTGAGTCATTGAAACTGATGATCGAAGACGTGAACCAAGCATTTAAATAAACTCGTCGATTCAGTATTTGGAATAGATAATAAAACACACTAGGACTGTTCATAAAAGTGATCAGTCCTGATGTGTTTTTGCTTGAAACGATTCATAGCTCGTTCATCGGGGATAGTTTTCTGCTAATGTACGATAATTCAAAATGTTCATTTTGCGGTAGAATTCAGCAGGAAGATGGCTCCAGCGTTTCAGCAGCTGATAGAAATAGCTTTCTTCTGCTTTGATTTTGTACGCACTTAAAACCAGTCCGAATGTACGAGATGATTTTTTTGCTAGTTTTTCGTAGAAGGAAACGGCTTTTTCTTTGTCGTCATTGACAAAAAGAGTTTTGACTTCGATGAAAGACCCTTCGATATTTTGAGTCTCTTCAATAAAATAGATCGTTTTCGTATATTCCTCCATAGTGATTCCTCCAAAGCAAGTCTTTTAGTTGATAAGATCACTTTATCGAAAAGATGTTAATAATCCGTGAACAAAAGTTTATTCTTTTTCTATCAGAAATTAAAGCTTTTATATATTTCTCGATCGTTGTGCTACTTTAAGAAAAAAATAAGAAAAGTCTGGATAGATACTTGTTGCTTCTTGGGAAAACGGATAAAGTAGTAGGTGATATAAAAAGACAGGTGGGCAATAAAATGGAACTGACGATCAATCGAAATCTAATCTTTGCACAGTATCAACAGATAGAAACGAAGCGATTACGCTTGCGGCCAGTGACACTGGAAGATGCGGTAGATATGTATGAATACGCAAGCGACGAAGAGAACACATTTTTTGTTTTCCCTCGGCATCAGACGCTTTCAGATACAAAAAACTGTATCGCTGACTGGTTCATGAAGGAGCCTCTTGGTAAATATGGCATCGAACAAAAAGAAACCGGGAAACTGATCGGCACGATCGATCTTCGCGTGCAGGAAATAAATAGGACAGCAGAGATCGGCTATATCTTGAATAAGAGGTATTGGGGAAACGGGTATGTCCCAGAAGCAGCTGGAGCACTATTGCGATTAGGCTTCGAAAAGTTGGAACTGGTTCGGATACATGCTTGGCATAACAGTGACAATCCTAATTCTGGACGAGTGATGGAGAAACTCCATATGAAGCAAGAAGGATTCATCCCAGATGCACAGATCGTAAAAGGAGAGCTCATCTCGATGGTGCTGCGTGGAATCACGAAAGCGGAATGGCTGGCGCTACAGCAAGCTTGAGCAGACAAATTAGTTGCATCCAGAGAGTAAAGTGATTATTCTAAGACTTGAGGTGAGACGTATGAAATTAGAAGTGACAAAAGAAGCACAAGAAGTATTGAAAAATAAAATCGAAGCAGATGATCAGATCTTGTTAGACATCGAAAATGGCGATGGACCGTTTGCAGAAAGTCAGGTCAGTTGCCAATTGGATACCGCTTTTCGTTTGATTTTAGTCAAAAAAGATACACAAAAAGACTTGAGCCTGTATTCTGTCATTGCTGACACACCAGTAGGACCAGTCAAGATCAAAGACAGTGCGATCCTTTACATGGATGATCCGACAACTCTGGCTTTAGAACCAACCTATAATAGTTTACAATTAAAAGGTCCAAGTGGATTAAGAAAAGGCAACCTTCAAGTGGTGCGAAAAGAGTAGAGGGATAAAATGGGAAACTTAGCGATCATCAGTGATTTACATGTAGATATCAATAAATTCGGTGAAGCAGAATTGATGATCCTATGGGAAGTCTTACAGCAAAAAAAGATTACTCGCCTGCACTTGGCAGGAGATACGGCGAATAAAGTCGACCGCTGTTTAGCAGTTGTCGACTTTTTTGCGAACAAAGGATTGCCAACCACTTTCCATTTCGGCAATCATGAGCTAGCTGATATAACAGGGGAAGCGATGATGGCGCATTTTCCAGATCCGCATTTTTTGAATGAACGTTATCTTGCCTTGAATGATCAGACAGTCCTTTTAGGGATGAATGGCTGGTATGATTATCGTTTTTCAGAGCTTGAAGAAGAGGATGCGATCGTGCGCATGAAGCGGCTGTACTGGTATGACCGCCTGATCCAGCGTGAAGGAACAGACCTTGAAGTCAATGGAAGATTGCTGTATTCAGCAGGGAAAATCCTTGATTCACTTGCAGGAAAGGGGCTCGAAGTGATTTTGTCTACCCATTTCGTCCCAAAGAGAGAATTCATCGTCTATCAGACGGCTCCTTATGAGCGCTGGAATAAATTGAACGCTTTTTTAGGCTCAGAATCATTCGGAGAATTGCTTGACAGATATGACAATATCAAACAAGTGGTCTTTGGCCATACCCATCGACGCTTTGAGGATAAAATCATCAATCACACGATCTACAGCTGCCGTCCTTTCGGCTATTATTACGAATGGCAGCTGACCCGTGCTTTCGTACGTGAGAACCGATTGATCGAAAGCTATGATCCGATGAAGCTTCGTGTTCTCTTGCGTGCGCATCATCCCGCATTCAGTGAGTATCAAAAAGCGCATCTGCATGAAGAATTCGAGCAGGCAATGACTATGGTGCCGTATTGAAGCTCCATCAGCTGTCTATAAGTAAGAATAATAAATACCACATACGGTTAAAGTGTGTGGTATTTATTATTTATGGAATGTTTTTTTACGGGATTTATTTCTTTTTTTCTTTCCTTTGCTACCTGGATCTTATCAATTAAAGAGAAAAATTGCTTTGTTTCAAGATCATTAGAAAAAGTATCTGCGACATACTTGTTGGCTGCCTTGGAGAAAGAGTGATAATCTGTGATTTTACTGTCGGTTTTTTTTTCTAAAATAGAATGTGTCTCTTGGTCTTTCCATCCATGTGTTTTTATTTTCTTTTTCTCCAGATAATACTGGAATAGTTTATCTGCCATTTTGTTGATAGATGTGATGTTTAATGCTGGATCGTCTAACTGGATCGCGCTATTGATCATTTGTTTTTTCATGGCAAGAGTAAAATAATAACGCATTTTTAATGTACTGGCTAAAGAATTATTCCATTTGGGTGTAGTGGAAGAATCTTTAGAATAATAATTGATGCTATGATTGCAACGATGCAAAGCTACTTTGAAAGCTGCTTCTATATTTTTGATATAACAGTTACCAATCGTTTGTAAGGATAGGGAGATATCTGTCGGTAAAAAGAACTTTTCTTCAGATAAATCAACGATTTTACGTAAATTTTCGAATGGAGAAGCGCCAGGCAAGCGATAATTTAATTTTTCCTCCAGTAAGATCTTACTTAGTTTAGTCAGCTTATCGGCGGGGATAGTAAGAAAATTTACCGATGTACGTTTATCGATATTTCTGTTTTTATCGATATTATAAATAAGATAGTCTTTGTTTTTATTTTTATACAAAAGCAACCCAGAAGCATGAGAAGGGGTGTTCTTTTCTCTCTCGTCTCGACAAAGGATGAAAGAAGAAGGAGTTTCGGATTTTAATTGATGGATCAGTTGTTCGGCTTCTTCTCGAGTTTCAGCATGAGAGAAACGAAGGGAACGGTCTAAAGATTCAAGAACATCAGAAAGTTTTTGGTTATCGATAAAAAATTTGTTTTGATTTTGTTTCAGCATCGTTTTGTAAGTGGAAAACAAAATCTGGTCGTTTTTCTTTCCTTCGGCATCTCCATATATCAGAGTACCGCTATATTTCAGCCCTAGTGCAACTGCTAAGATATCAAAATGGCGTTTTAAATCATTCATATACCCTCGCTCCTTTTGTACGAATAACTTATTTTTTTACTGTAACACAAGAGAGAATAGCAGAAGTGATGTGCGAGAACTATTTTTTCTCAAAAACAAAAAACTTGGTACGGCGGTTGCGTACCAAGTTTTTTTATAATTACATCATCAGCGTACAAGAAGCAGGGATGTTTCATGCAGGTTTATTATGGATCAGGAACCAACAGATGGAGGATTTTGCCAAATAATGCCCGATCTTCGGCTGTGATGTTGGAATCCGTGATGAGATAATCGGCAGATTCTAAAGGATAGAAGCCGTAGAAGTCTTTTTTATTCAGTTTATGGTGATCTGCGACAATGAATTTTTTTTCGGCGATATTCAATGCACATTTTTGTGTCAGTCCCTCATCTTCATTAGAAGTATAGACAGCTGAGTGGTCTAAGCCGTTGACACCGATAAAGCTTTTGGTCACATGGATACTAGAAATAAAATCATTTGCGATCGTGCCAACGAACGCGCCTGTTTTGCTTCGGTATGATCCGCCAATCAGAATCAGCTCAAATCTTGGGTCTTGTTTGAACTTATCAAAAACATGGATCGAATTCGTGATGATTTTTGCACGATTCACAGTTAAAAATTCATAGACTAATTCAATCGTCGTTCCAGCCCCTAAAAAAACAGTCTCGTCTTCCAAGATGTTCTCAGCGATCAATTTCGCGATTTCCATTTTTTCAGTCAGATGTATATGTTGTTTTTCTCTATGGCTTAATTCAGTCAGTATGCTGTTTTTATTATCTTCAATAATTCTTGCACCACCATGAACGCGAATGATCAGTCCTTGATCTTCTAAATCTTGAAAATCTCTTCGCACGGTCATGTCAGTTATGTTAAGTTCACGGACGATGTCTTTTACTTTTAGAAATTTATGTTGCTTCAATAAATCCAGCAAATATTTTTGACGTTCGTCTTTTATCATCTTTCTTGCTCCTCGTCCAAACAGTTCTTTTTTGTCCGAATTAAACATAGTATATTTTTTTATAAAAGTCAATTTTAAAGAGAATATTAGCTGTTGACAGGGCATGCTTCTTCTTTTATAGTATGTTTGAATCACACATAAATAAACAAAAACAAACAATGATGGTAGGAGGAAGAAAATGACCAAAGAAGAAGCAGCAATGATCGGTTTTGAAGTGGTGGCATTTGCAGGTGAAGCAAGATCTAAATTGATGGAGGCACTCAACGAAGCAGAACATGGAAGGTTTGAACGAACGGATCTGTTAGTGGAAGAAGCACATTCGAGTTTAATGAAAGCGCATAAATCCCAAACAGATATGTTGGCGGCAGAAGCAAGAGGAGAAAATATAGAGTTGGGATTTATCATGGTCCATGCGCAGGATCATTTAATGACTACTATGCTGTTGAAGGATACAATCAGGCATTTGATCAATATTTATAAAAAAGCGTAGAGGGGTACCCGTATGAAAACATTAATCCACCGAATCGAAAAAATGAAACCTTTCTTTGAAAAAATATCTAATAATCCTTACTTGAGAGCGATCAGAGATGGCTTCATCAGTCTTATCCCTGTGATTCTTTTTTCGAGTTTCTTCCTATTAGCAGCCTATGTGCCAAATGCTTTTGGTATTCATTGGAATCCGTCAGTTGAACTCATCTTGATGAAGGCATACGATAGCTCGATGGGGATCTTGGGGTTACTGATGGCAGCGACAGTGACTAAGAGTTTGACAGAAAACTTTAACAACAAATTGCCTAAAACAAATCAACAGCACTTCAACGATGATCGCCGCGTTTATCGGTTTTATGATCGTTGGCGTAGATGGGATCGAAGGCGGTTTTTCTTCCGGTTATATGGGAACGAAAGGATTATTGACTGCTTTTATCATTGGATTCATTGTCCCAACTATTTACCGGTTTTGCGTAAAGAAGAATCTCACCATAAAAATGCCTGAGGAAGTCCCGGGAAATATTTCACAGACATTTAAAGATCTTATCCCGATTACCTTAACCACCATCTTTTTCTGGCTATTCGATCTGGGGTTCAGATATCTGGCAGGAGGCGTGTTCTCAGAAAAAATCATTGAATGGTTCCAACCGATTTTCAGTGCGGCAGATGGATATTTAGGATTGGCATTGATTTTTGGTGCCATGGCATTTTTCTGGTTTGTCGGTATCCACGGCCCTTCCATTGTAGAGCCTGCAGTTGCAGCCATCTACATCACAAATGTTGAAATGAATTTTCAACTATATCAAAATGGGGAGCATGCACCAAGGATCCTCTCACAAGGGATACAATATTTTGTCGCAACATTAGGTGGTACTGGCGCCACCTTGATCCTCACTATGATGTTTGCCTTCTTAGCGAAATCGAAGCAGATGAAAACGATTGGCCGAGCTTCTGCTATCCCAGTTTTATTTGGTGTAAATGAGCCGATTTTATTCGGTGCTCCGGTTGTGTTGAACCCGATTTTCTTTATCCCGTTCGTCTTAGCACCGATCCTGAATGTTTGGATTTTTAAATTTTTCGTCGATGTCTTAGAAATGAATGGATTCATCTATAACCTACCTTGGACAACGCCGGGACCGATCGGCTTGATCTTAGGTACTGGATTTGCGGGTTTGTCTGTTTTGCTGGTACTCCTTTTGCTGCTTGTCGATTTCCTGGTTTATTTTCCATTTTTCAAGGCATATGACAATGAACTGGTGGCAAAAGAAAAGATGGGTGAGTCAGCCCCCGAAACAACCTTTGTGAACAGAAACCGTACAACTGACAAGGCAGTAGATGCAGCAAAGAAAGAAGGAGGTCAAAAGAGTGTTTTAGTCCTTTGTGCAAACGGAGCCACAAGCTCTATGCTGGCAAATGCAATAAAAAAGGGAGCGAAAGCTAGAGATATCGATATTGAATCCACAGCAATGGCTTACGGACAGCACAAAGACCTGATCGATGAATTTGATTTGATCGTTTTGGCTCCGCAAATGGCTTCCATGCTAAAAGAGCTGGAAGAAGATGTGAAAAATTATAAAACAAAAGCTGTTTCTACTAGTGGCGTAGAGTACGTGACTTTAGCAAAAGCGCCGGATCAAGCAGTAGATTTTGTTTTTGATAGTCTAAGGAGGTAGAGAATGAACAAATTTCCAGAACATTTTATTTTTGGTGCTGCGACAGCTGCTTTCCAAGCAGAAGGCGCATTATTGGAGGGGGATCGAGGAAAGAATTATTGGGATGATTATTTGCAAGAGCAAGGGATGTTCGATCCAAGTATGGCAAGCGATTTTTATCATAAATACCCAGAAGACCTAGAGTTGTGCCGAGAATTCGGTATCAATGGTCTTCGGATCTCCATTGCTTGGTCAAGGATCTTTCCTACTGGGAGCGGGGTTATCGATTCTGAAGGTGTCAAGTTTTATCACAAATTGATTGACGCGTGCATAGCGAATGGCGTGGAACCCTTTGTTACATTACACCACTTTGATACGCCGTTGTCCTTATTTGACAAAGGGGATTGGCTCTCTCAGGAAATGATCACTGCTTATGTGGCGTTTGCGGAGTTTTGTTTCAACGAGTATGGAGATAAGGTGAATTATTGGATCACGATCAACGAGCCATGGTCTGTGGTCGCGGGTCAGTACATCATTGGTCATTTTCCGCCGAACGAAAAATACGATCTCTTCAAAGCGATTCAATCCATGCATAATATGATGGTCGCACATGCACGAGTGGTCAAAAAGTATAAAGAGACAGATCAAACTGGGGAAATCGGGATCGTGCACATTTTGGAATCCAAGTATGCAATGACAAAAAGTCATGAAGATGAACAAGCTGCATTGAAAGAACATGTTCTAGCAAATCAGTTTTTATTAGACGCCACTTATAAAGGACACTATTCTGATGATACCTTAAACATTCTAACAGATATTCTTGTTGAGAATGAGGGAGAGCTGAATGCCACGCGTGAAGACTTTGAAGAATTAGCTTATGCGGCACAACAGATTGATTTTATCGGTGTCAACTATTACGCGAGTCATTTCATCCAAGCATATTCTGGCGAATCCACTATCTGCCACAATGGTACGGGAGAAAAAGGAAGCAGTGTTTTTGCCTTGAAAGGAGTCGGAGAGCGTGTGAACAACCCAGAGATCCCAACAACAGACTGGGACTGGCCGATTTATCCTCGGGGACTTGAGGACATGCTAGTTTTCATCAAGCAACGCTATCCGAATTATAAGAAACTCTATGTGACAGAAAATGGTTTGGGAGACAAAGATGTTTTATGTAATGGTCAAGTCGAGGATGATTCACGGATTGCGTATATTTTCGTTCATTTGAAAGCGATCCTGAATGCGATTGAACAAGGTGTGAATGTGGAGGGCTATTTTCTGTGGTCATTGATGGACGTGTTTTCATGGACGAATGGTTATACAAAACGCTACGGGTTATTCTATGTCGATTTCAATAATCAAAACAGATACGCGAAAAAAAGTGCTTTTTGGTACAAAAAAATCAGTGATAGGAAGTCGCTTGGAGGGTGAACAAAGACAAGATGAAAAAAATGCGTGTAGTGATTGGTTCAGATACTGAGGGCATGAGATTGAAGGAAGTGATCAAAAGAGAATTGCTTGAAAAAGGATTCGCAATAGTAGATAAAAGTGAAACGCCTTCGGAAGATTTTGTGGATGCGACTCTTTCAGTCGTCAATGATTTAAATGAAAACGAAGGAAGTTTGGGGATCGTAGTAGATGGTTACGGCGTGGGAAGTTTTATCACGGCTACAAAGGTCAAAGGGATGATCGCAGCTGCGGTTTCAGAGGAACGCAGTGCTTATATGACTAGAGAACATAACGATGCCCGTATGATCATTCTTGGCTCAAAAATCGTAGGAGAAGAGTTGGCCTTAAATATCGTGCGAGAATTTTTACAAGCGGACTATGAGGGCGGACGTCATCAAATCCGTGTCGATATGTTGAAAAAAATGGGGTAAGAAAGGGTGAGGAAATGAAAATCGCTATTGGCAGTGATCACATCGTCACAGATACCAAAATAATTATATCAGATTTTTTGAAATCCAAGGGGCATGAAGTGATAGATATGGGGACCTATGATTTTACACGGACACACTATCCGATTTATGGGAAAAAAGTGGGTGAGGCTGTAGTAAACGGCGAAGCGGATTTAGGCGTTTGTTTGTGTGGAACGGGTGTGGGCATCAGCAATGCTGTCAATAAAGTACCTGGTATACGCAGTGCATTGGTGCGTGATATGACAACGGCTATCTATGCGAAAGAACAATTGGATGCGAACGTGATCAGCTTTGGTGCACGAATCAATGGAGAGTTTTTGATCCGTGATATGCTAACTGCTTTCATACATGCAAAGTATCAGGAAACAGGAGAGAACAAGAAACTGCTCGCTAAAATCAAGAATATAGAAAAAGCAGCTGACGATCAATCAGACCCGCATTTTTTTGACGAATTTCTCATAAGATGGAACCGCGGCGAATACCAAGATGGCGAGGTTGACCAATGATTTTGACGATTACAATGAATCCTTCTATCGATATCTCTTATCAGGCGGCAGAATTCCACTTAAATACAGTCAATCGGGTGAGTAGTGTTCGAAAAACTGCAGGCGGGAAAGGATTGAACGTGACACGTGTATTGAAACAATTGGGTGTAGAAGCGATAGCTAGTGGAATCACTGGTGGAGTTTTAGGGACAGAAATCAAGAACATATTAGAACAAAATGGTATTATCCATGACTTCTTATCCATCAAAGGCGAAACAAGAAACTGCATCGCGATTTTACACGATGGTCAGCAGACAGAGATTTTAGAAAGCGGGCCAGTCATATCAGAAAAAGAAGCGGCAGATTTCAAGAAGCATCTTGAAAAATTAGTGCCAAAAGAAGATATGATCATTTTTTCGGGTAGCTTACCTGAAGGATTGCCAATTGATTTTTATAGCCAAATGCTACAGATATGCCAAAAAAAGCCAGTTGTTTTAGATTGCTCCGGTGAAGCGCTAGTAGAGGTACTTAAAGGAGAGACAAAACCATTTTTGATCAAACCTAATATGGAAGAATTCGCTGAGTTATCAGAACAGCCTGTCACTATGGATGTGAAGAAACTGAAAGCAGCTTTGTCAGACCAATTGTTTGCCGGTATTGACTGGATCGTGGTCTCAATGGGCAGTGAAGGGGCATTCGCTAAACATTTGGACCGGTTCTATCATGTGACGATCCCTGAGATCACTATCGCTAATCCCGTGGGTTCCGGTGATGCGATGTTAGCCGGTTTAGTGGCTGCAATCGAAAAGCAGATTCCAGACGATGAAGTGTTAGAACAAGGAAGTACTTTAGGAATGCTGAATGCAAAAGAAGAAACAACGGGCTATGTTGATCTAGCTGATTATCATACACTAGCTGAGCAGATCCAAATAGAAGAAGTTTAGGAGGATTATTGATTTGAACGAAGAAAAACGACGGTGCATCAAGCAATTATGCAATAGAGAAGGGATAATTGGCGCTTTAGCGATCGACCAACGTGGCGCATTGAAAAAAATGATCACCAGATTCAAAGGTAGTGAAGCAGAAGAATCAGAGATTGTAGAATTCAAGAAAATCGTTTCCTCTGAATTAACGGAGTATGCGTCATCCATTCTGCTAGATCCGGACTATGGACTACCCGCAGCTGATGTCAGAGCTGTGAACTCAGGGTTATTGTTAGCTTATGAGAAGACCGGCTATGATGTATCTGCTCCTGGACGTCTTCCAGATTTGTTATCTACTTGGTCAGTCAAGCGATTGAAGGAAGCTGGGGCGGATGCGTGTAAAACGCTGCTTTATTATGATATCGATGAATCTGATGAAATCAATCATCAAAAGCAAGCCTTTATCGAACGGATCGGTCTGGAGTGCCAAGCAGAGAATCTGCCGTTTTTTCTAGAATTACTTGCGTATGATGCAGCTATTTCTGAGCCGTCATCGCAAGAATATGCGCGCAAAAAACCACATAAAGTCATCGGAATGATGAAAGAATTTTCTAAATCGCGTTACGGGGTAGATGTATTAAAAGTGGAAGTTCCAGTCAACATGAAGCATGTCGAAGGCTATGCTATCGGTGAAGCTGTTTATACAAAAACAGAAGCAGCAGCTTTTTTCAAAGAACAAGCGGAAGCTACCCATCTACCTTACGTCTTTTTGAGCGCTGGTGTTTCTCCTGAATTGTTCCAAGATACCTTATATTTTGCAAAACATGCTGGTTCTACGTTCAATGGTGTTCTTTGCGGTCGCGCCACTTGGGGTGAGGGCATAAAAAGCTATATTTTAGGAGGAAAAACGGCGACGATCGAATGGATGAACACGAAAGGGCGTAAAAATATCGAAAATTTGAATGCGGTGCTAGCTGAAACCGCTACACCTATTGATTTTAACAGAAGCTGATTCATTTTATCGGCATCCCTCTAGTAGTAATGTAGCATTATCAAAACCAAAGAAACCACCTATTATATAAAAGGTTTCAACAAAAGCAGCAGAGCCATTTATCATGGATATGCTGCTTTTTTGCTGTGTAGCAAGGCATTGAATGTTTATTTGACCGATCGTTTCACGTCACATGGAGTACTAAATGCAAGCGTTTATACTTTTTTTATCCGATACGCACAAAAAATAATATAATATGCATTTTTTATTTACTTATAATAGCTATTGATTGCAGTTTAGGCAGTCAAGCCACATTTTGATAGATAGGAGTGAAGCTTACAACTTATGTTAGAGGCTATGGCAGTTGTATTTCTAGTTTGATCTACACCAAGCTGCAATAAAAAAGGAATCGAATCGATTATATGATTATTGAAAAAAGAAAGAGGAGTATCGATGATGAAAAAAGAAATCGCATTAATAACAACGATGTTATTCAGTATGGCAGCAAGTACGACTTTTGTATCTGCAGCTGACATATACCCAAAGGAATATAACACTGATGGAACGATTACATTTGAAGCAGGAGATGATGGAGTAACCCCTCCAGTTGATCCGGAGAATCCTGATCCCAACAATCCTGTCGATCCAGTAGATCCACCAGAACCTAGAACAGGAGGGGAATTATCGATCGATTATGGATCAAAATTCAAATTCGGGACTCAAAAAATTTCTACTGCGGATAAAACGTATTATGCAGCTGCTGATGAAATGAAAGATGGGTCTAAAAAACCGACATATGTCCAAGTGACAGACAAAAGAGGGACATTGTCTGGATGGAAATTAAGTGTTTCTCAGCCAGAGCAGTTCAAAACGGCCGGTGGAGACGAACTAATCGGCGCACAGCTGAAATTCACGAAAGGGCAGGCTGTTTCTCTGGTCGATCCTAAATATACGCCTGGAACGGTCAACTCTGAATTAACACTGACACCAGGAGGGAATAATACATTAGCGATCAATGCTAAATCGGGAACTGGTGTGGGGACTTGGGTCTATCGATTTGGCGCGATTGAAAATGAAAACCAAGATGCGGTACAGCTTTCAGTACCCGGTAAATCTGTCAAATTAGCACAGCAATACTCTACTAAATTAGTTTGGACATTAGAAGATACACCCAATAATTAGATTGTTTGAAAGTACTCAAAATATACATGAACTGACTCGGAAGTCTGGACAACGAATGTTAAAGGTCAGACTGAATTCATGTGGGATAGGAAGAGTTTATTTAGGAATTTAATGATCAGGAGGAAAAGATCTATTGAAAAAGAGAATGATCGCGCTCGTTTTAAGCAGTCTGTTAGCGGCTAATATCTTTCCGATTATAGGATATTCTGTAGAATCGAATCAGGTGGGAAATGAAAATAGAATCGTCGAAGAAAGCGAACCTGCTTCGACATCCGAGAGTTTGGCAGAATCCAGCCAGACACAAGGAATCAGTGAGGATCCAAGTGTTTCTAATAGCGAAGAGACCACTGGAAAAATAGAATCCGAGAGGTTAGTCAAGCAGACAGTGGGAGATGTACCGATCTATGCAGTGGGGTTGCCTGATGATCCTAATATTATTTCTATTGATAAAATTTTCCAGCAGCCTATAGGCACTAGCACGTCCATATTAGAAAACGGAAAGCTATTGCAGTTGAATCCAGCAGAGAGATCGCAAAGAGGCGCTATCTGGTCAAACAGGAAAATCAATTTACTCTCGGACTTTACATTCAAATGTTATCTATACTTGGGGGACCAGAAAGACAAAGCGGGAGATGGGATGACTTTTACATTGACCGGTGATTCTAGAATGGCTAGTCAACCTAGTCAAGTCATTGGATCACCAGGGATGGGGATCGGCTCGTATTCCACCCGATCCGGACAGCCTTACATCGCAAATGCGTTATCTATTGAGTTCGATACGTATAAAAATAGCGGTTCTTCTGATCGAATGGATCGAGAAATAAGTGCCGATAATAAAGGCTATGGGCATGTCGCCTTCGTCACGCCTAAACCAAATAACAATAATTATTCTGGAGAACACACTGGTGTAACAGTAGCACCTACATTTCTCTCTGACGGCACATGGCGAACGCTGATGATCCAATGGGATGCAGACCAAAAAAGTCTCACCTATGATTTGGAAGGTGTCGGCAGCTCTTCTCATACCGTGCCTGATCTTATCGGACAGTTCGGTTCGACAGAAGTAAATTGGGGGTTTACTTCTTCAACGGGTACTTTTTTTCAGGAGAATGCTATAGCTATGACGCAACTTCCATCGAATGTGACATCAATAGCTGATGTAAAAGTCAACGATAGTGATTATGGGGCCATCGCTGAAGTTGAAAGAAACGATAAGATAACAATCAGAAATACATTGAAGATCGCTGGGAATTTTATTGAAGATAAAAAACCGCAAACTAGTATAGAGCTTCCGAAAGAATTAACGATTCCTGAGCATATCTGGATCAACGGGAAGCAAGTCGACGCCAAAGATATCCTGATAACCGGAAATCGAGTCATGCTCAATCTGGCAGATTATTTTACTGCTGGAGATACGTTAGTGATCGAATTAGAAACCACTCTGCAGGAAGTGATTCCCGAAAAGGTACTCAAGATGCACTTTGAATATCTTGAGAAGGCAGAATTGGTCGATCAGTCGAACGAAATAAGTCTAACGATTGCAAAGCTGAAGGAAATCGATATCCACGTTTATTATAAAGAGAAAGACAGCCAAAAGGATCTTGCTGAAATGAAAACAGTTACTGGGAAAATAGGAGAGAATTACAAAGAAATCCCTATTGCTATCGAAGGATATGTTTTTGATTCGGATTCAGCGAACACAGAAGGCGTCTTTTCCGAGAACACAGAGGATATCTATTTTTATTACAGAAAGGGCAGGCTTTATCTCTCAACCGCTCCTCAGCATGTCGATTTTGGGAAACATAAAATATCCAGCAAACCATTAAGTGGATTCGGGCAGTTCTCAGGTGGATTGAAAGTGATGGACGAACGAGCTTCAGGAAGCTGGAAATTACAATTGAAGCAAGAGAAAGTTCTGACAAACGGAAGTTTTGAACTTCCGGAAGCTCTTTCGTTTGTTACTTCTGAAAATACAACGGTTATAGGGACATCCGCTGTTACGGTTTTCGAAAGTGATCAAAAGGGTGAAAGCGATCTGTCTGCTCTTTTAGATTCGACAGCCCAACATGGAATCAGGATCGATATCCCTGTAGAAGACCAAAGGATCGGGACTTTCGAGGGGAAACTATCCTGGATTCTTGCAGATGTCCCATAAAATAAATAGAAAGAGAAGATGATGGCAAAAGTATGGAGCAACAAGAAGACAACAAGCATGTTTTATCCATAGGCACATGCTTTTTGGCAGTCTTCTCTTACATAGGATGAAAGGAGCGAGTTTCTTGAGACCCAAACAGCAATTATTTATAACTTTTCTAGTTATTTTAGGAACACTTTTGAGCAATTTGCCCGTGACAGCTAGTGAATTCAATTTTTCGGTGACGCCAATCACTCCTGAAAATCAAATCGATAAGAGAAAAACGTATTTCGATCTTCAACTCGATCCAGATCAGGAAGCAGAATTAAAAGCAGAATTGAGAAATGATACGGAAAAAGAAGTGAAGATCGGTCTTTCAGTAAACAGTGCAACTACCAATTCAAATGTGATGGTGGAATACGGAAAGAACAAGATCGAAAAAGACGAGAGTCTACTCTTCGATCTTACAGATTATGTGGGCTATCCAAAGACAGTGACATTGGAACCTAAAAGTGTCCAAACTGTCGTTTTCCATGTCAAGATGCCCAATGATCGTTTCGATGGCGTAATGGCAGGCGGGATCACATTCCAGGAAATCCAGCCAGAAAAAGAACAGACAGAAAATAAGGACCAAAGCTTATCCATTGAGAATGAATACACCTATGTCGTTGCCTTGTTGATGCGACAGAGCTTGAACGAAGTGGCTCCAAACCTGGTTCTCCATGAAGTCAAACCCGATCAGATCAATGCAAGAAATGTTATTTTAGCGAATGTGCAAAATGATCAGAAAACCTATATCAATCAAGTAGTGATCGAAACAAAAATCACGAAAAAAGGTCAGTCTAAAGTTTTATATCAAGAGGAAAGAGAAGATTTACAGATTGCTCCAAACACAAATTTCTCTTTTCCGACTGCTTTGAACGGCGACCCGCTGACCCCAGGTGAATACCATCTCACAATGACTGTTTTAGGAAATGAAAACAAAAATGGAAAATTCTCAAGAAAAAAAGAAAATACCACTATCAACTATAGTGATCAATGGATATTTGAAAAAGATTTTACAATAGACGGAAAAATAGCCAAGGAATTGAATACGCAGGACGTTACGATCAAAGAAGATAATCGATGGATCTACCACTTAGTAGCTTCGCTTTTCGTATTGCTCATGTTATTACTCATTCTTTGGTTTATTTTGAAAAAGAAAGAAGATAAGAAAAGTTAAGAGAACGATCGGTACGTTTTCTTAACATGTGCATGTGAGACTTGAGCTCTTATCATCATAAAGTTAAATGCACTTGTCATGCTATACTCCTTATAATGGATGTAACAACAAGAAAGGTAAATAGCTTAGTCTCCAAGTGGTTTAGCGAAAAGATGGATTGATGCAGGATATATAAATAAAAGTGTTGGCAGTATGGATCCAGAACAAGAAAATTCATTTTATCTCCAGTAAGTTGGTGAATTAGTGGAAACAGCAATATACGCAGAAAAGAGCTGATGACTAATGAATTATGAGTTTTTTTTAAGCAAGGAAGATTACAGAAGCTATTCGTTACTTAAATATTTAGAGGCAAGCTCAAATTTATCAGAGTCAATATCGAACATCCAAGAGGAACTATCACTATCGACATTTCTCTTGAAGAAAACGATCGATAAGCTAAAACATGATTTACGAATGTTCGATCTAGAAAAAAATTTTCGGCTAACTGTCAGTGAAGTGGATATAAGGTTGGAAATCGACGGCAGATGTTCTAGTAGAGCCTTATTGTCTCGGTATATCACGGATTCTCTCTCGATGAAGATGGTGTTGGCTTTCTTTCAAGAAAAATATGTCTCGATAGAAAACTTTGCTGAACAGCATCACGTGAGTTATTCTGTCGCTTATAAAGTATTGCAGGGGCTAAAAAGGAATCTCAAGAAGTATCAGATTTTTTTTGAGAAGAGAAAGCTGACAGGAAACCCAAAAAATATCCGGCTTTTTTTGTATAATCTTTTCAATTCAACAGAGATAAGTTTTGAAGAAGTGTATGCGCTACCTATAATCATAAAAACAGAAAAGATGTTGAAACAGTTGAATCGGTTTTATGCTCTTTCTGCTTATGAAAAAAAGAAATTGTTCCACTTTTTAGCAATCAACCTCTTGGCTGAACAAGCAGATTCATTAGATATCGCTAGAAACCAGCTGTTATTTTTTTCAGATGTTGGATTCTATCATCTAAAAGGGACATTAGGGATAGAATCAGCTGTTTTTATCTATAAGACACTCTCTTGGCTTTATCTCCATGATAAGCTAGACCAAAGATACTTGAGAAAAAATGAAGATGAAACGATCGAACGCCTGAATGACCGGTTCATCGAACGTTTTGAAAAGCAGTTCAAAACGCTAGGGGAAGAGACGAGCCAGTTGATTCGAAGCGAGTTGACCAAAATACATTTTAAACTTCTGTATTATACCATTAACAAATCCGATGAATTCCCACTAGATGTTTCTTTTTTCAGACAAAACTATCCTGGATTTTATTTCTATCTGATAGAGTATATGAATGAGTTGATGACAGAGTGCAAAGAGCTGCTTCAAGATAAATTTTTTCTTTTTTTCAGCTATCTACTGTTATTGATCAATCACATACCTGTCCAACTGGTTTCTGAACCGGTAAAGATCACCATCGATTTTTCTTATGGTGCCGCCTATAACCAGTTTATCAAGAAAAATTTAAGTTTGTATATCAATCTGAATACTGAAGTGATAGAGGCAGGAAAAACTGATTTTCCAGATGTCATCATTACGAACAGGAACAATTTATACGAAGAAGGGGCGTCTCAAGTCGTTGTTTGGCTTGATCCGCCAAGAGCATTGGACTGGGGGAACCTTACGAAGATCTTGTTGACGATCCAAGAAGAAAAATACAGAGACAGCAAAAACGAAAATCAAGAAATCGATTTTTTTTGAATAATTCATCGGCAAACTCGAATAGCGAATTTATTGTAGAAAGTGTCATTGCTTTCTTGAAAAATAAAAAACTTGGTACAAAATTTCTGTACCAAGTTTTTTTGTTATATGAATTAAGCCATAAAGATGAATTTGTATAAGAATACTGCGACGATCCCGGCACAGATAGGCGCTACAACAGGCACCCATGCGTAACCCCATTGAGAAGAACCTTTATGTTTCAATGGAAGAAGTGCGTGTACAAGACGTGGTGCAAAGTCACGGGCTGGGTTCAGTCCAGGACCTGTAGGACCACCAAGTGAAGCAACTAATGTCCATACAAGGAAACCAAGTGCTAAGTGAGCTGTACCAAGATTATCTTGGAAGAATGGTGCTTTTGTAATACCTAGAGCACCGAAGAACAAGACGAATGAACCAAAGAATTCATTGACGAAACCATTGAATTTCGAACCAACACTGTTGATGGTTGAGAATGTACCTAACACGTGGTTAACGTCTTCTGTCTGGTCGTAGTAAGGTTTGTAACAAGCCACTACGATCAATTGTCCGATCACAGCCCCAACTAATTGTGCAGCAATGTAAGGCAAGACTTCTGCCCAAGGGAATAGACCGTTTGATGCAAGAGCGATCGTGAATGCTGGATTGATGTGGTTTCCGCTGATTCCGCCAAAGATCATTGCCGGGATCATTACCCCGCAGCCATATCCTACAGCGATCAGCATCCAGTCGCTGCCATAACCTTTTGTACCTTTCAAATCTACGTTTGCTACAGCGCCGTTACCTAAAACGATCAATAATGCTGTACCAATCATTTCCGCCGCAAGACGGGTCATAAGTGAATAATCCATATATACCTCCAAAAGTTATAAAAATGCAAAAAAAAGGAAACAACAACATGAAAGCAATGGGATGGTGTTCCTTGTCATTTTCCAGCAGTCGCAATAAGTGCTAGCACCACAGAATAGAAAATCCTGAGATAAAAAGAAATCCGACTGTCTTCCTACCTGACTTGAGATTTTTACACAACCCACCAAGCTTTAATTATAAATATACCAAAAAAAAAACAAGTTTTTTCTCAAATGTTGTCTCTTATAACCTGCACGTTTTGAAACTTTCTGAAAAAGTTTGTTAGTAAAATGAAAACTAGATGTAAGGAGTGTATTTTTAATGAAATTTTTTCAAGAATTTTTTATCATCATCTTTTTTTCCGTCTTGGGAGAAGGCATCCGAGTATTTGCCCATCTACCTATCCCAGGAAGTATCTTAGGGATACTCTTTTTGTTCCTAGCTTTTCAGATGCATCTTGTCGATCCAGAAAAAATCGGCGCTACTGGCGATTTTTTATTGAATAATCTGACGATCTTGTTCGTACCGGCAGGTGTAGGACTATTGGATTATTTTGATGATATTGCATCTATCTGGCCTATTTTGCTAGGTGCAGTTGTCATTTGCTCGATTGTGACCATGGCTGTTGCAGGAAAAACAGCTGAAGGGGTCGAAGCGATACTGCAACATTTCCGGATCAAACGAGAAGAAAAACTATCAGGAGCAGAAATGGAGGACAATCGAATTGAATGAATTTTTCAGTAATCCGTTGTTTGGATTGAGTTTGACGTTAGGGGTCTACGTCTTATCCGATAAATTCTTGCGTAAATACAAATTGCCAATCATCAATCCGTTAGTTTTATCGATCCTAGTGATCATTCTCTTTCTTCATTTTACAGGAATCAGTTATGAAGAGTACAATATCGGCGGGAATTTTTTGACAATGCTGATCACGCCGGCAACCGTAGCGTTAGCTATCCCGTTGTATAAGAACTTTTATTTACTGAAAAAACATTTCTTCCCTGTGATTGCGGCGATCTTGGCTGGAATTGCTGCGAATTGTTTTGTGAGTGTCGGAATCGGTTATTTCTTTGCTTTGAAAAAAGAAATGGTGATCTCCTTACTACCAAAATCTGTCACTACAGCTATTTCAGTCGATCTTTCTCATACGATGGGCGGTGTGAATGCCGTGACTTTAGCGATCGTCGTTTCGACTGGGATTTTCGGTTCACTGATCGCTACGCATATTTTCCGCTTATTTAAAATAAAAAGTCCTGTGGCTCGCGGGGTCGCTTTAGGCAGTACCTCTCATGCGATCGGTACAGCAAAAGCGATTGAGATCGGTGAAATCGAAGGGATCATTTCGGGACTTGCCATTTGTGTGAATGGGATCTTGACGGTCTTTTTGCTGCCATTTCTTTTTCAACCTTTTGCTGGCTTGTTTTAGTGCGAAAAGGCACAAATTGTGCTACAATAACCAAAACGTCCTAGCATAAAGGAGTGAGAGGCTTGTATTTGTCTTCTGAATATCTGAAGCAGTTTGATCGGGATCTGTACTATAAGATCCTTCTGCTGGAAAGCTTTGAGGACCAAACATGCCATACAGCAACACAATTAGCACAAATCGTTCAGTTAGATGCGCGAAGTGTGACGAAATATCTCAATGAATTAGCCAAAAGTTATCAGCGCTTTAGCGGAAAATCACATGCCTTGTTCAGTAAGAATCATCGGACAGGCTACCATTTTTCCAAAGCGCTAGATTCGATCGAGCATGAACGCTTTTTGATCTACCTCGTGCAAAGTACACTGAAGTTCCAGTTACTGCACGACATTTTTTTTGAAGAATTCCATACGATGTACCAGTTTGCACAAAAGCACTACATCAGCGAATCCACCGCCCATCGAAAAATCAATGAGTGGAAGCAGCAGGTGCAGCCTTACGGTATTCGTTTGGAGAGAGGTACATATGTTGCCGAAGGAGAAGAAGAAATCATCCGTCTTTATATCCACATGACCTTTTGGCAGTTGTTTCGCGGGAAGATATGGCCATTTGAAACGATCTCGCAGACGGATGTGAAGCGTATGGCGGAGCAGATCATGCTTTTTTTCAATGTGCGGCTGAATGAAATCAAAAAACGCCGTCTGGAATACATGCTAGGCGCTTTCTTTTTGAGAAAATCCCAAAAACATTACGTCACGCTGAACAAGAAAAAAAGAGAACTGATCGAAAACAATGAACTGTTCAAACGATTCTGTCGAATGATGGAACCGATTTTCCCCAATTATTTCCAAGTGGAAGCCGAACTAGGTGCGTTGTTCCTGATTCTAATGACGCGAGAGGAATATTATCACGATCCTAAGATCAGAGAGTTGATCTTTTCTTTTCATAAAAACATTTTATCACCACCTTTTGATGCGCTGTGTGAGGCGAAAAGAGCTTTAGTAAGTTATCAGAATGAGCAGAACTTGCCGGAAGAACCACTGTCCTTCGAAGCAGAGAACTATTTGTTCAGCAGTCACTTATTTGTCTATCTGTTCCCCGAGGCAAAGGAAACGATCGATGGGAACAGCAGTGATTTCATGAACCATCTAGTGATTGAGAATCAAGCACTCAAGCAGTGGCTGGACTTGTTTTTTACAGAAGAACAGAAAAAAGGCTTGAATCCAGCATTTAAAAACACTGCTTTTTTGATGGGAAGATATTTGACTGTTCTAAAGACAATGGGCGCTTTCACCTCTCAACTGCCGAAGATCACGATTCTGCTGATGACTGACTTCCCGTTATTCGAAGAATGTTTGTTAGAAGAAGGACTGAGGAATTTTTTCCGGAATGATTACCAGCTTGTTTTCCTTCCGACAGATTATCGCGGCAGAGAAGTCGACTTGCTGATCTCTACAAGCAAGGTGCATCGAAAGCCGTGGGCGGATCTTGATTATTTTATCGTGTCAGGAGAGTTGCAGCTGTCGGATTATATCCAATTGTTCCAGAAAATCAGATCGATCCAGCAAGCAAAAAGCAATGCACACTGATGAGGCAAGTTCATTTATAAAAGAGAGGAAGAAGAGAATGACTTTTGAAGAAATATTACCGGAATTGAAAAAAGGAGCAAAAATCATACGTAAAGGCTGGAGCGGATTTGAGCTTTATGTCGTATTGGTCTCGGGAGATGAGTTTGACGGCTGCCCAGTCACACCATACCTGCTGATCAAAACAAGTGATGAAGGATTCTCCAGCTTTGCGCCAACTGTATGTGATATTCTAGCAGATGATTGGGCAATCGTGGAATGAAAAACAGTTACCCGGACTTAGCGAAACAGACCGTTTTTGTGACCGGTGCTGCTTCTGGCATCGGTGCTGCCCAGGCTCAAGCTTTTCTTGAACAAGGCGCTCTTGTGTTTGGGATGGATCAAAAGGCAGGGAAGATGGACGATATGGCTCAAAAATTTTCGCAGTCATTTGCGTACCTAGTTGGAGATATTCGGGAAAAAAGTTTACTGGAACAAGCTGTATCCCAATGCCACTCTCGATTCGGTCCGATTACAGTCTTATTGAATACAGCCGGCATACTCGATGAATACAAACCTCTGATGGAAACAGAAGAAGACCTATGGGACCGTATTTATGAAACGAATGTCAAAAGTATGTATCGGTTAACGAAACTGATTCTCCCTAGCATGCTCCAGAAACAATCAGGCACGATCATCAATATGGCTTCGATTGCCGGGCTAGTGGCTGGTGGCGGAGGGATTGCTTATACTAGCATGAAGCATGCAATCATGGGCTTCACCAAACAGCTAGCGCTGGATTATGCAGATCAAGGGATCCGGGTAAAAGGGATCGCACCAGGCGCAATCCAGACCCCGATGAATGCCGCTGATTTTGCCGGAACAGGTGAAATGGCCACTTGGGTCGCTAATGAAACCCCAGTGAAACGCTGGGCACAACCGGAGGAAGTAGCGGAATTGACGCTGTTTCTGGCAACACCGCAAGCAAGTTATATCCAAGGAGCGATCGTACCGATAGACGGTGGCTGGATTTTAAAATAACCTTGCGTTTTTAAATAGCTTAGGTATGATTGAATTGAGGACTGAGACAAACTGTTGTCTGAGTCCTTTTTTGAAAGCAAAGATTTAGTGAGGCAACGTGTCTGCTTGGCATATAAAAGGAAACGGTACTGTCACAATCTTTTCATAAATAGTGTTCAAACAATTGACCTTCGATATTAGCTCAGAAAAATACAAAATATGAGGAGCTATTTTTTTCTGACCGTCCTTACTGCTTGATGCAGGACAGCTTTTTCACAACCTCGTACACGGTGTTCCAACTGCTGCTTCTCGGCAATAAGCTCACTGAACAAGAAAATATGAGGAGCTATTTTCTGTTCAGTGTTCTTATTGCTCAAAGCAAAACGCAGTTGTCACAACCTCTTTCTTTCACTGCGACACTTCAGCTGGAACGATTTCCCATCCTTTGGTCGCAGTTATCACCAAGATCACTCATCTTGCAAAGGAGAACTTCTAATGGAAAATAAGAAACAGCGTTCGGCTACTCGCTGGACAACAACAGAAATGACACGTATGGCACTTGTGACTGGACTTTATGTGGCAGTGACGTTTGCTTTGTCAGTCATCAGCTTCGGAGCGATCCAGATACGACTTTCGGAGATGTTCAATTATCTGTCGCTTTACAACAAAAGATATATTTTGGCTGTTACTTTGGGAGTGGCGCTAGCGAATTTGGCCTCGCCTCTTGGACTGATCGATGTAGCAGTCGGAAGTATCAGCACTTTTCTCGTTTTATCGGTGAATGCAGCAGTCACAAAGCGGGTCAAAAACATGAAATGGAAGATGGTCATTACGGCTTTGATCTTTTCTTTTTCCATGTTCACTGTAGCGGGACAATTGACGATCTTATATCAAGCGCCTTTTTTCTTTAATTGGGGGATCATTGCCTTAGGAGAATTGGCTTCGATGACTATCGGTGGTGTCTTGGTTTACTGGATCGGTAAAAAAATCGATTTGACGAAATAAGAGGTTGTGACAGAAGTGGGCAGCTTCAAGAAATAAGAAGGAATTTACGAAAATTGCTACTCAAATTTTTGTAAAATTTCGGCTTATTTCGAAGAAGCTACTTCTGGAACACCGTGTGTGAGGTTATGAGCCTGCCGTTTAACTCTGCGGCATAAGGAACAATTTCAAAAAACAGCTTCTCATGTTTGATGAATATTGAGACTTGTGCCCGAGGAGTTGGCAGTCGTACTATGTATATTGAAGATGTTCTTAAATACCTCAATACTGAATATTCTCAAAATATTAAGTTTATCAAAACATTACTTCCCTTTTCCGACTTGAAAAAGGAAATTGACAATAACAGTCCTGTTGTTATTGATCTTGAGAACCATACAAACACCGATGGAAAACACAATCATGCAATCACGATGATTGGATACACAATGACCGCTGATGGGGATACTTCAACATATCCTCCATATTACACCTATTGGAATCCTTGGTGGTCTGAAATATTTATGGTATCTAGTAAATCAGAAAAACTTGTCTTAGATAATTATGTCTTCAAACCCTATAGAACAACCTATAATTTTCATATCAAATTGTTCTATATTGACGAGCCTAATAATCTGACTATGGTATACTATTATAAAATAAAGAATGAGGAATACTTTAATGAGTCGATTAACAAAATTTCGTTTCAAATCTATCCTTATAATGAGTGTATTCATTGGATTAGCTTTGATAGTGAGTATAATCCAAGGGGTAACTTCATTCCTCCATTATCTAAAGGAAAATTCTTCTCCAAAAGCTATAGATCTTCTTTTGAAATTAATCAGCGAGTTCTGGTGGGAAGTCCTTTTTATTGGAATTTTTCTTTTTAGTATAAAAGTATTCTTTGATAAATTGGTTAACATCTATATGAAAAAAAAGAATTATTCTCTTGATATGCTGATTAATGAAGGGAATTTCAAAAAAAAAGATTTCAAATGCAAGGATAATGAGATTATCACAAGCTTTTATAAGCAAAGAAAAGTCCTCCAATTTTTGAAAAACGTGTAAAGAGATGTGAGAAAATTTCTCAATATATTTTTTGTAGGTCATGTATAAAAATAGAGGTTGTTCTTATTTGATGAAAATAAGATTATCAACCGTTATAGAATTAAATAAAAGAAGAGAGTGGGACAATAGTCAGAAAAAAATCTGATTATTGCCCCACTTTTTTTGATTTTAAAGTACACAAAAAGCATTCATCCCTATAAGATTAAAGTGACCAAACCCAATCAGAAAGGAAGCGAGTGCTTTATGTTAAAAATTATACCATCAACCAAACAACATTACCATTAGATATGGAACAATATATTCCTGAAACAGATGTCGCTTTTGCAGTCAACGCTTTTGTCGAAATAAAAGATAAAAGTGGATTTGTACGTGATTTCAAAAATTATGAATGTGAAAATTGTCGAGACTGTCCTGTTCGTAGTCAATGTACAAAAGCAAAAAGTGAGCGAAACCGACAAATTTTAGTGAATAATACATTGTGCTATTTCAAAGCAGAATGTAAAAAGAAGCTTTTAGAGGAAAAAACAGGTTCGATCTATTGGAAACGGAAAATCGATGTCGAACCAGTGTTTGGACATCTAAAGGCTCATTTGGCGTTCCAACGTTTCCACTTACGAGGGAAACAAGGAGCCAAGATTGACATTGGCTTGGCGCTCATGGCGTTAAATTTAAGAAAATTAGGAAAATACATGGAGAGGAAGAGACGTAAAGAAGAAAAAACAAGTCCAATTTTGAAATTAACCATCAAAATCGGACTTGTTTTCTTTTGGAGAAAGGACTATTGTCCCATTCTCTTTCCACGTTTTTTTATCAAACAGCAAGAAGGAACTTATCCAATCGTCGTTTCAGCAAAACGCCCATATATGCTGCGCCCACTGCTTTGATTATTCCCGGAAGTACAAAAGGAAGGAAGCCACTCGAAAAAGCGCTTGCTAAGGTAAGGCCACTACTGAATTGCAGCCAGAACATCCCGAAAATCAAAGTCGCGATGGCCCCAAGCAGATTGGCAAACAGAGCGGAGGAATAACTGGTACCGATTTTTTCGAGGAACCAGCCAGTAAGCCAAGCTTGGAAAGGAAAACCGATCAAGTAGCCGCCCGTTGGTCCAAATAAGACGCCTATTCCGCCAGACATGCCAGCAAATACAGGGAGACCAATCAAACCAAGCAGTAAGTAGAGCAAAACAGAAGTAGTCCCTAGCTTCTTTCCAAGAAAGGTTGCGGCTAGCCCAATGGCAAATGTTTGTCCAGTCAAAGGGATAAGACCTAAAGGAATCGTGAATTGGGAAAGGACAGAGATGATCGCAGCAAATTCTGCTGTCAAGATGAGTTCTTTTAATGTAAATTTCATAGAAGCCTCTTTTCGTTAACTTTTTATTTTTATTTGGTTAACGAAAGTATAAAACAGATTGATTTTCGTGTAAAGGGTTTTTTGGTAAAAAAAAGCCGCTGTCAAAAAGACAACGGACTTTTTCAGCCAAGCTTCTGAAATTATAGGCTTTGGTTGTAGTATTCAACGACAAGAGCTTCGTCGATTTCTGGATATAGTTCGTCACGTTCTGGTAAACGAGTCAATGAACCTTCCATTTTTTCAGTATCAAAGCTTACAAATGCTGGACGTCCAACAGTTGATTCTACAGCTTCTTTTACTGTAACGATGTTTTGTGATTTTTCACGAACTGAGATCACTTGACCAACTTCTACGTGGTATGAAGGGATATCAACGCGTTTGCCATCAACCATGATATGACCATGGTTAACTAATTGGCGTGCTTGACGGCGAGTAGTTGCAAGACCTAAACGGTAAACAACATTGTCTAAACGTTGTTCTAGTAAGATCATGAAGTTAACACCATGTTTACCTTCTTTGATTTTGCTAGCTTTTACGAACAAGTTACGGAATTGACGTTCGTTCATTCCGTACATGTGACGAAGTTTTTGTTTTTCAGTTAATTGCATGCCGTATTCTGATTGTTTGCCACGGCTGTTAGGTCCATGTTGACCTGGTGCGTAAGGGCGACGTGCTAATTCTTTTCCTGTGCCTGATAATGAAATACCTAGACGACGAGAAATTTTCCATGATGGTCCTGTATAACGAGACATTAAGATTTCCTCCAATAAATATAGTTTTTGGAGTAAAATAATCCGTTGAAAAATTCATAATCATATAGTTTGTTCTTCAATCTTCACCTTTGCAGCCGCGGTTACACAATTGAACCCGAAGCGGGGCAACAAACTAGGGATGAGTTATTATTTTTCTGCTGCATTATTTTACACAAACTACAGTATAGTTTACATCGATCGTGAATGTCAAGGTAATAAATCGTAAAAACGCTTTACAAACTGGTATTCTCTCTATAAAATAAGAAGGTATATGCCAAAGCGGAAAATAGACTTAACAAAATCAAAGGAGAAAAGAGATGAATCCGGTATCACCATTATTTGAGAAGATCGATGCGTCAATTGAAAAAAAGATAGACTTGTTTGAGAATAGTTTTGCACGCTACGCCGTCCGGGCGATGCTTGCTTGTTTGTTTCTGACACTTGGGACAGCGGTTGCATTTGCGATCGCGATGAAAGGCGAGGACATCGCACATGGTCTCGGGAAGATCTTATATGCATTCATGTTCAGCTGGTCTTTGGTCATGATTTTATACATGAATGCGGAATTAGGGACTTCGAATATGCTCTATATGACAGTTGGCGTTTTTCGCCGAAGACTGAAAGTCAGTTTAGCCGCAAAGATTTTGTTTTCATGTATTTTGTTCAATCTGTTCGGCGGTCTGCTGTTTGGATTCTTGGTTTCCCGTACGTCACCGTTCCTTGATTTAACGTTGGATAATTTTATGTTAGAATCAATTGCAACCAAACTGACGAAATCGACAGGAACGATCCTGATCGAGGCGATGTTCGCCAACATCGTGGTGAACACAGCAGTACTGATCAGCATGCGGATGAAAGAAGATGCGGGGAAAGTGCTGACGATCGTCTTTATTATTTTTATCTTCGCATTTTTAGGCTATGAGCATGTGATCGCAAATTTCCCAGCATTCACCTTAGCTTATTTTGCTTCGAGCGGGCAGATGGATGTGATGACGATGGAGAGTGTCTTACATAACCTGTTCTTTGCCTTGATCGGGAATTATGTCGGAGGAGGCCTAGTCATAGGATTAGGTTATGCTTGGCTGAATCAATCCCAGTCTTCTTATGTGGATTAGAGAAAGGGAGGAGCCGTTTTGGAATTACTTGTTTTTCCAAAAAATGAAGAAAAAGCACAGTGGATGGAAAACTATATGAAAAACCATTTTCCGTTTGCAGGCGTCCCAAAGCCCGAACGTGCAAAATTGCAGCAGCCTTTTTTGGCACAAAGCAAGGAGATGCCTGTTCCTGAGTTACTGGCGTTGGTTTCTTATTATTATGGTCAGATCGAACGGGAATATCAGTATTTTGCGATCGATCTGGTCCAAAACAACATCGATCGTCTCACTTTCACTGAGTTGGAGATGATGCTTGAACTAGTCGGAACAAAAGAGTGGTGGGACAGCATCGATTCTTGGCGAAAGGTGTACAGCACATGGTGCAAAAAGCATATGGAACAGCGAATGGCTGTATATCAGCTGTTTGCAGGCCAAGAGGATTTTTGGCTGCGACGTATCGCGATCACGCTACAGTTGGGATTCAAAGAAGAGACAGATAAAGATTTACTAGTACAGGCAATCGAGGCTAATCGGCTGACAAATGAGTTTTTTATTCAAAAAGCGATCGGTTGGGCACTTCGAGATTACAGCAAAACGAATGCAGACTGGGTAAAAAAACAATTGGCAGGAGAATTGAGCAAGTTAGCTACCAGAGAAGCAGGCAAATATTTATAGGAAAGCGAGACGACAAAAAATGAAACGCAAACTATTTGCTTTTGATATTGATGGCACGTTGTTAGATACCAATAAACAAGCTTTAGACAGCACGAGAGAAGCATTGGACAAATTGCGAAAAGCAGGACACCTAGTGACGATTGCGACAGGTCGCAGTCGGTTCCATGCACAAGAAGTGATTCGTGATCTAGCTTTTTCGAATTATATCCTTTGTAACGGAGCAGCAGGATTTCTGGACCATGAACAAGTCTATAAAAATCTGCTGGATCAGGAACAACTCGAACAATTCGTTGAAGAAGCACATGAGAAAAAAATCGACACCGCTTTTGTCAGCTTGGATAATATCAAACGTTCTTCTTCAAATGACGTGGAAGTGATGGAAGAAGCGATGCATTCGTTTGGCGCCGTATTGCCTGAACTGGATCAGTTTTTTGCAGAAGAGCAAGAAATCTATCAGGCACTGGCTTTCTTTGATCGTAAATACGATGATGAATTCGCACATTACGAGAAAATACGATTCGTCCGCTGGCACGAAAACAGTGTGGACGTCGTACCGCAAGATGGTTCAAAAGCGGCAACTATTCTTCAATTGGCTGATCAGGTTGGAATTGCTCACGAAGATATCATCAGTTTTGGAGATGGACAAAACGACCGAGAAATGTTACGTATGTCGGGGATCGGAGTCGCAATGGGCAATGCTGCTCCAGAGGTCCAGGCAGAAGCTAAGATGATCACTGACACGAATGACCGAGACGGGATCTGGAAAGCACTACGGGAATTGAGTGTGATCTGACCTATGACAGGGCTAGCCAGCTTCTATGCTGAAAAGCCGAGAGTTCGTCCCAATCATAAAGAATGTGTTCGACTATGTGAAAAAGTAAAGGGAGGTTAGGACTGATGGATGTTCTATCCTCTCTTTTTTACACCTTTTCTTTCTAATCGAAAACAACTATAATATAGAGTGATGTTAAAAGAGAAGAGGAAAATAGTGTGCGGGTATTGTTTATTGGTGATGTAGTAGGGTCAATGGGACGAGAGATGATCACGGAATATGTTCCCAAATTAAAGAAAAAATATCGTCCACAAGTAACGATCGTAAATGGTGAGAATGCAGCTTCCGGACGAGGGATCACAGAGAAGATCTATAAAAAATTTTTACAAGATGGTGTCGATGTCGTCACGATGGGAAACCACACGTGGGACAATCGAGGAATCTTTGAATTTGTCGATCAGGCAAAAAAAATGGTCCGTCCAGCTAATTTTCCCGAAGGTACACCTGGTCAAGGGATGGTTTTTGTCAAAGTGAATCAACTTGAATTGGCAGTGATCAACATGCAGGCACGTTCATTTATGGTCGATCTTGACGATCCTTTCCGGAAGATGAAGGAACTGATCGAAGAAGCAAGAAAAAGAACACCAATCATTTTCGTCGATTTCCATGGCGAGACTACAAGTGAGAAACAGGCAATGGGTTGGTTTCTGGATGGAAAAGCTTCGGCAGTGATCGGGACTCATACGCATGTGCAGACCAATGATGCACGTATTTTGCCAAATGGCACGGCTTATTTGTCAGACGTCGGCATGACAGGCCCTTATGACGGGATTTTAGGGATGCGTAGAGAACCAGTGATCGAAAAATTCCTGACGGCTTTACCCAAACGTTTCGAAGTGGTAGAACAAGGACGCAAAATCTTGAGCGGCTGTATCTTGGAGATCGACGATACAACTGGACAAGCAAAAGATATCCAGCTGATCCAGATCAATGATGACCGACCATTTATGGATTAGAAAGAGAGGCAAAGTGTGCAGCAAGAGCCGGAAATCCAAAAAGAAGTAGATAAATTGGCACAGCTTTTAAGCGAGAATGAAACGATCATCCGCTACAAGAAGCTGGAAGAAAAAGTACATCGAAGTCAGTATTTAGAGCAACTAATGGAAGAAATCAGGCAGGCACAAAAAGACGCAGTGAGATTTGCGCATTATGGGAAAAAAGCAGCAGAACAAGAAGCGATCGTTCGAGCGGATGAATTAAAGCAAACCTTTGATCAGCATCCGCTTGTACAGGCTTATCGGGAACAGCTGATAGAAGCCAATGACTTGCTGCATCACTTAACAGAGATGATCCAATCTGAAATAAACGAATCAATAGAGGAGGAAAATTATGCCTCAGAAAACTAAAAATACTCCCATGATGGAACAATATCTAAGCATCAAGGCCCAATACCAAGATGCTTTTTTGTTCTATCGTCTAGGGGATTTCTATGAATTATTTTATGAAGATGCCATCAAAGCAGCCCAACTGCTGGAACTGACTTTGACAAGCAGGAACCGCAATGCGGATGAACCGATCCCGATGTGCGGAGTCCCGCACCATGCCGCACAAGGCTATATCGACAGTTTGATCGAAAAAGGTTATAAAGTAGCGATCTGTGAACAAGTCGAAGACCCAAAAACGACAAAAGGGATGGTCAAGCGCGAAGTGATCCAGCTAGTGACACCAGGAACAGTCATGGACAGCAAAGGTCTATCTGCCAAAGACAACAATTTTTTGACCGCAGTCGTCAACCAAGATGGAAAATTCGGGTTTGCATACGCAGATTTGAGTACAGGAGAACTGAAAACTGCGCATCTATCTGATGAAGAAGCAGTGCTGAATGAAGCCTCTGCACTTCAAACGAAGGAACTTGTTCTTGGAAATGAGATCCCAGAAGCGTTATCTGAACAATTGAGCGGGCGCTTAGGTCTAGTCTTTTCGAGACAGGACACGATGGAAGAAAATGCTGAATTCAGCTTTCTCACGAGCGATTTGACGGATCCTTTAGAAAAAGAAGCGACAGGGAAGCTGCTGACTTATTTGGCAGTGACCCAAAAACGAAGCTTAGCACACATCCAAAAAGCAGAGGAATACCAGCCTGATCATTTTTTGAAGATGGATTATTATTCTAAATTCAACTTGGAATTGAGCCAATCGATCCGTACCGGAAAAAAACACGGAACGCTTTTATGGCTATTAGATGAAACGAAAACAGCGATGGGCGGACGTCTACTGAAGCAATGGCTAGATCGGCCACTGATCCAATCCAAACAGATCAACGCACGGCAAGAAATGGTCGCTTCTTTACTAGACAGTTACTTCGAACGGATCGATCTGCAAGGCGCTTTGACCAAAGTATATGATTTGGAACGGTTAGCTGGGCGGGTCGCTTTCGGCAATGTGAACGGGCGGGATCTGATCCAGTTGAAGACTTCGCTGGAACAGGTACCTATGATCCGGCAGCTGATCGAAGGCATCGACCAAGGACAATGGCAGGATCTACTGGCAGACATGCAGCCGATGGATCATCTGGTTGAACTGATCGATCAAGCGATCCAAGAAGATCCGCCCCTTCAGATAACAGAAGGAAATGTCATCAAAGACGGCTTCAATGAACAATTGGATGCCTATCGCTCTGCGATGAGAAATGGAAAGAAATGGCTAGCAGAGCTTGAAGCGAAGGAACGCCAAGAAACAGGAATCAAAAACTTGAAAATTGGCTTCAATCGAGTATTCGGCTATTATATAGAAATCACAAAAGCAAATCTCGGCAATGCCCAATTGGAAAAATACGAACGAAAGCAGACATTGGCAAATGCGGAACGCTTCATCACTCCTGAGTTGAAAGAACTGGAAACTCAAATCTTAGAGGCAGAAGAAAAATCTGTCGACTTAGAGTATCAATTGTTTCTAGCCGTACGAGAAGAAGTGAAAAAGGCCATCCAGCCGCTACAGATTTTAGCGAAATCTCTCAGTGCCGTCGATGTACTGCAAAGTTTTGCTACGATCAGCGAACGTTATCAGTATGTCCGGCCTGAATTAGTGAGTGATAAGCATCAGCTGCTGATCAAAGACGGACGGCATCCGGTAGTAGAAAAAGTATTAGGGCATCAAGAATATATCCCGAATAGTGTCGAGATGGACGAAGGAGAAATGATCCTGCTGATTACAGGGCCGAACATGTCCGGTAAAAGTACGTATATGCGCCAACTGGCTTTGACCGTACTCATGGCGCAAATGGGCTGTTTTGTCCCTGCCCAAAAAGCTGTGTTGCCTATTTTCGATCGGATTTTCACCCGGATCGGTGCAAGTGATGATTTGATTGCAGGGCAAAGTACGTTCATGGTCGAAATGATGGAAGCCAACCAAGCGCTACGCTATGCGACACCGAACAGCCTGATCTTGTTTGACGAGCTAGGACGTGGAACAGCCACTTACGACGGGATGGCATTAGCTCAGGCAATCATTGAATATATCCACAAGCATGTGAAAGCCAAGACGCTTTTTTCGACCCATTATCATGAGCTGACCGTATTGGAAGAAGCACTTCCGCAATTGAAGAACGTACATGTCGGCGCAGTGGAAAAAGACGGGGAAGTAGTCTTTCTGCATAAAATGATGGATGGACCGGCAGATAAAAGTTACGGGATCCATGTTGCTAAGATCGCCGGCTTGCCTCCTCGTTTGCTTGAACGGGCATCTGCTATTTTAAGTGCTTTAGAAGCTGGCGACGAGCAGCATCATGTCGTTGCTGCCAAAACTAGCGAACAGCCAGAAGAAATAGATGTGAAGGATAAGAAAAAGGAAAAAAATATAGCAGATTCGACAGCGAACCACGTAGGACATGTAGAATATGCAAAAGAAGAGACGCAGCAGCTTTCTTTATTCGGGGAATTGTCTGAAAATGAAATGCAAGTCGTCGCTTCATTGAAACAACTGAATTTATTGGAAATGACACCGATGGATGCGTTGAACCAATTATACGAATTACAAAAACAACTGTAGGAAGAAGGCGTGGACCTATGGCCAAAATCCAAGAATTATCTGAACGTCTAGCCAATCAGATTGCAGCTGGGGAAGTGGTTGAACGCCCGGCTTCTGTCGTCAAAGAATTAGTTGAAAATGCAATTGACGCAGGAAGTACCCAGATCGACATTTTAGTAGAAGAAGCAGGACTTCGGAAAATCCAAGTGATCGACAATGGGGAAGGTATCCTGGCAGAAGATGTCGAAAATGCATTCAAACGTCATGCGACAAGTAAGATCCATAACAGAGATGATCTTTTCCGTATTCGGACACTAGGATTTCGAGGCGAAGCGTTGCCAAGTATCGCTTCTGTTTCGGAACTGACCATCGAAACAGCGAATCAGGAAGAAGAACAAGGAACGTATCTAGCATTGAAAGGCGGTGAAGTGATCGAACACCGTCCTGCGCCTTTACGGCAAGGGACCAAGATCACCGTCAGCAATCTTTTTTTCAATACACCGGCACGATTGAAATACGTCAAAACGCTTCACACAGAACTCGCGAACATCGGTGATATCGTCAATCGTTTGGCATTGAGCCACCCGATGATCGCTTTTCGTCTGGTGCATGATGGAAACAAAATGTTGGCAACTGCCGGAAACGGCGATCTGAAGCAGACGATTGCTGGGATCTATGGCCTTTCTACAGCAAAGAAGATGCTGAAGATCGAAGCAAAGGACTTGGATTTCGAATTAGTCGGCTACGTGTCTTTGCCTGAAGTGACACGTGCTAGCCGTAATTATTTATCGACGATCATCAATGGCCGTTTCATCAAGAATTTTTCCCTCAACAAAGCCATCGTAGCAGGTTACGGTTCTAAACTGATGGTGGGACGTTTTCCGATCGCTGTTCTGGAAATCAAAATGGACCCTTTGCTAGTCGACGTGAACGTCCATCCGACCAAACAGGAAGTGCGCCTATCGAAAGAAAAAGAATTGACGGAACTGATTGCACAGGCGATCCAAGAAGCTTTGAGCCAAGAAAATCTGATCCCGAGTGCGGCGGACAATCTTCGTTTCAAGAAAAAAGTACCTGATCAGCCAAAAGCAGAACAAATCGAGATCGATCTTTCTTATGCTTTTGAAGAAGAAAAACCGAAAAAACCCCAAAGTTTGAATTTCGATCGGGAAACAGGCACATTTTATGTAGAAGAACCAAAACCGGAAGTTGTTCACAAAATTGTTGATAACTCTGTGGAAAATGTTGAAAACTTCCCACATTTTTCTGAAGAAACAGTGATTTATCCAGAAAATAATGAAAAAATGGTGGATAACTCTGGTGATACTGTTGATAACCCTGTAGAAAACTCTGTGGAAAGATTTGAAAAAGAACAGTTGTCCACTGTTGATAAATTGAAAGCGACTGAGCCTCAAAATGAGTCAGAGACAGCTATAGATGAACAGATCTATGAAGAAGAACTCGCGCTTCATCCAGAATTTGATTTTTCTGCCGGGAATGAACGAACAATGGACCAAGCCATCAAAAAACTGGAGTCAGAAAAAACGACACAGCGGTTCCCACACTTGGAATACTTCGGCCAAATGCACGGAACGTATCTTTTCGCCCAAAGCCGCGATGGATTATATATCATCGATCAGCATGCGGCACAAGAGCGGATCAAATATGAATATTTCCGGGAAAAAATCGGCGAAGTGTCTGATGATCTGCAAGAGCTTCTGGTCCCATTCGTCTTGGACTATCCAAACAGTGATGCCTTGAAATTGAAGGAGCAGAAACACTTGTTAGAAGAAGCAGGGATCTATTTGGAAGAATTTGGACAAAACAGCTTCATCGTGCGAGCTCATCCAACTTGGTATCCCTCTGGTGAAGAAGAAACGATCATTCGGGAAATGATCGATATGCTGTTGACGACTGGGAGTGTGAGTGTCAAGAAATTCCGTGAAGCTACAGCTATCATGATGAGCTGCAAGCGGTCGATCAAGGCGAACCACCATCTGAATGAAGCGCAAGCAAGAGTATTGCTGGAAGACTTGGCGCAATGCGAAAATCCATTCAATTGTCCGCATGGTCGTCCGGTATTGATCCATTTCACGAATTCAGATATGGAAAGAATGTTCAAACGAATCCAAGACCCGCATTGATGAGAGGAAGAGTAAAAGCAAAATGAAAATCATCTTGGCTTCACAGTCTCCTAGACGAAAAGAACTTTTAGCCCACATCGAGCCTGTATTCGATATCCAGCCAGCTGATATCGATGAAACACCTTATGAAGGCGAATCACCAGTTGATTACGTCCAACGTATGGCAGCAGAAAAAGCAGCTGCTGTCTGGGAACATCGAGCAGAGGAAGCACCGCTGATCATCGCTAGTGATACGACAATTGTCTGGAACGGTGAGATCATGGGGAAACCTAAGAACCAGACAGAAGCGGAAGCGATGTTGAAGAAATTAAGCGGACAAACACACAAGGTGTATACCGCTGTTATGCTAAAGAATAGCAATCAGGAAGAAACGATTCTAGCGGAAGCAAAAGTCACGTTCTATCCTCTGACAGAAGCAGAAATCAGCCGCTACTTAGCCACAGGTGATTATGCGGACAAAGCAGGCGCCTATGGCATCCAGAATGCAGCAAGTGTCTTCGTCAAAGAAATCTCTGGTGATTACTACAGCATCGTAGGTTTTCCGGTGGGAGCAGTGAATCAAGCATTGAAAAAAATGAAGGTATGAACAACGAGCATAAAAAAACGGTGAAAGAAGCGAGAAGCTTCGATTCACCGTTTTTATTTTGCTCAGGCTTTTACTTCAGCCTTTCCGATTTTTTCTCCTGGACGGACAAGCCCGACCTTATCAAAGGAAAGATTGGCTACTTTTTCATTGTTAGTCAAAGCGACAACGATGTCCGTCTGTTTACCAGCTTGTTCGACTTCGGTCAGATCCATTTCTGCAATCAGAGTCTCAGGTGTTACCTGATCGCCTTCTTTGACATGGACAGTGAAAGGAGCTCCTTTCAATTCTACAGTATCAAGTCCCATATGAACGAGTACTTCAAGCCCAGTATCAGAGAGAAGACCTATTGCGTGCTTTGTTTCAAAAATGCTCGTGACTTTCCCTTTTACAGGTGAGTAGACTTTCCCATTTGAAGGCTCTACAGCATATCCGTCCCCCATCATTTTTTGTGAAAAAACAGGATCGTTCACTTCAGTTATTTGTTTGATTTCACCAGCTGCTGCGGCAAAAAGTGATTCTGGTATGGTTGCAACTGTAGTGGTACTTGCTGATTCGAATGCTTCCGGTGAGACAGTAGCGCCATTTGCTGTCTGCAGCACGACTGCTTCTTCCGGTTTGACAGGGTCTAACTTGTTCAAGATGCCTTGGCGTCTGAAAATAACGGTTAATCCAAATGGGACAATGATCGCGATGATCATCGCAATGATAAAAGGTACCCATGTTTCTGCCTGGATAGCCAAGATTCCTGGTAGACCACCGACGCCGATCGCATTTGCACGGACATCCATCAAATTGGCGAACATCCCAGCCAGCCCTGAGCCGACCATTGCAGCTACGAAAGGATAAACATATTTCAGATTGATCCCGAACATCGCAGGTTCAGTTACACCTAGATAACAAGAAATCATTGCAGGAATCGAAATCTGTTCTTCTTTTTTGTTCCCGCGATGTAAGAAAATGATTGCCAGAACAGCTGAACCTTGCGCGATATTTGACAAAGCGATCATCGGCCACAAATTCGTAGAGCCGAAATCAGCGATCAGCTGCATATCGATGGCATTCGTCATATGGTGAAGTCCAGTAATAACAAGTGGTGCATACAAGAAGCCAAAGACGGCACTGAATAGCCAGCTGATAGAAGAAGTCAGTCCTGTATTGACGATATTCGAGATCCAGCTGCCGATCGTCCAACCGACTGGCCCCAAAATGACATGCGCTGCCAAAACAGTTGGTAACAAAGAAAACAGCGGGACAAAAATCATCGAAATCGACTGCGGGATATATTTACGGAAGAAGATCTCCAGATAAGCAAGCATGAATCCCGCCAGCATTGCTGGAATCACTTGTGCCTGGTACCCGATCATCTGTACTTGCGCAAATCCGAAATCCCAGAAAGGAATATCTGCTGCTGCTGTGGAGGCTACGCTATAGGCATTCAATAATTGCGGTGAAACCAATGTGATCCCTAAAACAATCCCTAAAATCTGCGTAGTACCCATTTTTTTCGCGATACTCCACGTGATCCCTACAGGAAGGAA
Organism: Enterococcus sp. ZJ1622; assembly: GCF_011038845.1. Classification (GTDB taxonomy): domain Bacteria; phylum Bacillota; class Bacilli; order Lactobacillales; family Enterococcaceae; genus Enterococcus_B. Next base: position 89,265 of record NZ_JAAKDW010000003.1, read on the forward strand.
GTGGAAAATCGCTTCGCCCGGCAGCCACAAGAATCCGTTGACCCCATTCCAAAATGTCGAATGTTCAACGATGGTCCCCCCAAGGCTTTCAAACTGGATGCCTTCTAGCACATTTCGGAAACCAAGGATCAGCCCGCCGACGATGATCGCCGGAATCAGTGGTGTGAAGATTTCTGCTAGAACAGCAATGGCACGCTGCACAGGATGGAGATTCTGCTTGGCTGCTGCTTTGCTCTGTTCTTTAGAGACCCCCTCGACCCCTGAGACAGAAACAAAATCATTATAAAACGTAGAAACATCATTTCCGATGATGACTTGGAACTGTCCGGCATTTGTGAACATCCCTTTTACACTGGGAATATCTTCAATTGCTTTTTCATTGGCTTTTGTCTGGTCATTCAATACAAAACGCATACGAGTGGCACAGTGGCTGACTGCAGCAATATTTTCTTTACCGCCGATTTCTTTCAACAGCTTTTCGGCATCTGCTTGATACTTTGCCATAGAAATAAACCCCTTTCTTTTTAACTTGTGTATACAAGTTGTTTCTGTTCATACTATACTGGTTTCTGCGGACAAATGCAAGCGTTTTATTTAAATAAAGGAAAATTTGTTACCGCTTCAGGTGTGTGGTATGTCGCTACTTAGCAGAAATTAGGAGCGTTGAAATCCCCTAAAAGCTGTAGTATAGTGAAGAAACAGAAGAGTCCACAAGGAAAGGAGGAGAATCGCTTGAATAAATTCAACGAAATTTTTTTAGACTTGGAACAAAAAATTTTGGCAAAGCAGTATCCGCCGCATACACTGTTGCCTAGTGAAAATCAGCTGATCAAGATTTACGGTGTTTCACGGGAAACAATCAGAAAAGCGCTTAACCTGCTGACTACAGAAGGATATATCCAGAAAAAACAAGGGAAAGGATCAATCGTTCTCGATCGGAATCGATTTGATTTCCCTATCTCTGGATTGACCAGTTACAAAGAACTCCAAGAGACGCAACATATCCCGAGTGAAACAATCGTCCATACGTTGGAAGAGACTGAAGTGAGTCCGGAGCTGAGCAAAGTGACAGGGTGGAAGGTAGGAACTCCGGTCTGGTATCTCCTTCGACAAAGGAAGATCGATGGCGAAGTAGTTATTTTAGACAGAGATTATTTATTGAAGGAGATCGTTCCCGTCTTGACTGTCGAACAAGCAGAAAAATCGATCTACGATTATTTCGAGAACCAACTGGATTTATCCATTGCATACGCCCAAAAAGAGATCACTGTCGAATCAGTCACGAAGCAGATGAAAGAAACGATGGATCTGCACAATGACCCATATGTCGTCGTTGTTCGCGGTCTCGTTCATTTAGAAGATACCCGCTGCTTCGAATATACCGAATCTGTCCATCGGCTCGATAAGTTCAGGTTCGTCGAATTTGCCAGAAGACGAAAAGTATAAATTTGGCATTTTTTTGAGCAGATTGTTTGATTCTGCCTGCTTTGACGTTATGATTAAGGGACAAAGGGGGCATTTTTGATGAAAGAGTCGACAGATCAATCCAAAGAAGTGACAAAAGAAGCACTGAAGGAAGAATTATCGCCAATCGCTTACGCAGTGACCCAAGAAAATGCTACAGAACGGCCATTCAGCGGGAAATACGATGATTTCTACGAAAAAGGGATCTACGTAGATATCGTGAGTGGCGAACCTCTATTCAGTTCCACAGAAAAATATGATGCTGGCTGTGGCTGGCCGTCTTTCAGCAAGCCGATCGTGAAGAGACAGGTACGCGAAAAGGCGGACTTTTCTCATGGCATGCACAGAGTAGAAGTCCGCAGCAAACAAGCAGATTCACATCTGGGGCATGTCTTCAATGATGGACCAGCGGAAAAAGGCGGGTTACGCTATTGCATCAACTCAGCAGCATTGAAATTCATCCCTTATGAGGACATGGAACGATTAGGCTACGGTGAATATCGATCGCTCGTAGAATAAAAAATGTTTCGCAGCGATGCTAAAAGCAGAGCACCAAGTATTGACAGCTTGTGGTGCCTCTGCTTTTTTAGCTGCTGTAAAAAGGCGCCACATGGGAAGACTTTTTTCAAAAGAGGAAATGTGCTACAATAAAGGGAACGTATGTGTGTGAAAGAAAGAGGAAAAGAATATGTATGAGTATCTGACAGGTGTGGTTACCTTTATCAATCCCTATTACATAGTAGTAGAAACGCATGGAATCGGGTATCAGATCGCTTTAGGAAACCCTTATCGCTACAGCAGCAAGCTGAATCAGGAAGTCAAGATCTATCTGCATCAGGTCATTCGAGAAGATGCACATTTACTTTACGGATTTGACTCATTGGAAGAGAAACAGCTCTTTTTGAGATTAGTCAGCGTCTCGGGTATCGGCCCGAAAAGTGCGTTGGCGATCATGGCTAGCGAGGATCATTCGGGATTGATTCAGGCAGTCGAGTCAGGGGATGTGACTTACCTGACCAAGTTCCCGGGCGTAGGAAAGAAAACAGCCCAGCAGATGATTCTCGATCTGAAAGGAAAATTCGGCGAGTTGAGTATCGATACGCCATTCAATCTATTTGACGAAACAGCTGCACAAGATGCAACGGCACTTTCTGAAGCCATGGAAGCTCTATCAGCTTTAGGGTACAGCGAACGTGAGATCAAACGCGTCGAGAAACAGCTAAAAGAAGTCGATAACCAGACAACCGATGAGTATTTGCGTCAGGCACTGAAATTAATGATGAAGAAATAGGAGGAGCACGATATGACAGACGAACATCTTTTATCACCAGAAACTGGCGAAAATGAACTCAGTTTGGAAAAATCGCTCCGTCCGCAGTTTCTTTCCCAATATATCGGGCAGAAGAAAGTAAAACAAGAACTTCAAATCTATATTGAAGCAGCAAGGAATCGTGAAGAACCATTGGATCATGTACTGCTGTATGGACCTCCAGGACTAGGGAAGACTACTATGGCGATGGTGATCGCCAATGAGATGCAAGTCAACATCCGTACGACTAGCGGCCCTGCTGTGGAACGTCCAGGAGACCTAGTAGCGATCTTGAACGAATTGGAAGCAGGAGATGTATTGTTCATCGATGAAATCCATCGTTTGCCTCGTGTAGCAGAAGAGATGCTGTATTCAGCTATGGAAGATTTTTATGTCGATATCATGGTTGGTCAGGGTCCGACTGCGCATCCAGTGCATTTTCCGCTGCCTCCGTTCACCTTAATTGGCGCAACCACGAGAGCTGGGATGCTTTCGGCACCTTTACGCGATCGTTTTGGCATTATCTCTCATATGGAGTATTATGAAGAGGCAGACTTGAGAGAGATCGTCTTGCGTTCGTCGGATATTTTCCAGACAGAGATCATGGAAGAAGGCGCGCTTGAGATCGCCAGACGTTCGAGAGGGACACCGCGAATCGCCAATCGATTACTGAAACGAGTACGTGATTTTGCTCAAGTCCAGGGAGACGGGAAAATCGATCAGTCGATTGCAGATCAGGCACTTACTTTGCTACAAGTAGATCAGGCCGGCCTGGATTATGTCGATCAGAAGCTTCTGCGCACGATGATCGAATTATATGGCGGCGGCCCCGTTGGATTAAGTACTCTTTCTGTCAACATCGGAGAGGAAAGAGAAACAGTAGAAGATATGTATGAACCATTTTTGATCCAAAAAGGATTTTTGAAGCGTACACCAAGAGGACGCATCGCAACAGCTTATGCGTATGAACATTTCGGGTACGATTATCAGATTTAACGACACATGTTCGCAGCTTTCTTGCTTAGAATGGAGGAAAATGAATGGGCGATACACCACATACTAAATTGCTGATCAAGAAAGTACTGATCGGTTTATGTCAGAAACAGTCTTTTCGCAAGATCAGTGTCCAGAAAATCGCACACGAAGCAGGAATCAACCGGCAGACTTTCTATTATCATTTCACAGATAAATATGATTTGCTTCGCTGGATCTATTTTGAAGATTCACTGCATTTTTTAGATCCTAAGTGTCTGTCTTTAGATAATTGGGAAGAACAGGCCTTGAAGATGCTGAAGGCTATTGCTGAGAAAAAAGAATTCTATGAAAATACAGTGATGTCAGACCAGGATATTCTGCAAAAAGAGTTTTCGACCATCATCCAGCAGTCATTCATCAAGATTTTTGATCAAATGGACGAAGAACGGCAATTGTCGCAAACAGACAAGCTTTTTTATGCACGATTCTTTTCTTATGGCTGCAGCGGGGTCTTAGTCAACTGGATCACTCATGGCTATGAAGAGACGCCAATGGAGATCGCCATGCAGCTTTTTCGTTTAGCAAAAGACACGGAACTGTATTCTTACCGATTATATGCGAAGGAAGAAGAACTGGAAGAAGAATAAAAAAACGTTAGATCCTATTATCTGCAAAAAGGAGACGAGAAGAATGACGAAAATCTTATTTGTGTGTTTAGGGAATATCTGTCGCTCGCCAATGGCAGAAGGCTTATTGAAGAAGCGGATAGCTGACGAAGGCTTGGAAGAACGCTTCTTCGTCGATTCAGCAGCTACAAGCTCCTATGAAGTGGGAAGCGCGCCACATCCGGGGACACAAAGAATCCTAGACAGAGAACAGATCGATACAAGTGGGATGATCGCGCGACAGATCACGCCTAAAGACTTTCAGGAATTCGACTGGATCATCGGTATGGACCAAGCCAATGTCGAGGAACTGCAAAGAAGGGCGCCAGCTTCTACGCAGAAAAAAATCCATTTGTTTTTGAGCGTCATTCCTGGAATGGAACAACAACATGTTCCTGATCCTTATTATACGAATGATTTTGAGGAGACCTACCAACTGATCACTACAGGATTAGATGCGTGGTGGCACCTATGGACAGAAAAATAAAATAACAAAATTTCTTTATAGTCAACGCTTACTTATTTCTGTTTGCTACAAAGCATTTTCTTGTTTTTTCAATCAGAATTAGGTAAAATGAAACTAATTAAGTAACACTTTCTTAGCTAAAGGAGGAGTGCATTCGATGGACGAAGAAACAGTATCACCGATGAAGAAGCTTACCAAGTTAGTTACTCACACATCGTATCAGCTTTTGGATTCTTTTGTAAATGACACTGAAGAGAATGCCGAGAATGTACGTTTGCAGGGAAAGTTTGTTCTAGAACTACAAAAGGCTGCGGCACAGCACAGTTTAGTGATCCTGCAGTTTAGGGAGAATCGCTTGAGTAACAAATACGAAACGATCTCCGGATGGGTTGCGACAAAGACGGTTGAAAAAGACCGCGTCCTGATCCGGTTACAAAATGAGGAACACCAGATACGTATGGTGCCCATAGAACAAATCGAGAAAATCACCAGTCTTTCACCAGCAGGAGAACAGGAAAGACTATCGAAATAAATACAAACAGAGAGGTTGTGATCCTGCCGTTTAACTCTGAGGCACAAGGAACAATTTCAAAAAACAGCTTCTCATGTTTGATGAATATTGAGACTTGTGCCCGAGGAGTTGGCAGGAGAACACCGTGAATCAGAGATTGTGAAAAAGCTGCCCTGCATCAAGTAATAAGAACAGCCAAACAAAAATAGCTCTCCACATTTTTCGTTTGGTTGGGCTTATTACCGCAGATGTAAGCTTTTGAACACCGTTTAGTGAAGAGGTCGTGACAACTGCGTTCTGCTTTAAGTAATAAGGACACTGAACAGAAAATAGCTTCTCATATTTTCTTGTGCAGTGAACTTATTGCCGAGAAGCAGCAGATGGAACACCATTTATTCGAAACTAAGGAGTTATGACAAGATTTTTGTCATGCCTCCTTTTTTTGTGCGTACGAAGCCGATCGTTTTTTGAACAAAAAAAGGTCCTGCTAGCCGGGGAGCTAGCAGGATAAGGAGTTAAAAAATGAAAAAGTGTTGTTAGGGTTGTTTGTTGGTATGCTTATATAATAAGCATCAGTTGTGAATATTTTGTGACGAAAGTTTTCGAAAGTTGTTAAGTTTTTTCGTAAAAATTATTTTTTTGTTAGTGTATCCTTACTTCTGAATTACACAACAGGTGCTTCTTTTTTTGTCAAACTCACGATGTATCCTACGACAAACCCGATGATTGCCGGTACGATCCATCCCATCCCCAAGGTAAAGAATGGTAGATAAGCGCGAGCAAAATCCAGCAAACTCTGGATGAACGCTGTTTGTTTGATAAAATCAGGACAAGCATTCAGTCCGTCAAAAACAGAAGCAATCAGCGTAAAGTAAGTCGTCATTCGGTAGACCCAAGCTCTTTGCTGGAAAAGAGGTCCAGCGAGTACCAATAGGATCAGCGTCATAGCTAATGGATAAACAAACATCAAGACAGGCAAAGAAAATTGAATGATATTGGTCAAGCCCACATTTGCGACTAAACAAGCAAGGACACTTGCAACTGAAACAAAGAAAAGGTAGCTGCGTTTGGGAAATAGCTCAGTAAATGTTTCTGAAAAAGCGGTGATGAGTCCGATCCCTGTTTTCAAACAAGCGAGTATGACGATAAAGGCAAGCAAGATACTTCCATAAGTGCCCAGATAATGATCTGCGATTTGGGCTAAGGCGATCCCTCCATTCGCACTCATTGGGAACGTCCCTAAACTCATTGTCCCAAGATAAGCGAGCAACGTATAGATGACACCCATCAAAATGATACTGATCGCTCCGGATTTGATCGTGTCTCGTGCGATCTCTGCCGGTTTCGTCACACCCATACTTCGGATCGTCGTCACGATGATGATCCCAAAAGCTAAAGCAGCTAAAGCATCTAATGTATTATATCCTTGTGTGAACCCAGTGAAGAATGCATGATCCTGGTAATTTGGCTGGATCACTGCCTGATCCACTGGTCCGAGCGGATTCAAAAAGGCAAGAAGCAAAAGTGCCCCTAACAAGATCAGAAAGGCAGGATTCAAAAACTTTCCTACGTAATCAAGGATTTTGGTCGGTCTTCTGGAGAACCACCAGGCAAAGAAAAAGAATAAGATACTAAAAATAGCTAAAAACAATGCCTGTTTGTCGCTTTCGATGAAGGGAGCCAATCCGATTTCAAAAGAAGTGGTCGCCAGACGAGGCAAAGCGAAGAAAGGCCCAATCACTAGATAAAGCAAGACAGTAAAAATCATGGCATATGTTTGATTCACACGTTTGGCTAATTCAAAGACTCCGGAACTCTTTGATACGCCGATCGCGATCACTCCTAGAAAAGGAAGTCCGATCCCAGTAACTAAAAAGCCAAGATTTGCCCAAAAAACCGCTGAACCAGCCTCTTGTCCCATGTGTACAGGGAAAATGAGGTTCCCAGCTCCGAAGAACAGACCGAAAAGCATAGAACCGATAAAAAGATACTCTTTGAACGATAATTTTTTTGTCATATAAAACTCCTTTACATTTTTTTTAAAAGTAACAAACTTTTCCGTAATATGCAATAATTTTCAGAAAATTATCTGCTAAAAACGGTGGTTATTTAATAACGGTAGTGATAAAATGAGAGCGCACGTCTTTCCAAGGAGTGGTTGAATTGACAAAATCAAGATTAGAAGCGCTTACAGATGGGGTAGTCGCAATCGTTTTGACTGTCCTAGTATTGGATATCAAAATCCCTGATCCGGCAGGTTTTCAGTCATTATGGAATATTCGTAATACCCTGTTAGCTTACGCCATCAGTTTTATTTTTGTGGGAGTGATCTGGGTGAACCATCATCGTGTCTTCCAAATGGCAGATAAAATCAATTATCGAGTCGTATGGGCGAATATCTTCTGGCTGTTCTGGCTGACTTTGTGCCCGTCTGTGACTAGTTGGGTAGGGAGAAACCCGGGAGAATTCTGGCCTGAACTGTCTTATGTGCTGGTTTATACGATGTGGAGTTTTTCTTTTGGTATTTTGATGCGGCAGGTGATGAAGGCGAACGAACCGGATTCTCATGTGGTGAGAGTTTTATCGAAAGATCACCGGAGTGCCTTATCGATGTTCATCAATCTATGCTTGATCGTAGGTGTTTTTTTCGTCCCGATGATCGGATTGTTCGGCCGTTTCTTCGTTTCTGGTATTTGGATTCTCTCGTATCGCAAGGCAGAAAGCTATTTTCGACATCTGGTTTTTTATAAGCACACAAAAGATGAATAGAACAGCCCACTTTCCATCCGCATTCAGCGAGTTGGAAAGTAGGCTGTTCTATTTATTTCTTGCCATATTTCAAATGATAGATCAGAAGCAGACAGAAAAACCAGACGGGTGTCAGCAGCAAAGCGATTCTTGTATCTTTTCCTAGGAACAACACTACGCAAACAAAAATCATATAAAGAAACACCAAGAAGTTGCTGAATGGATAAAACGGCATTTTGAACGAATGGGCTTTTTTTCCGATCATGCTTTTCCGATACTTCATGTGTGTATACACGAGGATGCTCCAGATAAACAAGAAGCAAGTCGTCGCGATACTACTTACGAGAGTAAATACTTCGCTAGGCATCACATAATTCAAGATCACGGAGATGAAAATGACGATGGTCGAAAAAGTCAAAGCATTTCCTGGAACGTGATGGGTAGTCAGCTTTCGGAATTTCTTAGGTGCACTGCCTTCTTGAGACAACGAGCGGAGCATTCGCCCAGTACTGTAGATCGCACTGTTACAGGCAGACGCTGCAGCACTCAACACGACAAGATTGACTAAAGAAGCAGCGATAGTGATCCCAATCTCTGAAAAAACTTCAACGAATGGGCTATTATCAGGATTCAAGCTGTTCCATGGGTAAATAGCCATGATCACAAACAATGAACCTAAATAAAATAGTATGATCCGGATCGGGATATTGTTGATTGCTTCAGGAAGCACTTTTTCAGGATTTTCCGTTTCACCTGCAACGAGACCGACTAGTTCGATCCCTGCAAAAGCAAAAGTCACCATTTGGAAGGAAAGAATAAATCCTTTTGCTCCCGTAGGAAACAGCCCGCCATGGGACCACAGATTTGAGACAGCAGCAGTACTCGTCCCTGTCTGGTAATGAGTAAGGATCATGTAAGCTCCCACTAAAATGAAGGCGATGATCGCAACGACCTTGATCAAAGCAAACCAAAATTCCAATTCACCGAAAAGAGAAACAGCTACCATGTTCAATGCAAGCAGTAATGCCAACGCAATCAGCTCCGGCAGCCACTGGGGGACGCCAGGCGCCCAATAGCGCACATACATCCCGATTGCAGTCAAATCAGCCATGGCTATCGCTACCCAGCAAAACCAGTACGTCCAGCCAGTGACGAACGCGGCTCGCTTTCCAAGATACTCTGCCACAAAATCTAGAAACGAATGGTTATTCGTATTCGATAATAAAAGCTCTCCTAGGGCGCGCATAATGAAAAAACAAATACAGCCAGTGATAAGATAGGCAAATAATATCGAAGGCCCTGCGAGCTGGATCGATTTCCCCGATCCTAAAAACAGCCCTGTTCCGATCGCACCTCCAATCGAGATCAGCTGAACATGTCTGTTCTTCAGTCCTCGTTGTAATTCTTGCTCTTCATTCATTTAATAATCATCCTAACTAAAAAAGTTTAATTATATTTATCTTAAGAGAGTTTTCAGGAAAATACAATGATATTCCAAAATTTTCAGAAAATAACCCAGACACACTAAAGGATACAACTATTTAAATTTTTTCTAAAAACGAAAACAGGAAATCCATACAAAAAGTCTGTTACATAACTGAAAAGCATCCCTGTTTGAAGAGATACGTGATTTAAATAACGTTTATGTTTGATTTTTAATCGATTTTTTGCTTTTTACCAAAAAGATTTTTTCAAGTATAATCTGTTAATTAAATAACTTTAGAAAGAGGTATGGAATGAAGCAGATATATAAACGATCCGTTCTGACAACGATTTTATCGGTGGTTGTTCTTTTGATCATCATGACTGATGTAATTATCTATGCGGCAGAAACAGAAGATTTCTCTTTTGTGATCACTTCTGATCCGCAATATCCGTGGACAGACAAGACAGACGCTGGAGAAAGTGAGCCAGGCAATGTGAAAAAAAGACGCTCTAAAGAATTGATACGACAGCAATATGAAAGTATCAATGATTATCATGAAGCAGTCAAGAACAATCAGCTAATGATCATAAACGGAGATATGACAGCCTATGGACATTTGTCCGAGTGGTTCGTTATCGAAAGAAAACTGAAACGATTGAAGATGCCTTATGCTTATGGGCTAGGAAACCATGATATCGAGAACAACTGGTATGACACCTTCAGAAACAATGCGTGGCGGCGCTCCTTCGCAAAAGCACTGCATCACATCGATGAGGTCCCGAATCTTCTTGCAAAAGATGTCCAGGTAACAAAGCACTTTCCATGGCGACGGACGTATACTGGGAGCTTGAGCTATTCTTTTCAATTAGGGGATTTCCGCGTGATCCAGGCACAAAACCATCCGATGATGAATTACACTTCGCATGGGCGGCTTACTTATTCCTTAATTGATGGGATCGACTGGATTCTCCAGCAGTTGGAAGAGGCAAAGCAAAAGAATGAGCCAGTCCTTTTGAATGTACATAAACCATTAAGTATTTGGTGGGGCGATGGCGAAAAACGAGCGATGTTTTCTGATAAATTGGAAGAATACCATGAGGAGGGGATATTGAAAGCTGTTTTCCATGGGCACTATCATACGGATTTAGGAGAATCAGAAGATTGGGAGCTTTTTGATCAGCTGCCTGTTTATTATTCAGGAAGTGCTTCACAGCGAAGCTATCTGATCAATGAAGTAAGAGAGGGACAGTTATCGATCTATAAAGTACAAGAAAATGATTGGCGAAACAAAGAACTCATCAGTGTGATCGATTGAACACCGTTTATTCGAAAAAAAGAGCTGTGACAAGATTTTTGTCACAACTCTTTTGGATAGAAATATATGAGATATCAGCTATTTAGAATACGTGATAAGAATTCTTTGGTCCGTTCTTCTTTTGGATGAACGAAGATTTCTTCTGGAGAGCCTTCTTCTGCAATGATTCCTTTGTCCATGAAAATCACTCGATCGGAAACATCTTTGGCGAATTCCATCTCATGGGTCACGATGACCATTGTCAATCCTGTATGAGCCAAATCTTTGATCGTATTCAGCACTTCGCCGACCATTTCAGGGTCAAGAGCGGAAGTAGGTTCATCAAAAAGCAGGACGTCAGGATTCATTGACAATGCGCGAGCAATTGCGACCCGCTGCTTTTGACCACCGGATAATTGAGCAGGTTTTGCTTCGATATAACGATCCATCCCTACTTTTTCTAAATTCTCGATCGCTATTCTTCGGGCAGTCTCTTTATCTCGTTTCAATACCGTTGTTTGGCCTGATATACAGTTTTCCAGTACATCCATATTGTTGAACAAATTGAAGGACTGGAAGACCATGCCAAGGTTCGTACGATATTTAGGCAAATTATATTTAGGTTTCAAGACGTTTTCGCCATTATAGATGATCTCACCGTCTGTTGGTTTTTCCAACAAATTGATACAGCGCAAGAAGGTGGATTTTCCTGAACCTGAAGAGCCGATGATCGTCACGACTTCACCTTTGTTCACGGTGACGCTGATATCTTTTAATACTTCGTTTTCGCCGAAGTTTTTTCTTAAATGGTTGATTTCGATGATTTTTTCACTCATGATTCTTCCTCCTTATTCCTGCAAGTTTGAGTTATCGATCTCTTCAAGTTTCGTATAAGCAGAAGGTCCATCGATTTTCTTTTCTAACGCACGCAGGATTCTCGTGATCGTGAATGTCATGATCAAGTAGATGATCCCAACGATCGTGAATGTCTGGAAGAATTGGAAATTGGCACCGGAAGCTGAATTCCCCTGGAAGAACAAGTCAGCTACACCGATGACACTCAATACAGCAGTATCTTTGATGTTGATCACGAATTCGTTCCCTGTTGCTGGCAAGATATTTCGTAAAACTTGTGGAATCACGACTTTACGCATCGTTTGACCATGCGTCATCCCGATTGCTTGTGCAGCTTCGAATTGTCCTTCATCGACAGCAAAGATGCCTCCACGAACGATCTCTGTCATGTATGCCCCAGTGTTGAGGGAAACGATAAACAAAGCTGCGATCGTACGATTCAATGAAATGCCAAAAGCTAAAGCTAATCCATAGAAGATGACCATTGCTTGTACCATCATCGGTGTGCCGCGGAAGATCTCGACATAGATCGATAAGATCGCATTTCCGATTTTCTGGAGCCAACGAGTCACAGTGTTACTAGATTCAGGAACTGAACGAGAGACGCCGATCAGCAACCCCAGCGTCGTCCCGACGACTGTACCGATCAAAGCGATGAATAATGTGAGACCTGCACCACGCAAGAACATATTCCCGTACTGTTTCCAGATCGTCGTGAAATCAGAGATGATCCCTGATTTTTCTCCGCTATCTGTTGCTGCGGGCTGATCTTTGACTGCTTGATCCATGATCTTTGTTCGTTCTTCCTGAGAGATACCGCCAAGGATCGTGTTCACTTTTTGGATATCTGGGTCGCCTTTACGCATCCCGACAGAGATCTGTACATCTTCAGGATTAGTTTGGAACCCATTTGCACCGTTGAATTCCAGCATTTTAAGTTTTTTATCGACACTTGTTGCAGTGACTCCTTCAGGTCGTTCGCTGACATAGCCATCGATCATTCCAGAAGACAATGCCGTACGCATCGCTGAGAAGTTATCCATTGCTTGCTGTTTTTGTACATCAGGAATCTGATCGATCACGGTGTAATGGAAAGTATTCAGCTGAGCAGTGATTTTGGCACCAGACAAATCAGCTAATTTTTTCGCATTTGCATATTTCCCGTCTTTTTGAACCACGACCACTAATTGTGATTCATAATAAGGGTCTGTAAAGTCGATTTCTTTTTTTCGTTCAGCGGTAGGGCTCATCCCTGCGATGATCGCATCGATCTTGCCTGACTGGAGCGCAGGGGCGAGACCATCCCATTTTGTTTGGACAATGACTAATTTCTTTCCTAAGTCATCCGCTATTTTTTTTGCGATTTGAACATCATAGCCGCCAGCGTAACTATTTTGACCTTGGATCGGCAAAGCACCGTTTTCGTCTGTTTGCTGTGACCAGTTGAAGGGCGCATAACCCGCCTCCATTCCTACGCGAAATTCATCGCTCGGGGTTTTTTCATCTGCATTTGCCGAATATCCAACGCTGATCAGTGAAAGGATAAAGGCGAAGAGTACGGTAACTGAAACCATATTTTTTTTCATTTTTTTCTCCCTTTCTTCTTATATGATACACGAGCGGTCTAGATGAAATGCGTCAAAGCTTTATCAATAAAAATAAAAAGCGACCGATTTATGGATATAAAAAGGCCGCTAAAATTTCACAAGGTGATAAACCTCTCACAAAACATAGCGCAACTTAGCATCACTGCTAAGACAGTCCGCAAGCTCTTAACTTGCGTCCCAACATACACTTCAAGCAAAAAAGTGCACATTTCGGCGATCCTCCCTACACCTGCTTCACTGTGTTTGCTTCACTCCACAGGATTAATGATTCTCGCGACCTCTACCTCATTGATTGAGGCATCTCGTATTCAGTTATTTATACAAAAAATAGTGTACGATAGTCTAGAGGCTTTGTCAATCTATAACTGCTGTTTTTTGAAAAAAATGCTGATAAGCATAGAAGTGCTTACTTTTAATCAGATCCCTTTCAAAACGTGGATCAATTTCTTTAAATTCAACAATAGTATAATTATACATAAAAATGAATGGAACGCAATAAAAAAAGAGCTGGTTCAGAAATAGATATCTCTGAAACCAGTTCCAATAGTTCTATACTCAGGCAACGGCTTTTTTTGGCTCGCGCCCTAAGACGGCTTGCGCAATGATCGTCACGCCGTAGATTGCTAATATTAAATAGATCAGGCTTGAGTATTGTGTGATCCCCCAGCCCCATGTTCGATAAATTGCTAAAGTAATGGCTAAAACTATCGCAGCAAGCACATTGAAAAATGCGAATGCCCAAAGATTTCCATTTTCTTTGCGTACAAAATAGAAGACGGAAAAATAAATGCTTAATGCTAACCAGGCGATACAAGCCAAAATAACGCCCCAGTAAATAAAGAATGGTAACATATCGATTCACCTCGCTTCAGCAGTATTGTAACACGTTTACATTTATTTGTCAGGGAGATTGTGAGAAAATGTTCAAGAAATAAAAAGGTCATGAAAAAGCTGGTCTGCATCAAGTAATAAGAACAGACAAACAAAAATAGCTTCTCATGTTTTTGATTTGGCTGGACTTATTACCGCAGATGCAAGCTTTTGAATGCCGTGTATCGAGAGGTCATGAAAAACTGTCCTGCATCAAGCAGAGCAATCAAACAGATAAAAACAGCTGGTCCTGTTTGTCTGCTGAAGGGAATAGTTGTTGAATAATCAATTGTCTATTTTACCGAGAATAATCTTCTCTTTTGGATTATAATAAAGAAGAGGTGACAGGACATGAAAAAATTGACGGTCGAAGAAGCAGCAGAAAAGATCCTTGCAAAAAAACACGTGACTTTTTTAACTGGCGCAGGTGTCTCTACGCCTTCTGGAGTGCCGGATTACCGTTCATTGAAAGGTGTGTATCAGGGCATCGAGCAGCCAGAATATCTATTGAGTCATCAAGCAATGTAGAAGGAGCCAGAAAAATTTTATAGCTTTGTCAAAAAATTGTATCATCCAGAAGCAGAACCGAACGTGATCCATCATGAGATAGCAGAACTGGCAAAGAAAAAAGACGTCTGGGTCGTCTCACAAAATATCGACGGCCTGCATGCAAAAGCAGGAAGCACCCAGTTAGTTGATTTCCATGGGAGCCTCTATCATTGTCATTGCCGAAAATGTGGAGAACCTGTTTCTTGGAGAGCTTATCTAAAAAGCGATAGCCATGAAACATGCGGGGGACAGATCCGTCCCGACATCGTTTTATACGGAGAAGGATTCCAGGACGAAACACTTGAGCAGGCGACTGACGCAGTACGCAAAGCTGAGCTTATCGTGATTGCTGGTACGAGCTTCCAAGTCCATCCGTTTTGTGATCTGGTTCAATTTCGTGCAGCAGACGCCTCGATTCTAGTGATTAACCAAACGCCGATCCATCTAGCCCAGGATTATGAATTTATCCAAGAAGACGGAGCAGTCGTCTTCAACAAAATACAAGAATTAGGAGCAGAACATGACTGAAATCAAAAGTGAAAAAGAAAAAATGATCGCAGGAGAGCTTTATTTTGCCAACGACCCAGAGCTTGTAGCAGACCGGAAATTTGCCCGGGGACAAAGCCAGATCATCAATCAGGCCGAAACGGCAGAATTACGAGCACAATTGCTCAAAGAGACATTCGGACGCACAGGGAAAAAAATCTATATGGAACCCACCATCAATTTTGATTATGGCTATAATATATTTATCGGAGAGAATTTTTATGCGAATTTCAATTGTACGTTTTTAGACGTGAGTACGATCGAAATCGGAGATAACTGCATGTTCGCACCAAACGTCCAGCTTTACACAGCCACTCATCCGCTACATCCAGTGAAACGAAACAGCGGGTTGGAATACGCGAAACCGATCAAGATCGGGAACAATGTCTGGCTTGGCGGTGGTGTGATCATTACACCAGGCGTCACGTTGGGGGACAATGTTGTCGTAGGTGCAGGGGCAGTCGTCACGAAATCGTTTCCAGATAACGTAGTGATCGCAGGGAATCCGGCACGGATCATCAAAACTGTGGAAGAAGAACAGCCTAGACCTTCTCTTGATTCGCTACGGCAAACGATCGATGCCATCGATCAAGAGTTAGTCAGATTGCTTGAAAAAAGGATGGATACCGTAACGAGAGTCGGCGCATTGAAAAAAGAAACAGGGAAAGCTGTTCTTGATGAAAGACGCGAACAGCAAGTCTTGGCAAAAGTAGCAGGATTACTGAAAAAACCAGAGTATAAAGAAACAATCACCAATACCTATGCAGATCTTATGAAACATTCTCGTGCATATCAAGACAAGATGAAAAAGGAGGAGCAGGAGTGATCGAAGGAGACAAACGGCGCCAGCAAATCATGCAGACCTTAGCAGGTGAACAGCGGCCTATCAGTGCCAGCCGATTCGCCAAGAATTTTGGTGTGAGTCGTCAGATCATTGTGGGAGACATCGCACTGCTACGTGCCGCTGGAAAGAACATCATTGCAACAGCAAGAGGATATATCCTTGAAACAGAAGAAACCAATACTGGACATGTCAGTAAAATCGCTGTGCAGCATGGGAAGGATCAGACGGAAGAAGAGCTTCGTCTGATCGTAGAAAATGGTGGAGAGATCATCGATGTGATCGTGGAGCACCCGCTCTATGGAGAACTGACAGGAACGCTACACATCAAAACGGCACAAGACATCGATTCGTTCATGAGACGTTACGAAAAAAGCAATGCCTCTTTATTGTCCGAATTGACCGATGGGATCCACCTGCATACGATCCGCTATCCAGAAAAACACATGCTGAAAACCATCAGACAAAAGCTGGCTGAAGCAGGGATCTTGTACGAAGGATAACATGCTCTACACAAAAACAACTGAATAGAACAACCTTAAAGAACTGGCGAAATCCTAACGCCAGTTTTTTTATTTTTGAGAAAAAATTGTTCTACTTATCAGAATAAATCACTGTATACTTTTTAATAAAAGGAGATGTTCAAAATGGATTCAGAGAAACAGAAAGGACAAAAAATCAGTTTATTTGTAAAAGAAAATGCAACAGATTGGGATAAAAATCTTGATGAAATTATTTTTAAATTGAAAAATCCTACGAAAAAAGACCATGAGATTTCATACATTAATGATTATATCTCTGCTACAGTCGATGCACTCTTCGCAAATCAAAAGGAATTTTCTAACAAAGACCATAGGCAACACTTTTTTGAGAATTTCACAAATTATATCCCATCAGATAAAAAGAACTGGAATTTGTGGGACGATTTCCAAAAAGTCAGTAGAAGTTTTGAGGAACTCAAATTAGAAAACATATGTAACAATCTAGGCGTCCATTTTGACAAAGAATTGACGAATGATGATAAACTAAAAATCATTGGTTACTTGAATGATTTGAAAGGAGAAATAACCGTAGAAATAGCAAAGATCAATCCAATGACGGAATTGAACTTTGATTATGATCCGATGCGAATATATGCAGAAGACCAACTAGAGGATGTATCTCATGCTCCATCAGATTATTACGATAGTGAGGTCAGTTATGATTGTTATATTGATAGAAAGGATTTTGATAAATATGCCGATAAACTAGAGGCTAAGGGGGGAATTTACTATGTAATTCTGGATATTGAAAAGCAAATTCCAAGTGGAAAAGAAGATCATTTTTACAGTAAAACATCGGACCATCCAGCAATTAGATATGCATATTACAATAAGGAAAGTTTGAAAGGACAGATTTTTCTGTTTGATCGCAATTTAAAAATTGCTGATAAACTACCATGGGAAAGAGAAGAACTTGCTGAAGAATGGAAAAAATGTAAAATAATCCCTCTTACACCTGTCACTCAAGAAGAAAACACGCTTCCTAAAGAGAAATTGAGCGAAACACGGATACACCAGCCAATACATTCACAACAAAATCAGCAAACAAATAAACCAAAAAGGCAAAAACACGCTTTGCCAGACATCTTGGAAATAGATGTAAAAGAATATAAGCTAATGAGAACTGCTCAATGGGTAGCAGCTTCGACATCAGGATTAGTACCAGAGAATCTAAAACAGTCCACATCTGAAGCAAAACAACAAAGTCGTACAAAAGAGAATATCGACATGAAAGACCCTTCAGTCATCCGCGCCACTCATGATACTAAAAAACTAAAAGAATTGGTTGTACCAGCGGTCTGCGCAGCAACTAAACAGAAGAAAGCGGAGAAAAAAAAGAACTGGTTAAAAAATTTGATAGTTTGCTATAGATGAGCCGCGATGAAATAAAACAGATAGAAAAAGCCAACGCCAGTTTTTTTATTTTTGAGAAAAAGCTGTTCTATTTGTCTGGATACATTCTGTTAAACTTTTCGGATAAGCAGTTGAATCGCAAAATGATACACATAGGAAAGGAAAAGTTGACAAATGAATCCAAAAGAGCGAACGATGGAAGAACTAAAGATCCAATTGTTTTACCCTAGAGCTAGAGAGTATGGCGAATGCTTGGACGATTATTTGAAAATAATGGCAAGATCGCTCGCACAACGAGATAGTAATGAGCTTGATTCAAGAACATTCCAGGAAGAATTTTTTAACACTCTACCTCAGTTTATTGACTACAGGGAAAAAAATCGGAATTTATGGGGAGCGTTTCAAGAGGCCAGCCATTTTTTTGTGGGGGCTTTTACCCATGATTTTTTTGGTAATCGAACATTTAGCAGGGCTTTTTCTAATTCAGAAGGTGAAGAAAGATATCAGTTAATCTATGATCTTTTAAGAAAACACGGAGCAAAAGCAGCAGTAGAAATAATGAAAGCTAGGCCCGAACTTCAGATGAACCTTTTTTACGATCCGCAGTATGAACGGGCGCTTGAGCTAACGTCTGGAAGTGACAAGACAGTCGAACTGTCTCCGGGCATTTTAACGGATCATCTTGAATCTTGGGATGAGAAAGTAGAAGTGATCGAGGCAGACATTGCCTTAGGAAAAGATCAGACCGAAACAGGCGAAGTGATAAGAGAGGTCTATGCCGCCAAAGAAGCGTTGGAGAACAGAGTGCACTACTTTGGAGCAATGAATAAAACAGCTGTCCCTGCACCGTGGGAAAAAAACGAAAAGCTTTCCGAAATTTGGAGAGGAACGGTTCCTTTTCGGCAAGAGGATCGTCTTATCGATGAGAGCGAACAGATTCATAAAGGCATCCAGGGGAAAATCCTATTAACTTACGGAAAAGAGTTTTCAGGTCAGGAAAACGGATTTGTTTTAGAACGTTGTGAGAACTACGTCGAAGCGATCGCCATAATGATCGAGAAACAAAAAGAAACGAAAGACTTGTCTAAAGATGTTTTAGAAAACTTTCTTAAATATATCGAACCTGATCAAAGACAGGGGAATCTATGGGGAGAATTTCAAAAAGTCAGCCGTAAGTTCGAGGAGTTTCATTTAGAAAATATCCTGAAATGGGAGGAGTCTAGTAGACAGATACATCCAGTTTATGATGTAAAGCAGAGTTTGAATCAATGGGTCGGGAAAATGGCAGTAGAATTAGCAAAAGAAAATCCGCAGATTGCCTTGGGTATCTACTATGATCCTCAATTGGAATGTGTGAAGTATCAGAACTTGGATCGTCCGTTGAATGCTCTTGAGATCCTCACGACGAAGCTTACGCGCGATCAAGATTTATATCAAATGGAAAAGGCACTGGCAAAGAAGGAATATGTATCTGGCACCTCTCATTGTCTAAATTATTTATATCGTAATGAAGAACAGCTTTCTGACAGGATTTATTTTTATGATAGGAAAAGTAGACTGAATGATGAGGCGCCTTGGAGCAAAAAGAACGAGCTAGGTACCATATGGAAAGAAATGAACGCCCAAGCTTGGGACGGGGTGGATATGAATGCTGCGTTGACACTTGCTGGTAAACTACGTGAAAAGCAAAAAATCAGTTTCTTTTTCAACAGAGATGAGATAAGAAAAGGGAAAAATAATAAAAAAAACATCATGCCATGGCTCAGAGGCTATTTTTCAGCTATAGCCGATACATTGATCGAACATCAGTCCAAACTTTCTGATCCAGGTTTTAGACAATACTTTTTTGAACACGCTACAGAGTATATTTTGCCAGAAAAAAAACACTGGGTATTGTGGGACGACTGGCAAAAAGTCAGTAGAGGATTTGAGGAACTCAAACTAGAAACGATCTGTAAAGAACTAAATGTCAACTTTGATCATAAGCTTGATAACAGCTTCAAGAAAAATCTCGTGGAATATTTAGGCGACATGGAGCACGCCATAGCGATAGAAATAGCAAAAATAAATCCAATGGTCGAATTGAATGTTTATTATGATCCCACGTTTTTCCATGCGCTAGAAGTAAAGCAAGAATCGTTTGGCGCGACTGAATTAATCGAAATAGTAGAAGGTTGGGAAGAGGGGATAGCCTTAAAAGAAAAAGAGATCGCAGATGGAACGGAAGGAAGTTATTCCAGTCAAGCGCTCCAAGAGGTGTATCCTCATCATAAAAAATTAACGGGAAGGATCTGTTTATTTGATGAAAAGAATAATATCTCTAATGAGTTGCCATGGGAAAGAAACGAGAAGTTAGCTCGAATATGGGAAGAAAAATGTAAAAAGAAGACACTTACGCCAGTTGCCGGACAAGATGTCCAGCATCCGTCGAATAAACGAAAAAATATAGAAGAAGGCCAACGAACAATTGAACAAATCAAATATAGAGTCATGCATCGCATGAAGACAAATGAAAAAATCTCATTGGACAGTCATCCATTGTTCCAGTCCAAGAAAAAACAGCATGTTGAGAAAGAAGCGGCAGAAGCCTTTACTAACAAGTGAGCTAGACAATTGAATGAGCCAGCATTCGAACTGGCGGGAGTCCAACGCCAGTTTTTTTATTTTCAAGAAAAAGTTGTTCCTTCGGTCTGTACAAACTACTCTATACTTTTCGATAGGTCAGGAAAAGGAGAGAGTAAAAATGAACCAAGAAAAACAGAAAGAACAAAGAAGCCGTACGCGAGTGGATAAGTCGTCAGAACAAACAAATCTTTTTTCGAAAGAAGGAGCTGAGACCATCGAAGCTAAAAGTGACAAAAATATGTATATGGTTTATGGGAAAGAAAAGGACATAAGAAGTTTTCTCGATAAGAATCCAGCCTGGAAAAAAGAACTTAGTGAAGGAGAGAAAAGAAATGTTCCTTTTACACCCTATACCTATGGTTATGATCTTAAGGTTGAAAATGAACGTTATAAAGATTCAGACGTTCTTATCAGAGAATTTCTATTTACAGGTTACTGGGTGGTTATAGAACCTGACAACAAAAAATTTATCTTATGGGATGACATCCATCCGATTATGACATCTCGCGAGGCATTTAAACCAGATAATCTTGCGAAAGGAGCAGATATAGATGCCTGCTTTGAAATGATCCTGTTAGAAGTCGCAAAAGAACGTTCGGATTTAAAGATCGTTATGTGTGACGATCATAGCATAGCAGATAAAGATGCAAAAATTGTTGACGGGCGTCGGACAGACTCGCTTGCTGCGGCTATCCGTTACATTTATCATACGCCAGAGCTTAGAGATAAAGTCTTTTTTTATGATGGTGACAAACAATTGGAAGTGCCATGGGAGAAAAATCCTAAGTTGTGGAAGTCCTGTTCCAGAGACTTTGGGATGGATCTAAGTCTAGTTGCTCCATTGACTCAGTCGAAAAGTTTACCTCAAGACAAGTCAGCTCAGCTACCTGACTTAGCTTCTCGTCATAACCAAAAATCTTTGACAGATTTCATAAATGGTGCCAAGACTAAGCAAGAAGACACACAGCAGCATAAAGAGTTGAAAGCACAGCGATCATTGGGAGGTGTAAGTTCAAAGATGAAACGCAGTGGAACAAAAAAAGATTCTCCATCAAAAGCAGGGCAACAAAGGATAGAACAACTCAAAAAGGATTCAGTGGGACATAGAGAAAGCCTATTATTAGATAGAAAACCAAATAATAAATTATCTCTACCGAGGTCAACGCAGCATTATGAAGTTTAACTTTAGTTATCGAAGAGACATAAAAAAAGATGGAGCTGTGACAAAAGTCTTGTCGTAGCTCCTTTTTTCGAATAAACGGTGTTCCAGTACCAACTTTTCGGAGATAAGCCTAATTTATGCCAAAATGTGAGAAGCCATTTTCACAAAATTTTTCTTATTGCGTTAAATCACGAAGAACATCAGTGATTCGATGATGCAACGTACCTACTTGGCCCTCAAAGCTGAACGGCACTGTCACAACCTCTCTATAAACAGTGTTCCCCTGCCAACTCCTCGGGCACAAGTCACAATATTCATCAAACATGAGAAGCTGTTTTTTGAAATTGTTCCTTATCGCTCAAGGTTGAACATCTCTTTCGCAACCTCTCCACTAAACGGTGTTCAAAAGCTTGCATCTGCGGTAATAAGCCCAACCAAACGAAAAATATGAAGAGCTATTTTTTTTGGTTGTTCTTATTACTTGATGCAGATCAGCTTTTTCACGACCTCTGATTCACGGTGTTCAAATTGCTGCTTTTCTGTTCAGTGTCCTGATTCCTTAAAGCAGAACGCAGTTGTCACAACCTCATCTCCTGATCGTATAAAAGCAACAAATCATCCACGCTCTTTATTCGATCACCAGCACGCCTTCTTTTAACGCAAATGGGTTTTTATCATTGATGTGGTCATAGAACATCACACCGTTGATATGATCGATCTCATGCTGAACGACGATCGATTCATAGTTTTTCAAACGGATCTTGTGCTTTTCACCGTTCATATCATAATAAGAGACAGTGATTTTTGCGTGACGCACCACATATCCTGGAACTTCACGATCGACAGACAGACAGCCTTCTCCTTCGCCCAAGCAGGCATCTTGGACAGAATGGCTCAAGATCTTCGGATTGTACATGACAGTACTCAATGTTGGCTCCTCAACTTCCGGATCAGCACTTGGCACATGTACAGCGATGATTCGTTTCGAGATGTCTAGTTGTGGCGCCGCTAAACCGACACCGCCTCGCAGATGCAGTTCTTCTGCTTTGATTGGGTCTTGACTGTTTTTCAGGAATTCAAGCATTTCTTTTCCCAGATTGATGTCTTCTTCGCTTAATGGAAGAGACACTTCTTTTGCTACTTCGCGTAATGTCGGATTACCTTCACGAATGATATCATCCATTGTGATCATGGAATATGTACCCCTTTCTTATGAGACTTTGTTTCAAGTCTATTTTCGCATTATAGTGTAACACAAAATCGAAAAAGTAGTAGTAGGATTGTTTGAAAACTAGATTTTCTTAATGATTATCCACTTGATTTCCAGTGGATTTTCAGGTAAAGTATACCTGTGTGCTCAAGGCATACAGCCTGTCACTTGGTTAAGCGAATCACCAACGTTTTACTCAGTCACAGGGGAATAATCGAAAGAGGTGGAAAAAATGGCAATTTCAAAAGAACGCAAAAATGAAATCATCAACGAATATGCTCGCCATGAAGGGGATACTGGTTCTCCAGAAGTACAAATCGCTGTATTAACTGAAGAAATCAACCACTTGAATGAACATGCACGCGTGCATAAAAAAGATCATCATTCATACCGCGGCCTAATGAAAAAAGTTGGTCACCGTCGTAACTTGTTAGCTTACTTACGTAAAACTGACGTACAACGTTACCGCGAATTGATCAAACGTCTAGGCTTGCGTCGTTAATTTTAGTAAAAAAGAGTGGGATTCACATGAATCTCACTTTTTTTACTCGTATATCAATCAACCAAATTTCCGTGATCAAGCTCGATGGACTCCTACTAACCAAATGAAAGCCGCTAACAGCGGAAAGTCAGCAGTTTTCATTTGTTTAGTAGCGTCTTGCTTTCACGTGAAGGAAAAGGAGAAGTTATGTCAGAAAAACAAGTATTCAAAACGACATGGGGCGGCCGTCCCTTACAAATCGAAGTCGGTCAATTAGCAAAACAAGCCAATGGAGCAGTACTGGTCCGTTATGGCGATACAGTGGTATTAAGTGCGGCTGTTGCCTCTAAGGAAGCAAAAGACACAGACTTTTTCCCATTGACGATCAATTATGAAGAAAAAATGTACGCAGCAGGAAAAATCCCTGGTGGATTCATCAAACGTGAAGGCCGTCCAAGTACAGAAGCAACATTGACAGCGCGCCTGATCGACCGTCCGATCCGTCCGATGTTCGCAGAAGGATTCCGTAATGAAGTCCAAGTAACGAATATCGTGATGAGCGTAGACACAGACTGTTCACCAGCAATGGCTGCAATGCTAGGCTCTTCACTTGCATTATCGATCTCAGATATCCCATTTGACGGGCCAATCGCAGGCGTAGAAGTCGGTCGTGTTGACGGCGAGTATGTCTTGAATCCTACAGTAGAACAAGCAGAACAAACAGATATCGAATTAACTGTTGCTGGGACGAAGCAAGCGATCAACATGGTTGAAAGCGGCGCGAAGGAAGTCTCAGAAGAAGACATGCTGGGCGCATTGCTCTTTGGGTTCGACGCAATCAAAGAACTAGTTGCATTCCAAGAAGAGATCGTTCAAGCAGTCGGCAAAGAAAAAATGGAAGTCTCTTTATTGCAAGTCGATGCAGAACTGAAAAAAGAGATCTTTGATGCTTCTTACGCTACCATGAAAGCAGCAGTCATGACCGAAGAAAAACTTGCTCGTGAAGACAATATCGAACAAGTGAAAATCGATATCCGTGAAGCATACGCTGAAAAATTTGCTGGTCACGAAGACGAAGATCATTTACTGAAAGAAGTAAAACAAATCACCGAAGATTTGGAAAAAGATGTGGTCCGCGAATTGATCACGATCGATAAAATCCGTCCAGATGGGCGTAAATTGGACGAGATCCGACCATTGTCTTCAGAAGTCGGCTTATTGCCAAGAGTTCACGGATCAGGACTATTCACTCGTGGACAGACTCAAGCATTATCTGCTTGTACATTAGCACCTTTAGGAGAACATCAAATTATCGATGGTCTGGGTGTAGAAGTAAGCAAACGATTCATCCACCATTACAATTTCCCTCAATTCTCTGTTGGTTCAACAGGACGCGCCGGATCTCCAGGACGTCGGGAAATCGGACACGGTGCATTAGGTGAGCGTGCCTTGGCACAAGTGATTCCTTCAGAAGAAGAATTCCCTTATACGATCCGTTTAGTGGCAGAAGTACTGGAATCGAATGGTTCATCTTCTCAAGCAAGTATCTGTGCCGGAACATTGGCATTGATGGATGCAGGTGTGCCGATCAAAGCACCAGTTGCCGGTATTGCTATGGGATTAGTCTCTGATGGCGAAAACTATACGATCTTAACTGATATCCAAGGCCTAGAGGATCATCTTGGCGACATGGACTTTAAAGTTGCTGGTACGAAAGATGGAATCACAGCTCTTCAAATGGATATCAAGATCCAAGGAATCACCGAACAAATCTTGACTGAAGCATTGACTCAAGCAAAACAAGCACGTATGGAAATCTTGGAAGAGCTGACATCAACGATCGCAGCTCCTCGTGAAGAATTGAGTCCTTACGCACCGAAAATCGAAATGATCCAGATCGAACCTGCCAAGATCAAAGATGTGATCGGTAAAGGGGGAGATACGATCAACGGGATCATCGAAGAAACAGGTGTGAAAATCGATATCGATCAAGATGGAAAAGTAAGTATTGCTTCAGCAGATGCAGAAATGATCAAAAAAGCAATCAAGATCATCGAAGATTTGACGAAGGAAATCAAAGTCGGCGAAGTATATCTAGGGAAAGTCGTTCGTATCGAAAAATTCGGTGCATTCGTCAA
Organism: Enterococcus sp. ZJ1622; assembly: GCF_011038845.1. Lineage (GTDB taxonomy): Bacteria > Bacillota > Bacilli > Lactobacillales > Enterococcaceae > Enterococcus_B. The sequence continues at coordinate 114,902 of NZ_JAAKDW010000003.1, forward strand.
CTTGATCAAAGGAAAAGACGGACTTGTCCATATCTCACAACTAGCGAACGAACGTGTGAACAAAGTAGAAGATGTTGTGAAGCTAGGCGATGAGATCCTTGTCAAAGTGACAGAAATCGACAAACAAGGTCGAGTAAACCTATCTAGAAAAGCAATGCTGAACGAAGATGGTTCAACAAAAAGTGAAACAAAATAAACAGTGATTCGTTCGATCCAGTAGAAGCAATAGCTTCTGCTGGATTTTTTTGTTTGGATACGTTGATGCAATTCTTTGGAGTACACCTGAATAAAGCGTAAAATGAAAAGAGAGGGATCAGCAAGGAGGGGAAAAAGATGCTTCATTTTTTATTCTCGTTGATTGTTGGAGGCGTGATTGGACTGATTGCCGGTCTGGTCTTAGGAAAAGAAGTACCGGGTGGTGTCACCGGCAACATCGCGATCGGTTTCTTAGGGAGCTGGCTAGGTGAGTTCATCCTTGGCGATCTAGGGCCGGAGATTGCAGGATTTTACTTGATACCTGCACTGTTAGGCGCCATTTCTTGTTTAGGTATCTATTCCTATGCCGCAAGGAGATTTCGAGAAAAATAGGTGCAAGAATTTAGTATTTAAAAGAGTTGACAGGTGCAGTAGTTACTTGGATAATAAGAAGCAATTTAGGGGAAAGACGGGAATCTTTGACACGGAAAAAAGCGTTTTTCCCCTAAATTTTATACAGAAAGGAAATGAGGGGGAAATTTGACTACGAAACACAATACCAAAAAAATCTCGATGGCTGGTCTTTTAGTAGCCATGGGTGTGGTTTACGGAGATATCGGGACAAGCCCGCTTTATGTGATGAAATCGATCGTGGAGGACAACGGCGGACTCAGAGGCATCAATCCTGACTTTGTGATCGGCTCTGTTTCATTGATTTTTTGGACGTTGACTTTATTGACCACGATCAAATATGTCGTCATTGCATTGAATGCCGACAATCATGGAGAAGGCGGGATCTTTTCGCTTTATACGCTTGTGCGAAAAGGCGGGAAATATTTGATCATCCCTGCCATGATCGGAGGAGCTGCATTACTCGCAGATGGCGTTTTGACACCAGCGGTCACAGTGACGACTGCGATCGAGGGTTTGCGTGGCATCCCGCAGTTTTTTGACCGATTCGGCAATAACCAGAACGTGATTGTGATCATTACTTTAGTTATTATCTTAGTGTTATTCATGGTCCAGCGTTTCGGGACAGAGATCGTCGGGAAAGCTTTCGGGCCGATCATGTTCGCGTGGTTCACTTTTTTGGGGGTCATGGGGCTAGTGAATTTCAGTCAAGACTGGACGGTGATCCGCGCGCTGAATCCTTATTATGCGGTACAATTGTTATTTAGCCCGGATAACAAATTAGGTTTGTTTATTTTGGGCAATATCTTCTTAGCCACCACAGGAGCAGAAGCACTGTATTCTGATTTGGGGCATGTCGGAAAACGGAATATACGTCTGAGCTGGCCCTATGTTAAAGCTTGCCTAGTCATCAATTATTTCGGACAAGCGGCTTGGTTGCTGAATGTGTATCAAAATCCGACTGTACAAGAAATGGAAAATCTCAATCCATTTTTCCAAATGATGCCAAAAGGCTGGATCGTGATTGGTGTCGCTTTTGCAACAGTGGCTGCGGTAATTGCTTCTCAAGCTTTGATCACTGGCTCATTTACGCTAGTCTCTGAAGCAATCAAATTGAAGTTGCTTCCTCGATTGAAAATCATGTATCCAGGAAACAGTATCGGACAGATGTATATCCCAGCGGTCAATCTGATCTTATGGATCGCTTGTTCGTTAGTGGTCGTAACGTTCAGGACTTCTCACCATATGGAAGCGGCTTATGGTCTATCCATTACAGTGACGATGCTGATGACGACGGCATTGCTTTACTTTTATCTTATCCAAAATGGGCATTCTCGTTGGTTTGCTTATATAGTGACAGCTTTCTTTGGCGCAGTCGAGGTGGTCTTTTTCATCTCCAGTGTCGTCAAATTCTTCCGTGGCGGTTTTGTTGCTGTACTGATCGGTCTGGTTATCTTAGCAGTCATGTTTATTTGGGAACAAGGAAATATCATCAGAGAATCAGTAGCAGAAGATGTCTCTTTGAAAGAATATATCCCTCAATTAGCTCAGTTGCGAGAAGATACGACCCTTCCTATCTATCAAACGAATGTCGTCTTTTTAGTTCCGGATATGGCGGATGGAAAAGTCGGCAGACAATTTGTCTATTCGATCTTGGACAAACGTCCTAAACGTGCCAAAGTTTACTGGTTTGTCCATGTAGAAGTCACGGACGAACCATATACGAAAGAATATCAGATCGATATGATGGATACCGATTTTGTCGTTCAAGTGAATTTGTTCTTAGGATTTCGCGTGCAGCAAGAGATCAATGTCTATATCCGTCAAATCATCCATGATTTGATGAAACAGGGACGGCTGCCCAAACAGTCACAAAAATATTCATTGACACCAGGACGTGAAATCGGGGACTTCCAGTTCGTTCTGATCGACGAAGTGGTTTCAAATGTGACAACGCTTGGCAAATGGAAACGTCAGATCATGCAGGCTAAACTAGCCATCAAAAAAATCGCTACGACGCCAGAGACTTGGTTTGGGTTAGAATACAGCGAAGTCAAACATGAAACCGTGCCTTTGCTGATCGGGGATACGAGGAAAACTTGGTTGAAAGAGAGGTTGTGATCCTGCCGTTTAACTCTGAGGCACAAGGAACGATTTCAACAAACAGCTTCTCATGTTTTCCATCTGTTTGGACTTAGTGCCGCAGATGCAAGCTTTTGAACACCGTATATCAGAGGTCATGAAAAAGCTGTTCTGCTTCTAGCAGCAAAACGATTCTTGGAAAAAGCACCCCGCTTTTTCGAACAACGAAGATCCTGATTCCAAGGAGCTGCGCCTGAAAAGAGGTCGCAGCTCTTTTTTTGTTTGAACGGCTAGTGCGCTTTATTCACGATTTTTTACAGAAAAAGGGTACAATAAAAGAGAAAAGGAAGGCGGGAAATTATGCTGTTGAATTTTGTGATTTTATTTTTGATGATTGCAATCACTTCATTTTTTGTAGCGAGTGAATTTGCATTGGTAAAAATACGGCGTTCGCGATTAGAACAGCTGGAAAAAGAAGAGGTGAAGAATGCCAAGCTTGCTCTTCATGTCACGCACCATCTGGATAACTATTTGTCTGCGAGCCAATTAGGAATCACTTTGACTGGACTGATCATCGGGTGGGTCGGCGAAGGATCCGTTGCTGCACTATTAGAACCAGTAATCGGTAAATTACCATTCAGCTCAGCAATCAGCGGGACGATTTCTGTAGCGCTTGGGTTTATTTTAGTGACTTATGTCGATGTGGTGATTGGTGAACTTCTGCCTAAAAGTTACAGTATCGTGAATACTGAAAAAGTCGTGCTGTTCGTTGTGAAACCTCTGCACTATTTCTATAAGCTGATGTTTCCTTTTATCTGGGTACTGAATCACTCAGCGGCTTCATTGGGAAAGCTTTTAGGCGTGCGCCTAGTTTCTGAAGGTGAAGAAACCTTGTCCCAAGAAGAGCTGACTTTAGTCGCATTGAATTCGTATGAAAAAGGGGAACTGACAAAAGAAGAGTATCATTATCTAGAAAATGTCTTCGAGTTCGATGATACTCTTGCTAAAGATATCCAAGTCGATCGTACTTCGATGCAAGTCTTTGAAGCATCAGATACCGTGAAAGAGGCGATTCAAGCATCGATCAAACAAGGACATACTCGTTACCCTGTGATTCTGGAATCGAAAGACAATATTCTGGGCTATGTGACTTTACCAGATTTGATCAAGCAGTCCTTTGTCGATGATCAGCTGACTGTCGAGCATTTGATCGAAGAACCGATCGTGACAGGGGAGACGATCCCAATCAAGAAATTATTGACGATCATGCGAAAAAAAGGAAAGCATATCGCAATTTTGAAAGATGAATATGGCGGTACAAGCGGGTTAGTGACGATCGAAGACATCTTAGAAGAAATCGTCGGTGAAATACGAGATGAAACAGATCTGGATGAAGCTTTGGTAGCTAAGCAGACAGATGGCAGTTACATTGTCTCAGGAAAATTGACCTTGGATGATTTTCAGCGTTATTTCGATGCGGAGATACCGGAATTTGAAGAGACGAATTTCACCACACTTGCCGGATTCATCTCTAGTCAGTATCGGGAAATAACTACAGGATCAGTCATTGAGATCGACCGCTTTCGTTTGACAGTCGTTGAGTACCAACATGCGCATATCGATTATTTCAAAGTAGAGATCTTGGCAGAAAAAGATCATAAAAAGAGGTCGTGAACCTACCGTTTATTCGAAAAAAGGAGCTACGACAAGACGTTTGTCATAGCTCCTTCATTATCTGCAAAACAATTTTTTCGGTAAAAAGGTAAATAATTTTCATACATCTCTTTCATTTTTTTCCAAAAGAAATTTCCTTTTATTTATAAGCTTTGTTATCTTGCTTCGATCTGCTCAAGCGTGTAATGCTGTTCTGCATCCAACTGCTTCAATTGTTTCATCGAACGCATATAAGAGTAAAGTAAGACAGCGACAGATCCAGCCCATGCAAGCGGAGAAGCAGCAGCGGCTCCTGTATAGCCCCACAAACCGGTCAAGATGATCGCGGCAAAGGAACGCATCAGCAATTCCATCATCCCGGCAATCGTCGGCACCTTGCTTTGTCCAAGACCTTGAAGCGTATAGCGCAAGATGAACAAGGCTGCTAAGATCCAGTAAAGGGAACCATTGATATTGAAATAAGTCTGTGCCAAATCAAATACTTTCGATTCTGTTGGGCTGACGAAAAGCTGGACGAATGAGTGTCCGAAGAAAATCACGACTGCACCCGCCAAAAGACTGAATCCGCCACTCATCAGTAGAGTTTGACGTACACCTTGCAAGATCCGGCCATATTCTTTTGCACCATAGTTTTGTGCCGTGAAAGTTGCCATTGCAATACCAAAGGACATCATCGGCTGTGTAGCAAATTGGTCGATACGACCAGCAGCAGCTTGTGCAGCAACGACATCGGTACCTAGACTATTCAAGGCAGCTTGGAGAACGATAGCACCTACTGCGATGATGGAAGATTGAAAAGCCATTGGCAAAGCGACATTTAGATGTACACGAAATTCTTCTTTTTCAAATTTGAAATCTTTTTTACGTAACTGCAGCAATGGGATTTTTTTCTTGATATAAAACAAGCAGAGCACGCTAGAAGAGATTTGCGCAATCACTGTAGCGAAAGCTGCTCCTTCAACGCCCATACCGAAGTAGAGAATAAAAATCAAATCCAGCACGACATTGATGATCACTGCGATAATCAAAAAGAATAACGGTGTGCGACTGTCGCCAAGCGCACGAATAACATTAGAAAGCAGATTGAAACTGACGGATGCAAAAATCCCTACCAAGATGATCGAGATAAAGGTTTGTGCCTGATCCAGGATTTCTGGAGGAGTTTGCATCAACTGAAGCATCGGACGAATAAATACAAGACTAAGGACAGTTAGAATCAAAGTGACAACAAGACTGATCAATACACTAGTGGCAAAACTTTTCTTTAAACCCCGATAGTCTTTCGCGCCATAACGCTGAGCAGTGATGATTGACAAACCAGCTGTTAACCCTTGGGCAAATCCAATGATGAGGAAGGTCAGACTTCCTGTAGATCCCACGGCAGCTAGCGCATTCTTCCCTAACGTCTGGCCCACGATGATCATGTCGACCATGTTGTAAAACTGCTGAAAAACATTTCCGATCAGTAAAGGAACAGTGAACATCAGAATCAGTTTAGCGGGGCTTCCTTTTGTTAAATCGCGCATCTTTTGAACTCCTTATTTCTTTAAAATTTAGTTAGTAGTATATAGTGTTTACCCTGAGAATACCAATTAGAAATTGATGATAACACATAAAAAGAAGCCAAGAATTGAATCAAAGAATCAACAACTTGGCCTTATATAAAAACAAAGGGTATCCATAGAAAGAAAGATTACCTTAGTACTGTTTGATCTCACTAGGCAAAAGGATCGTTTCTCGCGTGCCGTCATCGTAGGCGTACACTTGCGCAGGAAATTGAGTAGAATAGGTAAACGGCAGATCAATGGCCATCTCTACGCTGCTTCCTGCTTGAGAAAAATGCATCGTCACTTTTCCGTGATTATCAATCAGGTCAAAGGCTAAAATATTATCTAATGGAATAACTCCCTTAAGGTCTAAGTCAATAATAAACCAGATACTGTCGATCAACTCATCTGGCAAACTCGATACAACGCCAACTGAGGCATACCGGTTGCGACTGCTATCAAAACTTTCAAACATCTGTTTTTACCTCCTTCGTTTTACCGAATGTTTTTTTCCTGCGAATCATGTCATAGGATAAACTAAAATACTTACTTCAACGAGGGTTCATTCTAATAAAGAAATAGAAAAAATGCAACAATAATCGCATACTTTTTTTCAAATTATAAATTTTTATAAAGGTACGATAAAAAGTAAACGCAAGAACCGCATGACACCAATGTTTCAGCTTGTTCGTACGATAGAAGCATCGTTAGAAATCACTCGTCAAAAACAAAAAAGGCATGTCAAAATCAGCTGAATCTGCTTCTTTTGACACACCTCCTTAAGTGAAAGATTATTCTTCGGTTGAACCGATTACTTCTGGCTCGCTTCCTTCACCTGTACTTGCTTCTTCTTCGCTTTGAGCGACAACTGCAGCAATTTGTTCTTCGCTGTCTGTGACGATCGTATAGTCGCTGTTTTCTGGAAGATCCGCAACAGTGATGGAATCACCCAATTCCATGTTTGTGATATCTACTTCGATACGTTCAGGCAATTTGTCTGGCGTAGCGGAAACGATCACTGTATACAGGTTTTGAGCCAATACACCGCCGGATTTCACACCAGCAGATTCACCAACAAGAACAACTTCTGTTTCAACTTCTGTTTGTTCTGTCATATTCACGGATAAGAATTCAACATGTTCAAAATGCTTAGTGAAAGTGTTTGTTTGGACTTTGTGAACCAATGTGTTGACTTTTGTTCCGTCGATATCCATTGTGATAACTGTGTTTGCACCGTTGTCACGCAAGATTTTGCTAAGGATTTGTCCGTCAAATGAGATTGGTGTGCTTTCTACATTGTATCCATAAACGATAGCAGGGACCTTTCCTTCATGACGCAACTTGTTTCTTAACGAACGGGGACGTACTTCTCTTTTACTTACTTCTAATGATACTGACATAACCAAAATTCCTCCTTAAAATGTGACTGTCTGCTTTGGTGTCAGACAGATTTTTTTTAAGTGAATTTTCGATGGCTATTCTCTTGCACATTATTGGGCAGGGCGCTTAAAAAAACGCAAAAGGGCAGATTTGCGCATCTGCCCTTAGAAAGTCAGGATTCAACTTTTCTCCACCAGGTCATTACGCTGTGTATGAGAAATCCAATTCACTTTACTCTTTAACCCTAGCGCTAATTCCAGCTTAAGTCAAGGAATAACGATGGTATTCTTATTTTCAATAGAAGTGATTCGGGTTATAATTCTTTTAGTGTAGGAAAGGAACCAATGATGCGTTTAGATAAATTGATTGAAGAACGAATGAAAACCACTAGAAAAGAAATGAAGCGTCTCTTCGCCTCAAAGCAAGTCACAGTTGATGGCAAAGTAGAGTTTCAGCAGAATCGAAATGTCGACAGTCTGCTGCATGTGATCGAAGTAGCTGGCCAGCGTCTCGAAACGAATGAGTCTTATTTTCTTCTCAACAAACCGAAAAAATCAGTCACCGCTGTGAAAGATGGAGAAAAAATGACGGTGATCGATCTGATCGCTTCAGGAGACCGCCTGAAGCCGCTTTATCCTGTCGGACGTCTTGATCGGGATACCACAGGACTACTTTTGATTACTTCTAATGGGCAATTGGGTTATGAGATGCTGCTTCCAGAAAAAAAGGTCTCGAAAACCTATCAGGCCGTCATCAACGAGGAAGTGACGATGGAAGACGTCACTGCTTTTGACGAGGGAATCGTGTTCGAAGATGGCTATCGCTGCCGTCCTGCTGACCTGGAGATCCTTTGTGCAGGAAAAAAAGAAAGCCTCGTTTCACTGACGATCCAAGAAGGCAAATTCCATCAAGTCAAAAAAATGTTTCTTGCTCGAGGGAAAAAAGTGACCGCCTTGAAACGAACAGGGATGGGCCCCTTGCAGCTAGACGAACGTTTGGCTACCGGAGCGTACCGGTCATTGACGCTGACAGAATTGAAAAAACTGAAGAACTATTTCAAATAGGAGGGAAAAGATGAAGTATAAAACATTGTTGTTTGACGTAGATGATACATTACTAGATTTTCAAATAACCGAAGCAAAAGCCTTAAACGCCCTATTCGCTGAACAAGGGATCGATCTGACCCCAGAAGTAAAAACAAGCTACAAAGCGTTGAACCATCATTTATGGCGTGAATTCGAGAACGGGAAGATGACAAGAGAAGAAGTCACAGGAAGCAGATTCGGACGACTGTTCCAGCAGTTCGGTCAAACAGTGGATAGCTTGGAAATGGAGAAACGCTACCGTCATTACTTGAATCAGGGGCATGATCTGATTCCAGGAAGTCGTGAGCTATTAGAAACTTTAGCACCAGAAGCAGATCTGTATATCGTGACGAACGGGGTCTCACAGACACAGCACCAGCGCTTGACTGATTCCGGCTTGCTACCTTATTTCAAAGAGGTTTTCGTCTCAGAAGAGGTAGGAGCGCAAAAACCGATGAAAGAATTTTTTGATTACGTATTTGCCCGGATACCTGAGATAGAAAAAAGTAAGACCGTGATCATCGGAGATTCATTGACTTCTGACATCAAAGGCGGGAATTCAGCTGGGATAGACACTGTCTGGTTCAATAAAAACCAGTTGCCTGAGATATCGGAGATACAACCTACTTATCGTATCGATTCACTGAATGAGCTTCTTCGTGTTTTGGAAATCGAAAAAGACTAATTTTCAGAAAAATATAGCATTTTCGCGTTTTTTCGCTATAATAGATTAGAATGAAAAAACGGATATGAAAGAGGTTTTAGTCAATGACAAAAAGCAAGCCAATTATCATTGGTGTGACGGGTGGATCAGGAAGCGGGAAAACAAGTGTCAGCCGCGCCATTTTTAATAACTTTCCAGACCATTCCATCATGATGCTTGAACAGGATTCTTATTATAAGGATCAAAGCCATTTGAGTTTTGAAGAACGATTGAATACAAACTATGATCATCCCTTTGCCTTTGATAATGATCTGCTGATTCAGCATGTGGAAGAACTACTGAACTATCAAGCCATTGAAAAACCAGTGTATGATTATGTCGAACATACAAGAAGTCAAGCAACGATTATCCAAGAGCCAAAAGAAGTCATTATTTTAGAAGGAATCTTGATTCTGGAGGACGAGAGGCTTCGTGATTTGATGGATATCAAAGTATATGTGGATACAGATGATGACATTCGCATTATCCGACGAATCAAGCGAGATATGGAAGAGCGGGGACGGACATTGGATTCAGTGATCGAACAGTATCTTACGGTCGTCAAACCGATGTATCATCAATTTATCGAACCGACAAAACGCTACGCAGATATCATCGTTCCAGAAGGCGGAGAAAACCACGTCGCCATCGATTTGATCACGACGAAGGTTGCTAGCTTTTTAAACCATGATTGATAGATAACCGTTTCATTGCAAACAGTTGAATGGACTGCAGCGGTCTAAAGAATTTTTAGCCAGCACGTCAGTCAACTGTTTTTTTGTTTCTGTTCGATCTGCGAAAAAAAGACGAGGAGTTGCCATGATTAAACACACATCCAGTTTACAAAAGTACATACGGCTGATACCGATCATCGGACTGCTTTTCTTTTTGGCACTGATTATTTATGCGTATAGGCACGGGATCTTCCAATCGACTGAGTCGCTGCAAGCCTTTATCCAGCAGTTTGGACAGTATGCAGTGGTCATTTTCATCCTTCTGCAGATCATTCAAGTGATCATCCCGATATTGCCGGGAGGGATTTCTTCTGTAGTTGGGATGTTGATGTTCGGTAATGGATTTGGTCTGTTTTACAGTTGTATCGGTCTGGTGATCGGTGAAGCGATCGGTTTTTTGCTTGTGAGGTATTACGGAGTCGGTTTCGTCCAGCTGATCCTATCACCAAAAAAATATCAGAAATTCGATCAGCTGCTGACTCGAAAAACAAAGGACATCAAAAAAGTACTGGTGGTGACACTGCTTCTTCCTTTTGCGCCGGATGACTTGATCTGTCTGGTCGCAGGGCTTACGAAGCTCACCTTCAAAGAATACATGCAGATCGTCATTTTGCTGAAGCCATGGTCTGTAGGAGCATATAGTATGATCATGCTCTTTTTGTTCCACAAAGCACAAGGACATTTATAACTTGGTGAAAGAAAGGGATGCAGAGACATGGAAAAAATCAACGTAACAGAAAATGAGCTGGATGAGCTGATCGCTATCATACAAGAAGTATGGCCAGAAGCGTTCGTACCGATCATCGGGCAAGCACAAGTTGCGTATATGCTGGCAACGTATCAATCAAAAGAACAGATCAAAAAAGAACTGGCAGAAGGTGTCGCTTATTTTTTATTGAAACAAGAGGGTGAGACTGTCGGCTATACAGCCTATGAACATATTGACGGAAAGATCTATCTGAGCAAATTGTACCTACTGGATCGCGTACGCGGGCAAGGATTGACGTCTTCTGTGTTTCGCTGGTATGAAGAACTGGCTGCACAGACTGAGAAGAAAGAAATCTTTCTGCGGGTGAACCAAGGAAACAAACAAGCGATCGAGGTCTACAAGCATGAAGGCTTCATCATAACAGGAGAATTGATTTCAGCTATTGGCCAAGGATTTCAGATGGTTGATTATAAAATGGAAAAATCACTCGCATAAACGGGCAAACTATGTTAAAGTAGCTTTATGCGACGGGTCGAGAAGGCCTCTGGTTTACAGAGCGCCTAATTGATTTTGGAGGCACATGATAATGCATGTTATCACCTGCCGGATGCAGGGGTGTCGGGTGAAGACTTTTGTGGAAAAGAGCTTGCCTGCTTGAGTGATCAAGTACCAGTTAGAGGTTGGAACATAGCTTTTTAAGTTATGGTTCAGCCTCTTTTTTTCGCTTAAGTGCCAAATCTTGCACTTCAAAAATGTAGTTTTTCTTTCTTTAATGGTAAAATCGACGTTAAGCTGGATGGTTCAGCTAACTTGTTAAGGAGCTTTTTGTTATGTTTGGAAAACTGAAACAATTTGGGCGTCAATTTACAGAGACAACGCCTTTTATATTAAGTAACACAGTGATTTTTATTCCCTATCTTTTGTTTATGGGATTGAGTAACGGGTTTGGCTGGCAGTTGATCCTGCCTTTCACGTTGTTTTACACCTTTCGGATGACCGGGTTGTTTTTAATCAGCGGGATTCGTTTTGGATTAGATAGTTATACACTGCTGATGATCTCTCTTTTGATCGGCGGAGCAGGATCGCTTGTCGGGATCTTCGGGATGTTTTATTTCCCGCTCTTTTATTTTTCCAGTGTCTTGCTAGGATTGAGTGCTGCTTGGCTAGTTCCGGCAAATGTCACTGTCAATAGGCATGAGAAGCAGCAAGGGTATGTCAACATGAAAGGCAGCAAGTATTTCTTTGCTTTGTTTTTGCTGTTCATTTTATTTCGAGCGATCGAATTGCCTTATCCGCTCCAAGCGGGTGTGACACTTTCTCTTTATACGGTGTTTTATATCATGGCGTATCACACAGTGAGTCATTATCCGAGATACGAGCTGGATTTCAAAGACATCAAAAAGAATCTAGTCGTGACAAAAGAGCTCGTTTTGTTTGCGGTTTTCTTTGTTTTGTTGTTTGTCTTGCGAAATGCGCGGCTATTGGTGGATACAAAGCTGTTTGACTTTGCGATATTCGGATTTCTTCTTTTGTTCATCGTTCTCACTTTTTATCTCGGTCGTGCGAGAAAAAACTGGAAACTGCCTGATTGGTTGAATCTATTGACCTTTTTGAATGGAATGATCGGAAATTTCCTTTTCTTGTTCAGTACGATCTATATAGGAAGGGTCTATGGATTTGATAAGATCGCGATGCATATGTATGTCCCTTATATCACAGGGATGCTTCTTGCGAAGATTCTCGGTCAGTCAGTGCTGCGACGAGTGTCTAGTTCCCCTGTTGTACTGCAATTAGCCGGTATGCTGTTTTCTCTATTTGTTTTGCTGATTCCACATGGCTTTATCGTGGGATTGTTCTTGCTGAGTTTCTGGCATGCGGTGACCGGTAGCTGGCTGAATCAGGAATATTACGCGATCGAGACAGCTATACCTGCAGACCGTCGAGTGATCACGAAATATACCACACAAAACAAAGGGAGCGTGATCCATCAGTTCCTGTTGATGACGATGCTGTTCGGTACGGCATATCTGATGGATGAACCTCTTAATCTTTTGCTTCGACTGACTGGAAAAGGAAATGTCCCAGCTTCTGGTCTCGAGCTTTTGATCTATGTCAAATGGCTGAATATCGGTTTATTGATCTTGGGCGTCATTTCAGTTTATGTTTTATGGAAAAGAGGAGAGAAACATGCGTCTATTCGTTGATGGAGATGGATCGCCAGTAAAAGACGATGTGATTCGGATTGCACAGCGCTACGGGCTTGAGGTGGTCATTGTCACGAGCGTCGATCATTATACGACAAAAGAATATCCGGCAAATGTCCAACTGGTCTACGTCGATCGGGGAGCTGACAGTGCTGATTACAAGATCGTTGGGTTGATCCGGGAAAAAGATATTCTAGTCACACAAGACTATGGATTGGCTTCACTGGTCTTGCCGAAAGGGGTCAGAGTATTGCATCAAACGGGAAAAGAGTTTGATGAGAGCAATATTGGCACGCTTTTAGAACAGCGTTATTACAGTGGGAAACTGCGAAAAGCCGGGATGCGGACAAAAGGACCTAAAGCATTTACGGAAAAAGATCATATGACTTTTTCGCAAGCGCTGAAAACAGCGATCGAACAGGAATTGGCACGCAAAAAAGAATGGGAAGAGGGCTAGTCTGCCTCATCCCATTCTTTTTGTTTTTAGTTGAAGAAAAACAGTTTTTCAAGGGGTCGCTCATTTTCTTTTCTTATACATCTGGATCAATGCGTCGATCGCAAGGATAATGATGACAAGTGCGGCTATGGCGTAAGTGAAAATCCCAAGCAAGGAAACGACTTGCAAGTTCTCAACAGGCGCTGCTTGGACCAACAAAGAAGAACCCACGATCAAAGCAGCTAAAACGAGGCCGAACACCAGCCGATTGACCATATTTTCGATTCGATTCAACAGACTGTCCTGTTTTTTTAGTTCTAAATTCACTTTTCCTTGTCCAGATGCCCAGAGTTCCAGTAAATGGTGGAGTTGCTGCGGGATTTTCGGTGCGGCTTTTAACCCTTCCAGTAAATCCAGACCACTTTGCTTCAACGAATCCTCTATGTCCAAGTGCGAAAGGAAGTAGCGCTGTGCAAAAGGAGAAGCGACTTCCATCAAAGAAATTTCAGGGGCGAGAACTCGTATGACGCCTTCCAAAGTTCCGAATGCCTTCAACAATAAGGTGATATCTCTGTCAAACTGGAGATTGTTCTGGTGGCAGATCACAACGACTTGGGTAAAGACTTCCTGCAAATCGATTTCTTCAATGGGGGAGTCATAATATTGCTCAAGAAACGTAGTCAATTCTTCATGAAAATGACTTTCATCAAAAGGACCTTCTTGCTGACACAGCCGAAGAACTGCTTTTTCGATACGATAGGCATCTTTTGTGTATAAAGCAAGAACGGCTTCGGTCAGCTTTTGACGTAAAGTGACAGATAGACTGCCCATCATTCCAAAATCAATGTAACTGATCACGTAAGGCTGTGAAGCTGTTACCTGTTGCGTCGTTGCTTGCAAAGTGATCGGGCCGATCTCTTTTTGATATTCAGAAGCAGTGGTTGTTTGTGCGTGTTCCTGCTCTTGTGTCGACAAAGGATGAAACAGCAGGTTCCCAGGATGCGGGTCAGCGTGGAAAAACCCATCATCAAATACTTGTTTCATGAAATTCTCGATCAGAAGGTGTGCGATCTCCTGTTTTAGCTGCTTGTTGTTTTTTTCTGGAATCGGTGAAGGCTTGTCGTTTTCCAGCATCATCAACTGATTGAGATTCTCTCCTGGCATGTCTTCCATCACGATCATTTTTTCAGAGCAGAAGGCTTCATAGATTTTAGGGCTTCGGATCTCATGCCAGTGATTGTTTTTTTGATAGAAGGCTTCGCCGTTCTTACTTTCTTTCAAGAAATCCAGTTCATTACCCAATGATCGTTTTACTTCTTGCAAGACCCCTTTCAGGTCAACGACACTCGTCTCAGGAATATATTTGATCAAAGGGATCGCACGTTCAAACAATTGAAGATCGAGCGTGATCTCTTCTGCGATATTGGGATGCTGGACTTTGACGACTACAGCTTCACCATTCTTCAGTTTTGCCCGATGTGCTTGTCCCATGGATGCAGAAGCAAAAGGTGTTTTTGAAAAATCCTCGAAAATATCAGGAATAGACAATCCGAGCTCTGCTTCGATCGTTTGCTTCACGGTTGCAAAGGTATCGCTAGGCACGCTGTCTTGAAGCGTCTTGAATGTTTGAGTGAAGGAAGTCGTGAGCAGATCTTCTCTGACAGAAAGCATCTGTCCGATTTTGATGAAAGTAGGACCTAGTTCTTCAAATGCTTTTTTCACTTGTTCGGGATTCTTTTGTTGCACAAGATTGGGGACCACGCTATATTTGACGAAGATACGGACGATCTCTGCCAACCGACTGCGGGAAGTTGTTTTCGGCATGTATATCCCTCCTTTTCTTTATCATAACTTTTAATAGGGAATGCGACAACTATTCTGTTGAGAGGAGATGGAAGCGGCTGTAAGCTGTTTTTTAGGAGAAGGCTGTTTTTTTATAAATAAGGTGGTCGCTTAATTTTATTTTGTGCTAAAATATGAGAGTAAATCACTGAACGATTTAGAATACAGGAGGACAATCTTTTGAAGATTACTTTATTATACGGAGGACGCAGCGCGGAACATGATGTTTCCATCCTTTCAGCGTTTTCAGTCTTAAATGCGATTTATTATGCCTATTACCAAGTTCAGCTCGTATTTATCAGTAAAGATGGACAATGGGTCAAAGGTCCGTTATTAACAGAAAAACCTGCCAGCAAAGAAGAGCTGCATTTGACATGGGATCCAAGTGGCCGGATCACGGAAGGATTTACTGGAAGAGTCATCAATCCAGGGGAGATCAAAGAAGAAGGTTCGATCGTTTTCCCTGTGCTCCATGGGCCGAATGGCGAGGATGGTACGATCCAAGGATTCCTTGAAACGTTGAATATGCCTTACGTCGGGGCAGGTGTACTGACAAGTGCCTCTGCGATGGATAAGATCATGACGAAATATATCCTGCAAGCGGCAGGTGTACCTCAAGTGCCTTACGTGCCTGTATTGAAGAACCAATGGAAAGAAAATCCAAAAAAAGTGTTCGATCAATGCGAAGGTTCACTGCTTTACCCAATGTTTGTCAAACCAGCGAATATGGGTTCTAGTGTAGGGATCTCAAAAGCAGAAAATCGAGAAGAACTGCAAAATGCTCTAGCAACAGCTTACCGCTATGATTCACGTGCGATTGTAGAGCAGGGGATCGAAGCGCGGGAAATCGAAGTTGCAGTGCTGGGAAATGAAGATGTTCGGACGACCTTACCTGGTGAAGTCGTGAAAGATGTCGCTTTTTATGATTATGAAGCAAAATACATCAACAACAAAATAGAGATGCAGATCCCGGCCGAAGTACCAGAAGAAGTCCATCAAAAAGCGCAGGAATACGCAAAAATCGCGTACACGATGCTAGGCGGAAGCGGATTGAGCCGTTGCGACTTTTTCTTGACGAATAAAAATGAATTATTCTTGAATGAATTGAATACAATGCCAGGTTTTACAGAATTCAGTATGTATCCATTATTATGGGAAAATATGGGATTGAAATACGGCGATCTGATCGAAGAACTGATTCAGTTAGGGATCAACCGGTTCAACCAAAGACAAGAATTTTTTGAAAATGAATAAAGAATAAACATAATGGCAAGGAAGCCGGAGCAAAAGTTGAAAGACGATTGTTCTGGCTTCTAAATGTGAACAGGGACTATTTGATAGGATAGTCATGTGGTTTCTTATCACGACTGCACGTGAAGATGATCATACCGCTTTGTTCACAACCTTATCCACGGTGTTCAAGAAGCTGACTTTCGGCACTAAGTCAAAAACGAGCAGAACATGGGGAGCTGTTTCACTCATTTCTTCCTTACTGCTCAAGTCAAAACGCTTCTTTCACAACCTTTTCTTAGGAGAGATCTCAATGAATCTAACAATACAAGAAATTGCTCTGGCTACGGGCACACGTTGCACCTCACAGACAGAGATCACGAATGTAGAATTCGACAGCAGAAAAATCACTAAAGGCAGTTTATTCGTACCACTTGCTGGTGCGCGAGATGGACATGAATTTATCCAGCAGGCCATCGATAATGGGGCTGTGGCTTCTTTTTGGAGCTGGGATTTAGAGAAGGCACCAGAAGGGATCGAGATCATTTCTGTCCCTGATCCGTTAAAAGCGATGCAAGATGTCGCCAAATATTATCTGGAGAAAACAGGAGCAGAAGTCGTCGCCGTTACTGGAAGCAACGGAAAAACTACAACGAAAGATCTGACCGCTTCTGTCCTGGCTCAAAAATACAAGACATACAAAACACAAGGGAATTACAACAACAATATCGGGCTTCCTTACACGATTTTACACATGCCGCAAGATACGGAGAAAATCGTTTTAGAAATGGGGATGGATCACGCCGGGGAAATCAGTGAGCTTTCACGAATGGCTCCTCCTCAAGCAGCTGCGATCACTATGATCGGCGAGGCTCATATCGAAAATCTAGGCTCGCGAGAAGGAATCGCAAAAGCAAAAATGGAAATTACAGAAGGCATGTCTTCTAAGGGCTTGCTCGTGATCCCAGCTGATGAACCCTTGCTGACGCCACTGACAGAATCACTTGAACAAAGAATAACAACCTTTGGCATCGGTACAGGTGATGTAGAGGCAGTTTTACGATTAGAAAGCAAAACACGAACTGATTTCGAAGTGGAAGGCGAACGATTTATGATCCCATTGCCTGGAAGCTATAATGTGACCAACGCACTTATTGCTTACACGATCGGACGGTTCTTCGAGGTCTCGATCCCAGAGATCCGCCACGGTCTAGCCAATGTCTCTGTGACGCAAAACCGGACAGAATGGCTGCAAGCCGGCAATGGCGCTTCGATTTTGAGCGATGTCTATAATGCAAATCCAACGGCGATGGGCTTAGTACTAGATACTTTTGCGAATTTGCCCACTGACGGCAGACGATTAGCTGTACTTGCAGATATGCTGGAACTAGGGGAAGATTCTTTGCAGATGCACGCAGCGATGGCTGAACATATAGACCCAGACAAGTTTTCAATCGTCTTTTTATATGGCTCTCAGATGAAAGCCTTGAGAGATACACTGGCTGAGATGCATCCTAGATTAACTGTTTTTTATTTCGAGAATGAAAAAGAACAGCTGATCAATACAGTCAAAAGCTATTTGGAGCCTGAAGATAGCATCGTGCTGAAGGGCAGCAACAGTATGGGACTTGTTGAAGTCGTCGAGCATTTACTGCAAATGAAATGAAAATCTGTAAACTTGCAGAAAATGATAGAATATGTTAGAATAACCTATTGCCGAAAGATGAAGAGAAATTGGACTGGTTTTGTAATTGGTTGCAATTGCTAAAGCCAGATGTCATAACAATGATAAAGCTGAACGCGACCCGTTTGGCTTTTCTAATGCCTAAACTTCGCAAAGTGATTTTTCGGTGGTGCCACAGGGGCTAGGAATGAGATAACGTACGTGGCCACTGTCAAAAAAAGAAACAACACACTTTGACCGAACAAATCGACGGGGTAGCAAAAAAAGCTACATCCTCAGTTAACAACCACATAGGAGGATTCATTTGAAATTTAAAGAACTAGAATTATCACCAGAATTGTTGAAATCAGTCGAACGCGCTGGTTTTGAAGAAGCAACGCCAATCCAATCGGAAACGATCCCGTTAGCATTGGATGGAAAAGACGTTATTGGACAAGCACAGACAGGGACAGGTAAAACAGCAGCATTTGGTTTGCCAATGTTAGAAAAAATCGATCCGCAGCGTAATGAACTTCAAGGATTAGTCATCTCACCGACACGTGAGCTAGCAATCCAGACGCAAGAAGAACTTTACCGTTTAGGACGCGATAAAAAAGTCCGCGTACAAGCTGTTTACGGTGGCGCAGATATCGGTCGCCAGATCCGTGGATTAAAAGATCGTCCACATATCGTTGTCGGAACACCAGGACGTATGCTTGACCATATCAACCGTCACACATTGAAACTTGGCACAGTCCAAACATTAGTATTGGATGAAGCAGATGAAATGCTGAATATGGGCTTCTTGGAAGATATTGAAAAAATCATCTCTCAAGTACCTAGCGAACGTCAAACCTTGCTGTTTTCAGCAACTATGCCACCAGCTATCAAAAACATCGGTGTCAAATTCATGAAAGATCCGCATCACGTGAAGATCAAGACAAAAGAAATGACAGCTGATCTGATCGACCAATATTACGTACGTGCTAAAGAATACGAAAAATTCGATATCATGACTCGTCTGTTCGACGTGCAATCACCAGAATTGACGATCGTGTTCGGTCGTACAAAACGCCGTGTC
Source organism: Enterococcus sp. ZJ1622 (assembly GCF_011038845.1). Lineage (GTDB taxonomy): Bacteria > Bacillota > Bacilli > Lactobacillales > Enterococcaceae > Enterococcus_B. Next base: position 133,878 of record NZ_JAAKDW010000003.1, read on the forward strand.
GATGAACTAGCACGCGGATTAGAAGCGCGTGGCTATCGTGCAGAAGGAATCCATGGTGATTTATCTCAGCAAAAACGGATGAGCGTATTGCGTTCATTCAAGAGTGGACACTTAGATATCCTTGTTGCGACAGACGTTGCAGCACGTGGGCTTGATATTTCAGGAGTCACACATGTTTACAACTACGATATCCCTCAAGATCCAGAAAGCTATGTTCACCGTATCGGACGTACAGGCCGTGCCGGAAAAGGCGGAATGTCAGTTACATTTGTGACACCGAATGAAATGAACTACCTGCATGTTATTGAAAACTTGACGAAAAAACGGATGACGACATTACGTCCACCAACCGAAAAAGAAGCTTTCAAAGGACAATTAGGTGCTGCGGTCGAACAGATCGAAGCAAAACTTGAAGAAAACGGGTTAGATAAATATCTGCAAACTGCGGATAAATTACTGGAAGAATATTCTGCACAAGACCTAGTTGCTTTGTTATTGAAAACAACAGCAAAAGATCCATCTGATGCAGTACCAGTGAAAATCACCCCAGAACGTCCATTGCCAATGCAGAAAAAAGGGTACAACAAAAATGGCAAGCGCGGAGGCGGGAACAACCGTAACCGTCGTGACGGTGGAAGCTACCGAGGCAACAAATCAAAAGGCAGCTACAACAAAAACAACAGCAGCCAAAAAGAAGGCGGAAAACGTCACAATGACAAGAAACGTGGATTTGTGATCCGTACGAATAACGACTAAAAATCGCGATAGTATGATTTCGCTTCTCGAATCGTCCATCTTATCGGGTGTAGTGCCCTAGATGTGACTTTTGAGCTGAATCTCTTAATAGGACAAGACTGATAGAGTCTTGTCCTATTTTTTTATTCCGGAAACAAGTCGCTATTGTGTTTTGTAAAACTTTTTCTTTATGATGAGATGGGGCAAAAAACGAGGAGACAGACCGATTATTTGTCTTGTTGTCTTCTTTTTTTGGAAGGCTGTTGGAACGGCAGTAGTTTATGTTTTTTATAAATAGAAGCTATCATTTTTGTTATTTGTGTACTTATTTGTGGCAAAATGCCCAGAATTTGGTAGAATGAGAGTGTTCTAAATTTGTTGAAGAGAGAAAATCAGATGATAAAAGGAATTGGAATTGACGCAGTAGAGCTACCTAGGATCGCCAGGATCATCAAAGAAAAGCCGCATTTTGTCGACCGGGTACTGACCCCAAAAGAGATCGAATTGTTCCATATATTGCCTTTTCATCGGCAAGTGGAATTTTTAGGGGGACGCTATGCATGTAAAGAAGCTTTTTCAAAAGCATGGGGGACAGGTATCGGAAAAGTCACTTTTCAGGAAATCGAGATTTTGAAAAACGAGGCTGGTCAGCCCGTTGTCACGCAATCCCCTCACACTGGAACGGTTTGGGTCAGTATCACGCATACCGATGAAGTCGCTTTTGCACAGATTATTCTAGAAGAATAGAAAGAAGGAAGAATGATGGTAGTCGCTTGGCATCGTCCAACAAAAGCAGTTATACATACACAGGCTATTACAGAAAACGTAGCAAATGAGCTTGCAAGGCTCCCTGAAGGAAAAGAACTATTTGCTGTGGTAAAAGCAAATGGCTATGGCCACGGTGCTGTTGAAGCAGCACAAGCGGCAGTGGCAGGAGGTGCGACCGGTTTTTGTGTGGCGAATTTGGATGAAGGGGTTGAATTGCGAGAAGCTGGTTTTACACAGCCGATCCTCGTATTGAATATGATCCCATATGATGCCTTGACTTTAGCAGTTGCACACGATCTTTCGATAACTGCCGGTACATGGGAATGGCTGCAAAAAACGGCTGCTGTTTTAGAAGAAAGCAAAATGGATCATCCGCTTCGCCTTCATCTGAAAGTAGATACTGGGATGGGGAGAATCGGTTTCCTGACGCCTAACGGAGTAAAAGAAGCTGCGGAGTTTATCCAGAAAAATCCGTATCTATATTGGGAAGGTCTGTTCACTCATTTTTCGACAGCGGATCAGGCGGATGATACTTACTGGAATCTTCAAAAACAGCGATTTGAAGACGCAGTTGCGGTGCTTCCTGAATTGCCTCGCTATGTCCATGTCAGTAACAGTGCGACTGCGTTGTGGCATTCAGAGATTATCGGTAACATGATACGATACGGTGCAGCAATGTACGGATTGAATCCTTCTGGACATGCGTTGCCCGAGGTCTATCCATTGAAGCCGGCACTTGAGCTTGTTTCCGAGCTGATTCAAGTCAAACAGCTAGCTGCAGGAGAAGGGATCGGATATGGTGAAACATATGTCACCTCGCAACCAGAATGGATCGGTACAGTCCCAATCGGCTATGCAGACGGCTGGTTACGGAAAATGCAGGGTTTTTCACTATTGATTGACGGAAATTACTGTGAAACTGTAGGACGTGTATGTATGGATCAGCTGATGGTGCGCCTGCCTCATGAAATGCCTGTAGGAACAAAAGTGACACTGATCGGAAAGAATCAGAACGAAGAAATCACGATGCAAGATGTAGCAGATCAACTGGGAACGATCCACTATGAAGTAGCTTGTATACTAGGTTTGCGTATACCAAGAGAATATCAAGATTAAGGAGGATCCTATGGTAAAAAGAGGAGATATATACTTTGCTGATCTTTCTCCAGTCGTGGGATCAGAACAAGGCGGGACACGTCCTGTCTTGGTGATTCAAAATAACTTGGGTAACCATTTTAGTCCAACGATCATTGTTGCTGCGATCACAGCGAAAATGGCGAAACCGAAACTGCCGACGCATATCGGGATCAAAGCAACTGGGACTGGGATCGAACGTGACTCGGTTATTTTACTGGAGCAGATTCGAACGATCGATAAATCGAGATTGAAAGAAAAAGTCTGTCATCTCGAACGGTCGATCATGATGGAAGTAGATAAAGCATTAAAAATCAGTGTCGGGATCGAAGCGCTGACACCAGTGACAAAAAACTGCTGAGACTGCCAACAGCCTTTACATATAAAAGGATCAGTTAAATGGATAAAAAAAGATACGTCCTATCCAACGAATGTTTGGATGACGTATCTTTTTTGCGGCTGAAAGGAGTAATCCATAAAACTTCCTCCTTTGTCTGCTTTACTATTTTCTTACCAGCTTGCTTTTTTGACTCCAGGAATCAGCCCTTGATGTGCCAGTTCACGGAATTTCACGCGAGACATACCGAATTTACGCATGTAGCCGCGAGGTCTTCCGTCGATTAGATCACGATTTTTCAATCGTTCTGGTCGTGCATCCAAAGGCAGTTTGCGCAAGCCTTCGTAATCTTTTTGCGCTTTTAATTCTTGACGCAAAGCTGCATAGCGTTCAATCGTTTCTTGCTGTTTCTTTGCTTTTGCGATTTTTGATTTTTTAGCCATAAACAAATTCCTCCAGTTGATTGTATTGGTTGTCTAAAAACGTAAATCGTAATCATTACGCTTTTAGATACATAATTTACCACATTTCGAAAGAAAAGACAACTATTTTGTTTCTTGTGTAAACGATTCGAACGAAGACGATTTTTTTGTCAAAACAAGCCGATACTCGTAAACTGAAAGAAAAAAGGAGCGTGAAGATCATGCGCAGATTCGCAATGACAGATTACGGAGAAGCACCAGCTGTTTTTAAAGAAATCTCTGCCGAGCCCCGAGAAGTTACTGCAGGACATATCCGAGTAGCAATCAAAGCATTCGGGATCAATCCTTACGATGTGGCACTCCGTTCAGGAAAAATGAAAGAAGTACGTACCTTGAAATTTCCGTATGTTCCCGGAAACGATGGAGCCGGCATCGTCACAGAAACGTCAGCGGATGTGGATTCAGTCAAGATCGGTGATCGAGTCGTCATCCATACCGTAGGAGGAACCTATGGAGAAGAAGTGGTCATGCCTGCTGCAAAGGCGGCGAAAATACCAGAAAAGATGAGTTGGGCAGAAGCGGCAGGTATGGTAACAACGGGATTGACCGCTTATAATCTCCTCAATCACTTGCTGGATCTCCAACCGACAGATACAGTGATGGTACAAGGTGCATCAGGCGGCGTAGGAGCAAGTTTACTGCAATTGCTACATGAAAAAGGAATCAGAGTACTTGCCAGCGCATCGAAGAAAAATGAAGAAAAAGTACGGAAACTCGGTGTATCAGAGTTTACAGCTTATGACGAAACTGATCCAGCCGAGAAATTCGAAAATCAAGCAGATGTCGTGATCGATGCAACAAAGGGGAGTATCCAGGGAGAAACTGGGATTCGTATCATGAAAGAAGGCGGGCGTTACATTGCATTGAACGAACTGCCGGATCTGGCATTACGCCAGAAAAAAGAAGGCTTCTATGAATCTTACGTACCGCGAAAAGAATACCAAGATAAAGAAGCTTTTTCCGGTTTGCTGCATGCGTATGAAAAAGGTCTCTTTACTATTCCAATCGCTGAAGAACTGCCTGCGACACTAGATCATGTCATTTGGGCACACCAACAGCTGGAAGGTCATCCACCTGCTGGGAAGATTGTTCTGTTGAATAAATGACAGAGAACAAAGAAGATAATCAAAAAAAGCTGGATCACATCAGGTGGTCCAGCTTTTTGATTGAAGTCATCAGATGAAGTGCTCAGCGTAAAGTTATCTTTCTGATTTGTTTCATGATAAAGTAATTCTATAAATCTTAATTATTTATCAAGATGTAAGAGATTACAATAGGACAATTTCAATCATATGTCAAAAATCTTTGTCTTTTTGAAAATTGACGATTGAAAACAGCGTGGTTTACATGGTAAAGTAATTCAGCTGAAAAAAAGAAGAAGGGGATAACTATGCAGTCAATCAAAAATACAATCAAACTTTATCTACTTGACTGGAAGAGAATTTTCAAAAACCCGATCGCAACACTTCTGATCGTTGCTATAATGATTATTCCATCGCTTTACGCGTGGTTCAATATCAAAGCTCTATGGGACCCATATGGCAATACTGGTGAATTGCCAATCGCTGTTTACAGTGCGGACAAGCCAGCCGAATTCCAAGGAGAAGAAGTGGCTATCGGAAAGCAAGTGATCGAATCGCTCCATAAAAACAAACAATTAGGATGGAAGTTCGTTGGTTCCGAGAAACAGCTGGAAGATGGCGTACGTTCGGGAAAATATTATGCAGGGATCTATCTGCCAGAAGATTTTTCCGAAGATCTGTTGAGTTTTACGAGCGGTGACATCAAAAAACCGAAAATCGAGTACACAGTCAATGAAAAGATCAACGCGATCGCACCAAAAATCACAGATAAAGGGGCATCGTCCATACAGGCCCAAATCACTGATGAATTCACTAAGACAGCCAGTTCGACTTTACTGACGGTGTTCAACGAGATCGGTTATGACCTCGATTCTAACCTAGTCAGCATCAATAAAGTCAAAGACATGATCCTGTCCACGGATGAAGACCTAGATACGATCGATGGCTACACGCAGCAAGTACTAGAATTGCAAGGCCAATTGCCTGAGATCAAAGAAAAATTGAACAAAGCCAATGAGTTCGTCGATTATCTGCCGAAAGTAGATGAGATGGGCGAGAAGGTCGTTGCGCTCAATGACAAAATGCCTGAGCTCAGAGAACAAGGGAAAATCATTTTAGATTTGCAGACAAAAATCCCAGAGATCCAAAACGCCGGTAAACAATTAGCGGAGATCGACAGCGATTTTTCTTCGATCCAAGACACGATGAACCAAGGGATCGATGAAGCCAAACAAGGCCTGACGATTATCCAACAAGTCCAAGACATCTTGCCAGATGTGAAAAATCTGGAAACGCAGGCGAACAGCTTAGCTGACCAGACAAAAGCGGGAGCTACTCAATTGAAAGACGCTGTACCAAGCATCACAAGCAGCGTGCAAGTGACGTTGGATTCGATTGGTCAAGTAGCGACAACGACGGGCTCGCTAATAGATTCCATCCAAGTTGGAACTGAATTAACAGATGAGCAAAAACAAGCAATACAAACTATCATTGATAGTATTCCACAGCAACAAGCTACTATTGACAAATTGATTCAATTTTTAACTGAATTGCAGAATAATGCCGGAAATGATAAATTACAGGGGATTATTGACAAGTTGACTCAAGGCAAAACGTTATTGGATGTATTGAAAAACGCCTTGAATACTGCTGTTCAGGCAGGAAGTATCAGTCAAGACCTCTTTAAAGAAATAAAAGATGCTATATCTAACGTGGAAGGTTTAATTAACGGCATTGATGTAAACAATGTCAGTTCTACTGTAACTTCCCTACTAGACCAAGTGATCAACACGATTGGAACTGCACAAGGCGCACTGAGCAAAGCAGACCAGATCGATTTTGAATCGCTACTAAGCTCCACGAAAGCGACTGTCACGAACGCTGTAGCGATCCTTGAGAAGTATCAGAAAGAGATGCCTGCGATTGGTCAAGAGGTGCATGACGCCAATACCATGCTGAATGGCAACATGGATACGATCGTCAATGGTATCAACCAAGGCGCAGACCTGTACAACAATGAGTTGCCGATATTAGAACAAAAACTTGGTCTTGCAGCAGATTTCATCCAAAATGACTGGCCGACTCTGAAAACAGAGATTACCAGCACATTGGGAACTGTCAATGAAAAAATGCCAGAAGTAGAAACAGCAGTCAATGCGGCCGCTGATCTGATCAATAATGATTGGCCAAGTATCAAGAGTGGTATCCAAAAAGCAGCAGATGCGATCCGAAAAGGGGAAAAAGAAGTCGATCTAGGCGAAGTCATCAAATTATTGAAGCTTGATGCGACGAAGGAAAGTGACTTCTTTACGAACCCAGTGGATCTGCAGACAAATGCCTTATATCCGATTGCGAATAACGGCTCTGCAAGCACACCATTTTACACAGCTCTTTGTTTGTGGGTAGGTGCCGTCCTTCTTTCAAGTGTAGCAACAACTGACTATTATCTTGGGAAGAAAGACCGCAACCACTTCACGAAACGTGAACAATTCGTTGCACGGATGCTGACTTTCTTGACGATGGCGATCGCTCAAAGTCTGATTGTTACGCTAGGAAATATCTTCTTGCTGGGCGTTGATGTCCAAAATCCAGTGTACAGTGTGTCCTTTGCGGTATTGATCGCTTTGGCATTCATGATGATCGTCTATGTCTTAGCCGCATTGTTCGACAATGTCGGAAAAGGGATCGCCATTATCATCTTAGTACTGTCGATCTCCGGCGGTGGGGGGAACTATCCGATCCAAGTTTCCGGTAAGTTCTTCCAAATGATCAACCCATTCCTGCCATTCACTCATGCAGTGAATCTGCTTCGGGAATCTGCAGGTGGGATCTATTGGCCAAATGCGACAAAAGCCATTTGGATCATGATCGGATTATTCATCGTGTTCGGTATCGTTGGAACAGCTGTTTATCCATATATCGAAGAAAAAATGACCAAATTCAAAGAAGCAGCACATGAGAGCCACATCTTCCATTAAGAGGTTGTGAGCCTGCTGTTTAACTCTGAGGCACAAGGAACAATTTCAAAAACAGCTTCTCATGTTTGATGTATATTGTGACTTGTGCCCGAGGAGTTGGCAGGAGAACACCGTGAATCAGAGGTTGTGACAACTGCGTTCTGCTTTAAGGAATAAGGGCACTGAACAGAAAATAGCTCCTCATATTTTCTTGTTCAGTGAACTTATTGCCGAGAAGCAGCAGTTGGAACACTGTTTATTCGGAAAAAAATGGCTGTGACAAGACTTTTGTCACAGCCCCCTGTAGATCAATTTATAGCGAAAAAAGGATAGAACCTGACTCGAAATGTCACGTTCTATCCTTTTGCTATAGTGTGTCGGAAAGGAGTAGAATAGGGCTTGATCTGACGTGCAATAAAGCGTTTGAAAGGACGCTTGATATTTTTCTGTTTTTTCCCAAATATTTTGTCAAAGTTTATTGACTTTTAAGGTGGGTGAGCGTACTATAACATCTTGTTTACTATAAATTTTCGACCATCAATTTTGAAGCAAATATGTGTGTAAAGGAGTTTAAAAATTGGACTACTTAAAAAGGTTATTAGTAGGTAAGCCTTTAAAATCTGCTGAAAACGATGAGCACAAATTGACGAGATTTGCTGCTCTTGCGTTATTGTCTTCTGATGCGTTATCGTCCATTGCATACGGAACGGAACAGATCGTTGTCGTGCTAGTTGCTTTGTCAGCTGCCGCTATCTGGTATTCTTTGCCTATTGCAGCATTTGTTATTATTTTATTGATTTCTTTGACGTTATCGTATCGCCAGATCATCCATGCTTATCCTCATGGCGGTGGCGCCTATGTCGTAAGTAGTGAGAATCTAGGAAAAAATGCAGGTCTGATCTCTGGTGGCTCACTCCTGATCGATTATATGCTGACTGTTGCTGTATCTGTATCAGCCGGAGCAGAAGCGATCACTTCAGCGATACCTGCTCTTTATGGGCATCAAGTGGCCATCTCGGTGACGATCGTGATACTCTTGATGATGCTGAATCTCAGAGGATTGAGGGAATCTGCTTCTTTTCTGCTCTTTCCGGTGTATACGTTCATCCTCGTGATCTCGATGCTGATCGTTGTCGGTTTGTTCAACATTGTCACTGGTGCGGTGCCACTGCATGCGACGGCTCTTCCAGGAGCTGCGGTCCCAGGGGTCTCGATCGCGCTGATCTTGCGGGCGTTCTCCTCGGGTTCTTCTTCTTTGACAGGGGTCGAAGCGATCAGTAATGCGGTGCCGTTCTTCAAGAAACCGCGCGCTAAAAATGCTGCGGCAACATTGACGATGATGGCAGTTATCTTAGGGTTCTTCTTCGTTGGTATCACTTTTATCAATTACTGGTACGGAATCGTTCCAGAAAAAGAAGTGACAGTATTAGCACAAATCGGTCAAGCAGTCTTCGGACACGGGATCTTGTATTATATCCTGCAATTTGCCACGGCATTGATCTTGGCAGTCGCAGCCAATACCGGGTTTTCTGCATTCCCAGTGCTTGCTTACAATTTGGCAAAAGACAAATTCATGCCGCACATGTATCAGGATCGCGGCGATCGTTTAGGCTATTCGAACGGGATCATCACATTGGCATTAGGTTCGATCGTCTTGCTGTTTATTTTCCATGGCTCGACGGAACGATTGATTCCACTTTATTCGATCGGCGTATTTATCCCATTTGCTTTGTCTCAAACAGGGATGGTCGTCAAATGGAAAAAAGAAGGGAAAAACTGGCTTGGAAAATCCATTGCCAATATCACAGGTGCCTTTATCTCCTATGCGATCATCGTGATTTTGTTCATCTATCGTTTAGGCGATATCTGGCCATTCTTCATCATCATGCCGATCGTGATGTTCATCTTTTACAAGATCCACGATCACTATAAGAAAGTGGCTGAACAGCTTCGTCTGGAAAAAGATGCGAAACTACATGATTTTGACGGAAATACTGTACTTGTTTTAGTCGGTAATGTGACGCGGGTCAATATCGGCGCGTTGAATTATGCGCGTTCGATCGGCGATTATGTCGTAGCGATGCATGTTTCATTGGATGAGGATGTCGAGAAGGAAAAAGAAATCGAAGCAGAGTTCAAGAAACATTTCCCTGATGTTCGTTTTTCTGTTGTCCACTCATCTTATCGCTCAATCGAAAATCCGATTATCCGCTATGTGGATATCGTCAGCAAGAATGCAGCGAAGCAAAACTATACGACGACTGTTTTGATCCCGCAATTCGTACCAAACCGCAGATGGCAGAATATCCTGCATAACCAAACAAGTTTGCGGCTTCGATTACGGCTTTCTTGGCGGGAAAATATCGTCATCAGTACGTATAGCTACCATTTGAAGAAATAGAACCAATAAGAGAAGCTGTGACAAGACTTTTGTCACAGCTTCTCTTTCGAATAAACGGTGTTCCAACTGCTGACCTTCGATATTAGCTCATAAAAATGCAAAATATGGGGAGCTATTTTACATTTTTTCTCTCTAATACTCAGGTCAAAACGCAGTTGTCACAACCTCTGATTCACGGTGTCCCCCTGCCAACTCCTCGGGCACAAGTCACAATATTCATCAAACATGAGAAGCTGTTTGTTGAAATTGTTCCTTGTGCCTCAGAGTTAAACGGCAGGCTCACGACCTCTCTAAACGGTGTTCCAACTGCTGCTTCTCGGCAATAAGTTCACTGCACAAGAAAATATGAGAAGCTATTTTCTGTTCAGTGTCCTTATTCCTTAAAGCAGAACGCAGTTGTCACAACCTCTCCACTAAATGGTGTTCAAAAGCTTGCATCTTCGGTAATAAGTCCAGCCAAACGAAAAATATGGAGAACTATTTTTGTTTGGCTGTTCTTATTACTTGATGCAGGGCAACTTTTTCACAACCTCTGATTCACGGTGTTCCAGAAGTAGCTTCTTCGAAAATAAGCCGAAATTCCACAAAAATTTGAAAAGCAATTTTCGTCAATCCCTTCTTATTTCTTGAAGCTGCCCACTTCTTTCACGACCTCTTTTTAATTGTTCTCAAATGCTCATCCAGCAATTACCTGACGGATGGAATAGATGGAGTATAGATCGTCTTTTGCTCGTAAAGTGCTTGGGTGATACCAGAAAGGAAATCTGCCGAGTTAGAAGCTTTCAGATTGTACATCAAAAAGATCCCATAATTCTCTTCTAACGTCCGTTTTGCAAATTGGACACTCTGGGCTTTATTCTGATCCACCTCAACCGCAGCAGCGCTCAAACGTGTTGTATCCATTCCAGGGAATTCAGGCGCACTCCACGTTCCGTAGTATGGATTCCAAGCGTAGTCGACATTTTTCGATACGCGATCGTCGAATCTGGAATTTTCAGCAGCTGGTCCAATGTTATAGAGGGTGATCAGTTTGTCATCGCCTAGACGTCCACGTAAAGCCTGCAGAAGCCAGATAAAAGACTGGTCATTCGGCATCGGTGTCTCATTTTTTCCGTATTCCGCATATTCATCATCGAAGTCGATCCCATCTAACCCATATTTCTCTACGACTTGCGCCAGTTCTGCAGCAAAAGCATCTGCGTTTTCATAGCTTTCGAAGTTGGCGAATCCTGCACCTTGATGATTCCCTAAAATCGACAGAAGGACTTTTGTCCCGCGTGCTTGTAATGGCTGTATCTGTTCCTCTTTGTCATTCAATGTTCGTTCGACTTGTTCATTCAGATAGAGATATGGCTTTTTTGTTTCCGAGTTATAATTGATATTTGCGGCGAAAATGATGCCTATATCGATTGCTGGTTTGTTTGAGCCTTCTAAAGTATACTTGCCGATATTATTAAACTCGTTATCATTCACCTCGACATACATGACCGTCTTTGGCACTGTTCTTTGTACATCTGCATTGCCTTTTACTGAAAACCCCAATAAACCAACGCCAAATAACAATAAGAACGCAAATGCTGGCAACCATAAAGCTGTACCCTGTTTTTTCATAAAAAAACCTCCTCCTGAATTCAATAGTTGGAATTTTAGAAAACGCTTCCTTTTTTATGATATCGATTATTGTGGTATCTGGCAAGGAGTTTTTTCGAGAAATGACTATCCATGTTTCTTGGAGACGAGGAAAGTGCTGATCGGAGTAGAGAAGAAGAGGAGAGTTAGGTACAAAAAACTAAGACTAGAAAATGGAATCAGCTGCCACTTCATCCATCACTAATCTTAGTCGTTTTTCTTTACTTGTATGGTTTATTCCAATTGAGATTTCTTTGATGCAGGATCAAGTCTTCGTTCCAATATACCTAGTACCCAGTCAGTGATGATCGCCATCAATGCGGTGGGCAGAGCACCTGCCAGAATGATCGAAGTCCCGTCTGTCGCATTTGTTCCGCGGATGATGATATCACCAAGTCCTCCTGCACCGACAAAAGCGCCAATCGCAGTGATTCCGATCGCAACGACCAGAGCATTTCGTATACCAGCCATGATGACGGAAACAGAAAGAGGCAGTTCGACCATGAATAACCGTTGTTTGGCGGTCATGCCCATTCCTTTCCCGACATCTAAGATATTTTTGTCGACTTGGATCATCCCAGTATACGTGTTCTTGATGATCGGCAGGAGTGAATACAAGAAGACAGTGACGATCACGACATTGACACCAAGCCCTAGACCAATCATCAAAATCGAGATCATGGCAAGAGAAGGGATCGTTTGGATAATATTGGCAAAGCGGATCACCCAATCAGCTAGTTTTCGCTTGCGTGAGACCAAGATACCAACAGGGATGCCTACGATCGCTGCAAGTAGAACGCCATAGATTGAAATCAGAAAGTGTCGGATAAACTGGGCGAAGACATAAGCGCCGTTTTCTTGGAAATAATAGAAAAACTGTTGGAATACATTCATTTTATCCATGAGCTTCACTTCCTTCAAAATAATGGTGTTCTTTCAAGAAACGTTCAGCAACGACAGAAGGTTCCACCAGATTGTTGTCTGCTTCGTAGTTCAGCTGCTGCATCTCTTCTGTAGTGATCGTATTCCCTAATTTATTCAGTGCTTCTTTCAGTCGCGGTGTGTCTTCGAGTATTTTATTATCGACAACTGGCGCAGCATCATAGGGCGGAAAGAACTGTAGATCATCTTCCAACATCACTAGGTCATAGCTTGCGATACGGCCATCTGTCGAATAGCCTAAGACGATATCCATTTTGCCTGCTTCCACTGCATCATAGACTAATCCGATCTGCATGGGCAAAATCGAATCAAAGGAGAAACCATAAGTTACTTGGAAACCGTCATAACCATCGCCTTTTCGATTGATCCAGGAAGTATCGACACCGGCAACTAGCTTGTCCGCGACATTTTTCAAGTCACTGACTTTTTTCAGATGGTATTTCTCTGCGGTATCTTTTCTTACAAGGAAGACATACGTATTTTCAAAGCCATAAGAAGGGAACCATGTTTGATCGTATCTTTTCTCAAACTCTCGGGTCACGATATCAAAGGCTTTCTTCGGATCTTTTTCAGGAGGAAGATTCAGTGTAGTCGTCAAATCAGTTCCTGTGTAACGAGCAGCTGAGATCGATGCATCGCCGTTCATCATTGCCTGATGATTGATCGTCGTTGTCGCTAGATTGTTGATGATCGCTGTGTTCTTATCTGTATAATGCTCCACCATACCGGCTACAAGACTGGCTAAGATCTGTGCTTCGGATGTGATCCCTCCTGTGATGGAGATCGTGTCTTCATCCGTGTTGCTTGCAAGACCAGGGAAGGAACAGCTGGCGAGGAAGAAGACAGTGAAGAATAGGATCATCGTATGTTTAAGGATTCGTTTCATTCGTCATTCTCCTCTCTAAGGGCGATCGGTGTCAGGTATTTTTCTAAGAGACCTAATAGCCAATCAGCTAAAAGCGCTAAGATAGTGACGGGGATCGTTCCAGCAAAGATCAGGTCAGGCTGATAGTTGTTCAGACCACTGAAAATCAAATCTCCAAGTCCGCCAGCACCGATGTAAGAGGCTAAAGTTGCCCATGCAATGACGTAGACTGCTGCCAAGCGTATACCTGCCATGATCGTTGGCATGGCGATCGGAAGTTCGACCGAGGTGATGGATTGATAATTCGTCATACCCATTCCTTTTGCTACATCTCGATAGTTCCAATCGACATTTTTCATGCCGATATAGGTATTACGCAGAATCGGCAACAATGAATAGATAAATAAAGCAATGATTGCAGGTGTTTTCCCTACACCGAACAGTGGGATCATCAGAGCGAGCAAAGCAAGAGAAGGGACAGTCTGCAAGGCACTCGTGATGCCAATCACGATGTTCGCGACTTTTGAAAAACGGGTCAGGAGCACACCGAGAGGAACAGCCACAAGGATCCCTAGAACTAAAGCGATACTTGAAATATAAATATGTTCAAGACTTTTGGAAAGTATCTCGGAGCCGTGCTGATTAAAAAATGCTTGCATCAGTTATCCCTCCTTTGCTTCGTCAGAGTCTGCAGAGCCGATCGCTTCAGTGATGGAATGGTCTTCTCCCCAGATCACGTCATAGACGATATCGACAAGGGAAGCACGTGTCAAGATGCCAACTACTTTGTTTTGCTCGTTGACGACAGGCACATATTTCAATCCGCGTTTCAAGATCCGCTGCAATGTATCACGAAGATAGGCGGACTCTTTGACGTAAAAGACATCTTTATTGAGGATATCGCCTACACTAGAGACTTTCCCACGTTTTTTATTCAGCGTCTCGACGTCGATAAATCCTTTGAGTACATTCGAGTTATCTGTTACAAGTAGCGTATCGACACGTTTTTCTCTCATGAGGCTGATCGCTTCTTGTAGGGATTTTTCCGGTGTGATCGTGATCGCTTTATTCAGCATCACTTCGCCTACACGAGTCGTGTCTGGTTTTGCCTGCAAGAGACGATCTTCACCGATCAGCTCTTCTACGAAATCGTTTGCAGGATGACGCAGGATATTTTCCGGCGTATCGAATTGGATCACACGTCCTTCACTCATGATTGCGATTCGACTAGCAAGTTTGATCGCTTCGTCCATATCGTGGGTAACGAAGACGATGGTTTTACCAAGTCGTTCTTGCAAATCTTTGACCAGATCCTGAAGTGAATCGCGAGTGATGGGGTCAAGGGCACCAAATGGTTCATCCATCAGTATGATATCTTGGTTGGCTGCCAAGGCACGCACGACACCGATCCGTTGCTGCTGACCGCCTGAGAGTTCGTGGGGATATCGGTCCAACATTTCACGAGGAAGTTCGACCAGATCGATCATTTTTTCTGCTGTTTTATTTCGCTCTTCCTGGCTGACTTTCAATAATTTCTGGACAAGGGTGATATTTTCGCGGATAGTCATGTGAGGCATGAGGCCGATGCTTTGGATCACGTAGCCGATTTGTCGTCGTAATTCAACGGGATTGATCTCTTGGATGGATTTTCCATCGATCAGGATTTTTCCTTTGGTCGGGTCAGTCATTCGGTTGATCATCCGCATCGTCGTGGTTTTTCCGCTGCCACTCGTACCGATAAAACAGATGAATTCGCCTTTTTCAAATGATAGATTGACGTCTTCGACAGCGATTTTTCCGCCTTTGTAAATCTTTGAGACATTCTGGAATTCAATCATGGTGCCACCTCTTCTTTTCATTTTCAGTGAAGATTCTCCTACTACTAGTATGCCTAAAAGAACGCCAGATTACAAATGAGGAATATTTTTGCAGCTATTCTGCATGTTTGTATTGAAGTAAAAGGGAGAAGCCAAGGAAAATCAGTCGCCGTTTTTTGCCAATACAGCACGAAAAATGGTAGAATGATTGAGCACATGATAGAAAGTGAGTGACGATATGTTAACAACAGAAGATTTTGATTTCGACTTGCCAGAAGAACTGATCGCTCAAACGCCATTGAAAGATCGCGACCAGTCACGCTTGCTTGTCTTGAATCGTGAAACAGGAGAAATGGAAGATAGACATTTCCATGACATTATCGATGAGTTGAATCCAGGCGATGCACTGGTGATGAACAATACACGCGTTTTGCCCGCACGTTTGTATGGGGAAAAACCAGAAACAGGTGCCCATCTAGAGGTATTGCTTCTAACGAATACAGAAGGCGATACATGGGAAACCCTGATCAAACCAGCAAAACGTGCCAAAGTCGGTACACGGATCTCATTTGGTGACGGACGTCTGCAAGCTGTTGTCAAAGAAGAGCTGGAACATGGCGGACGGATCATCGAGTTTGAATATGACGGTATATTCTTAGAGATTCTTGAATCATTAGGGGAAATGCCTTTGCCGCCGTATATCAAAGAACGTTTGGAAGATCCAGATCGTTACCAGACAGTCTATGCAAAAGAAAATGGTTCGGCAGCTGCACCAACTGCTGGTTTGCATTTTACAGAAGGATTGCTGAAAGAAATCGAAGCAAAAGGCGTTGAACTTGTGTATCTGACACTCCACGTAGGGTTAGGTACATTCCGTCCTGTCAGCGTAGATAAAATCGAAGAGCACCATATGCACAGTGAATTTTATCGTTTGACGGAGGAAGCCGCTGACCGTTTGAACCAAGTACGTAAAAATGGCGGGAAGATCGTTGCAGTCGGAACAACTTCGATCAGAACATTAGAAACGATCGGAACGAAATTTAACGGAGAGATCAAAGCCGATAGCGGCTGGACAGATATTTTCATCACACCTGGCTATCAATTCAAAGTAGTTGAAGCTTTCTCGACGAATTTCCATTTGCCAAAATCGACCTTAGTGATGCTGGTCAGTGCCTTTGCAGGCAGAGAACTGACGTTGTCTGCGTACCAGCATGCGATCGAGGAGCGTTACCGGTTCTTTAGCTTTGGTGATGCGATGTTTGTGAAATAAAGGATAGATATAAAGAGGTTGTGAAAAAGCTGCCTTGCATCAAGTAATAAGAACAGCCAAACAAAAATAGATCTTCATATTTTTTGTTTGGTTGGGTTTATTACCGCAGATGCAAGCTTTTGAACACCGGTAACTAGAGGTTGTGACAACTGTGTTTTGACCTGAGTATTAGAGAGGAAAAATGTAAAATAGCTCCCTATATTTTGCATTTTTATGAGCTAATATCGAAGGTCAGCAGATGGAACACCGTGAACCAGAGGTTGTGAGCCTGCCGTTTAACTCTGAGGCACAAGGAACAATTTCAACAAACAGCTTTTCATGTTTGATGAATATTGTGACTTGTGCCCGAAGAGTTGGGAGGAGAACACCGTTTAGTGAAGAGGTTGTGACAGAAGTGGGCAGCTTCAAGCAATAAGAAGGAATTTACGGAAATCGCTTTTCAAATTTTTGTGGAATTTCGGCTTATTTTCGAAGAAGTTACTTCTTGAACACTGTGTGTGAGGTTGTGACAACTGCGTTCTGCTTTAAGGAATAAGGACACTGAACAGAAAATAGCTTCCCATATTTTCTTGTGCAGTGAACTTATTGCCGAGAAGCAGCAGGTGGAACACCGTTTATTCGGAAAAAGAAAAAGCCGAGCTCTCGATTAGCTCGGCTTTCTTGTATCTCGGAAGGAATCAAATAAACAGAAATGAGTGTAACTTTCCATCATACATGTAAAGTACGTTGTTGAATTTCTTCTTGATAAACAAAAAATCTTGTTTTCGTTACATCTTCAACAGTTGAAACATCTCTCGTTTCGTATTCAATTTTCAGACGTTTACGTTATTCAATTGTTACGTATCGTTTTACTTCTTGTCTTGGATGTTGATTGATCCAAACAGCCATACGCATTCACTATTTATAAGGGTGTACTCCACACGCATGTCTAGGTGAAACTTGTACTTCTAACAACTTTGTTTGCTTATTCTGATCTATCGAGAAATTCTTCTGCTTATTTGATGGTATCCTCCTTCCTTACACTCATAATATAGCATGGATTGGTAGCGTTTTCAAATAGAAAGACTTCGATTTTTACCTTTTCTTAAACAAAGTGTGTGCCAAATAGGGTAATTGTTTGAAGTAATTAAAAAAAGCGTGTTATAGTAAAATAAGTACCTTTTTTTGTGTGTACAATTTTGAAGGAGGAATAGGATGGAAGAATACAAGCAAACAGTGGAAGAAGTAAAGGAAAAAACAAAGACAGATGTAGCAGACGGACTGACCTCGCAAGAAGCAAAAGAGCGAGGGAAGAAACAGGGACTGAACAAATTCGACGAAGCGCCGAAAGAACCGTTGATCAAGAAGTTCATTCGAAGTTTGTCTGATTTTACAACGATCGTTCTACTTGTCGCAGCGGTGATTTCATTTTACACCGCTTTTGCGACCGAACATGGTGACTTGTTTGAAGGACTGTTGATCATTGCGATCGTCATCATCAACTCGGTGTTAGCGATCGTGCAAGAAGGCAATGCAGAAAAAGCGCTGGAATCTTTACAGGAAATGAACAAGCAGACAGCTTCTGTTTTGCGAGATGGAAAAGTGATGGAAATCGAGGCAGAACACTTGGTTGTCGGGGATGTGCTCATTTTGGAATCTGGAGCAGCGATCGCAGCAGATGCCCGTCTGGTAGAATCCTCTCAACTACGCGTAGAAGAATCTGCATTGACTGGAGAAAGTGAAGCGGTTGAAAAAGATGCAGATTATGTTGGTCAGGAAGATGAATCGCTTGGTGACCAGATCAATATGGTGTTTAAAGGCTGTACAGTCGCAGCTGGTAGAGGGAAAGCAATCGTCACAGCAATCGGGATGGACACGGAGATGGGTAAAATCGCCGGACTGCTGAATGAAGATACAATGCAAAAAACACCATTACAGATCCGCTTGAACCAATTAGGGAAGCGAATCAGTATGATCGCCTTGGCAGCCGCAGCTTTAGTTTTTGTTATTGGTGAATTACAAGGCGAACCGTTACTAGAGATGTTCATGACGTCCATTTCGTTAGCGGTTGCTGCAGTGCCAGAAACATTGACTGTCATCGTGACCTTGACCCTTGCCTACGGAGTACAGAAAATGGCAAAAAAACATGCGATTATCCGGCAGCTTCCCGCT
Source organism: Enterococcus sp. ZJ1622 (assembly GCF_011038845.1). GTDB lineage: Bacteria > Bacillota > Bacilli > Lactobacillales > Enterococcaceae > Enterococcus_B. Next base: position 152,448 of record NZ_JAAKDW010000003.1, read on the forward strand.
GTAGAAACGTTGGGTACGGCAAATGTCATCTGTTCAGATAAAACAGGAACCTTAACGCAAAACAAAATGCGCGTCCGGCGTGTCTGGAGCAAAGAAGACGAAGTGACAGATATCGAAGATTCCATGACGAACAGCGCGATGGAAATACTGAAAATGGCCGCACTATGTACCGATGTCACCGTCGAAAACGAAAATGATGACCTGATCATCAAAGGAAACCCGACAGAAGCTGCCATCGTACGCGCAGTTGAAGAAAATTATCACACAAAAGCAGAACTCGATGAAAAATATCCGCGTGTCAATGAACTGCCTTTTGATTCTGAACGGAAAATGATGACAACGGTCCATCAAATGGGCGAAAAGTATATTTCAATCACAAAAGGGGCATTCGATGTACTTGCGCCTCGGTTCAGCACAGGCGATGTAGAACAAGCCGCGATCGTCAATGATCATTTTGGCAGACGAGCCTTGCGAGTGATTGCTGTAGGATTTGCTACTTATGATGAAGAGCCCAAAGAAATCACATCAGAAGCATTGGAAAACAACCTTCGTCTGATTGGTCTGATCGGGATGATCGATCCGCCGCGTCCAGAAAGTAAAGGCGCGATCAAGCGAGCGAAAAAAGCAGGAATCAAAACCGTGATGATCACAGGGGATCACGTGGTGACAGCAAGCGCGATTGCTAAAGAACTTGGCATCCTCACAGACAAATCAGAAGCACTTTCTGGAGCAGAGCTGCATCGGTTATCCGATGAAGAATTAGATGAACGCGTGAAGGGTCTGTCCGTTTATGCTCGAGTAACGCCAGAAGACAAAATCCGGATCGTGAAATCCTGGCAGCGGACAGGCGCAGTAGTTGCGATGACAGGTGATGGGGTCAATGATGCGCCAGCATTGAAAGCAAGTGATGTCGGTTGTGCGATGGGGATCACAGGAACAGATGTCGCACAAAGCGCTTCAGATATGATCTTGACAGATGATAATTTCGCGTCAATCGTCGATGCAGTGAGCCAAGGACGCTCAGTGTATCAGAACATTCGTAAAGCAATCAATTTCCTGCTAAGCTGTAATATCTCTGAGATTTTTATCGTTTTGATTGCGATGCTAGTAGGATGGGGCGCACCTTTCACAGCTGTGCAGCTATTGTTCGTCAACGTTGTAGCAGATGGTCTCCCAGGATTTGCCTTAGGAAGAGAACCCGCAGAACATGGCATCATGGATCAGCCGCCGATTCCTAGGAATGAAGGAATATTTGCGCGTGGTCTATTGAAAAAAATCGCGATAAATGCTGGAATCTTCACGATCGTCACCTTGTTTGGTTACTATCTGGGGACGTTTGTAGATACGATCAGTCCTTGGGTCGATGCAAGTCAAGAAGTAGGACAAACCGTGGCATTCTTAGTCTTGGCGTATTCTTCGATCTTACATGTATTCAATGTGCGGAGTAGCCAGTCGATTTTCAAAGTCAATCTTGCGACGAACAAATCTTTACTAGAAATGGCTGTACTAGCTTTAGCGATCACGACAGCTGTAGCGTTACTGCCATTTACTCAAACATTATTCGGATTGGTGCATATCAGCTTGAATCACTGGTTCCTTGTCGGTATCTTATCGATCGTGCCAATTGCGGTCAACGAACTGATCAAGTTCCACCAATTGCCAGAAGAAGAGGAAGCAGAAGAAGCATAAGGAAATCATTTAAAAAAAGAGGTTGTGAGCCTGCCGTTTAATTCTGAGGCACAAGGAACAATTTCAAAAAACAGCTTCTCATGTTTGATGAACATTGTGACTTGTGCCCGAGGAGTTGGCAGGGGAACACCGTTTATAGAGGTTGTAAAAAAGCTGCCCTGCATCAAGTAATAAGAACAGCCAAACAAAAATAGTTCTCCATATTTTTCGTTTGGTTGGGCTTATTACCGCAGATGCAAGCTTTTGAACACCGTTTAGCGGAGAGGTCGTGTAAGAGACGTTCAGCCTTGAGCGATAAGAAGCGATTTTTGAAAAAATAGCTTCCCATATTTTTACAAAATCGTGCCTTATTGCCGATAGGCTGTTTCTTGAAGACCGTTTATTCAAAAAAAGAAGTTGCGACTCAATAAGAGTGTGCAACTTCTTTTTCGTTTATTTCGTTAGGACTAACAGACCATTTCGTACAGTGTAATTGTAAGTGCCTGAATTATTATTCTTCAAATCAGGATGGTTGACTGCTAAACGAGTGTTATTTGCTTCTCGATGGGTGATCGTTACGGTATCGCCGTCTTGCAAGTCAATCGTGTCTGTTTTTGCAGGGTAATTTTTATTTCCGATGTAATCTTTCACATAAATTGTCTGACCAGCTCGTTTGATGGTGATGCTTGCATAGTTGTCGGTAAAGTAAGCGTGAGGTTGTCCGCTATTTGTTCGTACTGTGGCAATACTATCAGCAATATCGAGTGTAGCAAAATTCCAGTTGCCTAGCCCTCCGAATGTGAATTCTTGTAATTGGTTATAGGCTTCTTCCAGTTTTTGCAATAGTTGCTGTTTTTGCGGACTTTCTGGAAGTGATTCTACTTTCTTCTTTACGTCAGTGATATCTTTTTGCATAATTGATGGCTTGATTTTTGTGTCATGATTTGTCTGGAACAAGTTATCAACTGCTTCTTTCACTGGCTTCAGATAATCGACCACTAATTTTCCATCTTGAATGATGTAATGGTAAGTTCCAGAATTATTGTTCTTCAAATCAGGATGATTGACAAAGAACCGGTGAGCTTCTTTAGTGGTGATCGTTATTGTATCGCCATCTTTTAACTCAATTGTCTCGGTTTGTTCAGGGTTATTTTGGGTACCGATATATTCTTTAGTGAAAATATTTTTCCCATCTCTAGCAATTGCGATACTTGCATATAAGTCAGAGATATAATAGTGAGGTTTTCCTTTATATGTTCTAAGTGTGCCCACTCCATTGGCAACGTCAAAATCGGCAAAGACCCAATCTCCTATCCCTTTAAAGGTAAGTTCTTGTAATTGGTTGTAAGCTTGGTCTAATTTTTGAAGAAGATTTTGTTTTTGATCACTTTCAGGTAGTTCATTGACCTGTTTCTTTACATTATCAATGTCTTTTTGCATGATTGTTGGTTTGATTTTTGTGTCACTATTTGTTTCGAATAAATTGTTTACAGCTGCGTCAGCTTCTTTGAGATAACTGTTCAAAGAAATATTTATTGTCGCGTTATCTTTCACAAAAATATATGGTTTCTTTATATAGCCAGTATCTGTTTCAAGTTCAAGTGAGTAAACACCGTTTGGCATATTATCTATAATAACTGGGCCTTGTCCTAATGTGATTTCTTTGTACAATTTATCGCCGTCCAAAATCCGTAATTTCATCCCATCGAATAGATTCTCATCTGTGAATTTCAGAGTTACATTGCTTTTTAGGTTCAAGGCACTCAATTCTTGATTTGTCACAAGTGACAATACAGAACTCAAACGATTGTTTTGAGTCAACTGAGTGATTGCTTCATTTAGCTTATTGTCTGGTACGACTTGTGCTAAATGGGCAACTGGGATATCACCATTCTCTTTTGCTTGCTTCTTCGCAGCCTTGGATACAGTCAAGCCCCAAGCTGTCAAAACCGCTGAGAAGTCGTATTTTTTTGGTGTACCAAGATTAGCCGCCAATAAATCAGGCAAAGGATATTTTTCTGCTTTAAACCCAGGTGTATTAGCTAGTTCACGGTATTTGATATAGAAATTTTGCAATCCTTCATTCCCTGCTTTATCAATGATGTTCGATAAAATGATTAATTTATTTCTCAATCCTTGCTTGTTGAAATCAGCAGAAGGACTATTGATCGTTGCTTTCAAACTGTTCTCAATAGCTGTTTTGTTCCCGTAATCATACAGCCAGGAGTTTCTGTCTGCTTCTATTTTGCCCATGTGTTGATAAGTATAAATCACGCCATATATATTATTCCACACTTCTCCGACAGTCATCCCACGGTTCATAAAACTTCCTTGATATCCATGTCCTGTTTCATGAAGGCCCCCCCAGCCATCAGATAACCAGTCACTGGCAGATGTGCTTGTTTCTGCCGCCCAATTACCGCCATAATACAATCCGCCAGCACCATGAGCATCTGCTTTATAGAAATAGCGCCGTTCAGAAGATCGGTTCAATGAGTTGGTATCGTTGTCCTTCAAACCAATCAGTCCATTATAAAAACCGATAATATCGTTATCGTAAAGATCAATCACTTTATCTAGATCGGTATTCAATGCTTGGGCACGATTTTCTTCGGGGAGAAATGTCTGGAATCTTTTTCCTTGGACTAGAGCATATCCTTTTGTTTGGTTCCATTCCTTTTTAAAAGCCTGAATGTCATTGTTCTTGCTGTATTTTGGCAGTGTCAAAGTTTCGCCTTCTACCGAAAATTCAATCGTTGGTTTCTGACCGTTTGACTGGTTGAATGGGGTGTCAATAAATGGCACTGCTAATTCTTTTGCAGTCAGCACAGCTTCGTTTTTGGAAAAGTCAACGGAGGACTCGGTATGGGAATCATTTGTCAATAATCGTAAGGTCAATGTACCTGAAAAATTCGGATTAGTCTGTTTAACAGTAATTTTTGCTCCTTTTTTCAATTGGATCCCTAAGTCTTGGCGATCATGACCTTGTCCCATCAAGATACCAGCATTTGCAGTGTTTGCTGGATAAGGTGTTGTTCGGATCACTTGTGTCTGGACATTTGGAGTGATTGTCAAGTCTTTTGAAACGAGTAGTTTGTAGCTTTTATTGTACAAAGAAATAGTTATTTGATCATTTTTTTTTAAGCCGGTTAGATAGTACTTGAATGTTCCTTCTGGTAAACCAGACATAGGGATCAGGGCTTCTTTTTTGCCGTTGACGATTACTTGCATGTAAGCTGCGCCGCTTCCTGTATATGTTCCAGTGACAAATTGTGATTTTCCTTCGATATAAGGAGCGACATTGGTGATTTTGACTGATTCGGGGGCTTCTGTTTTTTTGATAGTCATGGGTACATTCGCCACTTGCTTGTAAGAGGCATCGAAGAGCTGGATAGAGACATGATCGGTCGATTTTAGATTATCTGCAAAGTACTTGAATGTTCCTTTTGCTAGTTTTTTCGTGGAAATCAGCGTCTTTTTCTCTCCATTGACGACGATGCGGATGTAAGCTACTCCTTCTCCTGTGAAGGTACCGGTAATGAACTGAGTTTGGCCTTCTGTGTAAGGATCGATATGAGTGATTTTTATAGGGGCGGTTGTTTTTACAGGCACTGCCTTTTCAGCTAATTGATGATAAGAATTGTCGAATAGCTGGAGTGTGACTTTGTCCGTTGATTTCAAGCTAGAAATATAATACTTGAATGTTCCCTTTGGCACTCCTTTCATAGATACTAGCGCTTTTTTTTCGTCATTGACGACGACTCGGATATATGCAGCTTCTTGACCAGTATACGTTCCGGAAATGAGCTGGCTTTCGCCTTCAATATATGGACTGATATTGGTGATAACAGATTTTTGACTTTCCTCAAAGGCTTGTTGTGCAGGCTTTTCTTTGGGATCTAATTCTGAAGCGTAAGCAAATGAAGTGCTTGGACCAACCGTACTTGATAGAAGAATGATTCCAGTAGCTGATGCAGATAACAGTTGTTTTTTCAATTTTTTCTTTTTCATCTTTTTTGTGTCAGACATAAAATTCTCTCCTTAACAGATTCTTTTTATACGTTAATCATAGGGGAGGGAGAAGTTAGATTTTTCCTTGTTTTTGAATCTTTTCTATCAAAGATTATTCTAAAAAGAAAAATTGATAAGGTTTGTTCACTATACTTTTAGATAATCATAGAAAGGAGGAGCTATTTCGTGAAACGAAGGATTAGTCGGGAGTTTTATTTATATTTAGGAATTTGCCTATTTTTGATTACAGATGTCCTTTACTATATCAAACCTCTAACAGGTTTAGATACCGAACTATTGTGTGGAGCAAGAAACAGATTCTCTTTATTTCATCCAGTGTTTTTATGGATCGCTAAATACATGAACCTGTATATACTCACGCTGTTGGTTGTAGTTTTTCTTTATTTTATGAAAAAGAAAACTATTGCGTATTGGTTAGCAGGAAATACAGTGATCGTCGGATTGGGTTTCAACTTTGTGTTGAAAAATATTTTCCGAAGAGAAAGACCAACTATCATACCGCAACTAATACAGGAACATTCATTTAGTTTTCCCAGTGGAAGTACTTTGGTAAGTACATTACTATTTGGTGGCTTACTCCTTGCAGCGCCTAAATTGGTAAAGAGGACATATGGACGGGTATTATTGCGTATGAGCATGGTCGTACTGATCCTCTTAGTTGGATTAAGCAGGATCTATGTAGGTGTCCATTATCCAACTGATGTGATTGCCGGTATCTGTTTAGGTTTTTCGTCACTTTTCATTTCTGGATATTTTATCGAAAAACAGAATCGGCCAAATGGTTAGAGAAAAACTGTTTTTTTATTTTTTCATTTATTTTTAGGATCGAAATAATTTTAAGAAAAAGATACGTATCGAGAAATGTTAGTATCCACTTGTTAAAAAAATAACTACAAATAACTACATTAGGAGGATTCATCACATGAATTACAAAAAAACAATGTTGTTTACTTTGTTGTCAGTTTCCATGTTAGGAGCAACGATGACAACAACGCATACTTTTGCTGAAGAAAACGCAAAGGCAGGTCTTGCAAGCCAAACCAAACAAAGCGTAGCGATCACGCTAAACGACTATGTCATTGGACGAAGCACAAATATCACAGGGACATACAATGGGACGAATGCAGTTTACATGCGCGCCGAAGTAAATGGGAAAAAAGAAGGCTTAGTCACATCAAAAGAACTAGCAAGTGGTAAAATCAACTATTATGTAGGGAATCTGAAAGCCGGAGATAATGCACAGATTGTCTTATTTGACAAAAACTACCAAGAAATTGGCCGTCAAAAAGTAACATTGACCGAACCAGTGAAAACACAAATCACTTTAGACAATTATGTCATTGGACAAAGCACAAATATCACAGGGACATATAATGGAACGAATGCAGTTTACATGCGTGCCGAAGTGAATGGGAAAAAAGAAGGCTTAGTGTCATCAAAAGGCTTGGCAAGTGGTAAGATCAACTATTATGTAGGAAATCTAAAAGCTGGAGATGATGCACAGATTGTCTTATTTGACAAAAACTACCAAGAAATCGGCCGTCAAAAAGTAACACTGACTGAACCAGTGAAAACACAAATCACTTTAGACAAATATGTGGTTGGACAAAACACAGAGATCACAGGAACATATAATGGGACGAACGCGGTCTATATGCGTGCCGAAGTGAATGGGAAAAAAGAAGGCTTAGTGTCATCAAAAGGCTTGGCAAGCGGTAAGATCAACTATTATGTCGGTCAATTGAATACTGGAGATAATGCAGAAATCGTGTTGTTCGACAGTAATTATCAAGAAATCGGCCGTCAAAAATTAACGATCGAAGGTCCTGCACAAGTAGGCATGACATTAGATAAATATTATGTGGGACGCAGCACCAACATTACCGGAACATACGAAGGAAACAACGCCGTTTATATGCAAGCCGAAGTAAACGGGAAAAAAGAAGCTCTTGTTCAGTCAAAAGAATTAGCAAGTGGCAAAATCAATTACTACGTAGGCAATCTGAAGCAAACAGACAAAGCAGAAATCGTCTTGTTTAACAAATCCTACCAAGAAATTGGTCGTCAGCAAGTCACATTAGCAGAACCAGTACAAGCCAAAATCAATTTGGAAAACTATGTTATCGGTAAAAGCAATACCATCACCGGAACATATGACGGAACGAATGCTGCATATATGCGTGCAGAAATCAACGGGAAAAAAGAAGGGTTTGTTTCATCAAAAGGTTTGGCAACCGGCAAAATCAGCTACTATATCGGGAATTTGAAACAAACAGATAATGTACAGATCGTGTTGTTTGACAAAAACTACAATGAGATCGGACGTCAAAGTGTGCCGCTGTCAGTCAATCAGGTATTTAATATCAAAGGAGTGTCCGTTTATGGAGAGGAACAAAAGCTTTTAATTAGCGTAGAAAACCAAAAATTAAATATCAAAGAAAATTATTACCCCGATAAGGTTGTAAATGTTCATGGTGGCTATGGCAACAGTAAATACTTTTCAATTAAAATAACAGGTCCAAATAATAATAATATTTATACGCATACTTGGATCGGAACAGATAAAGTCTCGGCTAATGATCTAGGCACATATGATGTGCCAAATGGCAGCACGGTAGAAATGTACCATGCAGAAGGATACACACGATTTGATACAAACGATAATGCTGCTTTGAGAAGCAAGACAGGTACAAATTATATTTATAAAATGGAAAACAACCGCTTAGTATTGGTGAATGTCATCCAAGGTTAATTTTAGCCAGTCTTAACGATAATAGGAGCTGCGACAAAAGTCTTGTCGTAGCTCCTTTTTCCGAATAAGCGGTGTTCCAGAAGTAGCTTCTTCGAAAATAAGCTGAAATTTCACAAAAATTTGAGAAGCAATTTTCGTAAATTCCTTCTTATTTCTTGAAGCTCTCCACTTCTGTCACTACCTCTTTTTTGTTACTCGTTTATCTGATTTTTTTACTGTAAATCGCTAAATAAATAAAAAATAAAGAAAATTCATATTTCCTTCTTCCTTATACTTAAGTAGATTTTTACATTCCTATTTCATGGATAGATTGGAAAGGGGGGATGAAATTGGAACGATTTACTCGGGAAACATTATTTGACATACAGATCGATGCCGTAACGATGGAAGAATTGGTTTCAGTAATCGATGAAAAGATAAGGACCAGAGAACCTACGCATATCTTGGGGATCAATGCAGACAAAATCAACGCTTCACAGGAAAATGATTCATTGAATCAGGTGATCCAAAAGGCAGAGATCATCCATGCAGATGGGGTATCGATTTTATTAGCAGCTCGTTTACTAAATAAACACATCCCAGAAAGAGTTACCGGGATCGATCTGATGCAGCAACTGTTAGACCTAGCAGAAGTCAGTCATTATACAGTTTATTTTTTAGGTGCAAAGCAAGCGGTCATCGATAAAATGCAGGAACAACTGCTGAAAAATTGGCCCGGTCTTTCCATAGCGGGTGCAAGGAACGGTTACTTTTCTGATGAAGAATGGCCTGAGATAGCAACTGAATTGAAAGATAGCAATCCTCAGTTAGTCTTTGTGGGAATTACTTCGCCCAAAAAAGAATATCTGATCGATTATTTGATGACTCATGGAATCAATACAGTGTTCATGGGTGTCGGCGGAAGTTTTGACGTGTTATCTGGAGAAATCAAACGAGCGCCTCTTTGGGTACAGAATTGCCAGTTGGAGTGGTGCTTTCGCCTGTTGCAGGAACCAAAAAGGCTGTTTAAAAGGTATTTGTTCGGGAACCTCAAGTTTTTGAAACTTACCGTTCTGGAAAAAGTCAAATCTGCAAATAAAAAGTAATTTACTGGAAAAGAGAGTGGTGAACAGTCGGTTTGGATAAAAAAGAAGTGATGGCAATTTTAAAGAAAAGTATCATTCCAATCATTTTACTTGCTTGGATGACGGCATTTGCAAGTGTGGTTGCAGTGAAGTACTTTGATCTATTGCCGAAAACCTATGTCGTTCAAAGTCAGTTGGTCGTTAATCCGAAAATAACAGATAAAGAAGATAGTGTGAATAGTATGGATCTTCTGAAATACAACGAGAACTACAGTCTTCTTGTCTACAGTTCTTCTTTCTTGGATAAGGTAGCGGAAAAATTCAATAATGAGCAATTCAAAGATCCGCTGAAATTAAAACCAAAAATCAAAGTCTTATATTCTGCTACCTCACAAGTCCTAACGTTACAAGTTAGCATGGACAATGAACAAGAGGGGATAAAATTATCGAATATCATGCTAGAAGAACTGCGTACAGAAGGAAACAAGCTTTTTACTCATAGTGATTTATCGGTTCTTAGTCATGCGGTGACGACAAATGAACTCACTTATAGTACAAGCCTGCTTTTAGTGATCTTAAGCTTTGTTTTCTTTGCGATCTATTTGTCCGCCGTCTTGTTTTACGGTTATAGACAAAGACATAAACATAATCAGAACAAAAAAAGACGAAGTTAAGAAAAATTGGTGTGATAGATGATGAAAGTAAGACTTAATAAAGTAATTCTAATTGTTTTTCTCCTAATGCCGGTCGTAGAATCTCTCAATGGTTACTTTTACGGCAAGGGCATCTCCGATATGTACCGACTTCTTCTTCTGGTTCTGATCGCAGGTTATTTTTTACGGTATGTGGAACGTTTGTCTAGTAACATGCTCAAACTCATGCTTATCGTATGTACGCTGCTAGTGATTTTATTACTACAGTTTTTCTGGCTCCATAAAAATCAGGGAATCTTTTTGTCAGATATCAAAAGTACATTGAGGATTTTATTGGCACCAATTTATTTTGTGTTCTTTTATGAAGCAATACGATCGAAGGAGATCAATCGTGAAGAACTGAGGAAACTGCTTCTGGGCTATAGTCTGCTGTATGGTCTGTTGGTCGTCATTCCTTATTTGCAAGGAGCAGGTTACGTTAGCTATGACGTTGACGGCAATGGGTTGATGTCAAAAATGTCAGAGGTAAAAGGTATAGGGTGCAAAGGTTATTTTATCGAACTCAATTCATTGATTGCGATTTTAAGCGCCTGTTCTTTTTTCATAAAAAATATGATCATACACACCATCAACAAGAAACAAAACAGGCAAACGTTACTCGCAGCAAGCATTTATCTTCTTCTAGTTGCTGCTTTGTTTATTACCGCTACGAAACTAGGGATCGTACTTGCCTTGTTATGCACCGGTATATTGATCGTCCAGATCGTCCAATGCCAGGTAGCTTCTCGTTATAAATGGGGGATCGTGCTGTTTATCGGTTCCTTTTTACTCCTTATGCGCTTTTTGCTAGGGAACTTATTTACAGAAGTACTTAGTCGATTGGATTACTTTTACGGACAATCAGACGGGGATATTTTAAATGTGATCACTAGTAACAGATTTAGTTATTTAATTGAAAGCATGAAGCAAATCGATCAATCTGGCCATAGCTGGTTTATTGACTTTTTTGGTGCAGGGTACTACTCCTCTTTTTCATTAGACGGATTCAAGAGAAGTATTGTGGAAATGGATTGGTTTGATCTTTATTTTTCTTATGGAATCATCGGTTTCACTGCGTATTTGTACTTTTTTAAAGATGCATTATTCTCATTGTTCGTTTCAAAAAACAATGTAATGAAAAGTATGTTGCTTATTTTCTTTATGTATAGTTTTTTAGGTGGACATATCATCGTCAACTCCATGACAGCGACATTTTTAGCGATTTGCTTGAGCTATTCAAGTGATGCCTGATGACAATGTACGACATGTCTGCTGTTGAGAAAAAATAAAAAGGAGGTCAGTCGGATGATATTAGTCGTATCGAACATGTATCCATCAAAAAAATATCCTAATTATGGCGTATTTGTAAAAAATTTTTATGAACAGTTATCTTTATCTGAAAAAACAGACATCATCTATCTCCATAAAACGACAAGCAAAGTGCAAAAACTCATCAAGTACTTGGAATTTTATGGCAAGACGTTCAGGCAATATGCATTTGGCAAATATGAAGTTGTCTATGTTCATTATGCTGGGTATAACGCGCCCCCGATCTTGCTTGCAAAAATGTTCAACAAATCAACAAAGCTGATCGTGAATGTTCATGGCAGTGATGTCACACCAGAAAAAAAATTGGAAGAAAAGACCAACTTTTTAACTAAATATCTAGTCAGAAAAGCTGACTTGACGGTTGTACCTTCCAGTTATTTTGAAGAGGTCGTTATAGAGAAGTATGGGGAAAATAGTCCTATCTGGATCTCTCCGTCTGCAGGTATTGATTTCAGTCTTTTTAATCATCAAAACAAGAAAGTAGAAAATGAAGTATTCACGATCGGCTATGTCAGCAGGATAGATAAAGAAAAAGGCTGGGATACGCTACTCTATGCGTTTAAAAATCTAACCCAGCATAACAAAAATATCCGTTTGATCATGGTGGGAGACGGCGCACAAAATGACGAGGCATTGGCATTGATCAAAGAGTTAGGTCTTGAAACGTACGTGGAAAAACATAATTGTTTGACACAAAAAGAATTGGTCGGCATCTATTCAAGTCTAGATGTATTTATTTTTCCTAGCACAAGAGCAGGTGAGAGTTTGGGCTTAGTAGGGTTAGAGGCCATGGCTTGTGGCACGCCGGTGATCGGAAGCAACTTAGGCGGGATCAAAACGTATGTGAAAGATGGGAAAAACGGCTTTTTGATTGCTCCTGGCAACCAGAAAGAACTGGAAACGGCTATTGAAAACTATAGAAATCTAACAGTTGAAGAAAAGAAGGAATTTTCTCAATATGCAGTTGAAACAGCCAAAAAATATGACAGTACGAAAGTAAGTCAGCAATTGATCGAGAAAATCAGGGAAGTTTCTGAGAAGAGGTAGTAGATTGAAATCGATTTATTATTTGTTATTTTATCTCACGAATTGTTTTTCTGTTCCGTATCGATTAACTGCAATCGATTATTTTTATCGGAAAACAAGAGAGAAAATCGCCAGAAAACTGTTTCGTTACGCAGGAAAAGAAGTAGTGATTCGCCCAAAATTGAAAATCTCGTATCTAAGCGAAATTTCTATAGGGGATCGTTCTTCTCTGGGTGACAGGAATATGATCGTGGCCTCCGGAGGATTGACGATTGGAGCTGATGTGATGATCGGTCCGGAAGTCATGATATTCACGCAGAATCATGCTATTCCACCAATAGGAAAAAAGCTGATCGAGGGTGAAGTGGTAACGAAAAAAGTGACGATTGGGGACGATGTCTGGATTGGTGCAAGAGCTATTATTTTACCTGGAGCGAAGATTGGAAAAGGCACCGTTGTCGCTGCAGGCACCATTGTACCAGGGAAAACGTATCCGGAAAATGTCGTTCTAGGAGGGAATCCGGCAAAGATCATCAAGTCCAGAGAATCTGAAGTAATGCATTAAGAAAGGAGTATCCGATTGAAAAAAATAGGGATCATCACATTGAATGGTGAATTCAATTATGGGAATCGACTACAAAATTTTGCCTTGCAAAAAGTATTGCAAAGCTACAACGTACAAGCAGATACGATCGTGATCAAAACGAACAAGTTGGATAAACTCAAAAAAGATCTGTGGTTTGGAGGGATCTATGGAATAAGTGATCTGAACCAAATGGTGAAGAAAAATTTTTCTAAGATGACTCCTTCGAGCATCGAAAGAAGAAAAAACTATAAAGCGATGCAAGCAGCAAAATGGGGAATCATTGGCCGATTCAGTCGAAAGAATATCAGTACGCTTAAAGTTGAGAAAAAGTACTTACCCCATCTGCAACAACATTATGATCTCTTTATTGTAGGAAGCGATCAGGTTTGGAATCCCAATATCATCGAGTTTGATCCAACACATTTTTTGGACTTTACATCAAAAGAAAAAAGATACAGCTATTCCGCAAGCTTTGGAGTCGATCAGCTACCAAAAAGCCCGCATGGTTTAAAGGAACACTATAGACGATATTTACAGCAAATGGCCTACCTCTCTGTCAGAGAAGCTTCCGGTGCAAAGCTAGTAGAGGAACTGACAGGAGAAAACGCAGATGTTGCACCTGATCCAACGTTATTATTGAGTAAAGATGAATGGTATCGTGAATTGGACATCACAGGTGGAAATGAGTCACGTTTTTTGCTGATTTACTTTGTGAGTGAACTCTCCACTGAGATCTATCAAGAGATCAAACGATTTGCCAAGGAAAAACAATTGCCGATCGTCCAGATCATGGGGGATACGTTTGGAAAAGATCGAATAGTGGCAGATCCCCAGCAATTCGTCGAGCTGATTGACCAAGCACAATATGTCTTCACCGATTCTTTTCACGGGAGTGTCTTTTCGATCATTATGCAAACCCCATTCTTTGTCTATGAGCGTACAGACCACAAAGGAACCTATACAAGGATCGAAAGTCTGACACGTCAGTTTCAGATGGAATGTGCGATTGTCTCAGTAGGGGATGAGCTGTCAGAAAAAGAGGATCTATTCGATTTTGAGCGATCTGAAAGGTTACTGGAAAATGTACGAGGACGGGGAAGACAGTTGATCGAACAAAAAATTCTGAATCATAGCAAGGCTGAAAAATAGATGACGAATAGGAGCAAAGGAATCATCCTATCGTATCTGACTGTGATCGTCAAAAATATCTCGTTACTGATCTATACGCAACTGCTTTTGAGGTTTTTCGGAAAAAGCGAATATGGGCTGTATCAAATCGCTAATTCGATTATCAGTAATCTGACATTGCTGAATCTAGGATTTTCATTTGCCTATATCAAATTTTACACTGGTTTTTCCATAAAAAAAGAAGAAGCGCGTATACGTAAGTTAAATGGAACATATCTGCTCTTTTTTGCCGTGATTTCAATGATTGCGTGTTTGATCGGTGCTATTCTAATGCAAAAAAGTGCCTATTTTTTATCCTCGTCTTCTGTTTATGAGCAAGAAATGCTAAAGAAACTCATGTTCTTTATGATCATGAATGTTGTTTTAACTTTCATGGGCTCTACGTTCGAATCCAATATCTTAGCGAATGAACGGTTTGTTTTCCAACAAGTCAGGCAAATGCTTCAATCCATTCTTTTGCCAGTCATGACGGTACCTGTCTTACTCTTCTTTCATACAAATGTCGTCACAATCGTAGTGGTCCAGACAGCCATCACGTTTGTCAGCCTTTTGTCGAATGTTTATTTTTGTATCAGCAAAATAAAAATGAAATTCTCCTTTAAAAATCTGGAGTTTTCTTTTATGAAGGAAGTCGGTATTTTTTCGTTTTTTATTTTTCTCAATCAATTATTCAACCAAATCAACGATAGTGCTCCAATATTTACACTAGGGATTTTGGCAAACACCAGACAAGTAGCTGTCTATTCTGTCGTGAATCAATTAAAGGCGTTGTTTCTAACGTTCTCTCAAGTATTATCGACAGTTTTCATTCCAAAGGTCAATCGGCTCGTCCATCAATCAGATGATAGCAGCGAATTGACAAAGCTGATGATAAAGATCGGTCAATATCAAGTATTGATCTTAGGTTTGTTTTTGGGCGGCTTCATTCTTTTAGGGAAGACATTTTTGTATCTGTGGCTAGGGAAAGGATTCGACGAGGCCTATTATCTATTGATTTCGATCGTTATTCCGCTAGTGGTTCCTTTATCTCAAAATATCGCTATTGAGATCCAGCAAGCACGCAACCAGCATTTTTTCCGTTCGATCATGCTGACTGTCTTTTCTTTTTTGAATATAGGCATCACGGCAGTTTGCGTGAAAATGTTTGGTATAAATGGTGCGACTGTCGGCTATATTTTCAGTTTGGTATTTGGCTATGGTTTGGTAATGAACTGGTATTACCAGAAAAAGATGAAATTGGATATGAAGTGGTTTTGGCAAAAGATGCTTCCTGGGATGATTCCCGTTATTTTGTCGGTGATGGTGGGAAGGGTATTCCTGAAGTTGTTTAGTACAGAAAATATCTTTTCATTCGTCTTAGTGGGCAGCGTATATTGTATCATCTATGGTTTCTGTACGTTTTTGTTCATGCCGCATATTTTCCAGCAATTTCTCCGGGTATTTGCTAAAAAAGAAAAGAGGAAATGAGATGTACGATAAAGTAAAGAATCGTTTACCGTATCCTGTGATAGATAAATTAAAAGCAGTACGTAATTATGGACGTAGTGTGTATTCGTTCAGAAAGGACAAACAACGTTTTTTAAAAAATTTCTCGCGAAAAAACACCGTTGAAGAAGAACAGCTGAAAGCTCGCTTGTTATTTTACAGTCACTCTGTAGAGAAGGGCTTATCCAGAGAGAATCTGCGTTATGGTTTCGGCAAAACTGTAATCCCAGAATTATATGATTTGGTCAAGATCTATCATGCTCAAGAATATAATCCTTACAACGTCGTGTATTTGAACGCATTGTCCGTCTTGAACCAGTATATCAATCTTCATCAAGAGAGAGGATACGATATCGAGAATTTGATAGACACGGAAGAATTCACTGCTATGTATTTAAGTTATGATTTCAAAATCGGTGGAATGAATGAGATCAAATGTGAATCTATCAATGAAAAAAAGAACAAGAATTTCAAGGAGCTAGCTCTTGGCAGAAGTAGCGTCCGAGACTATCAGAATTCAGTTGTAGACTTGAAAAAAATCAATGAAGCGATTGAAATCGCTACGAAGTCTCCGTCTGTCTGCAATCGGCAAAGCACACGAGTACGAGTGATCCACAATAAGTCTGTCATCAAGCAGGCATTACGTATTCAAGGTGGTTTCAACGGATATAGCTGCCCGCCATGTTTACTGCTGATCACCACCGATACTAGATATTTTATTGATGTAACTGAGCGGAATCAAATATATGTAGATGGTGGTCTGTTTGCGATGTCTCTTTTGTATGCACTGGAGTATGAAGGTCTTGCTGCATGTGCTTTGAATACGATGTTTGATCCGAAGAAAGAAGCGGCTACAAGACAATTGCTAGCGGTCAGTGAGGCGGAGAATTTCATTATGTATATGACAGTGGGCAATTTTGAAAAGGAATATAAAGTACCTAAATCGCACAGATTAAGTGTAGATGAAATAACGACTTATATATAAGGAATAAAGGATAGGAGGTAAGGACATGAAACGTATTTGTGTATTATCGGTCTTTGGCACGAGACCTGAGGCAATCAAAATGGCTCCATTGATTAAAGAATTGGAAAAAGACAAGCGTTTTGAATCTAAAGTAGCAGTGACTGCACAGCATCGGGAAATGCTTGATCAAGTTCTTGATGTATTTAAGATAACGCCAGATTATGACTTGGATCTTATGAAGAAAAACCAGACACTTCTGGAATTGACTTGTAAGATTTTAGAAGGACTGACACCGATCCTGAAAAAAGAAAAACCGGATATCGTGCTTGTACATGGAGATACGGTCACGACGTTTGCCAGCGCAGTCGCAGCCTTTTACGAGAAAATCAAGGTTGGACATGTAGAAGCCGGTCTTCGGACGAGAAACAAATGGTCTCCTTTTCCAGAAGAAATGAATCGACAGCTAACTGATGTGATCAGTGACCTTTATTTTGCTCCTACGATTGAAAGTAAAAGAAATCTTATAGAAGAACATCATTCGCCAGAAGCTGTTTTTGTCACAGGGAATACAGCGATTGATGCGATGGCTTACACCATTGACAAGAACTATCAGCATGAAGCGTTATCTGAAAAGAATGAAAAACTGATCTTAGTAACGATGCATCGTCGGGAAAACTTGGGTGAACCGATGCAGCAAGTATTTCGAGGGATTGCTCGAGTTGCGGTGAATTATCCCGAAGTGCAGATCGTGTTCCCTATGCATTGTAATCCCAATGTACGAAAAGAAGCACAATTAATTTTAGGGGAAATAAATAATGTTCGCTTGATCGAACCCTTGGAAGTCGATGATTTTCATAATTTTGCGGCCAAAAGTTTTCTTATTCTAACCGATTCCGGAGGCGTGCAGGAAGAAGCACCTTCTTTAGGTGTACCAGTATTGGTTTTACGGGATACGACTGAACGGCCAGAAGGTGTAGCCGCAGGAACACTGAAGCTGATTGGGACCAAAGAGGAGACTGTTTTTCAAGAAGTCGTGCGATTACTCGAAGACGAAGAAGTGTATCAATCAATGGCACGAGCCTCCAATCCATATGGTGACGGAAAGGCGAGTGTACGTATCTTAGATGCCATCTCGGAGTACTTTGAGAGAAGAAATAACTAGAAGATTTTTGAAGTGGATCTTGATAACTTTAGATATAAATAAAAGACGAAGGTTTTTCTCCTGAAGAGATAACCATCCGTCTCTATGAAATAAGATAACTTTTGGAAGAGATCCATCTTATACATAGTATTATATCTGTTTTTTTTATACTCTTTTTCTTTATTTTTAAAACTTTATTTTTGAAAAGATAAAAACAAATAAACGAAGATCAGCTGAGAAAATCATCGTATTAGCGATAATTTTGCTTTTTACAGAAAAAATAAAAAAAACAAAAAAGAATTCATTCTTTCTACTTTTTATAATTATTTTATAAATACAGTTGATATAGGAGAAAAATTTATGGAATTAAAAGTAGGAATGAACATAGCTGCAACGGCGGTGACAGGAGAATTCGTAAAAGGAGAAGTCACAGATATCTTGACTCATGTCGTCATTCTAGAAGCTGGTGTGGCTCACTACGTAGTAAAAATAGCGGATCTGATTAACGAAGGATATGTACTAGAATTCTCTTGCTGACCTTGCTAATAAAAAAATAGACCTCCAGAGGACAAAAATAAATAGGATCTATTTTTCCTCTGGAGACCATTTTTTAACCAAGATTCATAATACAAGATGCAATGTGTTTGATGTCATCGGACAACGAACTTAATGAGATGGGAAAAAGATTCTCACTTGCCATACTTTCTTCATCAAGTAGTGTGCGTTCGCAAATAATCAGATGCTCTGCTTTCGTAATGTACTGTGGAACATCATGTAGGGAATAATAGAGTGTACTATCAAGAATGACATCGCTCAAAGACAATTTTTTTTCCAGACATTTTCGAAATGTAATATGAGAAGTTTCGCTTTCTGCTACGATGACGACGCCAATCTTACTTTTGCTCCCATTGGTCAAGATGAATGAAGTCAATTGACAAAAAGCCTGTAAGTGGAAATAAGGGATGTATTTAATCGGTGTCTCCATCTCCTGGTTCCATTTTTTTAATATCAGTTTTACTCGGTTCAATAGCTCCATTTGTTCATCACTTAAAAAAGTGTGTTTCGTGACAAGAAAGTTCCCGATATTCAGTGCGCAAGTATAAAGTAAATTGAACAAAGGAACTTCAAATAAAATATCCCCGTATAGGCTTACCCCGAACTCTTTCTCAAACAACTCGATCAATAAATCGATTTCTTTGAATTCTGTGATCAGTCGACTTCTTACGTACTGGTAATCAATATCGATCATAAAATAATTAGGCGGATTGTATGGAAGTGTCCGATAAATGATCGCTAAGTAAGCAATCTCTTCATCGGTTAATTCTTTTTCTGACTCGTTTGTCGTGAATATATCTTGGAACATATTAAAAATAATTCCTTTTTCCATTATTTCCATGGTATCTGCCGGGATAATAATAGGGTGACTTTGACGTCGACACAAAGATAAATAAATCGATAATTTGAAGAAAGTATATTGTGTTTTATTTAGTCGATTGGATAAGATGTTCAATATTTTATCAGCATATTCTTCTGCTAAGGTCATGATTTCCCAATCAACCGTTGAATTCAAGTGATCACATCTCATCCAAATGGATAAAATAAGAAATCGATATTGTAGTTCGTATGTTTCCTCAGGAGTATCAGACAAAGGCAGAAGAGCTTCAGAGAAATATTTCTCCACGTCTTTTTTTATTTTAAATGCTTTTGTCACAGATAAGAATTCTTCGTCTACAAGGGTAAGATAATCGTATTCACCAATAATGTATCTAGAACAAACTTTCAGAAAGTTGGAATCTTGATAGATTTTTTTGATTAAATCATAACGTCTTACAGATGGATTGAAAAAAATCAAGATATGGCTGCTTGTCATTTTATAAAAGTTGATTTTATCTTCTAAGAGAACGGATAGTTTTTGAAAATCTGATTTGATCGTATTAAAAGTAACACCTAGTCTGTCTGCAGCTTCACCTACATTGATTCTTTTCAGCTCAAAGGCAAATTCAATCAGCTTTACCTTTCTGATGATGTCTTTTTCAATATAATCTTCAATCACATGGAAACCTCCTTGATTTTTAGTTTACTACTTGAAAGTACGCTATTTTATCAGGAGATTTTTTTTTATCTATCGAGCTGTTTATAGAAATAATAAATAATCCATTATATAAGCTGTTCCAAGAGATATACAAGCAACTACGCAGCTGAAAAAACGAATAGACATTCATCATTTTTGTTTGTTTTTGGTTATTTTAATATAAAGTGGATTTTTATAAAAAACAAAGAAAAAAATAGTTTTTAGCACTATATAAAATGAATGATGTAATAAAAATCAAAAAAAAGGAGAAATAGAAAATGAAAAGAATGAAAAATGTATTGTGCATAGTCGCCTCTGTTTTCTGTCTGATGCTACCTACAGTTGTCCAAGCGGATGTACAAGGGGCAATCACTGATTCTGAAAACAATATAATGAGCGAACTTCAAGAAGGCGTAACTATCAGTGGAAAAACGTTCCATTTCGACGCTTCAGATATCACCCAAGCAGAAAACTATTTGAAGGCGCATAAAGTATCCGATGAAACGGCAGCAGAAGTAGCAGATTACGTCAAAGAAGCGCGTCAGCTGATCGTGGACAATGCACAAAATGTAGATGTTCAGTCTGTTTATTCACTAAAAGATTTGATCAAATCTTTACCACGACCAGTGATCGACCAGTTGAAAGATATCGTATTGAAAATCGGTCAGCTACTGAACTTAGTCATTACATTCTATAGAGACGGCGTATCAGTTGTCGATCCTTCAGGTGCAACTGTCTATGCGACAGGTGATGCGATCAAACAAACTGGTGGGGACTATACTATGAGCTTTGTCGCTATCGGAGCACTTTTGACGCTTTCGATTTTGGCTTATTTTGCAGCAGGCCGGCGTGAGTATCGTGTCTAAAAAACAGATCATTAAACGATTCGCAGTAGGGTTTCTGGTCTCGCTCAGTTTTTTAGTTTTGAACTACGGACTGATTTTTCTTGTTGCAAAACCTGTTATTCAGTTTGTTTCTTCATCGGTTCAACTATTGCTACTGACAGATGCGCCGGATTTCGATGAGATACCGAAAAAAATGACCATCCAAAAGAATGTTTCTACTCATCAAGGCGAGATCAATTCAAGCCAAATCCAATTTCCAAAATATGGAGAGAATTATGGAGAAATCACGATATCTGGGATCAACTTGAAAATTCCGCTTTATTTCGGAGACTCAGAAGCGATTCTGAGAGAAGGCGCAGGTCAATACATGGGTTCGGTCTTTCCAGGAGAAAGTGGGACAACATTAGTAGGCGGGCATAATACCGGTGAATTTGCAAAGCTGAACAATATCCAACAGCAAGAACAAATCGATATACAGACTAGTTACGGAAATTACACATATTCTGTCATGCAAAAGAAAATAGCGAATAAAGCAGATCCGCTGATCGCAAAAGAATTAAGACAACGTGAAAGCAGCAAATTGATCCTTTATACCTGCTATCCGATCGATAGTATCGGGTTAACGAACCAGCGATTATTTGTCACCGCAGATCTGGTTTCCGGACCTAAAATCAATGAAAATAACTAGAAAAAGGATTTTGGCAATGATGAAAAGTTTCACAAAACGAATCGCGCGCTTGTTTTTAGCTTATATGTGCTCATTTTTACTCTTTACCTTGCTGTTATTTATTTGTATACGGGTTACTTTGATACGTCCTGCTTTTATGCAGCAGCAGATCGACGATTCCCATTATGTAATGAATATTCATAAAGAAATCAGTGAGAAAATCCAAGATCTAGGACGGGGAAGCAACATACCGCCTGAGGTAGTGAAGGATATCGTCCCAGAGCCGTTTATCGAAAAAAACATGTATCGCTATGTTGACACATTGTATAACGGGACTGCTTTCACTCTGCAAGACGCAGATAAATTGAAGCAGACGATGGTTGGAAAATTGAAACACTACGCAGAAAACCAAAAGATCCATACAGGGGAAAAAACGAATGAAGGGATCAAGCAGTTCGTCGACTCTTCTTTACAAGTAGTGAAGCAAGGTATTGAGATTCCTTATTTAGCTGGCTTTATTCAAAGAGTCAGTCAGTACAAAGCGACTTTGGATGCGTTTATTGCGGGAGCTGCCGTCATTTTTTGCGTATTGATCGGCATGTTGGCATTAGTTTTGCGTGCAAAAAAGGAAAGTCTCTTTTTTGCCAGCTTTATTTTGGCAGGAACAGGACTTTCAATGATCGTTTTCCCTCTTCTGATTTATTTTAGTGGGATGATTGACCGGATCGGCATCATGACGCGGAGCCTCTATGAATTTGTTAAAACGTATTTGACAGCAGTCGATTTGTTCTTGGTCAAAACAGGAATAGCAGTAATTGCTTTATCCGTGTGCATATTGCTTGTATATGGGGGATTAAGTTACAGACGGGAACTTGCTAAAACTAAGAATCTTTGATTTTAGTAGGATGGAACGTGATGAAAACAGACTGTTCTCTAGCTGATTATCTATCAGAAAAGGTGGTTAGTTTATGGAATTAAAAATAAAAGAAAATGCTTCTTTTAGTCGAGGGTATGGTATAACTATTAAACGAAAGAAACTCTATGAATGCATCAAAAGACTGCTTGATATCATTCTGAGTATAATTGGGCTGGTTCTTGCTTCTCCATTACTATCCTTGATTGCATTCAAGATATATTTGGAAGAGCCGGGAGCTCCAATCTTTTTTACTCAAGAACGTGTAGGCAAGGACAAATGTACATTTAAAATGTATAAATTCCGATCCATGTGTACGGATGCGGAAGAAAAGCTCGATGGCTTATTAGCCAAAAATGAAGTAGAAGGCGCAATGTTCAAAATCAAAGATGATCCACGTATCACAAAAATCGGTAAATTTATCCGAAAAACAAGTTTAGATGAACTTCCTCAATTATGGAATGTTTTAAAAGGGGAAATGAGTTTAGTAGGTCCAAGACCCCCTTTGCCACGAGAAGTCAGCCAGTATTCCTATTATGACGAACAACGCTTACTAATAAAGCCCGGCTGTACAGGGATGTGGCAAGTCAATGGACGAAGCGAAGTAAATTTCAATGAAATGGTCGAATTGGATCTCAAGTACATCCAGCAACGGAATCTGATACTTGATGGTAAGATCATCATGAAAACGATTTGGGTGATGCTTCATCCGCAGGGGGCGTGCTGAGTACATTTCTAAATAGAAAAAAGAGCCGGAGGAGACTCTGGTTTTTTTGTGTCTATGAAATATCTCGCGTTTTTGTAGGAATAAAAAGAGATAGAATTAAAAGTCTCAATATAAGCGATGCACTTTTTATTTTTTAAAACAACTAAAAAAATAAAATTTTTAAAAGAAAAAAGAGTAGAGAAATGTGGTTTAGAATAGACCCATAAGTAAAGGATTCTATCAATCTTTTATTTTTAGTTATTACAATAGGAGGCTTGATTCATATGAGTAAAATTTATGAAGCAGTTACGATCAATACAGGCGGAAGAAAAGGAAAAATCTTTTCACAAAAGAAAGAATTTTTATATGATGTAGCAGCTCCAGGCACAGGAGTACATGGGGCAACGAATCCTGAAGAGCTGTTTGCAGCAGCTTACAGCGCATGTTTCAATGGCGCATTGGAATTAGTGATGTCCAGAAAAAATCTCACAAATGCAAGTTCAGTCAAGGCACGCGTTTCTTTGATGAATCATGGAGAGGCAGATTTTTCGATTGAAGTTGTTATCGAAGTATTTATCGAAGGCATGTCAAAAGAAGAAGCCAAGCGTTTAGTGGAAGAAGCAGATCAGGTTTGTCCGTATTCTAAAGCATTAAGAGGCAATACGAAAGTGACACTAGAAATCAGCGAGAACGCATTTTAACAATCTCTTTGAATACGTAACATGTAATATCGACGACGAATAATCCGCTTTGACAATAGATGACAGTTAGCTTAAGGATACTAGAAGTGTATGGGGACGCTTCTAGTATTTTTTTATTAAAAAAACGGTTGTAAAAAAACTCTTTACAACCGCTGTCTTCATTTTTTATTTATCAGCAGTAAACTGATAAGAACCTTTTGCTGAGAACTTCTCACCTTTTTCCATCCGAAAAGGTGTATTCTCCGAAGAAGCGATCGGATTAAAATACACTTTTCCGTAATTACGATAAAACCAGACACTTTTTGTCTGATTATGTTGATAATTTCCGATGCCAAAGGAGGTGTCTATGGAAACAGACAACTGGTTTGTTCCATCTGTTAACACGAATTGGGAAGTCGTAGAGTCTTTTCTGGAACTGCCGAAAATATCTTTTGTGAAATTTTTTATTTCTTCCGGATAAAGTGGATCACCCATCACCAGTATGCCATTATTATAACTGTTAGTTGCTGCTTGCAGAAAGTAATAGTCTTTCAAAGTAAGATCTTCTAAGGCCGTGGCTTCTACTTCTACACCAATTCTCCCTCCGGTGACTGTATATGTTATTTTTTCACGTAAAATCGGCCGACCGGTCCCATCTCTTTTTTTCGTGTTGGTCCCTTGTACTAGGTTGGTCGTGACAAGTTTGACTTCTTTGGCTGAGAAAGAACCGTATCCTTCCATTTTTTTCCCATCTGCGAATATTTCTGCTTGTTCACATGTCGATGTAGGTGTATCAATGGTCTCGCTATAGGTGTGCCATCCGCCTGTATACCCGTCCGAGTATGGATCATCCCCATTGATATTGTGAAGCGCACGTAGCTGATGATAGGGAGAAACGTAGTCTGTATAGACATTGTTCAACATTTTTTTGGGGCCATCAAATTGATTGGATAAGCTATCTACAGTTTTAGGGATCAAATAAGCATCAGAAATCTGCCAAGTATTGTTTTTAGAAACTCTTTTGATTGTCAGCATTAAATCACTTGAATGATCATAAGAACTGATGATTTCTATCTTATTGCTCGTTTTTCGTACATCCATCTGTGTGTTTACTGTTTCTTGGACAACAGGTACTCTTTGTTCATCTAATGGCTGGAAATTTTTGTCATATATGATCACAGAAACATCGTCCGTGGTTTTTAAATCTGGAAGATAATAGGTGAAAGGATGCGTGATAGAATCTGTTGCTTGATATTGTGCGAACACTGTGCCAGTAAAAAAGAATACTGTACTTGCAAAAGTGAAAATTGGTGTACCTATTCGCAGCGTTGAACGATAGATGCTCTTTTTTTTCATACTAAACTCCTTATTGGTTTTATGAAATCCCATGGTCATGGATAAGTTATTTTAAATGATTTTTACTGGGACTCTTTTTTTATTTTTGACTAAAAATCGCTAAAGTTTAAATTTCTGATGAATGTGAATGATAGCAAGAAAGAACAAGGAGATTTTATTTTATTTCATCAACTAACTATTTTTGAAAAAAAACAAAAAATATTTTTGCGTACGTTTATGTAAAATAGTCTTTGTAGAGATACCTCATGCTGTTTATCTCTTACATTCTCTCGAGGGAGCTGTGACAAAAGACTTGTCATAAGCTCCTTTTTTTCGAATAAATAGGTTCTCCTGCCAACTCCTCGGGCACAAGTCACCATATTCATCGAACATGAGAAGCTGTTTTTTTGGAATTGTTCCTTGTGCCTCAGAGTGAAACGGCAGGCTTACAACCTCTGGTTCACGGTGTTCAAGAGACAGCCTATCGGCAATAAGGCACGATTTTGTAAAAATATGGGGAGCTATTTTTCAAAATCGCTTCTTATTGCTCAAGGCTGAACGTCTCTTTCACGACCTCTGATTCACGGTGTTCCAGAAGTAACTTCTTCGAGAACAAGTCGAAATTCCACAAAAATCTGAAAAGCAATTTTCGTAAATTTCTTCTTATTTCTTGAAGCTGCCCACTTCTGCCACAACCTTATTTTTATAACTAAAAGGAGATGAAAGACATGAAAGCTTTGATTTGGAGTTCAATGATATTAGTAAGTTTTTTTATGGGAATGGTTGTCATGTTTGTATTCGGCTTGCCAAAAGAGACTTACGGAGGAGGATCGGCTTTGACTACAAATGACCAGTCAGCTACGATGACAAGTTCAGCTGAATCAGTGGAGTCTATAGGTAGCAGCTATGATATCAAGCTCAGCCTTCGTGAAGCAATCGATATGTATCAGAAATGCTATCCTGAGACTACGATCACTTCAATCGATTTAGAGCGAGCATTTGGCCGATACTACTATGAGATCAACGGTAGGGATTTGAAGAAAGAATATGGTGTAAGGATCCAGACGAAAACAAAGCAACTGAAAAAACTGCGTACGGAACGCCTAGATGTAGAAGAACAAAATGAAGCAAAACGATCAGAAGAATCTCTTGATCTATCTCATTTAAAAGAATTGCAAGAAATCACGCAGATCGCTCAGCGACAAGCAAGTAATGGAAAAGCTGTCGAATGGCATCTAGACAAGGAAATGGATCAGACATATTGGGATGTGACCGTGGAACACAATGGAAAGAACACCGAAGTGAAAGTGGATGCCCAAACAGGGAAAGTCTTAGGCACGGAATTAGAAGATTGAAACTTGACGGATGGATATGTCAAAAAGAGGCAGTCAGCGCACAAGCTGACTGCCTCTTTTGAGTCGTTTAGATTTCTTTCGGCAATTGTTCATAAAAGGCTGCTTTTGTCGCAGTGATATACGGATTCAACCATAGATAGCCGATTCCTAATGTTGCTACAGCCAAAATGTGCCAGCCGATAAAGGAAAGGTCTAACCAGAACAGTTTTCCTTTGTAGCCATCCATCAATTTCCGACTTGCTGTGATCGTATCTAGAACTTTCGGTGTTTGACCAGTTTCTTGAACGATATCATAGTAAATGAAATAGCTTTGAGAATAAGAATAGCTCTTGATGATCCCAGGGATAACTAATAGCAATGCCCACAACGAGGTAAAGATGAAGATCATCACAGCTAGTCCGATGACACCGCCGAGATACACGCCTTTAAATCCGCGGAACGCATCTTTGAAAGGTTCGATCCGATCTTTTTGTCCGCGCAATACATCGAGATATGTCCAGGAAATACCACTCATGAACAAGGCGCTGATGATGCTGGAAATGATCCCACCACCGCTGCTGCCGCCAGTTCCGCCGCTTCCTGAAGCCATTGCATCTTGCATGCTTGTGCCGCCATCATAAAAACTAGCGAGTAGCAAAACGATAGGCAAAACGATAATAAGAATAATAGCAATTGCAATCAGAGAGGGAATCAAGTTCAGAAGGATTGCCTGTCCCCAGCGTCCTTTCAGACTCGCTTTTGCCTGTTGTTTCAATTCTGCAGAAGTTTGCATCTTTTTCACTCCTTTCTTTTATATTTCTCAGTATACCAAAGAAGGTGTCATTTGGCTTTCCTAACGATTTATATGTTATTGAAAGTTTTTTCAAAAAAAGAGGATTAAATAAATTCCGAGAATAGGATACACGCTTGCAAAATATAGCTAGAACGATTATGATGAGGGGAGTTGTCAACGCTATTTTACAGAAGAAAGTAGGGAATTGAATGACGCAACCTGCCATTCGTTATCGATTAATAAAAAAAGAAAAACATACTGGTGCGCGTTTAGGAGAATTGATTACGCCGCACGGTACTTTTCCGACGCCGATGTTCATGCCGGTAGGGACACTCGCTACTGTTAAGACCATGTCTCCGGAAGAACTGAAAGAAATGGGCGCCGGAGTTATTTTAAGCAATACGTATCATTTATGGTTACGCCCGGGCGAAGATTTGGTGGAAGAAGCTGGCGGTTTACACAAGTTCATGAATTGGGATCAGCCAATTCTAACTGATTCTGGCGGCTTCCAAGTGTTCTCATTGAGTGATATGCGCAATATCGAAGAAGAAGGCGTGCATTTCAAGAACCATCTGAATGGCTCACGCATGTTTTTATCTCCTGAAAAAGCAATCAATATCCAAAATAAATTAGGTTCAGATATCATGATGAGTTTTGATGAATGTCCACCATTCGATGAGAGCTATGATTATGTGAAAAAATCCGTTGAACGCACCTCACGCTGGGCAGAACGCGGATTGAACGCACATGCGAACCCTGATCGTCAAGGACTGTTCGGGATCATCCAAGGTGCCGGATTTGAAGATCTTCGCCGACAAAGTGCGAAAGACTTGGTTGGGATGGATTTCCCTGGCTATTCTATTGGTGGTCTATCTGTTGGAGAACCTAAATCAGAAATGAACCGAGTGCTTGAATTCACAACACCTTTGATCCCTGAGAACAAACCACGTTATTTGATGGGAGTAGGTGCTGCAGATTCATTGATCGACGGCGTGATTCGTGGTGTCGATATGTTTGACTGCGTATTGCCTACACGTATTGCTCGGAATGGGACATGTATGACCTCACAAGGACGTTTAGTGGTCAAAAATGCGAAGTATGCCCATGATTTCCGGCCGATCGATGAGAAATGCGACTGCTATACATGTAAAAATTATACGCGTGCGTATATCCGCCACTTGATCAAATGCGACGAAACATTTGGTATTCGCTTGACTTCATATCATAACTTGTATTTCTTGTTGAATCTGATGAAACAAGTACGTCAAGCGATCATGGACGACAACTTGCTTGAATTCAGAGAAGCGTTTTTTGAAGAATATGGATTCAACAAAGAAAACGCAAAAAGCTTTTAAGTTTGTGAATATGATTTTTTTGCTAAATTTATGTAAAAAACTAGTGTCAGAAGCACTTTTCTGCTAAAGTTGTGTGTGTAGATACATGTGAGTGAGGTGAAAAAAATGGGATCATTACCAATGCTTGTGATGTTTATCGCGCTGTTAGCGATGTGGTATTTTATGTCACGTTCACAAAAGAAACAGCAGCAAGAACGTCAAAGCCTGCTTGACAGCATGAAACCAGGCGACGCAGTTGTAACTATCGGCGGTCTGCATGGCGTTGTTTCAGAGATCGACAATGACAAACGTACAGTTGTTTTGGATTGTGAAGGGATTTTCTTGGAATATGACCGTGCAGCGATCAAAACAGTCACACCAGGAACAACAGTCGCAAATGATACAGCAGTAACGACAGTAGAAGAACCTGAGCAGACAAAAGAAGCAGAAACAACAGAAGTCAGCGAAGTTTCAGAAACAATCGATGAAACAAAAGAAAAATAAGAGGTTGTGACAGGAGTGGTTAGCTTCAAGAAATAAGAAGGAATTTACGAAAATTGCTTCTCAAATTTTTGTGGAATTTCGGCTTATTTTTCGAAGAAGCTACTTCTGGAACACCGTGAATCAGAGGTCGTGAAAAAGCTGCTCTGTATCAAGCAGTAAGAACAATCAGATAAAAATAGCTACTCATATTTTTCATCTGATTGGGCTTAGTGCCGTAGATGCAAGCTTTTGAACACCGTTTATTCGGAAGAAGGGACTGTGATAAGACTTTTGTCACAGCCCTTAGACAGCTATCCTTTGACAGCAGCTTGAATGTTCGTTTGGACATTTAGGTTTGCAGTCAGGGGATTTTTTTGTGCTGTAAAAAGCGAGAAGCATAGCAGAGAACAAAGTGTGCTGACGCTGGAGACTATTTTCAACTGAAAGTTTGTTCATATTTGAATAAATAGAATATTTTTGTTCTGGATAATAAATATTAAATTACAATCATGAATAAAAGCTTTGTTTACAAGGTTTATCTGCGGTAAAAATAACTGTGAAAAAAATCACAAAAAAGTATTTACACGGAAAAGAAAATGTTGTATGATTTATATGTGAATTAATTAACAAATAACCATGACCCATTAGGAGGAAAACAATGGCTAAAGTATTGGAGAAAGCAAAACCACAAACGATCGACGTACAAGAAATGATCGATGGACTAGCAGCTAAAGCAAATACAGCATTGAAAGAAATGGAAAGCTTCGATCAGGAAAAAGTCGACCATATCGTACACGAGATGGCAATGGCAGCCTTGGATCAGCACATGCCTCTAGCAAAATTGGCAGTGGAAGAAACTGGACGCGGGATCTATGAAGATAAAGCAATCAAGAATATGTATGCTTCCGAATACATTTGGAACAATATCAAACATGACAAAACAGTTGGTGTGATCAACGAAGATGTGCAAAAAGGCTTGATTGAAATCGCTGAACCAGTAGGAGTCGTTTGTGGTGTGACGCCAACAACGAATCCAACTTCTACAACGATCTTCAAATCGATGATCGCTTTGAAAACAAGAAATCCAATCGTCTTTGCTTTCCATCCGAGTGCGCAAAAATCTTCAGCAAAAGCGGCTCAAGTGGTCCGCGATGCGGCGATTGCTGCGGGCGCACCTGAAAATTGCATTCAATGGATCGAACACCCATCGATCGAAGCGACTTCGATGCTGATGAATCATCCAGGGATTGCGATCGTTTTGGCAACAGGTGGCGCAGGCATGGTCAAATCAGCGTATTCAACTGGAAAACCGGCATTAGGTGTAGGACCAGGTAATGTTCCTGCTTATATCGAAAAAACAGCAAAAATCAAACGCGCCGTGAATGATCTGATCGTTTCAAAAACGTTCGATAACGGAATGATCTGTGCTTCTGAACAAGCAGTGATCGTAGATAAAGAGATCTATGCAGCAGTAAAAGCAGAATTCCAAGCGCATCAGGTTTACTTTGTAAAACCAGAAGAATTATCTAAGCTTGAAGATGCTGTGATGAACGAAGGCAAATATGCAGTGAATCCGGCAATCGTTGGGCATTCAGCAATGGATATCGCGAAACTGGCAGGGATCAGCGTTCCGGAAGGTACTAAAATGCTTGTGGCTGAACTAGAAGGTGTCGGTGCAGACTACCCGCTTTCACGTGAGAAACTTTCACCTGTTCTGGCGATGGTGAAAGCGAACAGTACAGAACACGCATTTGAATTATGCGAAGGAATGCTGAATCTTGGAGGACTGGGACATACAGCAGTGATCCATTCTGAGAATGAAGACCTTCATGTGAAATTTGGCTTGCGCATGAAAGCCTGCCGTATTTTAGTCAATACACCATCAGCAGAAGGCGGTATCGGTAATATCTACAATGAAATGATCCCTTCATTGACATTGGGCTGCGGCTCTTATGGAAAGAACTCTGTTTCCCGCAATGTCTCTGCTGTGAACTTGATCAACGTCAAAACTGTAGCGAAACGGAGAAATAACATGCAATGGTTCAAATTACCGCCAAAAATCTTCTTTGAAAAGAATTCTTTGCTTTACTTGGAAAAAATGGAGAACGTAGAACGCGTCATGATCGTTTGTGATCCTGGTATGGTCCAGTTCGGCTACTGCGACACAGTACGAGAAGTCTTGGCACGCCGAAAAAATGACGTGAAGATCGAAGTCTTCTCTGATGTGGAACCAAATCCGTCAACGAACACTGTTTATGCTGGAACAAAAATGATGGCAGACTTCAAGCCGGATACAGTTATCGCTTTAGGTGGAGGTTCTGCAATGGACGCGGCTAAAGGCATGTGGATGTTCTATGAACACCCAGATACTTCATTCTTTGGCGCAAAACAAAAATTCTTAGATATCCGTAAACGTACGTATAAGATCGATAAACCGGAAAAAACACAATTCGTATGTATTCCGACAACCTCTGGTACAGGTTCAGAAGTAACACCGTTCGCCGTAATCACGGACAGCGATACTCACGTGAAATATCCATTGGCAGATTACGCGCTGACACCAGATGTTGCGATTGTCGATCCTCAATTCGTGATGTCAGTACCTGCTTCTGTCACAGCAGATACAGGGATGGACGTATTGACTCATGCGATCGAATCTTATGTTTCTGTCATGGCTTCAGATTACACACGTGGATTGAGCCTGCAAGCAATCAAGTTAGTCTTTGATTACTTGGAAAAATCAGTGAAAACACCTGATATGGAGTCTCGTGAAAAAATGCATAATGCTTCTACCATGGCGGGTATGGCATTTGCGAATGCTTTCTTAGGCATCTGCCACTCGATCGCACATAAGATCGGTGGAGAATATGGGATTCCGCATGGTCGTACGAATGCGATCCTTTTACCGCATATCATCCGTTACAATGCGAAGGACCCGCAAAAACATGCGATGTTCCCTAAATATGACTACTTCCGTGCAGATACGGATTATGCAGATATCGCTAAATTCTTAGGATTAAAAGGCGAAACAACGGCTGAATTAGTAGAATCTTTGGCAACTGCGGTCTATGAGTTAGGAAAATCAGTCGGAATCGACATGAATTTGAAAGCACAAGGTGTAACACAAGAAACATTGGACACTACCGTGGATCGTATGGCTGAATTAGCTTATGAAGATCAGTGTACGACTGCAAATCCAAAAGAACCATTGATCAGTGAATTGAAACAGATCATCATTGACGCTTATAAAGGCTGATCAGCGGATAAGGATCCGCCTGAAACACCGTTTATTCGAAAAAAAAGGAGCTTTGACAAGTCTTTTGTCAAAGCTTCTTTTTGTGTGTGGCGCAACCGTTGATAATAAAGGTGTTATTTAATATTTAGGTCAATTTTAGACAGTTTTTGTTCAAAATGCGCTATTTATAGTGATGGCCATTACTGCTATATTAAGGGAAGAAAATGAAAGCGATTTAAAAGGTGGTATAACAATGATTATTAAAGAAGAAATTTTTGTTCCGAAAGAACTAGTAGAAGAAAAAATCGATTTGCTTGTAGAAAATTTAACAACGATTAAAGATGACAGCGGAGAATTCCTGCTGGATTTTGATGGACTAAAAGTAGATGACAAAAGCTGGACTGTCTGGAACTGGCCTCAAGGTGTCGGTTTGTACGGGATCTACAAAAATTACCAAAACACAAAGAATCCCCGTGCGTATCAAGTCGTCAATGAGTGGTTCGAAGACCGGATGCAAGAAGGTGCACCGCCAAAGAACGTCAATACGATGGCACCGCTTCTTACAATGGCTTATCTATATGAAGACACCAAGGATTCACGCTATCTTCCTTACTTGGAACAGTGGGCGGAATGGGTGATGAACGACATGCCTCGAACGAATGAAGATGGACTGCAGCATGCGACTTATGGTCCTGAAAACAAGAATCAGCTGTGGGACGATACACTGATGATGACGGTCTTGCCTCTGGCGAAAATCGGGAAGCTATTGAATCGTCCTGAATATCTGGAGGAAGCGCGCTACCAATTCATGATCCATATCAAATACTTGATGGATAAGCGTACCGGTCTGTGGTATCACGGCTGGACCTTCGAAGGAAACCATAACTATGCAGAAGCATTCTGGGCAAGAGGCAATTGCTGGTTGACGATCGCGATCCCAGAGATCATTGAAATCTTAGAATTGTCAAAAGAAGATGCATTGCGCAAACTGCTGATCGAAACACTAGAAGCTCAAGTCCGGGCATTGAAAGAATATCAGTCTGAAAGCGGCTTGTGGCACACCTTGTTAGATGATCCGTCCTCTTATGTGGAATCTTCGGCAACAGCCGGATTTGCTTACGGTATTTTAAAAGCGGTGCATAAACGTTATTTGCCGCAGGAATATAAAGAAGTTGCTTATCGCGCGATTCAAGGACTGCTTGAACAAATCGACGAAAAAGGCGAAGTCCAAAATGTTTCGATCGGAACAGGAATGGGGGATAGCTTAGATTTTTATCGAAACATCGGTATCACAGCCATGCCTTATGGACAATCCTTGACGGTGCTTTGTTTGACAGAATTGCTAGTCTCTTATTGTTAAAAGAAAGGAAAATAAAATGAAAAAAACAACACTGCTGTTTGCAGCAGGATCGCTGAGCCTAGGTCTTCTAGGCTTGAGCGGCTGCGGAAGTAATTCGAGTGTAGCGACTGTCGCAGAGGCAGACGCGGATGAGACGGTCACACTGCGCTTTGCTTATGCAAGCAACAGCCAGCCGGTCATTGATGCAATGAACGAATTTGGACGTTTAGTAAAAGAAAAGACAGCCGGCTCTGTACAAATCCAGTATTTCCCAGATGGACAACTGGGAGGTGAGCGGGAATTGATCGAGCTGACGCAATCGGGTGCAGTTGATTTTACTAAAGTAAGCGCTTCGGCATTAGAGAGTTTTTCAAAGGATTATTCGATTTTTTCTGTCCCTTATTTGTTCAACGACGAAGAACATTTCTTCCGAGTGATGGATAATGCAGAAATCATGGATCCAATCTATCAGTCAACGTCAGATTTGGGCTTTACCGGACTGACTTATTATGATTCTGGTCAGCGTAGTTTTTATATGGTAGATGGGCCGATCCATTCGCCAGATGATCTGAAAGGGAAAAAAATCCGTGTCATGCAAAGTGAAACCGCCATCAAGATGGTAGAGCTTTTAGGAGGATCTGCAGTACCGATGGGAAGTGATGAAGTATATACCTCCCTTCAATCCAATCTGATTAATGGCTCAGAAAACAATGAATTCGTCCTGTATACAGCTGGGCATGGCGGAGTCGCTAAATATTATTCTTATGATGAACATACACGAGTGCCGGATATCCTGATCATGAACGATGCGATCAAAGAACAATTGTCAGCAGAGCAGGAAGAAGCGATCAGTGAAGCAGCCAGAGAATCCACGATCTTCGAAATCGATGCATTCTCAAAAGCGATTGAAGAAGAAAAAGCGAACGCGCAAAAAGAACATGGAGTGCAATTCAATGATGTAGACAATGCGCCGTTTCGTGAAGCTGTTGCGCCACTTCATGATGCATTCAGGAATGATCCTGCGTATCGAGAGCTGTATCAGATGATCCAAGACCAAGGAGCGTAAGAAAAATGAAAACGATTTTAAACAAAGTATTAGAACTCATCGGCGCAGCCTTGCTTATAGGAATGGTTGCTCTTGTGTTATGGCAAGTCTTTTCCAGAACTGTTTTGGGCAATCCGAATACGGTAACAGAAGAGCTTGTCCGGTTCGGACTGGTTTGGTTTGCGATGCTTTCTTCTGCGTATGTCGTTGGGCAAAAGGCGCATTTAGCTGTGACGATCCTTAGCGAAAAATTGACAGGAAAGAAGAGCCAAGCATTAGAAATGATCGTGCAGTGTTTGTTTTTGGCATTTGCGGCGATCATCATGGTGTATGGCGGCTGGAATGCTGTCACGTTAACGATGGGTCAGATCTCACCATCTATGGGGATTCCGATGGGGTACGTATATCTTTCTGTCCCTGTATCGGGTGTGCTGATCATTATCTATAGTCTGATCAATCTGATCGATACATTCAGCGGCAAGCCAGCGATTCAAGAAAAAATTTAATTGGAGGAATAAAATGGCACTAGAAGCCGGATTAGTCTTATTTTTAGTATTTGTTGTGTTGCTCGTATTGGGAATGCCGATCGCGATCAGTATCGCGTTTTCTTCCATGATGACGCTGTTGTTAGTGATTCCGTTCGATGTTGCAGCTTTCAGTTCTGCCCAAAAAATGGTAGGGAGTATCAATAGCTTCTCGCTGATCGCTATTCCTTTCTTTGTCCTCTCAGGAATTATTATGAATAATGGCGGGATAGCAAAGAAGCTGGTGGATTTTGCCATGCTGTTCGTAGGAAGAGTTCCAGGTGCTTTGGCACATACGAATGTTTTGGGGAATGCTTTGTTCGGCTCGATTTCCAGCTCGGCGATTGCAGCATCTACGGCGATCGGAGGCGTCTTGATTCCTCAGCAAGTAGAGGAAGGATATGATCGGAAATTCGCTACAGCTGTCAATATCGCTTCTGCACCAACGGGGATGGTGATTCCACCAAGTACGGCGTTCATCATGTACTCGCTTGTAGCTGGAGGTGCGTCGATCTCTGCTTTGTTCATGGGTGGTTATCTTGTCGGTGCGCTTTGGGCATTTGGGATTATGCTGATCGCTTTCGTAGTTGCGAAAAAGAACAAATATCCAGTTGTTGAAAAAGGACAGATGAAACATGCAGGAAAAATACTGATTGATGCGATACCAAGTCTGCTTCTGATCGTGATCATCATCGGTGGGATACTGACTGGGATTTTTACGGCAGTCGAAGCGTCTGCTATTGCTGTGATCTATTCTTTACTGATCGCGATGTTCTATTACAAAACAGTGAAACTGAAAGATATACCAAATATGCTGTACCAAGCAGTAGCGATGTCTGGCACGATCATGTTCTTACTGGCGACTTCTTCCATGATGTCATTTGCTATGGCATTTACTGGGATTCCTCAAGCGATCAGCTCGCTGATCATGGGAGTAACAGATAACAAATTCGTGATTTTACTGTTAGTCAATCTTGTTTTGCTTCTTGTTGGGATGTTCATGGATGTGGCGCCTGCGATTTTGATTTTCACTCCGATCTTTTTGCCTATCGTCACAAGTGTAGGCGTTGATCCTGTGCATTACGGGTTGTTCTCGATCATGAATCTGTGTGTAGGCTCTATCACGCCGCCAGTAGGAACTGGATTGTATGTCGGAGCAAGTGTCGGAGGCGTGAAAGCAGAATCTATGCTGAAGCCGCTGCTGCCTTTTTACGGTATGATCCTGGCTGTCTTGTTTTTGATTACGTATTTCCCGCAAATCGTGATGTGGCTGCCGAATATGTTAGGTTAGGAGAAAAGATATGTTGAATCTTGCGATAAGAGGACATGATCTATCTGATGTCCATACAGTTGAAATGCTAGCTGAAAAAACCAAAGAACAAGGTATCCATACCTTGCAGTTAGCGTTAGGTTTGTCTTTTCCGGATATCCCATCTGGCGCAGAAGCAATCAACGCTGGTATGGGGAATTTTGTGAAACGGACGTTAGGAGAAAAAGAAATCAGTGTTGGGATCTTGAGTTGTTATATCAACATGATCCATCCTGATGGGAAAGAGCGGGAGAA
The DNA here is from genome assembly GCF_011038845.1 of Enterococcus sp. ZJ1622. GTDB lineage: Bacteria > Bacillota > Bacilli > Lactobacillales > Enterococcaceae > Enterococcus_B. The sequence continues at coordinate 189,243 of NZ_JAAKDW010000003.1, forward strand.
ACTGCTGAATAAATTCGAAAGATACCTCCAATATGCCTCTTCATTTGGTGCATCGATGGTAGCTTCAGAAACCGGGGGTGTTTTTCCGGAAATCCAATACACGGAAAAAAATTTCACAGACGAGGCTTTTGCTGAAGCGGTGTCAGTGATCCATCGGTTGGTTCAAGCAGGTGAGAAATACCAGATGATGGTCGGGATCGAACCAGGATTGAATCATCCAGTGTATTCACTAGATCGTGTGGAGCAGTTGCTTCAAGCTGTCGATTCGGACTATTTAGGAATCATTTTAGATCCTACCAACCTGATCACTATTGAAAACTACCAGCAGCAAGTCCAATTAGTAGAAGAAGCCTTCGAACGTTTTGGCGAAAAAATCTGTGCAGTCCACTTGAAAGATTTTCGTGTAGAAGAGGAAAAAATCGTCCCGACGAATCTGGGTGAAGGGCTGATCGATTATACTGGAATCAGTGAGATCATTGAGAAGAAACGTCCTTATCTTTATGTGGTGCTGGAAGAAACGAAAGATGACGGGATTCGTCAAGGAGTGAGTTTGTTGAAAAGAAGTCGTGGAACCACTGCTTAAACCTTCGTTGCTCAGATCGAAAAATAACATTAGGGGCTGTGACAGTTAGCTGTCTCAGTCTCTCTTCTTTTTATCAAAGTATTTTGATAAGAAAAAAGGAGGTTTACGTACGCTCACCTCCAATCATCAGAAAATGTTATCTGATCGAAAAAACAGCGTGGTATAATAAGATTGTTCGTAACTGAACAAAAGGGGTGATAGCCATGAAACAAAAGAAAGTAAATGGCGAACAAGTCAATACGATGGTCTCTGATCAGTACGAGATCTATCACGTCAAAGACATTGTCAGCCAAAACAAAACGATTTATCATCATCATGATTTTTATGAGATACACGCGACACTGAAAGGTGAAGCGATATTTTATTTGGACGGTCGTCAATTCACGATCAAAGAAGGAAGCGTCTTGCTGATCCATTCCAATGACTTGCATCGCATCGTCAGACAATCAACCGAGCTTTTTGAACGCGTGTATATTTTTGTCACGCCCTCTTTTTTAGAGAGCCGGTCCACTCAATGGTCGAATCTGTCGGCCTGCTTCCAGCCATTGGGAGAAAAGCGCAGCAGAGTGCTGAAAGTTACGCCTGAACTATTGAAAGAAAAATTATCCTTCATCGATCATCCGCCAGACAGACATGTATACGGCGCAGACATCAAATATGAACAGGCGCTTGTCGACTACCTGATCTTTTTGAACCAAGTGGTGAAGCAGGAAGAGAACACTTCTGAACAGACTGCTGCCATCCCTAATGAACGAGTCGACCAGATGATTCAGTATATCTCAAAACATTTGTCGAATCCGCTTTCCTTAGAAGAAATGGAGAAACAATTTTTTGTCAGCAAGTACCATATCACGAGAGAATTCAAAAAATACACAGGTTTTACCTTCCACCAGTATGTCATGAAGAAAAAACTGATTTATTCCAAGCAGTTGCTGAGGGAATACCGAAGTTCAAGTGCTGTCTACAGCAAATGCGGGTTTTCTTCCTATCCTCATTTTCTGAAAGCGTTCAAAAGAGAATTCGGGATCACGCCAAAAGAATTTTTGAGACGGGATACGCAAAATGAATTGGTCCATTATGATCATTTCGAGGACGAGCGATGACTATCCGCCATGGATCACTGACTGAATAAACGAAACAAGACTGGAATTTTCCTGCACTTGTTTCGTTTATTTTTCGTGAAAAATACATAAATGTGCGTATTTATTAGATGAATCAGCTGTATCGGCGAAAGTCTCTAGGGGAAAGGCCTGTTTTTGCTTTGAACAACCGGCTGAAATAAGCGAAATTCTCAATCCCGATCTCGCTAGAAATCGTTTGGATCGTAAATTCTGTATAGCGCAGGAGGTCCTTTGCATAAGAAATCTTTTTATTGATGAGATAATCGATCGGTGGTGTCCCGATATATTTTGAAAAATCCTTGCTCAATTGATATTTGTTCAATAAAAACTGATGTTCCAGCTCATCCAGTGTGATCACTTTTTTGAAATTCTCATCTAGATAATGCTGTAGTTCATAAATATAAGCAGGGATATCTTTCTCCTCAAAATCCAGCTGATACTTTTGCAGGATCAATTCATTCAGCAATTCATGGATGATGACCGACGACTGGAAATCCGTTCGGGCATTAGCTTGTTGTTGCTTGCGGATAAGCTCTGTGAACAAGTGATGGATCTTGTTGTCTTCAGGAGAATCTGCTGTATGGAAGGTGAATTTCCCGTCTTTGATGAATTCTTGATAAAATGCGTGGATATTCTGTCCGCTCAAATGTACCCAATCCATTTCCCAAGGTTCCTCGCTGACTGTTTGGTAACGCTGATACTCTTGGCAATCGATGAAGAAAAGATCGCCAGCTTTCAAATGATGGAGCTTGTTGTGATATGTAAGCGTTCCTTCTCCGGAAAGCGTGAATTTGATCAGATAAGAAGGAAGGTGGGCACGTTCCGTATAGTAAGGGATGGGGGCTTTGAAATGCCCAATCTCTTGGATATAAAAAAACAGATTTTTACTTTTTTGCGTATGTGTCAAAATCACTCTGCTCGAATCTTCTGACCATGAATGATTGGCTTTTTCCCAGTAGTCCATGCAATCGCTCCCATTTGTCAAGATAGTGCAATTATATACCAAAATAGTGTGAAGTAAAATCACTCATTCTGTAATATGATAGCTTTGTTAGTAAATGATAACGTTTTATTCATAAATCAGCATCCAACAATAAAGTAAAAGAGGTGGAGAAATGAATTCGACATTTGTCGCAGTCGACATCGGTGCTTCAAGCGGACGTTTGATGAAGAGTACACGAAAAAGTGATGGACGGCTGTCTTTAGAAGAAGTGCATCGATTCAAAAACGGTTTTCGTAAAAAAGACGGATATCAGCGCTGGGAGATTGATTACTTGATCCATGAGATCCTGACAGGGCTGGAAAAACTGAAAAGTTCAGGGGTAGCTACTTGTTTTGTAGGGATCGACACATGGGCAGTCGATTACTGTCTGCTAGACAAGGATGGCGAACGTTTGGGTGATCCAATTTCTTATCGTGACGATCGCACCACGCACGCAGTTGAAGCTTTTTCAAAAGAGTATTCTTTGGACAAATTATACGAGCAAACCGGGATTCAGATCCAGCCTTTCAATACATTGTTCCAATTATTCGTGGAAGAAAAAGAGCGATTGGCAGAAGCACACAAACTGCTCTTGATCCCGGATTACCTCGGCTATGTCTTCACAGAAAGAATGGTCACAGAAAAAACAAATGCATCCACTATGCAGCTTTTGAATGCAGGAACGAAAGAGTGGGAACCAGAGCTTCTTGAACGAATCGGTGTGGCAAAAGAATTGTTTGCGCCATTAGTTGATCCTGGAACGATCCTGGGATCACTGAAAAAAGAAAAATTCCTGAATTATGACCTCCCGGATGCGACATTCATCAGTGTTGCTAGCCATGACACCGCCTCGGCTGTATTGGGGACACCAGGAGAAGGCGAAAAATGGGGATATATCAGCAGCGGCACGTGGTCGCTTCTGGGGATCGAAACGAAGATTGCCAATGTTTCACCTGCAGCATTCTCAGAAAATTATACGAATGAATGGGGCACACATAATACGGTACGTTTCCTAAAGAACATCATGGGGATGTGGCTGATCCAAGAAGTCGCACGAATGCAGGAGTACCAGTACAGCTACGCAGAACTAGCTGAGCTTGCCAGCAAAGAAAAAGCTTTGCAGCAATTTGTTAATATCAATGATCCGAGATTTCTGAATCCCAAGAACATGATCCAGGAAATCCAGACGTATTGTTTCGAAACAGAACAGACAGTGCCGATACGCCCGGGTGCTATCGCACGCTGTGTCTATGACAACTTAGCGTTATGCTACGCAAATGAACTGGTGAAGATCGAACATCTCACAGGAACACCGCTCGATCGCCTCCATATCGTAGGTGGCGGTTCGAATAATCGTCTGCTGAATCAGTTAACGGCTGATTATGCAGGGATCGTCGTAGAAGCGGGCCCAAGTGAAGCGACAGCAATCGGGAACATATTGATGCAGATGCTGAGTACTGGACAATTCAAGGATGTTGCGCAAGCACGAAAAGAAGTCAAACGGTCTTTTCCATGTGAGATTTTTTATCCAGATCCTGCTAAAAAAGAACTGGCGGCTATTTATTTAAGACAAAACAAAGGAGTAGAAGTATGAATACGATTGAAAGAAATTATGCTCAAGCAAAAGAAAAATATGCCGATTTAGGCGTAGATACGGACAAAGTATTGGCGCGCATGCAGGAAATCAAAATTTCGATGCATTGTTGGCAAGGGGACGATGTCAAAGGATTTTTGAACCCGGATGGTGAACTGACAGGTGGGATCATGTCTACAGGGAATTATCCAGGAGCAGCACGGACACCGGAAGAATTAAGAAACGACCTTGAAAAAGCGTACGCGCTGATCCCTGGTAAGCATAAGTTGAACCTGCATGCCATTTATCTAGACACAGAAGAAGCGGTCGACTTGAATGAGATCGAACCAAAGCATTTTGAAAAATGGGTCGAATGGGCAAAAAAAGAAGAGATCGGACTGGATTTCAATCCAACATTTTTCTCCCATCCAATGATGAAGGACGGCTTCACCCTATCACACCCTGATGAAGAAGTCCGTGCCTATTGGATCGAACATGGCAAACGAAGCAGAAAGATTGCGGAATATTTTGGCAAAGAGACTGGTCAGACCTGTATCAATAACTTTTGGGTACCGGATGGCATGAAAGACAATCCGATTGATCGCTTTTCTCCGCGTAAACGTTTGATGGAATCTTTAGATACGATTTTCAGCGAAGATTTGGATGAGAATTATGTCCAAGATGCTGTAGAAAGCAAACTGTTCGGTCTGGGGGCAGAAGCTTATACAGTCGGTTCCCATGAATTTTATATGGGCTATGGACTGACAAGAGACAAACTCGTTTGTCTGGATGCCGGTCATTTCCATCCGACAGAAGTGATCTCGAACAAACTTTCTTCTCTTGCTTTGTTCAGTAAAGGGATCATGCTTCACGTCTCACGACCAGTTCGCTGGGATTCTGACCATGTTGTCTTGATGGATGATGAACTGCAGGAAATCGCGAAAGAATTGGTTCGAAATGATTTGCTAGGAAAAACGAACATCGGCTTGGATTTCTTCGACGGAACGATCAATCGTATCGCTGCTTGGGTGATCGGCACAAGAAATACTCAAAAAGCGCTACTTAAAGCGCTGCTTGAACCGGTCGAAAAATTGAAGGAAATAGAATCATCATTTGATTTTACATCTAGAATGGCTTACACAGAAGAATTGAAAGACTACCCATATGCAGACGTCTGGAATTATTTCTGTTTCAAAAACGAAGTGCCGACTGGCTTGGATTGGCTGAAAGAAGTGCAGCAATACGAAAAAGATGTATTAGAACGAAGAGGAGCGTGACGAGGTTGAAAAAAATAGATATTTTACAAGCCCCTTATGTAAAGGAAATGGTACAGACGACATCGAATCTGTATCGTTTAGGCTGGGATGAAAGAAATGGCGGGAATATTTCTTACCTGCTGAAAGAAGAAGAGATCCTTCCGTTTCTGGACCCGGAAAAAGTGATCCGCCGCATCCCGATGATCTTTGATGCTAGTCGTCTGGCAGGATGTTATTTTATTGTGACTGGTTCAGGGAAATATTTTAAGAATGTAGCAGATGAGCCCTCAGAAAACTTAGGGATCGTTCGCGTAGCAGAAGATGGGAAAGATCTCGAACTTTTATGGGGACTGGACAACGAAGCGAAGCCGACAAGCGAACTGCCAAGCCATTTCATGAGCCATATCGCTCGTCTGGAAACTGATCCGGAAAATCGGATCGTGATGCATTGTCACGCGAGTCATTTATTAGCGATGAGTTTTACGCATGTATTAGATGAACGGTCGTTTACACGTACGCTTTGGCAGATGTGTACAGAATGTCTCGTTGTCTTCCCAGAAGGAGTCTCGATCATTCCGTGGATGGTTCCGGGAACGAATGAGATCGGAGAAGCAACGGCTGAAAAAATGCGGGAAACACGACTTGTCCTGTGGCCGCAGCATGGGATTTACGGTGCAGGAAAAGACATGGATGAGGTCTTCGGATTGATCGAGACAGCGGAAAAAGCAGCAGAAGTCTATACGTACGTCAAAGCGCAAGGGCCGATTCTACAAACGATCACAGATGAGAATCTCCTGTGCTTAGCTGAAGCGTTTGGCGTAGAACCAAAAGAAGGATATTTGGAAGGTTTAAAAGCTGAGGTAGGTGTGTAGCATGCTAAAAAAAGCTTTCTGCATGAAGGTGTATCCAGAAAAGCAACAGGAATATAAAGAACGACATGACAATCTCTGGCCGGAGATGAAGTCAGCCCTTCGTGAACACGGAGTCAACAGTTATTCGATTTTTCTCGATCCGAAAACCAGTACATTATTCGGGTACCTAGAGATCGAAGACGAGACACGCTGGGCAAAAATGGCTGAAACGCAGATCAATCAAAAATGGTGGCATTATATGGAAGATATCATGGAGACAAATCCAGATTCCTCCCCTGTGAGCCTTGAATTGATGCCTGTTTTCGAATTTTGATCGGTAAAACGCAAGGATCGGGCAACCGGTTGCTTGCTGTTTTACGGTCGTGTTTGTGAAAGTATATACAATGAAGGAGAGAGAAAAATGAGTAATCGAATGATTTTAAATGAAACCTCTTATTTTGGCAAGGGAGCAATCGAACATATTGTCCCAGAATTCCAGAAACGTGGTTTTAAGAAAGCGGCAGTGATCACAGATAAAGGCTTGATCGAGCATGGTGTAGCAACGAAAGTCACACGATTGTTAGAGGATGCGGCAATCGATTACGTCTTGTACGACGGCATCGTTCCGAATCCGACCATCCAAAATGTCAAAGATGGGGTAGCGTTTGTGGAAGAAGCATCAGCAGATTGCATCATCGCTATTGGCGGAGGATCACCGATCGATACCGCAAAAGCGATTGGGATTATCGTGACGAATCCTGAATACTCCGATGTGATCAGCTTAGAAGGCGTTGCGGACACGAAGAACCCTTGTCTGCCGATCTTAGCCGTACCAACAACATCTGGTACGGCAGCGGAAGTCACGATCAACTATGTGATCACTGATGAAGCGAACCATCGCAAGTTCGTATGTGTCGATCCTCATGATATCCCGATCGTGGCTTTTATCGACAGTGACATGATGATGGGAATGCCAAGCAAGCTTGCTGCTTCAACAGGGATGGACGCGATGACACATGCGATCGAAGGGCTGATTACTAAAGGTGCCTGGGAAATGACAGATATGCTGCATCTCAAAGCGATCGAGATCATTGGACATTCACTGGAAGATTCAGTGAAAGGCGATCAGCTTGGCCGAGAACAAATGGCACTGGGCCAGTATATCGCTGGCATGGGCTTTTCAAATGTCGGCTTAGGACTTGTCCACGGAATGGCGCATCCATTGAGTGCATGGTATAACATTCCTCATGGCGTAGCATGTGCAGCGCTTTTGCCTACAGTCATGAAATATAACAAAGACTACACAGGAGAGAAATATCGTGAAATCGCATGTGCACTAGGGATTTCAGGAGCAGGGGCGATGTCATTGGAAGATGTTCGCGATGCTGCGTGTGGCGAAATCGATCGGTTGAGCAAATCAGTCGGTATTCCAGCCACAATCTCGGAATTAGGTGTAAAAAACACAGATATTCCTGCAATCGCAGAAGATGCGCTACGTGATGTCTGCACACCGGGCAATCCTAGAGAGACGACGAAAGAAGAGATCATCGAGCTATATCAAAGTTTGATGTGAGAAAGATACAGCAACGCATAAAAAACTTCCAAAACGTCAACGTTTCCGTTATAATTTTCCTATAAAGAAATAGGAGAGTATTATATGGAAAATAAAAAACCGTACGGCACTGTTTTAATCAAAGCAGCCAAAATCTTGGATTATCTAGCAGAAACACCGGATGTTTCCTTGCAGGAAATTGCAAAAGGGACGGGGATGACTTCTTCGACGGTGCTGAAAATCTTAGATACCTTACTTCTTATCGGATACGTCAATAAAAACGCAGAAAAAAATTATCGTTTAGGCGCTAAACTGGTCCGATATGCCAACAAAAACATCGAACAGTTGGATTTGGCAGAATTGACTTTGCCTTTTTTGGAAAAGCTTCAGCAAAAAATTGACGAAACGATTCACTTGGGCGTTTTAGATAACAACGAGATCCTATATGTCAACAAGCTGGATCCTAAAAATCAAACGATCCGCATGTCCTCGAAAATCGGGATCACGCGGCCGTTGTACAACTCAGCTATGGGAAAAGCCGTACTTGCCGAATTCACGGAAGATCAATATGAAGATTACGTAGGTACGCATTCCCTAGTTCCTTACACAGAGTACACGATCACTAATTCTCTGCGCTTGAAAAAAGAGATTGAGAAGGTCAAGAAAACACATGTCGCTTTCGATGATGAAGAAATCGAGAAAGACATCTTCTGTATTGGTGCGTCAATCGTAAAAGGCGATGAGATCATCGGTGCTTTTAGTGTGAGCATGCCGAAATACCGATTGACAGAGGAAGTGAAAGAGCAGATCATCACAGCGATAAAACAAACGAAGCAGGAAATCGAAAAAACAATTCAAAAATAATTGAAAAAGCGTTTGCATTTTTTCTTTTCTGCCGTATAATATGGGTATAGAATTTCCAAGTTATAAAATCAAATTTCTAAATAGGAAATAGGTGGAGAAGATGAAAAAAATTGATATTTTGTCTCGTTTGAAAAAAGCCGGTGTGATCGCAGTTGTACGAGGGAAAACAAAAGAAGAAGCCCTGAATGCCTGTCACGCAATCATCAAAGGCGGTCTGACAGGGATCGAGTTGACTTTCACTGTCCCTCAAGCAGATCAAGTGATCAAAGAACTATTAACTGTTTATCAAGATCAGCCTGAAATCGTCATTGGAGCTGGTACGGTTTTAGATGCTGTAACGGCACGATTGGCGATCTTGGCTGGTGCTGAATATATCGTCAGTCCTTGTTTCGATCAGGAGACAGCAGAGATGTGTAATTTGTACCAGATCCCTTATCTGCCTGGATGTATGACGATCAATGAAATCAAAACGGCTATGAAGAGCGGTGTGGACATCGTGAAGCTGTTCCCGGGAAGTGCATATGGACCAAGTATCATCTCTGCATTCAAAGCACCGATCCCTCATTTGAATATCATGCCGACAGGCGGTGTAAGCTTGGACAATATGAAAGACTGGTTTGACGCAGGCGTAGTGACAGTTGGCGTAGGAGGCAACCTTTTAGCTCCTGCAGCTACAGGTGATTTTGACAAAGTAACGGAAGTCGCTCAGCAATACGCGGCAAAAATGAAAGAAATCGCGGGGTAACAGAAGATGGGGAAAGTAGTTACTCTTGGAGAGATCATGTTGCGATTATCCACTGATCAAGGGATCCGTATCGAAAACAGCGGGCAATTCCATGCGCATTATGGTGGAGGAGAAGCAAATGTCGCTATTTCTCTTGCTAATTATGGACATGAAGTCTCGTTTGCGACGAAAGTTCCTGATCAAGCTTTGGGAAAAGCGGTAAAGAAGCACTTGCAAGGCTACGGGGTAGGCACAAGCCATGTGGTATTGGGCGGTCCGCGTCTAGGAACGTACTACATGGAAGCAGGTGTTGGTGAACGAGCAGCCTCTGTGATTTATGATCGGGCAGGTTCCAGCTTTGCAGTGATGGATCATTTGGAATGGCAATTAGATGAATTGTTTCAAGACGTGGATATTTTCCATGTTTCAGGTATCACGCCTGCTCTGTCAAAAAAATGGCAGAAAATGACGAAAACACTGTTGCAAGCCGCCAAAAAAGCTGGCTGCTTAGTCAGTTTCGATATCAACTATCGCGGGAAACTATGGTCGCAAAAAGAAGCAAGTGGTGTCATCCATCAGCTGCTTCCATTCGTTGATATCTGTTCGGCTGGAAAAATGGATGCGCTCTACTTATTGGGAATCGAAGAGGCGCCAGAAAATACTGAACAGCCTATTGCCTATTATTATCAGAAGATGCAAGAAAAATTCCCGAATATCCAAGTATTTTACTCGACAGACCGGACCGTTCGATCTGCTAGTGAGAACCAGCTGATGGGCACAATTTGGATGGATCGGAAATATTTGGAATCACAGACCCACGAAATCAAACCGATCGTTGACAGAGTCGGTGGCGGAGATGCATTTGCAGGCGGTGTGCTCCACGGTATCCTGTCTCGCATGCAGCCGCAGGAGATCATTGATTTCGCGACTGCAGCTTCTGCTTTGAAGCATACGATTCATGGTGACTGCAACCAATTCAACCACGAAGAAGTCGCACAGTTTCTCGCGTGCGGCTCTGGAAAAATCATTCGATAAAGGAGCAATTAATATGCAAGAAATGGAAACACGTTATACACACAGCCCAGAGGATATCCGTCATTACTCGACGGAACAGTTGAGACAGGAATTTTTAGTCGAAAAAGTATTCGTCCCTGGAAAAATCAGCTTGACTTACACACATAATGACCGAATGATCTTTGGCGGTGTGACACCCACGAAAGATGCGTTGGAGATCACATTGGACAAGGAATTAGGTGTTGACTATTTCTTGGAACGTCGTGAACTAGGCGTGATCAATATCGGTGGTCCCGGTTTTATCGAAATCGACGGACAAAAAGAAGAAATGAAAAAACAAGACGGCTATTACATCGGAAAAGAAACACGTCATGTCGTATTTTCTTCTCAAGATGCTGACAACCCAGCTAAATTCTATATCAGCTCCGTTCCGGCGCATCATAAATATCCTAATGTGAAAATCAGTATCGATCAGGTGAAACCGATGGAAACAGGAGAAGGGATCACACTGAACGAACGTAAAATTTATCAGTATATCCATCCAAATGTATGCGAAAGCTGCCAATTGCAGATGGGCTATACGATTTTAGAACCAGGAAGCGCATGGAACACCATGCCATGCCACACACATGAACGCCGTATGGAAGCTTATGTCTACTTTGACTATGCAAATGAAGATACACGCGTGTTCCACATGATGGGCAAACCTGATGAAACAAAACATTTAGTCGTGGACAACGAACAGGCGATCATCTCACCAAGCTGGTCGATCCATTCAGGTGTAGGAACAAGCAATTACTCATTCATCTGGGCAATGTGCGGCGAAAATATTACGTATACGGATATGGACATGGTTCAAATGGACCAATTGAAATAAGAGAAGGAGAATCGGATAATGGAGTTTAGCATGGATATGTTCCGCTTAGACGGAAAAGTAGCATTGGTAACAGGTGCAGTTTACGGGATCGGGTTTGAGATCGCTCGTTCTCTTGCCACAGCAGGAGCAACGATCGTTTTCAATAATCTGAATCAAGAATCGGTGGATGAAGGAATCGCGCATTATAAAGAGGCTGGCATCGATGCAAAAGGGTATGTCTGCGATGTGACTGACGAAGAAGCGGTTCAAGCAATGGTTCAGCAGATCAAAGAAGATGTAGGTTCAGTTGATATTCTAGTCAATAATGCAGGGATCATCAAACGGACACCGATGATCGAAATGGAAGCGGCTGATTTCCGACAAGTGATCGATGTGGATCTGAATGCACCGTTCATCGTGTCAAAAGCAGTCATTCCTGGCATGATCGAAAAAGGCGGCGGTAAAATCATCAATATCTGTTCAATGATGAGTGAACTTGGACGTGAAACAGTTAGTGCCTATGCTGCTGCAAAAGGCGGTCTGAAAATGTTAACGAAGAATATCGCTTCAGAGTATGGTCAGTACAACATCCAATGTAACGGAATCGGACCTGGCTACATCGCTACACCGCAAACAGCACCATTACGTGAAACGCAAGAAAACGGCGAACGCCATCCGTTCGATCAGTTTATCGTAGGGCGTACACCGGCAGCACGTTGGGGAGAACCAGTCGATTTAGCTGGACCATCTGTCTTCTTGGCATCTAGTGCTTCTGATTTTGTGAACGGCCATGTGTTATATGTAGATGGCGGGATTCTTGCTTATATTGGCAAACAGCCTTAATAAAACAAAAAAATAAAAAGAGGTTGTGACAGTGTCGTTCAGCTTTGAGGGATAAGAAAAATTTTGTGAAAATGACTTCTCACATTTTTGCACAAATTAGGCTTATCTCCGAAAAGTTGGCACTGGAACACCGTGAATCAGAGGTTGTGAACCTGCCGTTCAACTCTGAGGCACAAGGAACAATTTCAACAAACAGCTTCTCATGTTTGCTGTATATTGTTCCTTGTGCCCGAGGAGTTGGCAGGAGAACACCGTGAATTAGAGGTTGTAAAAAAGCTGTTCTGCATCAAGCAGTAAGAACGATCAGATAAAAATAGCTTCCCATATTTTACAAAGTCGTGGCTTATTGCCGATAGGCTATCTCTTGAACACCGTTTATTCGAAAAACAGGAGCTGAGACAAGATTTTTGTCTCAGCTCCTGTTGTTTGTCCGCTTTCCATATTTCACCAGATCGATCCCTCTTGCTTCGCACCAGTCCTTCACTGGACCAGAAAAGACAAGTGATTGCTGATGGAGGTCAGTAGTTTTCTTAGCGCCGACTAGCGTATAAAGCAATCGTAGTTCTTCTTGCCACTGTTTCATAAGATCGATCGTTGCATCTACGCCGTGAGTCATCAAGTGAGTCAAAATCGTGCCGGATACCCCGACCGCTTTTGCACCAAGGCACAAGGCTTTGAAGATATCGTAGGCATTCCGGACCCCGCCAGAAGCAAGAATCTCCAGATCCGTTCCTGCTTCATTTGCTTCAAGAAGAGAGGTGACGGTCGATTGTCCCCAGTCTGAAAGATAACTCAATTCGCGTTTCGGCCGGCGTGCATTTTCGATCTGAGTGAAGCTGGTACCGCTTCGTCCACTGATATCCACCGTTTTGACACCGAGACTTGCTAACTCAGTGATCGTCTCACTTGTCATCCCAAAACCGACTTCTTTTATGATCAACGGCACATCGATTTCTTTTTGGATTTCCTGGATAAGTGATTTCCAATCTGAAAAATCACGGTCTCCTTCAGGCATCACTAACTCTTGCGGCGCATTCAAATGGATTTGAAGGGCATCCGCATGAAAGAGCTGGACTGCTTCTTTTGCTTTTTCCACAGAAGTGCCAGCGCCGACATTTGCCAAGAGTTTCCCCTCAGGATGTTCTTCCCGCACCACGGTATACGTATCCGCCAGTGAAGGATCTTTTAAAGCAGCGCTGACTGAACCGGTAGCCATCATCAATCCAGCTTCTCTGGCAATGATGGCTAGCTCACGATTGATTTTTTTCGTTTTTTCACTGCCACCAGTCATTGCATTGATATAAAACGGGCTGCTTAAAGAAAAACCAGCGACCCCAGTACTTAGGTTTACTTCATCGAAAGCTGTTTGAGGCAACGCATGATGCACGATTCGAACAGCATCGAATTCGTTTTTTTGTTTATTGTGGAATGCTTTTGCTAATGAAACATGTTCATCTTTTCGATTCATGCTTTTTCCTTTCTTTGATAACTGTAGACATGTAGGGGCAAAGGCGTGATCTCCGCTTTTTCCCAAGCACTCATCAAAGGCAGTATGCCGGATTTCTGGTCCACGATAACGATTCCGCAGTCACCGCCACCTGCACCAGAGGATTTGGCTGCTCCTTCGTATTCTTCTGCCAAGTTGCAGAGTTTGTTCAGCGCGGGCGTCTCGATGACAACGCCAGTGATTGCTGATAGTTCACGAAGTAATTGCCGGTTTTTGCGGATCATTTGCTGGATCGATGCGACATTGTTTTCTTTGAATCCTCGGATCATTTCAGTGACGCAAGCTGTACTGTCTTGGAGAAATGACTGATAGGCAGTCATCTTGTCTTCTCTCGAACGATGGACTTGATCCACTAAATCAGAAGTCGAAGCAGGGCTTCCTGTCCAGCCAATCAGCAAGCGAAGATCTTTTGGCGCGGTCAATGGCTCGATAGAAAGTCCGGGCCAATCCATCGCTAACAAATCACTGATAGAATGCTGTGTTTCTTGTTCTTGCAGCCATTGATGGTCAAAAGTAGAAAAAGCGATCCAGCCTCCATAACAGCTAGCTGCGATATCGCCACAAGAGCCATTGTCTTGGACAGCTAGATTTGCTAAAGCAGCGATCTTGAAAATCTCCAATTGTGACAGATTCAGTGCGTAAAAAAGATTGAGTGCTTTGACGGTTGCCACAGTGACAGCACCGCTTGAACCAAGGCCGTATTTTCGACCGTTCGAGCTGTCCAGTTCACTTGTTACTTTAAGATCATAAAAAGATAGCAAGATGTTTTTTTCCTGTGCATATTTTTCCGTTAACCGGATCGCGGCGAGGATATAATGGAACGGATTCTCCCGAATGTCCAGAACCAATTCTCCGTTTCGTCTCGTCCAGCGAATCGGCATGCCGCTGTATTGAGCAGATTGGATACTCCCAACTTTGCGTGCAGCTTCTAATGTGACAGTAACAAATTGATCCACGGCAACGATCACCGCAGGATGTCCTGTTTCGACGACTGCATATTCTCCGGCAATATAGAGTTTGCCTGGCGCAGATACTTCAATCATATAAATCTCCCTTTATTCAATAATCGCGATTCCTGGACCTGCTTGGGCTGAAACCACTTGTTGTTTACTAAATGAATCGATTAACGTGTCTTGGACGATCGGCAAATTTTTCTTTTCGACTAAGACTTTCACGTTAGGGCCTGCATCCATGGTGAAGTAGCAGGGGATCCCTTCATTGCGCAGTTTACGAACGAGTTGCATCGCTTTTAAACTGTCTGGAGACCAGTAAGTGAAAGGAGGGAGAGCAGCTAAAGTCGTTCCGTGCATCTTCAGGGCATTTCGCTCCATCGTCTCTCCAAGAAGCTGAAAGTCTTTTGTTTTTATCGCTTGTTTCAATTGATATAAGTCTGTCTCGACGGAATCGAGCCAGCCTTGGTAAAAACTGGATGTTTCAACCGTTCGACGCATGCCGTCACGACTAGAGACATCTTTTTTCTGATCATTGATCAAAAGAAAAACCATCGCTAATTCCTCTTCGAACGAGTCCGATGCGATCGGCTGAGCGTAAGAGCTCAAATCATCATGTCCTTTTTCCCATTCGACAAAACCGCCAAAAATGCTTCTGCATGCAGACCCTGATCCGCGACGTGCCAGACGGGAAAGTGCGCGCGAATCCAATCCAAGCGATAGTGCTGAATCACATGCGCCAGCCAAGGCTGCCAGACCGCTAGCAGAAGAAGCTAATCCTGCTGCGGTAGGGACGAAATTTTGACTGATCACTTTGGCTTTGAGCTGGATATTGGCTTTTTCTCGAACAAGATCAAGAAAATGACTGATTTTTTTTGTTGCTTGTTCATCTTGTAGCTGATCGTCCAAATAAAATTGATCTTCTTTGAATTCGTCAGAAAAAACAACTTCGGTTTCTGTATAAAACGCATCTAGTGTGAGGGATAAACTGTTATTCATCGGAATAATGAGTTCTTCGTTTCTTTTCCCCCAGTATTTGATCAATGCGATATTTGTGTAAGCACGTGCTTTGCCTTTAAACATAGGTATGTACTCCTAATCCTTGGATCCAAGTTTCAGCAGCGCCTGCTTGTAGAAGTGCCTGACTGA
Organism: Enterococcus sp. ZJ1622; assembly: GCF_011038845.1. Taxonomy (GTDB): domain Bacteria; phylum Bacillota; class Bacilli; order Lactobacillales; family Enterococcaceae; genus Enterococcus_B. The sequence continues at coordinate 205,068 of NZ_JAAKDW010000003.1, forward strand.
TCTCTTGGGCTTCCTTTTTTGTTTTGGCTAATGCGATCATGCAACCGCCGCGACCGCCGCCGGTTAATTTTGCACCTAGAGCTCCCGCATCCTGTGCAGTTTGAATCAGTAAATCAAGAAAATCATTGCTGATCGTCAAACTTTTCAAGAGTTGCTGGGATTGATTCATCACTTGGGCTAATTCTTCAGGTGCATTTTGGATGATCGCTTGTTTTGCCTGTTTGGTCAAGTATCCTAGCTGCTGGATCTTTTGTCCAGTTTCATGCGGATTTTTTTCGAACAGATGAGCGACATCTTTCACGGCTTCTCTTGTCTGTCCTTTGATCCCAGTGTCGGCAACGATCAAAAAAGCGTCGATATTCAAAGAGAAATAATCGAAAGGGTGGCCCTTCGTGAAATAAATCGGTTCAAGACTGCTTGTAGCAGCTGCATCGATGCCGCTTGGATTGCCGTGAGCGATTTTCTCGGAGATCTGTACCCATTCTAACAAGGTATCACGAGATAATGGAACGCCCAGATAATCATAAAAGGCACGAGTGATCGCTGTAGCAACTGCCGCGCTTGAGCCCATCCCGCGTTCAGCCGGAATCGTACTGTCGATCGTTAACAAAAGATTTGTGCTGACGTGGTGCCTTTTTTTGAGACTAGCAAGCAGTTGTTTGATGTTTTTCAATGCATGAGGCGCCTGTGAAAGCTCTCCTTTATAGTAGGAGGAGGAAAGCTGATCGTATCCAGCTGATCCAAGCGTTTCAAGTGATGCCGTCGCTTTTGTCGCATAAAAAGGAAAAGCAATCGCTGGTTCGCCGTAGACGACCGCATGCTCACCCATCAAAATAATTTTCCCGCTTGATTCTCCTTGGCCATAACTTGCCATAATACAACCCCTTCTCACATAACAGTAACTTTAAAGCAAAAAATAAAGCGCCCTGAATTAGTTGCGCTACTGAACAGAATTTTTTGCACCAAAATGGGTTTCAAAAAACGTTTCTTCTTTATTTTACTAAAACCAACCGAGAAGTAAAACTAAGAATGCGTTTTCTAGCAAAAAAACACTTTTTTCTTAAGATTTTTTTGAGTTTTTCCGTATCATCAACAGATGAATTTATAATTGACACCACCAGATATTGGGGGTATATTTAAAAAGATCGGAGTTAAACACAATATTTAGTGATGAAGTGAGTTGGAGGTAAATGAGCGTGATCGTTTTAGCGGGTACAATCGGTGCCGGAAAATCAAGTTTGACGGAAATGATGGCTGAACATTTCAATAGTCAGGCCTTTTATGAATCAATTGATGACAATGAAGTCCTGCCATTATTTTATGCAAACCCTGAACAATATGCTTTTTTGCTGCAGATTTATTTTTTGAATAAACGTTTTGCAAGCATCAAACAAGCGATGAAAGAAGATAACAATGTATTGGATCGGTCAATCTATGAAGATTCTTTACTCTTTCACTTAAATGCAGATCTGGGAAGAGCCACAGAGACAGAAGTTCGTGTATATGATGAGTTGTTGGAAAACATGATGGAAGAACTGCCTTATGCAGCGCATAAAAAGCATCCTGATTTGTTAGTCCATATCCGTGTATCCTTTGATACGATGCTGGAACGGATCGAAAAACGCGGCCGCTCCTATGAACAGTTATCATTTGACCCTAGCCTGTATGATTATTATAAAGAATTGAATCGCCGATACGATCAGTGGTACGAAGAATACAGCGAAAGTCCGAAAATGCAAATTGACGGCGATCGGTTTAATTTCGTCGAAGATCCGAAGGCAAAAGAACAAGTATTAAAACTGATCGAAGAAAAACTAGCGGAAATCCGCCAAGAAGAGTACGCGATCTGACCCATGCCCATCCAATCAAAGGTTTGACCTTTCATTGGATGGCTTTTTTCTTTATACTGACAGGAGGAGAAAGGAGTGGTGAGTGTGCGAGAAAAATATTTTTTTAATCATGAACAGAATTTTTGGATAAATGTAGAGCAAAATGATGTGTTGGCAGTAAAGAATCTGAAGGAAGAATATGGGATCAGTGACGAGATGCTGACGTATTCCCTAGATAAAAACGAACGTGCACGGGTGGAATATGATTATTTGGATGAAGCGCTGCTGCTTGTCTCGAATGTGCCGCATCAGCGGAAAAAAGAAAATCATTACGAGACGAGCCCAATCGCATTTATTTTGAAAGATGAAGGCCTGTTCACATTTACGACCCCAAGTACCGAGTATGTGATTCGAATGATCCATTCTCTTTTAGAAAGAACGCCAGATATCAGTGTTTACAGTTTATTGTTCCGCACGTTGTTTTTGATCTCAGATTCTTTCTTTCCACTGCTCGAAGAAGTAAACAGTGAACGTCAGCGATTGAATCAGAAATTAAGAGAGAAAACGACCAATAACAATCTGCTGCAGCTTTCCGATCTGGAAATCGGCTTAGTCTATCTAGTGACAGGCACGAAACAAAACGTTGTATTGTTGGAGCAGATCAAAGCCTTAGCGCTGTATCGGAAATTATCGGAAAAAGAAAAGGAACAGCTGGATGATGCGCTGATCGAAGCGCGCCAAGCAGTAGAAATGACTAATTTGGCCTCGCAAATCTTAGACCAGCTTTCTAGCACATATAATAATTTATTGAACAACAATCTGAATGACACAATGAAATTTTTGACAGTATGGTCACTGATATTGACAGTTCCCACGATCGTCACCGGCTTTTTTGGAATGAATCTCCGTTTGCCGTTTACCCATTCCGTCTTTGGCTGGGGGATCGCGTTGATCATCAGTTTAGTGCTGTCAGTCTGGATGCTTATCGCTTTGTGGCGTAGGATCAGATAATGCTGCAGTTTGTATATCGATAAATCTTACACCTGAGTAGAGTGAAAAGCTTTCTGATAAAAAGATTGACAAATCTATGCGAAAATGTTAAACTGATTGAGTTGAGAAATAAAAGCAGAAGCACCCGCTTCTCGCCTTAGTGGACAATGTCACTGGGCTAGATAGTTTTCACTGGTTCTTTTTAGGTGAAGTACGCGCGGGTTCTGTAAGAGAACTCGTTTTTTTATTGCCGTTAACCCGGCAAGCTTTTCTTTCTCTCATAATATTTGGAGGTGAATGACCATAGCAAAGGATATGATGGTTAACGACGGCATTCGTGCACGTGAGTTACGATTGATCGGTTCAGATGGTGAGCAATTAGGAGTTAAGACAAAAGCAGAAGCATTGAATATTGCAGAACAAGCAAACTTGGATCTTGTGTTAGTTGCCCCTGGTGCGAAACCACCAGTTGCGCGAATCATGGACTACGGGAAATACCGTTTCGAGCAGCAAAAGAAAGACCGCGAGGCGCGTAAAAAACAAAAAGTGATCAATGTAAAAGAAGTTCGCTTGAGTCCTACGATCGACTTGAACGATTTCAATACAAAACTTCGTAATGCACGTAAGTTCTTGGAAAAGGGCGATAAAGTGAAAGCTTCTATCCGTTTCAAAGGCCGTGCCATTACCCATAAAGAAATTGGTCAAAAAGTCTTGAATCGCTTAGCTGAAGAAACTGCTGATATTGCAACAGTGGAACAAAAAGCGAAAATGGACGGACGCAGCATGTTCTTGACGCTGGCACCGAAAAACGACAGTAAGTAATTTGAATGACTAACTGGCTGTTGGACAGCCGATAGTCGGATAACGAAAGATTTTGAGGAGGAAATATAGTCATGCCAAAACAAAAAACACACCGCGGATCAGCAAAACGTTTCAAACGTACTGGTAAAGGCGGATTGAAACGCTTCCGCGCGTTTACAAGTCACCGTTTCCACGGCAAAACAAAAAAACAACGCCGTCAATTGCGTAAAGCAAGCATGGTTTCTAGTGGCGACTTCAAACGTATTCGCCAACAACTAGCAAAAATGAAATAAGAAATACAAACGACAGAAATTTGAAGATTTATTTTTATTAGGAGGAATTATACATGGCACGTGTTAAAGGTGGAACAGTAACTCGTAAACGTCGTAAAAGAGTGCTAAAATTAGCAAAAGGTTACTACGGTTCAAAACACACTTTATTTAAAACAGCAAAAGAACAAGTAATGAATTCATACAACTACGCATATCGCGATCGTCGTCAAAAGAAACGCGACTTCCGTAAATTGTGGATTGCTCGTATCAACGCAGCAGCTCGTATGAATGGCTTGAGCTACTCAAAATTGATGCACGGTTTGAAATTAGCTGAAATCGACATCAACCGTAAAATGTTAGCTGACCTTGCTGTCAACGATGCAGCAGCATTTACTGCATTAGCTGACCAAGCAAAAGACGCTTTGGCTAAATAAGCTGAACAATCATAAAGAGGAAAGAAGATAACGGAAAAGTTATGTTCTTTCCTCTTTTTTTGTTCCAATTCTTTATAAAATAAAGCACAGAAGCGTATATAAGGCTAAAATAGCATAATTAGGGTTTTTTAATCCGACGATTGTGAAATATATTACAATTTTAATGTAAGCGCTATCCGTTTAGAATAGAATGAAATAGACTGATATATTAGTTACAGCTTATCAGCAGAACGAAATGAACGGAGGAGCAATATGAGTGATATTATTATTGGTATTTTGTTAGTTATCTCATTCTTTTTTATGGTCTGGTACTGCGTAAAAGGCTACAATCTGATGGTTGGCTTTGCGGTTATGGCAACGGTATGGATGGGATTGGCACTTGTCGGGAATGTATTTTCGCCGAATCCAGCGATGGAGGGACAAGGGGTCATAGATGTTTTGACGCATATCTATACTACCGGACCTGCTGAATATGCGAAATCGATCTTAGTGAATGTATTCTTTGGTGCCTTTTTCGGGCGAGTGTTAGTAGATAGCGGGATCGCGGCTACTTTGATCCGAAAAGTAGTGGAGCTTGGCGGAGACAAGCCGCGTATCACGATGAGTCTACTGTGTGTTGTAACCGCTATTATTTTTATGTCGATGACAGGGATCGGACCAGTTATTTCGATTGCCGTGATCGTCTTACCGATCTTGATGTCATTAGGGATCTCAGTGCCAGTGGCTTTGTTCTCGTTCATGGGTTCGATCATGGCAGGGATATTTGCGAACATCGTGAATTTCAAGCAATACCAAACCATCTATGCAGGGTTCAATCCTGCGGCTGAAAGCTATACTTACAATGACTATTTCCAAATCGGAATGATTGGGATGGTCGTGAGTTTGATCGTTGTACTGACTGTAGCTAATATATCAATGAATAAAAAGAAACGTTATGCAATGGCTGTCGATATGCAGACAGCAGGCGGAGATGCGCCAATGATTTCCTGGCTTGCCGTTCTTTTACCAGTTCTTGGGGTGGTGCTATTAGATTTGCCGATCATTTTAGGCTTTATATTGGCTGGAATCTGGGCTTTGCTCTTCACTGGGAAACTGCGAGGTGGCTACAAAGAGATCTGCCGGCAATTCGCTAAATTATTTACAGATGGGGCAGTCGATGTAGCGCCAATGGTAGGTTTCTTGATGACATTGGCGATGTTCAATAATGCTGCAGCTTATGCATCTCCTTATTTCTCAGCGATTTTTGGTGACTTGATACCGAAATCGCCACTTGTTTTAGCACTTGTATTTGCGATTTTGACACCTCTAGGATTTTTCCGCGGACCAATGAATCTAGTCGGCTCTGGCTCAGCGATCTTAGCAGTTGTACTAGCAGTGAACCCAACGATGCCTGTTGCGTTCTTGTTCCCGCTGTTTGCGATTACTACGATTGCTCCTCAGCACTTGGATATCACACAGTCTTGGGTCGCTTGGGGCTTAGGTTATACAAAAGTGACTTCTCGGGAATACATGAAAAAATCGATTCCGACAGGTTGGATCATCGGGGCGATCTTATGTTTAGTCACCTTCTTCTTGTACGGGAATTTCTAATTAACAAAACGTCAGAAAAATCATTCAGAGAAAAAGGGGGAAAAGAAAATGAAACGTTTTGTACGAATGGGGATCGATGTTGGCGGTACACATACGAAAGCCGTAGCAATCGATAATGCCACACATGAGATCATTGGGAAATCTTCAGTAAAGACAACACACGATGACCTTAGAGGGGTAGCAGCAGGAGTCGTGCAGTCTTTCCAAAACTGTTTGCAGGAAAACGACATCAGTCCTGATGATGTTGTGTTCGTTGCACATTCAACGACACAAGCAACCAATGCCCTGATTGAAGGCGATGTCGCTAAAGTCGGAGTCATCGGTATGTCAAAAGGTGGCTTAGAAGGTTTTTTGGCGAAACGGCAAACACGACTAAATGATATCGATCTTGGAAACAAGAAAAAAATCGAGATCGTGAATGCATTCTTGCCTGTAAAACATTTGAATTTCGATCGCGTCTCCGAAACCATCTCGTCCTTAGAAAAAGAAAAAGCAGAAGTCTTAGTTTCGTCGATGGCTTTTGGTGTAGATAATGGCGAACCGGAGCGCGTCGTGTACGAAGCAGCCTCTGGGAAGTCCATCCCTACCACGATGGCTTCAGACATCACCAAATTATACGGATTGACGAGAAGAACCAGAACAGCAGCTATCAATGCCTCGATTTTACCGAAGATGTTGGATACTGCGACATCTACGGAAAATTCAGTACGTGAAGCCGGCGTGAATGTCTCATTGATGATCATGCGAGGAGACGGCGGTGTCATGGAAATAAACGAGATGAAAAAGCGTCCGGTGCTGACGATGCTTTCGGGGCCTGCAGCATCCGTGATGGGCTCATTGATGTATTTGCGTGCGTCAAATGGAGTGTATTTTGAAGTTGGAGGGACGACGACCAATATCGGAGTGATCAAGAACGGGCGTCCTGCGATCGATTACTCAATTGTCGGTGGACATTCCACTTATATTTCTTCTCTTGATGTCCGAGTACTTGGAGTAGCAGGAGGCTCAATGGTTCGCGCCAATCAGTCCGGGATCATCGATGTCGGTCCGCGTTCTGCGCATATTGCCGGATTGGATTATGCAGTTTTTACAGAGACCGAAGAAATAAACAAACCGAAAGTTGTCTTTTTCTCGCCAAAAGAAGGCGATCCAGCCGACTATGTCAAAGTCGTGATGGAAGACGGAAAAGAAGTCACGATCACCAATACCTGTGCGGCCAATGTTCTAGGATTAGTGCAAGAAGAACACTTTTCATATGGAAATGTCCCGTCTGCACGCAAAGCCATGCAGGCATTAGCCGATTACTGTCAAACGACCGTGGAGGATATCGCGACACAGATCATGGAAAAATCGTATGCAAAGATCGAACCTGTGATCTTAGAATTAGCTGAAAAATATCATTTGGAAAAAGATCAGATTTCTCTAGTAGGCGTAGGTGGAGGTGCCGCCTCGCTTATCACTTATTTCAGTAACAAGATGGGTGTGAAATATTCGATTCCTGAAAATGCAGAAGTCATTTCTTCTATCGGAGTAGCGCTAGCGATGGTACGGGATGTGGTAGAACGTATCATTCCTTCGCCAAGTAAAGAAGATATCCGTGCGTTGAAAAATGAAGCGATGAATAAAGCCATCGAATCAGGAGCTACGCCAGAATCGATCGAAATCCATGTGGAGATCGATCCGCAGACTTCGAAAGTCACAGCAATCGCTACAGGTTCAACGGAAGTCAAAGCGACGGATCTAACGAAGGAGATCACGAACGAAGAAGCGCTGGCTCTTGCTGCTGAAGATATGCGATTGACCAAATCAGAAGTTTGTCTGTTAGAAAATACGCCTTTCTTTTATGTATATGGCGAAGAAAATCGTTCGAAAAACGCGGGGAACCTTCGTATCATCGATCAGAAAGGATTCATCAAGGTCCAAAGAGGTCATGCCGCTTGTCTGAAGACAACTGCCGCCAATTATATGACAGCCGTCGAACAGTTGTGGGAGGATATGGCTGTTTACCAGACAGAGCTGATCGCTCGACCGGAGTTTTATCTTTGCCTTGGTGCACGTGTCTCTGATTTTTCCGCAACAGATTTGGAACAGCTTCAATTGCTGATGGATTTGGAAGTGTCGACATTGGAGCCAGAGGAAGAAGTGATCGTTGTTGCAGGAAATATCAAGCAAACATAGACTGGAAGATTTGCTGCTGGAATTAAGGAAAGTGCCGGAGGAGATTTGGGGATTGTATCAATTCAGGCGCGACCTTTTAGGAAAGAAGATCTCTGTCCCGCAGCAAAAAAGATTCATCAAACAAGCAATCGCGTGTGGTGTAGGAACGGCCAAAAAAATCCAGAAGCAGTACCCGCTCATGCCGGTTTCGAAAATTTGCGAGCAAATGGAGATACCTATCTGCCAGGTCGCTTCAGAAAAACTGGCAGGTCGGATCACCTTCGCTACTTATGATGAGACAGAAGGGATCCGAGTGATGGCCGAGCCGCTTGAAAAGCTGAAACAACTCACTGGAACTGTCACATCGGTTTCTTTGGATCAGGCACCTGATCTGATTTTGGGGCATGAGCTTTTCCATCATATTGAAACAGTAGATAAGGAAATCTATACACGAACGACGACGATCGATCTATGGAGATTTCTTTTCTATACTCACCGTTCATCGATCCGAGCATTAAGCGAGATTGCTGCTATGAGTTTTTCGAAAGAGTTGAATCGATCTGAGTTTTCCCCTTACTTGTTAGATGCAGCACTGCTTTGGCTGTACAGTCAAGAGCGGAGCAGTTCCATCTTAAGTGAAGTGAGAGAAATCGAACAGTGGTGAGTGTCTTATAAAAATAGAGGAAGCTGTGACAAAAGACTTGTCGCAGCTTTTTTTTCGGATAAATGGTGTTCCACCTGCTGATTCTCGGCAATAAGTTCACTGAACAAGAAAATATGAGGAGCTATTTTTGTTTGGTTGTTCTTATTACTTGATGCAGGACAGCTTTTTCACAACCTCTGATTCACGGTGTTCCAGTGCCAACTTTTCGGAGATAAGCCTAATTTATGCAAAAATGTGGGAAACCATTTTCACAAAATTTTTCTTAGCCCTCAAAGCTGAACGGCACTGTCACAACCTCTCTATTTTTTCGTCTCATCTTCGAAATAATCGGGATATTCATGGATCACATATTCTTGTTCTTCGATGATCATATGTAAATGCATCGTGCAAAGAAATCCGACCTCATCGAAGTTGTGTTCGATCATCGTTTGGAGCATGGTCTGATGCTCATCTAACACACGCCCCCAACCTAATTCACTGATTGTTAGACGTAGCCATCTGAAACGATCTAAATGAGTACTATAACTTTCCAGCCAGTCCCAGATTTCAAGTTTTCCAGCAATTTCATAGCAGGTACGATGGAATTCTTTGTCCAAATCGAAAAATGCTTTTTTGTTTTGCGTGATGACGGCCTGATCTGTTTTCTCTAAGATTTTTTCTAAGCGTAGCTGATCTTGACGTGACATTTTCGCACTGCATTCCTGAAGGATCGGTTTTTCTAGCTTTTCCCTAGTATAGCGGGCTAAAGAAGCCGAGCGTATATCGATTTTTGATACATAGGTGCCGGATTGCGGAATGGTTTTGATCAGTTCCTGGTTCCGTAATTGGATCAAGGCTTCGCGAATCGGTGTACGACCGATTTTCAGCTGCTCTTCCAGTAGTTTGTCTGAGATCCTGCTTCCGGGGGCTAATTCAGAATAAATGATTTGTTTGCGTATAGATTCATACGCTTGCTGTTGCAGATTATTGATGACCATTTGAACTTCCTTTCTTTTTCAATAAACCAAGTATACCATGAATCGCTTTCAAAGCGTGTGAAGTAACTGATGAATCGTCTAGATGGGAGGAAAAGGTGTTGGCACACATAAAAAAGCTCTAAAAGGCAGGCCTTCTAGAACTTTTTGTCATGGAAATATCAATCAGGTCGGATCTCCTGTAGCGATTTGACGCGTCCGCCGATTTTCTTGGCGAAAGCTTCTGATTCTTTTTTGTCTTTGAAAATGAGCAGATTGTCTTGGTTTTTTTCCCGTGTGCGGCAGCCAGTTTTATCGATGTAACCGTGCAGTACTTTGACGACATACATGATGATCACCTGCTTTTTTCTTTACATTATACGGGCTCTTTGTCGCAACACAAGAAAAATGCTTGGGAAAGAACTGGTCGATTTTTTATTTTTTATCTAATTCTGCGTACGCCTGAAATAACTGATCGATGCTAGGCGCGACACGTCCGAGTTTCACTAATCGTTGGTTGTCAGCCTGAAGGAAACAATGTTTACTCGAGCCTGTTGTTTTGAGCCTCTGATCTTCGCTTCCATAGATCTGATAATCAAAATCCAGCCGAGTCCCTGTGTATTTAGCGATCGTTGGTTGGATCAGCACTTTTTCCCCATAACGGATCATTTCTTTGTACTGGCAGCTTACATCTAGAACAGGGATGATGATCCCTGTCTCTTCGATTTTTTTATAAGGGAAACCTAAGTGATCCAGCAAAGCCACTCGTGCTTCTTCAAACCAGCGGATATAATTGCTGTGATGGATGATCCCCATTTGGTCTGTTTCATAATAAAAAGGTTCGCGTACGTAACCGGTGAATTTTTCCATGTTCAAACTCCTTGTCCTGATGTGTCTTTTTCACAAAAATAGTTCATCCACTTTGGAAGAGCCGCACTGATTTGTGTAGGCAATACGACATACTGCTCTTTAGCAAGCTGATCGGCGATGAAGCTGTGGAGGTAGACAGCTGCGGCAATCGTCTGGTCATTCTTAGGGAATTGGGCTAAAAAGCCAGTAAGAATCCCCGCCAGAGTATCACCAGTGCCACCAGTGGCCATAGCTGCAGAACCAGCTGTATTCTTATAGATGCCATGTTGTCCATAGATCGTTGTTTCATGACTTTTCAGGACGACTGTAGCGCCTATTTCTTGCTGTTTCTTCAAATTTGCTTCTGTTGTCTGCTCATTGATGGCTAAAGAACTGAGACGCTGCCATTCCATTTGATGAGGCGTCAGAACAGTCTGCTTTGGATAAGGAAGCTGTAATTCATGGGCGGCAAGCAGTGTCAAAGCAGAGCCGTCGATCACCAGCCACTGATCCTCTTTTTGCTCCTTCAAAATCAAACGTAAAAGTGCCAAGCTCTCAGAAGAGGTGCCAAGGCCAGGTCCGATCAATAAAACGTCTGCGCTTTGCAGGATCGATAGACAAGCGTTTTTGTCGGTCCAATCCAGTACCATTGCTTCCGGCAGATGCGTATGCAGCGGGATGTGATTGTGCTTATCCGTCAAAACAGTGGTCAGACCAGCGCCGCTGTGGACTGTCGCTAGAGCACTCATAATGATTGCGCCGCCATATTGAGCGTTTCCGCCAATCAGTACTGTTCGTCCAAAAGTACCTTTATGTGACTTTTGCGGTCGCGGTTTGATAACGGATGTTAATAATTGTTCGTTCAAGTGCATCCAAAAACCTCCTTTGCCTTATTATAGCCTAGTTTTTTTGATGGATGAAATAGAAAGAGAGAGGAATTGTCTGATTTTTTAAACTATTTTTTTCTTCATTTTATGGTATCATGGACACGAAGACTTAATAAGTGGAGGAATAACTTTATGACAATCGATTGGCAAAAAGAAGTAGAAGCACGTAAAGATGATCTGCTTGAAGACTTGAAAAATCTTTTACGTGTCAACAGCGAACGGGATGATTCGAAAGTAACACCCGACGCACCATTTGGACCTGGTCCAAGAGATGCACTGAAACACATGCTTGCTTATGGCGAACGTGATGGCTTTAAAGTGAAAAACGTCGACAATTACGCTGGACATATCGACCTTGGTGAAGGAGACGAAACATTAGGGATCTTTGGACACATGGACGTTGTGCCTGCAGGAGATGGCTGGGATACAGATCCATATGAACCGGTGATCAAAGATGGAAAAATCTTTGCACGTGGTTCAAGTGATGACAAAGGCCCAAGTATGGCAGCTTACTATGCAATGAAAATCATCAAAGAACTTGATTTGAAATTGTCGAAAAAAGTTCGTTTCGTTGTCGGAAGCGATGAAGAAAGCGGCTGGGGCGACATGGCTTATTACTTTGAACATGAAGAAGAACCAGATTTCGGTTTCTCTCCAGATGCAGAATTCCCAATCATCAATGGGGAAAAAGGAAATGTTTCATTAGCTTTGCGTTTCAAAGGCGATAATGCCGGAGATTACGCGTTGAAATCATTTGCTTCTGGTCTTCGTGAAAACATGGTGCCAGGAACAGCAACAGCAGCACTTGAAGTCCCAAATGCAGAAGCAGCGATCGCGATGGAAGAAGCCTTCCTGAAATTTATCGAAGCAAACCCAGTCAGCGGGACCATCGAAGCAGACAATACCTACGTAAAAATCGAATTAGTCGGTAAAGGTGCGCATGGAGCAAGTCCGCAATCTGGGATCAATGCCGGTTCATTCTTAGCATTGTTCTTGGACAACTATGAATTTATGGAATCAGCAAAACGATTCATCCATGTGGCAGCAGCGTACGTGCATGAAGACTTCTACGGTGAAAAACTAGGCGTTGCTTACGAAGATGAAAAAATGGGCAAATTGACAATGAATGCCGGTTTGTTTGCTTTCAAAGAAAACGGGACAGAAGAAGAGAACTTCATCAACATGAACTTCCGTTATCCTAAAGGTGTGACAGTCGACAGCTTGGAAAGCGGGATCGAAAAAACAGCAGGACAAGAAGGCGCAACGATCACACGCGGCGCACGTGTCATGGAACCTCATTATGTACCAATGGATGATCCATTGGTTGCAACCTTACTGCAAGTCTATGAAGATCATACTGGCGAAAAAGGCTACGAACAAATCATCGGCGGCGGTACTTACGGACGCTTGCTGAAACGTGGTGTAGCTTACGGTGCGATGTTCCCAGGCTATACAGATACTATGCACCAAGCAAATGAATTCATGAGCTTAGACGATCTGTTCCGAGCAACAGCAATCTATGCGGATGCGATCTATCGTTTGGCGAAATAATCATATAAGAATACTAAAAAAACTCCGGCTATTTTTGATAGCCGGAGTTTTTTGATGATAATCATTTTACAGAATGGATATGTTCTTTTTCTAAAAATAGTTCATCGTTTTTTTCTTCAGGGGGAATTAAAAAGGCAAAGGCACTCAATATGGCAAAACTTGTGATGATTTGCGTACGATACGTAAACCAATAATGTATTTGTGAGTGATTAGCTAAAATATTGTACCAAATATACGGAGTTACAGCAGCTAAGACAAATAAAACAAGAAAATGGAACGGATGCCAATTATTTCGTTTCCGATAAGCAATATAAATAAAGAAAAGACAAGTGATTACTAAAATCAATATCGTTACTTTCGGATACATTAATTTGAAGTTGTTTTTTAACATTTCCAGACGGTGTAGAGGATAGTCGTCATTACCTTCTGTTCGAAAAATGATTTGATTTATCGCATCTTTTATTATATTTTTTCTCAGAATAATTGAAGATATACACCATTTAGCAACCCATGTTAGCCCATATCCTAATCCCCAAAAAATACCAGTGAGAACAAAATTAATTAATTGATTTTTTAGTTTTTCTATGGGTCTATTTAATTTCTTATTGTTTAAATAAAAAATAATCACTATTGGTATACCCCATGAAACAATGGGGGTTGTTAGCAAATCAAAAAAATTAGCTAGGGAACCAATAATAAAAAAATATAAGAACATGTTTTGATTTGTTTTTAGTATATTTGGTTTTATTAAAAATAATAATGTAGCTAATAATGTTAAAATCCAAATGTTTGAAAATTGCATACTAAAGAAAAAGGTAGACGCATTTCCTAATGCGATAGCAATTAAAAATGCAATTCCTAAATAAATATCGCTATGCTTAATCAAAAAGTAAGTAGTTAATCCAATTGTGACAAAGAGAACAGTCGCATAAATAGTACGGATACTGCCGAGAGTCATTACTATGAGTAAAGGACGTAAAAATAATTGGTAGCCATGCCAATAACGCGGATAATTTCCCATAAACATCGCATTTTCTAATGGATTAAGTGTAGCGTTTGATTTGGCTTTAAATATCATCAAGTTGTCAGTGAAATTATCTAATCTTGTACCAAAAGCATTTCCTTTGTTTATGGTGGGATACAGCCCTTCATTTGCTAACATTTGTATTGATTTATCCACATTTGTATCAATAAATTTTTGTGGGATAGAATAAATAATTGTCAGCAAAATACAATAACTAATGAGTAAAGTGATAAAAGTAAAAATAATCTTTTTCGAGAGCTTCATTTGTTTCTCCTAACTGTTTTTGATTTTTCTAATTAATAAATAAGAAGGAAATTACAAGGCGAAATAAAGATAAAATATAAACTAAAATTGTCAAGAAGACATAAATGTAGCAAAAAAATATAATAATTTAAACAAGCTAATAATTATTAATAAAATCAATAGTTATGTTTCCTAAGAAGTAAAGAGATTCCGGATACAAATAAAGTTATGAAAAAGGTGGAAAGAAGAATATCTTTTTTTTATACATAATATCCTCACCTACTTCATTTTTTGGTTTTTGTATTCATGATAAACATGGTATAGATTCAATTCATATTCTTTTTTCGCATTCGTGACGACGGTGTCTAAAATCAGACCTGTCACAAGCGAAAGAAGGGCCAAAGTCATCAAACCTGTACTTAAAATCGCGGAAGGGACACGGGTAATAAAGCTCGTTAACATGAATTCACGAATAACCGGGATCCCTGTCAATAGACCGAATAAAAAGAAGAAGGCCGTCCAGATACCGAAAAATAACAAAGGTTTGTAATCTTTGAACATTTTGATGATCATCATGATCACTTTGAACCCGTCAGAAAAAGTATTCAATTTGGATTCACTACCTTCCGGGCGGTCACGATAATCGATCGGAAGCTCCACTAGCTTGAATTTTTTATCTAAGGCATGGATCGTCAATTCTGTTTCGATTTGAAAGCCAGAGCTCATGATAGGGAAGCTTTTGACAAATACCCGGTTGAATCCTCGATAGCCGGTCATTACGTCCCGGATTTTTGTTTTGTACATTTTTGTGATCGTATTTTTCACTAAATTGTTTCCGAAATCATGGAATGGACGTTTATTTTCATCGAAATACGTACCATTCGACAATCGGTCACCAATCACCATATCCGCTTCGCCAGAACGAAGCTTATCAAGTAAACTGTGAACTGCTTCGGCAGGGTACGTATCGTCGCCATCGACCATCAGATAATAATCGGCGTCGATATCGAAGAACATCTGACGGATCACATTTCCTTTCCCTTGCCGCGGTTCTTTTTTTACAATGGCACCACCTTGAACGGCGAGCTCATACGTATGATCAGTCGAATTATTGTCATATACATAAATATCTGCCTCTGGTAATTCCCGTTTAAAGTCGGCGATGACGGTCGAGATCGTCGCTTCTTCATTGTAGCATGGAATTAATACAGCAATTTTTTCACTTTTTTCCATTGTTCACTCTCCATAAATAATTATAAAACACATTCTATCTAAGAATACCGTATCGCCAAGGCAAATACCAGTTCCTGCATAGGAAAATTAAGTTATTTTTTCTTTTTGAGTAATTAAAAACTGTTCCTACAAAAAAACCGCTATAAAAGAAAACAAGTCATGACTGTTCACTCGTCTTTTCGATAGCGGGATTTTTTCTTTCGATCGTTGTATAGTTAAATTGATTCTGCTGATTCGCCTTTTTTTCTTGTAATGTCTAAAACGGTGCCTGTACGTGCATCAGCCAGGAATTCATAATAGACGATTTCGCCATCTTCAACACGGGAGATGCCACCTCGATAAGCATTTGATCGAACAGCAAATTTACGGATAGGTTCTTTTTCAAAAGAGATCCAAGAGCCTTCGATCGCGCCTTCTTCCAAAAATGACTCTTTGATCTGCGCCAAAACCTGATCGGCTGTAAGGGCTTTTTTGCGATGATACAGTATCGTCGAAGCAACACCGCTTAAAAGACCAAGGCTGATCCCTACAGCAAGTCCGCCTTTGAAATAACTGCGTTCACTTTCTTCATACATTCGGATATACCTCCTTTTTCCGTTCCTTTCTATTCCTTGTGTTTATTCTACCACACTCTATGAATTTCTTTGAAATAAATAACCGCTCCTTGCGAAAATAAGTTATAATAGTGACAAAAGATTCGTTCTCAAAAAACAAATACTTGTGGATGGATCAATTATAAGTTTGAGAGGAGTTTAGTCTGAAATTTAGACGAATTGAATATGGAAGAAAAAACATTTCAACGCATCAAAGAATTAACTGAGCTTCAAGGAACAAGCGGGTTTGAACAAGACATACGCGCATACATGGAAAGCCATATGGCCCCATTAGTGGACGAATTACAGCAAGATGGTCTAGGTGGGCTATTTGGTCTGCGCCACCACAAAGAAGAAGATGCACCACGAGTGATGGTTGCTGCACATATGGATGAAGTCGGATTCATGCTGACTCAAATTCAAGAAAACGGCTTATTCAAAGTTGTACCATTAGGCGGCTGGAATCCATATGTCGTTTCTGCGCAACGCTTTACTTTGAAAACATCTTCTGGTAAAAATTACCCATGTATCTCTTCATCAGTTCCACCTCATTTATTGCGCGGAACAAGCGGACAAAAATCTGTCGAAGTCACCGATATCTTGTTTGACGCTGGATTTGAATCTCGCGATGAAGCTATGAGTTACGGCGTCTTGCCAGGGGATACGATCGTTCCTTATGCAGAAACGATCAAGACCGCAAACGGAAAAAATATCATCAGCAAGTCTTGGGACAACCGTTACGGCTGTACGATGGTCCTTGAAGCGCTAGAAGCTTTGCAGAATGAACAATTAGGTCATACCCTGATTGCAGGGGCAAACGTACAAGAAGAAGTCGGACTACGCGGATCGAAAGCCTCCGTCAATAAATTCAAACCAGATCTGTTCTTTGCTGTCGATTGTTCAGCAGCGGATGATACAGTGACAAAAAATGGCACATTCGGTCATTTAGGAGAAGGGACTTTGATGCGTATCCAAGATCCAGGTCTGATCATGCTTCCTCGTTTGCGTGAGTACTTATTGGATATCGCAGAGACAAACAATATCCCTTATCAGTATTTCGTTTCAAAAGGCGGAACCGATGCAGGCGCTGCTCATACGCAAAATGAAGGAATCCCAAGTACAGTTATCGGCGTAGTGGGTCGTTATATCCATACACATCAAACGATGTTCAGTATCCGCGATTTTGAAGCAGCAAGAGAAATGCTGATCCAGACGCTTAAGGGACTGGACAAATCCACTGTGAATACCATCGTGTACGGAAAATAAAAGAACTTAACGAATCTGGCGAGAACATCCTCTCGCCGGATTTTTTTCAGTACAAAAAAGGTCACAGTTGGTCAGTTTGACATAAAGGTGTATAATTTAGGTGAACATGCACAGAAAAATAGAAAGAGGTAGATTTATGATCATTCCAGAAAACTTAGAAGACTTGGCAGGTTACGTAGAAAAAGGGAAAAATGTGTTTTTCTTTACAGCGGACTGGTGTGGCGACTGCCGATTCATCAAGCCGCAAATGCCGGAAATCGAAAAAGATTTTTCAGACTGGCAGTTTATCGAAGTCGATCGTGACAAATACATAGATGTAGCCGCTGAATGGAGTATCTTCGGGATCCCAAGCTTCGTCGTGATCCAAGATGGTAAGGAACTTGGCCGTCTTGTCAATAAAGACCGTAAAACGAAGCAAGAGATTGAAGATTTCCTGAATAAAGTGATTGAAAGCTAACATCTTTTAGGAGGGATCAAGATGGAGCAAGAGTATAAAAATATTTTAGTCGGTATCGACGGTAGTGACCAAGCATTTGCAGCATTCAAGAAAGCAGTGGAGGTTGCCCGCAGGAATAATGGTACCGTGTATGTAGCACACGTCATCGATCAGCAATTCTATAATTTTATGGGGTATGCACCGATTGACCAGAACTTAGTTGATCAGCAAACAGAAACTGCGAAGCAAATGATCGAGGACTGTAAAGCCTACGGGAAGACCGTTGATTACCAGTCTATTGAAGGGATCATTGCGTACGGATCTGTTCGTGAATCGATGGCTGTCAAGTTACCTGATAAATATCATATCGATCTGATCATGGTGGGTCAATCAGGGCTGAATGCGGTCGAACGTTTCATGACAGGAAGTGTTGCAAGCTATGTCATACGTCGTGCACCTTGTGACGTCTTGATCGTATCTGACGAAGAAGAACAATCAAGCAATTAAGAGAGACAGCTTTATTTGGTCGATTGTTCTGATTCATAACGGCATGTTGGTTCTAAAAAATAGAGAGGTGTGACAAAATTTTTGTCATGCCCCTTTTTTTTGAATAAATGGTGTTTAGAAACAGCTTTTGTCACCACCTCTCATTTTTTCGTAAAAAGAGAAACAAAGCATGAAAAAAATCTCATGCAGCGAATGCTTTTTTTTGTTAAGATAAATTCCAGCAAAGGATAATGGAGGAAAGAACATGATTTTTGCTTATAACAAAGCACACGTCGGTGATACCTTGATGGTCATTCTAGCCGATGATAAAGGAACAGAAAATACTGTAGAACGTAAATGGAATGTCGCACAAGTGAAAGACAGCACTGGTCAGACAGTCGCTTGGAACTTTTTCCATATCTCCGAACATTTGACGATCGAAGGAAATGGACAAGTGTCCTTGACAGAAGAACAAGTATCAGAATTGAATCGTCTGATCAGAGAAGCAGGATTTGAGGAACAGTTAGAAGCAGATAATGAACCGAAAATCGTTGTCGGTTACGTGAGAACTTGCGTACCGCACCCAGATTCAGACCATTTATCGATTACTGAAACAGAAGTAGGGGATGGGGAAGTGCTACAAATCGTATGTGGTGCGCCAAATATCGAAGCTGGGCAGAAAGTCGTGGTTGCAAAACCAGGTGCGATGATGCCTGATGGGATGATGATCTGGCCAGGGACCTTGCGTGGAGTGGACAGTTTCGGGATGATCTGTTCGGCACGCGAATTGCATTTGCCGAATGCACCTGAGAAAAAAGGGATTCTGGTATTGCCAGAAGATGCAGTGGTCGGCGAAGATTTCTTGAATGAAAAAAATAAATAAAAAAAAGACTCGTTGTATCCCTGTTATTCAGGAATACAACGAGTCTTTTTTTTTTGCTTAATTTCCTGATTTACTTTGGTTTTGCTTCAAGGCAGATTGGTCTAGAGTCAATTCAACTGTTGTTGTCTTTTCTTTAGAACCTTCGTAGTAAGTGATCTTCACTGAATCGCCCACTTTTTTCTTGTAAAGCGCTGATTGAAGTTCGACGCCAGAAGAAACTTCAGTGTCATCGATTTTAGTGATGACATCGTATTGTTTCAGCCCAGCTTTTTCAGCAGGGGTAGCTGTTTGGACGTTTGTGACGATCACACCATTCGTGACAGATGAAGGAATCTTCAAAATCTGTTCCTGCTGCTGGGTAGAGACTGCGGACAGATCGACCATTGTGATACCAAGTGCCGGACGTGTCACTTTGCCGTCTTTTTCCAGCTGGTTGATGATATTCACCACATCGTTACTTGGGATCGCAAAGCCCATTCCTTCTACACTGACATTAGAAGAAGATTCGGAAGTACTTGCGATTTTGCTTGAGTTGATCCCGATCACTTGTCCTTCGATATTGACTAATGGTCCTCCAGAGTTCCCTGGGTTGATTGCCGCATCAGTTTGGATCGCATTGATATTGACTGTTTCATTAGATTCGTTGGTACTTGTGACTTGTCGATTCAAGGAAGAAATAATCCCGGAAGTGACAGAGTTCGCATATTCTGAACCTAAAGGCGATCCGATCGCAATCGCTGGTTCACCGACTTTCAACGCGCTCGAGTCACCGAATGAAGCAACTGTGTCGATTTTATCTGATTTGATTTTCAGCACGGCTAAGTCGGAATAAGCATCTGTACCGACTAATTCTGCTTTCACTTTCGTTCCGTCTTTCATCAAGACTTCAAGCCCTTGCTGACCATCCACCACGTGATTATTTGTGACGATATAAGCGGTATCGCCTTCTTTTTTGTAAATCACGCCACTACCTTCGCTGTAAGCTTCCAGATTGCTGTCATCTGAGCTGTTTTCTTCCTGTTGACCGAACAATTGGCCAAAACCGCTTGACTGGCTTTGATTTTGAAGATTGATCACAGAAACAACTGCGTCTTGTACTTTATCTACAGCATTTGTGATATCAGAGTCGACATTGACTTTGACGTTTTCCACAACTGTTTCTCCTGATGAATTCTGGTTTCCGCTCGTGCTAGTTGTAGAGGGACTGCCGGCGCCCATTGCTGCATAAAAAATCCCAGCAGTAATCAATCCGCCGATAATTCCGCCCACAAGGCCTAGCCCCAGTTTGCGAAAAATGCCATTGTTTTTCTTTTTCATTTTTGGTGTCACATCTTTTCTATCCATGTGCTCCTCCTCCATTGTGATTGATCTATAGTAAGTTCACATCTTTTCTATCCATGTGCTCCTCCTCCATTGTGATTGATCTATAGTAAGTATAGTTTTATTCGTTAAGATAAGTCTACTTTTAGACTGTGAAGTTTTTATGAAAAACTTTAGGAAAAATCATTGCTTCCAGATGAAAAAAGAATAAAAGGTGTTTTTCCACAGCATTTGTGTAAAACTCTGGCAATAAACAGAGGAAAAACAAAAACAAAAGTTATCCACAACCTGTGGGTAAAGTGGATAAAATTGTGAGAAACATATGTTTGCTTAAGAAATACTTATGAAATAAGGAACAATAACGCTTGTTTCTGTGGATAAACCTGTGGATGATGTGCATAACTCTGTGGGGAAATCTTTTTAGATAAAAAGAAGAAAGAAACAGGCAAAGAAAGAATATCTTTTATATAATAGAAAAGCAGACAATTACTGAAGGAGAAAAACCATGAATATCAAAATCATTTCTGTTGGGAAATTAAAAGAAAAATACCTGATCCAGGGAATCAATGAATACACCAAACGGCTACAAGCATACGCCAAGATCGAGCTAATCGAAGTCCCAGATGAAAAAGCCCCGGAAAATCTTAGTGAAGCTCAGATGCGCCAAGTCAAAGAAAAAGAAGGCGAACGCATCCTGGCCAAAATCAAAGAACAGGAATATGTCTACGCCTTGGCAATCGAAGGGAAAAATCCGACAAGCGAAACTTTTGCGAAACAGATCGATCAATTAGGTATCCAAGGGAAAAGCCATCTTGTCTTCGTCATTGGCGGCTCCTTGGGACTCAGCGAAGCCGTCATGAAAAGAAGCAACGCCCAAATCTCATTCGGGAAAATGACCTATCCTCATCAGCTGATGCGTCTGATCCTCGTCGAACAAATCTATCGAGCCTTCCGGATCAATGCGGGGGCGCCGTACCATAAGTGAGGTGCTTTTAGGAATAATCAAACATAGCAGCAGAATAAAGAGTATGAGCAGATTCGTTATTATTCTAGATGTTTGTTTGGTATAAAGAATTGAGTGCATGTTATGGAATTCGATTCACGCTTGCCATGATCCTACAATTAAATAAACAATATCAAACAGTCGTATCCAAACCAAAGGATACGACTGTTTTTGTATCAAAAAATAGTGGAATGTAGTCAATAGGATCAAAATCCACTGATTTAAATCTGTCATCTGTTTTCGTATGTTTCATGGGTAAGTGATATAATAAAAGAGAAGTAAGTCGTGTGAGGATTCACAATTTGTTATCACAGACGGAGAAAAAGAACGTTAGATGATCAAAATATGACCAGATAGATGGCGTTCGAACTGGTTGCTGATTTTCTAGAAAGACCTAACTAGCTGCAGGAATAAGTGCTTCTTTGAAGGATAGATTATAGGTATGAAAAATAATTTGAAAAAAGAATTAGGAAAGGTCATCGACTGGAATGAAGTAGATAAAAATTAGTACCTCACAGCAATGCTTAAGGTCTACGTGTCTTGGATTTCTGCTGGCCCTAATTTCAAAAACATTCAGGAGAGACGATCATGAAAAAAATAATTTGGATCACTTCAATTAATACAGATGGTGTATATCCTTTTGGGTATGGAGGGTTAGCAGTTACTCCTCTAACGTCAGTGCATTTGAAAAAAATCCAAAGGGAACTAAAGTCAGCCTTTGAACCGGAATATGAGCTCGAATTTATTAGTTATAACGTAAACAGTCAGGAAATGCCGTTAGCTGATAGGGTCATATACAATGAAAGAGATGAAGTATATATGGATGAAGAAATGAAGAAACACGGGATAAAAATGCCATTTCTACTTTTTTACCAGGGAAAAGTTGAAGAAATAAAAGATTTCATTAAATCCAACTTATAAATCCAAGTTTTATTAGTAAGTCCAAGAAAAATATAAAGTAAATATCTATTAATAGCGTGATGCTGTTATTAAATTCCTCAATGGTGCGTTTGTAAACGAAGCGTCATTGGGGAATTTTTTTCGTCTGGACTGAGGATTTACTGTTATCCCTTGAGAAATAATTCATAAAAATACTAGTATTTTTCTAATAATCATTTGATAAACTAAAGGAGTGGGAGAATAGTCGAAGGGAGACAGTGAATGAAAAAATGGGCTTTATTGATCGTTGGAATGGGGGCTCTGTTAAGCGGATGCACGTCCAATGGAACAAAAGAGGAAACGAATAAGGAAAAAGCAGCATCAACAGCAGAGACCGTAGTGAGCAGTACTCGGTCATCAGAAAAAACAACAGCATCTACTCAATCAGTCGATGCCAGTTCTTCAACAAAAAACAGCGAATCGACATCCGTTGAGTCGAGTGCTTCAACAACAAGCAGTGAAACAGCATCAGCTGGATCTAGTACTTCAACAGAAGTCAGTCAATCAGCAACTGCTAGCAGTGTAGTAGAACAGACTTTATGGAATCCGAACAAATCGGCCCAATTAGCTGCATTCATGTCTTCATGGAGCCAAACGATGGGGCAGCAGTATAAGAGTTATACAAGCCAAATGAATGTGGATTTATACGGTCTTCAGATCCCGCAGGCTATTTTGAATGGAGAATGGACCATGGCAATCGGTGAATCACCTGTATCAGCTGAGTGGTCAGAAAACGGCACTGGCCAAGCAGGTTATCAAATCGTTGCAGTTTATTCTGATGCAGAAACTGAACCGTATCTGAAGAAACATGTGTATCTCTTTGGATTTCAGCAAGGTCAGCCAAAAGTACTGGTGACCCAGCAAAATCAGGGGAATCCAAACAATTATCTTTATTTCAAAGAAACAGAGAACGTAGAATTGAAAAATGGCTATGCTCGTATCGTGAACGGAGAAGCTTAAGTGCGTGAGAAAAAGATATTGAACCGCACATTCGGCCGAATTCTACAAAGAATAGACAAATAAAAAGAGACAAAAAAGGATTTTATGCGTACTTTAGAAAGAAAAGTAACGTAGAATCCTTTTTTTATTTTTAAGAGAAAACAGATAAATAAAACAAGTTATTATAAAATTCAGAAAATTCCACCTATCGTTCTTGTGAATAAAATGGTAAACTGATGTTCAAAATAGAAAGAAGAAAGGGTGTATGGTTTGATTGATAAGTTTTTGAATATGTCGTTTGTCCAGCGAATCATTTGTGGTATGTTAGTCGGTATTATTTTAGGGATCTTTTTGCCCACATGGACATTTATTTCAATACTAGGTACGTTTTTTGTCAGCTGCTTAAAAGCGATCGCACCGATCCTTGTATTTTTGTTGACGATGGCTTCCATTGCCAAACATAAGGTCGGGAATAAAACATTCGTGAAGCCAATTTTAGCTTTGTATCTGTTTGGTACGCTGTTATCTGCTTTTGTTGCTGTGATTATTAGTACATTCATCACTGTGCCTATCACGTTGCAAGAAGCGACTTCGCAGCAGGCACCGCAAAATTTAGAGAGTGTTTTGACGACTATGATCACCAATATCACTCAAAATCCGGTTCAGGCGATCGTTGATTCGAACTATCTTGGTGTTTTGTTCTGGGCCGTTTTATTAGGGCTTGCCTTGCGCACTCGCGCGAAAGAAACGAAAGAATTAGTAGACCAACTGTCGATCGCTCTTTCACATGTAGTCCAGCTCATCATCTCTTTTGCGCCTATCGGTATTTTAGGTTTGGTGTATCAATCGATTGCGACGACAGGGATTTCCGGCTTGGCAGAGTACCTCCAGTTAGTACTTGTGCTAGTAGGGACGATGCTCTTTGTGGCGTTAGTCGTCTATCCTTTCCTTACGTTTTTATTTATCAAAGAAAATCCGTATCCACTGGTCCTGTTTTGTCTGAAAGAAAGTGCACTTCCAGCTTTCTTCACACGAAGTTCTGCGGCGAATATTCCCATCAATATGATGCTGGCCGAACAATTGAAGCTGACGAAAGAGTCCTACGCCATCTCTATTCCGTTAGGTGCAACGATCAACATGGGTGGAGCAGCGATCACCATCACAGTGATGACATTGACCACTGTCCACACGTTAGGGATAGAAGCTTCTTTTGTATTGAAGCTCATTTTATGTGTGTTAGCAGCTTTAGCAGCTTGTGGCGCATCAGGAGTCGCCGGCGGTTCTCTTTTACTCATCCCGCTTGCATGCAGCCTGTTTGGTATCTCAAATGATATCGCGATGCAAGTAGTGGGGATCGGTTTTATCATCGGAGTGATCCAAGATTCTGTTGAAACAGCGTTGAATTCTTCTAGCGATTTGTTATTCACAGCAGTGGGAGAGCTAGGGGCGAGAAAAAGAAACGGTGAAGACATCGGTTTGAAGGGTCGATTGAAAGAATTACGATAATCTATTATAAAAAAGTTGCCGAATGTGAAAAATATGGATCCAGCCAATACTTGATAAATCAATCAAGTGTCTCCCTGTCAAATAAGCATCAAGTCGTTTATAATAACATCTGTAGTATCATGTGTGAGTTCAATGGAGGCATCTTATGGAATTTGTACGTAAATATGGTTTTTATTTTTTGCTTTTAGGGGTTATGAGCGACTTTTTGACACCTTACATTCTAGGATTCTTTTATCCAAAGTTGGATCAGATGACTGATGTGATCAGTGTATTTGGCGATGTGGATAGCCCGGTGCGAAAGGCATTTCTGATTTGGTCAGTGGTCTCAGGTATGTTCTTCTTGTTCTCTTTGCCTACTTTGTATCAGATCTTTTCAGGGATTTCCCGTCCGCTTGCCAGTTTACTTACAGCGGCGATCGGTTTTTATGGCTTGGGTGATTGTATTTTTACCGGGTTGTTCAGTATCAATACGAATGAAGCCACTTGGAATGTTTCGACTTGGGTGCATAATATCGGTTCGGGATTAGGCTATAGCGGTTTTCTGCTATTTCCGGTATTGCTGTTTCTTTTGTACCGTAAAGACGGGCAGTACGCATTCAGTCAGTTTTATTTGATATTGACTGTGATCAGTTTGGTATTTGCTGTGATTTACGGACTGGCAAGGATCCCTTCGATCAATCAGTTGCCGATACTGAATAAAATAGGATTTTGCCAGAGAATCAGCTTTTTCTTCAATTATGTGCCAATCGCCTGTTTAAGTATCTGGCAAATAAGAAGATGAACAAAAGAATATGTGTTTCGCGCAGTCTCTCAGCAAGTTCGCTGATTGGCTGCGTTTTTGCGTATAATAAATAAAGAAGTGTTCAGCTTTTCTCCATTTGGCTAAAGAAAGCGTCCTTTGTTTGTGCTACAATCATAAGATAATGAACGAAATAATGAGCAACAGCTAAAGGAGCAAAAAAGGTAAATGCGAAATATCAAATTAACGATCGAATATGACGGAAAGAGATACTCAGGTTGGCAAAGACTGGGTGATGACGACAAAACGATCCAAGGGAAAATCGAGAAAATACTGACACAGATGACAGGCGAGACCATCGAGATCATCGGTTCAGGACGTACAGATGCCGGTACCCATGCAAGAGGGCAAGTAGCGAATTTCAAAACAAACGCAGAGATGGGACGACCGGAAATGCTTGAATTCATGAATCGTTATCTGCCAAGGGATATCGTGGTAAAAAAAATCGAAGAGATGCCTGAGCGCTTCCATGCTAGATATAATGCAAAAGGGAAAAAATATAGCTATTATGTTTGGAACAATAAGATTCCTTCTGCTTTTGAACGGAATCACAGTTTTTATTTTCCGCAAGAACTGGATATGGCTAAATTGACTGCTGCTTGCGAAAAATTGACTGGTACGCATGATTTCATCGGATTTTCTGCTCTCAAAAAATCAAAGAAATCTACCGTGCGTACTATTGAAGAGTTGTCTGTCGAACGAGAAGGAGAAATGCTTCATTTTACCTTTGTCGGAGACGGTTTTTTGTATAAAATGGTCCGGATCATCATGGGAACATTGCTAGAAATCGGGACAGGCGCCATGAAATTAGAAGTGATCGATGAAGTATTTGAAAACAAAGTACGCCAGCATGCAGGAGAAACCGTTCCAGCACAAGGCTTGTTTTTAGATGAAGTGTATTATCGTTGATTAATAATCAGAATCGACCGATCTTTGAAGGCTGGAGGTTACTCCAACTTTTGGAGGTCGGTTTTTTGTTATCTGTTTTTTAAACTACCTTGAAGAGAGTTTGTCGCTTATTTACTTGTTTTATGATAAGTTACAGTAAAGTTGCTAATCTGATACGCTTCACAAAGGAGGGCTCTCCATGGATAATGAAAAAGCACTCACACCGATTCTTTATAACCTCATCTTGAATCCGAACACAAGAGAGTGGGAACGAAAAGTACTCACTCGAGCAAAAGAGCGTTTGGCTGAAAACAGATCTGTCGCTGACGCCTTTGTAAAATTAGAAGCAGAGCTGCGGCCACTTGCGCTTCGAAATAATTTGACCCCAGATGTCATGGATTTCTACTCGCTTCTTACTGGTGAGACAAGTGATGAAGCAACATATGATTTTTCGAAACATATACTGGAAGATCCTATTCATCAGGAAAAAGCCGTTTTTTCGGGAGGCTGTTTTTGGTGTATGGTGGAGCCGTTTGAAACGAAGCGGGGGATCGTATCTGTATTATCCGGTTATACAGGTGGCCTGATAGAAAACCCGAACTACGATCAAGTAAGCGGCGGATACACAGGACATGTGGAAGCTGTCGAGATCATTTTTGACACACGAGTGATCAGTTATGAGGAAATAGTAGCGATTTATTGGCAGGTAACAGATCCAACCGATGCATTTGGTCTGTCATGTTAATTTTCATTTGTTGATTTAGCGCCTTTTAGGAGCTTTTTTTTAACTTTTGACTACCCCTTTGACTACCATTTTATAAATCCATGTACCTTAAGAATTTCTCTGCACTTTCTTTTTCTGCTTCTTTAGTAACGTGGGTATAGATTTCTAGTGTTGTATTTATATTGGTATGACCTAGTCTTTCTTGAACCTGTTTGATACTTGCTCCAGCTTCGAATAATAGAGAAGCGTGAGTATGTCTAAATCCATGTGGAGTAATATTATATTGAGGATATTTTCTTAATGTTTCATTCAAAAATGCATTATGAATGAGTTTGTTGCTATTACTAGAAAATATCAATTGTTTTTCGTCAGATTTGATTGGTATTCCACGAGAAAGCAAGAGCTTCTTTTGTTCTAACTTCCATTGTTTTAATAAAGAAATTGTGGACTTGTCTACAGAAATTATCCTTGTGGACTTATTTGTTTTGGTAGACGTGATATAAGGATTTCCATTCAAATAATATCCTGTTTTATTGATAGATAAAGTTTGGTTAGTAAAATCTATATCACTCCATGTAAGAGAGACTAGTTCTCCTTTTCGAAGTCCTGTGTAAGCTAGGACATGGAACATTGTGTAAATACTGAAATTCTCTTGCTGTTTTACTATTCCTAAAAAATCTTTTAATTGGTAACGATCTAAAAAGTTTTCTTTCTTTGCTTTTTGATGATTTCTTTTTCTAGGGACTAAAATATTATCCATTGGATTTGAAGAAATAAGATTGAGTGACATTGCATAAGTAAAAACCTTTTTAGTGTAACTTCTGAGACGAGTAGGGGCATTTTCTTCATTCCACTCATTTACTATTTTTTGACAGATTGCTGTATTTATTTTATTAATTCTCATATGACCGAATTTAGGCAATATCTGATTATTGAATAGATATTGAACTCTTTGAACGCTCGATTCTTTTACGGTATTTTTATAGTTAGCAAACCATAATTCATAAACTTCTTTAAATGTGCTATAATCTTTTTTGGAAAAACTATTAGATTCTATTTCTATTTGAAGCTGAGCTAGTGCAAGCTTGGCTTCTTTTTGTGTTTTAAATCCTCGTCTAGTAGTGCGTTTCTTTTTCCCAGTTATTGGATCAACGCCTATATATGCCTGAAACATATAGGCTGTTGATCCATCTTTTTTTGTGTATTTTTTTATTGTAGTCATTTTAAATTCCTCCTTAAATCATGATCTATTTCCATTCATTTCTATCTACTTCCAAGTAAAAATATCAATTAGGTAGTTTTTTATTGGAAATTAACGGAAGTGAGCGGAATTTTATTCTTGCTTTTTTTCACGTTACACTATAATATAAACATATAGATAAGCGTTTAGTAATGTACGCCACAGAAACATTATTGAGACAATAGCATTTCACAATGTATGCCAAGAAACATTGTAGTTATAATTGCGTTTAGTAATGTACGCCACAGAAACATTACAGTTAGTCTCTTTGGATTTTTTCAAAGAGACTTTTTTTATTTAGGAGGTAAGATGAAAGAACGAGGAATGTACTTTGGAAAAGATAGTATCTATCAAAAAATTAGAGAAGTTGGTGGTGTCTGGAACGACAACAAACAACGACCTATTGTTTGTTTGATAAAATCTACCGAACATGATTCTTTGTATTGGGCCATACCTGTTGGCAATTGGAAACACAGAAATAATGAAGCACAACAGAGAATTATTAGTTATATGAATCGTCCTAAGCGTGATATTGCTTCTTGTTTTTACCATGTTGGGAATACAACTACAAAATCAATCTTCTTTATAAGTGATGTAATACCGATTACAGAGAACTATATAGAAAGAGAATATGTCCAATATAATGGGATTACTCAGTATGTTATAAAGAATAAAAAATTATTATCAGAACTTGAAAGAAAACTCTTTAGGATATTGGCTTTTGAAAATAGTAAGCCTAATTACTTTAGGCAACATATTACAGATTTAAAAAATAATCTTTTAAAAGAATTAACTCAGTGTTAATTCTTTTTTGTTTCTAAGTGTTATTCCAATTCTATCTCCAAAATACTGTTGTCAAATGATTCTAAAATCTCGTTTTTTTCTATAAAATCAATCCATTCTTGATATCCATTGTATTTTGGAATTCCTAAATGTGATTTAAGTTTTTGATAGGTATTTGTCACGATCTTTTTCCATTCTTCTTCGCCAGTACGAATTATTTTATCATCATCCCACTTTTTTGTTTTTCCAGTTCGTTTACTATTTTTTGATATTTGATAGTCTTTCCATTTAGTCAAAAATATATGTTTTGAGTTAGAATTATTCTCTAACCATTCGCTGAATTCTTGATACTGCATGTTTTTCTCCTTTCGAATGTATGTTCTTATTGAGCTTTAAAGAAAAGCCCGAAGGCTTTTCACATTTTAGCCAATGATAAATATTTGTTTTTCATCGGCTAAATTAAAGATACTTTATTAGTGTTCTAATGGGACTTTAAATGATAAGGAACCTTCAAAATCCAACGAAAAATCATTAGAATAATCAATTTCAATTTCATTCATATCTTTCAGATCACTATTCATTTCAAACCACATTGTTGATTGTGATGCCTTTCCACCGGAGCTGACTTCTGTTTGGCCATGCATATATCCTAAATCTTTACCAGCAATCCCATTAGTATCATAAGCTGAAAGGAATTGAGATTTAACAGACATGGCTTTAGGATAATTATAATTTTTATATTCATAGACAACTTCAATTAAATTGTTGTGTTCTTCGTTAGTTAAGACAGAATCTGGACTAGTAGAAGTAGTTGTTGCTTTAAGTATTTTTAGACTATAAATATTGTTACCTTGATCGTCTTTTAAAATTGCTTCTTCATTCAGACCATATGTCTTTTTTTGAGATAAATCTGTCTCAGTTCTTGAGGAAGTTGTCGATTCTATTGTTTTTTTCGAATCATTGATTTGTGATTTTAATTCACTGTTTTCTTTACGTAAACTATCAATTGTTTTTTGTGCATTTGAATCAGTAGAACTCGCTGTATTTCCACATGCTCCTAATATTATGCTACTAAAAACTAATCCCAAAATTATTTTTTTCAATTTAAACTTTGACTCCTTAATAAGTAAGAACTACCACTAACTTTATTGAATAGTTCTTACTACAATAAATATTCTTAATATTAACCTCTTTTACATAATGTATATCCTTGAGCTTCTGCATCTTGTTTTGATATCGGTGCGATCGAGTTTGCATTATTAAGCCCAGGACAATTAGGATTTAGATGATACTTCGTTCCGTGTTCAGGAGCTATATAAACTGTTTCCTGATTATTTTGTTGCTGAGCTTGAGCAGTGGCATGGTCTTGAGCTGCCTGTGCTTGTTTTTGCTGTTCCGCTTGAGCAGCAGCTTGTCTAGCTTGTTCCTGAGCAATTGCTTGTTGTCTTTGTTCTTCAGCTACTCTAGCAGCTTCAGCTTGGGCTGCTTCATTTGCTTTGATTGTAGAATCAACACTAGCTAATCGATCGGATAGTGATTGATTTCCATCAGGTATTGCTTGGATAGCAGAAAGGGCTGAATTATAGTTATCTCTAGTCGGGTTGGTTTCAGCTTGGGCAAGAATAGTTTCAGCAGCAGCAGTCTTTTGAGATATTTCAGCTTTTTTTTGTTCTTCTGCTTTACGTTCCTCTTCTTGTTGTTTCTCAGCTTCTTCTTTAGCTTTTTGTTCCTCAAGTTTCTTTTTCGCCGCTTCTTGAGCTTGTTTTTTCTTTTCAGCTATTTCTTTAATTTTTTGTTCTTCTTTTGCTTTACTTTCAGAAGAAGTATCCAGCGTTTTTGAGCTGCTTATTGTTGTACTACTTTGAGAAGATGCGTGATGAGTGTTGCTGCATGCACCTAGACTAAGAGCTATTCCTAGAGACAGTATAGAAGTAAGTAATTTGTTTTTCATAAGTTCCTCCTCCGCCAGTCCAAATTATTTTCTTTCAGATATTAAAATCTAAGAATTATGGACTTAGATTTCCGTATATAATTTATTTATCATTCGTAATATACGGGCGAGGAAACTCACTGTATTTTTTATGTATCGATCTGTGTTTGGGGGCACAGATCGATTTTATTTTTAAATGAATTTAACAGCAGTGCCATATGCAACGACTGATTGCATATCTTGACCTATTGAACCAGAATCAAAACGCATCATTACAACAGCATCTGCACCTAATTTTTCAGCACTTTCTTTTAATCGATCTAGCGCGATGTTTCTTGCTTCTTCTTGCATCTCTGTATAAGCTCTAATCTCGCCACCGACAATATTCTTAAAACTAGCACCAAGGTTTTTAAAAACATTTTTAGATTGGGTTGTTAAACCGAATACCTCTCCAATAATTGAATAGTTTTGTGAGGGAATCCTTTCCGTAGTTGTTATTAACAAAATATTTACCTCCTTCGCCAGTCCAAAATATTTTCTTTCAGACATTAAAATCTAAGAATTATGGACTTGGCTTTCCGTATATAATATTTTTATCATTCGTAATATACGGCTGAGGAAACTCGCTGTATGTAGGCGGCTTGTGCCATCAACACAAGCCGCTTTTTGCTTTTAGATAAAGCAAAACCCGAAAGTTTATTCTAAAATAAGTCACTGTGTGTTCCAGTTTCAATTAACAGAAGAACAAGTTCATCTTCTAATATTTGATATATGAGTAGCCAATCTGGTTTAATATGCAATTCTTTAAAGCCAGAATAGTTACCAACTAAATTGTGATTTTTATATTTTTGGGGTAGTTCTTGCCGAGTTTGTAATAACTCAACAACTTCTTGTAAGTCTTTTTCTTTATAGCCCATTTTTAACGCTTTTTTTAGTTGTTTTTTGAAACGATTTGTATAACGTAGCTTTAATTTATTCATTGATTGATCTCATCATTTCTTCAAAAGAATCAAAATCATCAGAAGTTTTATTTTGGTTAACCTCATTAAGTGCTTGGTCTAAATCTATTTTAAATTCTTTTTGTAAAGTCAGAGTATAGATATATTCGATGACTAGATTAAGTTCTTCTGAATCTAAGTTGCTGATTAATTGTGTAATTTCTTCTGTTTTGTCCATTTTACATAACCACCTTTCCAACGATTCTGAATTCATCATTTTCAGTAACAATAATATCTTTATATTTTTTATTCAGTGATTCTAATCTAACATCACCGTTTTCGAACCAAATTCGTTTTAAAAATGCTTCGCCGTTTAAAATAGCAACACCAATTTTTCCACTAAATATATCTAACTGTTTTTTTACAAAAACATACTCACCGTTATGAAAAGTAGGCTCCATAGAATCACCATTTACGCTTAAACAAAAATCTGCTTCAGTTGGTATTTGTTCAATAGGTAATTCTATTTCTTCACAAGTTTCATCTGTTAAAAACTCACCTGTTCCTGCTGATACGGGGCCACACCACTTTGTTGTTCCGTAAATTGTTTCTTCTTCTTTTTTCTTTCTAAACTGTTCTAAAGAAGTGAGAGGATTATTTTTTTGTTTAGTTTCACACTTTTGTTCTTTTAGTTGAGATTCTACAAAATCGTAAACTTTTTGTTGTCGAGGTGGGGTGAGTTGAGAAGAAGTTTCATTGATTAGAGATAGTAGAGAGCTTTTCTTTTTTTCTACCTCGAATCCCATTAACCACGGTTCGCTAACACCTAAAGTTTTGGCTAATAAAACTAATTTCTGTTGATCAGGGTTAGATTTACCACTAACATATTGAGATAAAGCGCTTTTTCCCATTTTAACCCCTAATTTTTTTTGAAATGGCAAAGATTTATTTAGAATATCTATTTGTTTTAAATTTTGCTCTCTCATAATTTGTTTTAATCTTGTTGAAGTATTTTCTCTCATAAATCTATTCACCACCTTTTGTTTGTATTATATATAGTATTGAACTTAAATTCAACAAAAAAAGTTCAAAAAAATTAAACTTTTTTTGTTGACAAGCAAATTTCAAGGAGGTAAGATATAAATATAAAGTTCAAGTTATTTGAACAAAAAAGAGAGGGGTGACCAGTATGTCTTTTGATTATTCGAAGTTGACAGGTAAAATTATTGAGTTATATAAAACTCAACATAATTTTTCGATTGCTATTGGATTATCGGAAAGAAGTTTGTCTTTAAAATTGAATAATAAAGTTAGATGGAAAGACACAGATATTAAGAAGGCATGTGAATTGCTTGGTATCGATGATGAAGATGTAGGCGAATATTTTTTTAAGCAGAGAGTTCAAGTTGTTTGAACAAAGGGCGTACCAGTTGAAAGATTAAAATTATCTTTTTACTAACGATGTCAAACAACCAGCGTGAGGAGGTGAGAGAAGATGAAAAAGTTTGAAGAAAGAGTAATCGAGTCTAGAAATAGTATTGAAAACTTAATTGATGACTTGGTAAATGAAACTTTAGAAATTTTTGATACGTATGAAGAAGCTATAAACACGATACGTCAATTAAAGTTTAGTTTCACTGGAAGTGTAGGTCATCTGATAATTGAAGAATCCATCGAAAGAATAAAGAAATTAGCTTTAAAAAATGCCGCTAAATAAATAGCAACAAGATTGTTAACAGTATAGTAGGAGGTGAGAAAGAATGATAAGCAAAGAAACACGTGATTCTATTGAAAAATTCATTAATGAGTATTTTAACTCTAATAAAAAGAAAAGCCCTGCAATGATTTGGGCTATTGCAAAGCTAATTCGAAGTATTGCATTTTAATCTTTGATTCGAATCCAACTAACTGTAGATAGATTAATTATTCGACTAGTATTGTCTGCATAATTATCTGTTTTAACTTGAATATAATTTTTGTCATTTGGTAGTGCATTAATTAAAGAATCTGCAGAAAATTGGACATCTTTATCAAAAACAAATGTCACTCTTTTTTGATTTAATAAAGCGTTTATGATTGTTTGTTTCATTTTATTTGTCACTCCTTTTTAGTTATTTCAGCGGACCACTCACTGATAAGGAAATTTTAGCAAAAGAAATGAATGAAAATCAACAGCGTAGGAGGTGTACTCGTGGAAACATCAAGCGAATTAGCAGGATTGATTGAAAAGCTAATTGAAGAAAAAGTAGATGAAAAAATACAAGTACTAGAAGCTACTTATTTTGCAAAGGCTAAGCAAACTCTTTTTACCATAAGGGAACTAGCTGATAAATGGGGGTGTTCAGAAAAAACAGTTGATATTTATTTAAAGCAAGGGAGAGTTGAACCAGTTGATAAAAGAGGTCGATGCTACCTGTACGATTTAGCCGAAGCTGAAAAAGCAAAGCAAAATTATACTAAAAAAGTTTTGTTTGATCAAAAGCTAAATTATCGTATGAGAGCTATGTAAATTCTACACTCACCACTTCCGAAAAGAGGAGTTGCAATTTCCTTCAAAAACTACAAAAAACACAGCACATATACCTACTTGCATGGGCAACTCCTCTTCTTGGAGGTGGTGACGGTGAGAGACGAAGGAGGGATAACATGGAGGACATAGTTATTAAAGTTGATTTGCAAAAATTAAAGAAGTTGATCAAACAAGCTGAAGAGCAAGCTGACCAACTTCAAAAGACTTTAGATGAGATTAATGAAATTAGAAACCTAATCTCTTAGTTACCCATTCTGAACCAGCAGCAGACTTCATATCTTCCCAGGATTCAAAGTCTGTATTGGAGCTAACGAAATTATCTAATTCATTGTCGTCGATTGATTCTATATCAGAAAAATCAAATCCAGATTTTTCAATAAAATCATCAATATTAGAAAAATTAGTATTTTCAATCATAAATTTTTCATTGAAAAGCTCATCGAATGGTACAGAATGTTCACCATCTAATTCCTTAGCGTTTTTAGATAATTGATTTAGATTTTTCTGTAAATCATCAAGTCCATTTAATTCAAACTTCATTATGTTTCACCTCCATTTCTAAAAATATTTTATCAAATAGAAATGGAGAAATTCAATAAACGAAAGGAGGAATCGAATGACGTTACAAGAGCATCAACGCTTGATGCAAAAACTAAATCAGGAATATCACAAAGATGTGAAACCTGATTTGTTAGGTAATCAATGGCGTGAACGTCAGAAGAAGTGGCAAGAAATAAAAAAAGACCGATCAACGAGTGCAATCGCTAATCGGCAACAAACAAATTATACCTAAGGAGATTTTATCACATGAACGAAAAAATTGAAAATCTTATTGAAGAATTGATGATAATTTGTCACGAAGAAAATATTGGTTTAGCTGTCACTGCAGTAGATGGACAGGGAGAGATTATCAAAGCAGAAACTGGACCAGCAAAATTGGTTGTTACAGGTGTGCTTGAACAATATAAATGGGCTCAAGATGAATTGGCAAAAACATCTTGTGATTGTGCTGAGTGTACAAAATTAAAACACCAGTTTGGAGTGGCTGATGGAATTTCTGCAGACCATACCTTTGTTATTAATAGCGAGGAAGATTTCGCTGATGTGATGACCCGTATTCTCAAGGGGGAATTTCAATGAAAAAGACACGAATTAATGTGAAAGGAGCATATGCCCTCATTGGTGTGGGTATGTGCTTCGCCACAATTAATATTTTCTATGGTTGGATTTACTTCATTACTTTAGGTTTGACGTATCTTGCCAACTCTACACTTAAGGAGTGACAAAAGAATGAAAGAGTTAGCAAACTTAGACAGCTATTTAACGAGTGAAAGTTGGGGAGTTCCTCAATATGAAGCACCAATCGATGAGGAGGATGAAGATGAGTCATTTTGAAGGCCATGATTTGGAATGGATCACGAAAAAAATCGAGGAATTGGAGCAAGCGAAGAAACATCGGCTTAATCAATACGATCTTGAAATTGCACAGATAACAGAAAGAAAGAATCGTGTATGTGCAGATTTACAAAAAGAAATTGATGAAGCTGTCGCTATCCAAAGACAGTTGATGGGAAATGCAGAACTAGTAGAAACCAAAAGCTTTGTTTTGACGATGAAGCCTGTAGATTTGCGTAAGCCATCGCAATTTAAATTACAACCATCAAAAGTAAAAGAAGAGAAAGAACAATTTATTCAATACCTTCGAAACGAACATCCTGAATTGGTTAAAGAATCAACTGAATACAAACCAAAGAAACTAGACATCAAGAAGTTGATTGCTGACGGTGTGTTTCAACTAACGGATGATCTTCGAGTAATAGATGAGAATGGTTGTTATATTCCAAATCTAACAGTTGATATCAAAGAGCCAGAAGTGAAAGTGAAGGTGAAAAGTTAAATTGAATAATGAAGTAGCAATACAAAAGAATAGCGCTATGGACATGGTTATGGGAGCTGATTTAGATAAAGTTACGAAACAACTCCAAGCCATCGCTAATTTTCAAAATGTTGTCCAAAATAACTTGAAGAGTGGACAAGATTTTGGTGTGATACCTGGAACTAATAAACCTACTCTACTGAAGCCTGGTGCGGAAAAAATACAAATGTTGTTTGGAGTAACAAGTGAATATGAAGAAATCGAGCGAATTCAAGATTATGACAACGGATTTTTTGCTTATACGATCAAATGCACACTATCAAAAGATGGAATGAAAATAACTGAAGGTATGGGGCATTGTAATACCAAAGAAAAAAAATACATCAAACAAGATCCGTTTACCTTGGCTAACACGTGTCTCAAAATGGCTAAGAAAAGGGCACAAATAGATGCCACATTAACGATTGCTAGTTTATCTGAAGTATTCACACAGGATATGGAAGATTTACAAGATTTTTCAGAGCGAGAACAAATGGAAACAATGAATAAACAAGATGCGTTAGCAATGAAGGTAACATTTGGTAAATATAAAGGACGCACTCTTGGAGAAATAGTGAAAGAAGATCGTTCGTATATAGAATGGTTAGCGAAAAATGCGAAACAAGAGGCTATGAAAAAAGCATCAGACATTCTTTTAAATGATCGTCTAGAACAACAAACTTCAATACCTCTTGTAACGAACGAGCAAATAGAGGAGATTTGTACTTTAGCAGATGTGATTGCTAAGGCAAATAATCTTTCACAAGAAGAAGTAATCAAAGCTTATGGAATTGATGATCTTAAACAAATTAATGAAGTGACTGGAAAAGATTTGATCAGACGTTTAAGTGACAAAGTTTCTTCATTGATGCCAAAAGAAGAGAACAAACAGGAAGAATTATTTGATGATATGAATCCTCATTTTGAGGGAAAAGAAGTAGATATTTCAGATGATGACCTTCCCTTTTGATCAACAAACGACATTATTTGATTCAATGAATCCACCACTATAGCGAGAGAGTTCTCTCTCGCTTATCTAAGGAGGTGATAGTGTGGCAAGACCAACAAAAGAAGGTCTTGATTATTTTCCTCTTGATGTTGATGTTTTCGAAGATGAAAAAATAGAGGCTATTGCTGGGGAGTTTGGCATAAAAGGAGAAATTGCGGTAATCAAACTGCTTTGTGCGATATACAAAAAAGGATATTTCATTCTGTGGAATGATTTAACGCAAGCTACTCTTTTAAAACGCCTGCCCGGAGTAAGTAAGGAAATGCTCAATCAAATAGTGAACCGCTTAGTCATATGGGGATTTTTTGATAAAAAACTGTTTGACTCGGTCGAGGTGCTTACGAGTGAGAATATCCAAGCCACATACTTTGAAGCAACAAAAAGAAGGAAATCACCAAAACCAACTAAGTACGTAATTAATGCAAACAATAATACACAAGATGAAAGAGTTAATGATGACATTAATCCCCAAAGTAAAGTAAAGGAAAGTAAAGTAAATAAAATAAAAGATTATGAAGAAGATATAGGCGTGTACGAGTTCATTCAAAAAAGCTGGGGAAAACCACCTACTGGCGTTTTGCAAGGAGCATTAGGTCCATGGATTCGTGACTGGGGATCAGAAATTGTTTTGTTTGCTTTTCAATCCGCTTATGAGAATAGCGTGGAAATGTACGGTCTAAAAAAATACGTGGATAAAATCTTTACTACGTGGAAGTCAAATAACGTTTCTACACTACAGGATGCAATCAAAGCGAAAGAAGATTGGGAAGCGAAGAAGAACAAAAAGATTTTTTCCAACTCTCAACCTAGAACACGTAAAGAGCCTATTCCTAATTGGCTTGATGATCCAGAAGGATATAACAAACGCAAAGAAGAAGAGCTAAAACGTGGATACGAAGATGTGCCATTTTGAGAGGAGGATGTGACGAATGGATTACTTAGACATTATACATCGTTTAGAGAAAATCACCACGACAGAGTCAGCAAAACAAGATTTACGGCTAGCTTACAGAGGAATTCGAGATGAAAAAGTAAATCAAATTCCAGAGGAACAAGCAAAAGAGCGATTTGTTTATTATATGCGTCCGTATTTCATTTTTCAGCTCTATCCTCGGTTGTATCGTGAAAAAAGATGGCTCGGGTTAACATTCGATGACTATCTTAAAGGCATTCATAAAGCTTTGGAAAAACATGGCAAAGGAGCGATAGCATAGGTGGGACAGCCAAAACAAACAGGTGGGACACCTAAGAAAAGGCCGAGATTTTCCCTTGATGACGAGACGATAGAACAACTTAATTGGATGCATGAGGAAGATGTTAAGAAAGTAAAACATCGAATCTATCCGTCGGATACATTGAAGAAAATCATTAACGAAGCGTATACAGTGCGCAGAGCATTTAGAAATTAGGTATTGGAGGTTTGAACGTGGCATACGTTGTAAAAGCAATGTGTTATGTCGATTCAGAAGGATATGGAGTCCCTGATTTGAAAAAGGCAAATCGATATAACACAAAAGAAATGGCCGAACTAGCCGCTTATGTAAGTAATGGTGAAGTGGTAGAAGTGAAAGATTATTCTAAGAATCCTAATACCAATAAACAATCTAAAAAATTTGAGCAGGAAAAAAGGAAACAAGCTAAATCTAATCAGGCTTGGATGAAAAAGAGGTGAATCAAATGAGCAGAAAAAAGAACTTTATTCCAGAAGTTGGCCAAGAAGTCGAATGCTTTTGTTGCGATTCAAAGCGTGATACGCCATGGTTATATCCGTTTGAAGGATACGTAAAAGAAGTTTATGACAATTCAGCAATGATCACCATTAAAACTACTCATCCAGAAGATGACAGTTTAGTGGTTAGATATGGTGGTCGAACGATTGTTTCTTTTTCAGAAATGAGGGCTGCAGAATGAATTATTTTAAATACTTACTAGATGTCGCTGCTAATTTTTTAGGATGTGGACTTGTTTTGGCAATGGCAATGATTGTATTAGCAGGAGTAGTCAAATTTGGTGTACTGCTTTGGCAGATGATTTTTTAGGAGGAAAACAATGGACGAACTAATTACAAAAGTAGAGAAATGGGCAAGAGAAAAAGGCTTGGATCAAGCTGATTCTAGCAAGCAAATGCTTAAAACGGTCGAAGAAGTTGGTGAGGTTGCTGCTTCTCTAGCTAGAAAAGATAAGCATGGTTTAAGAGACGGAATTGGAGACGTAGTAGTAACCTTGATTATTTTAGCTATGCAAAACGATATGGATCTGTACGAGTGTCTGAACCAAGCATACAACGAAATCGAAGGACGTAAAGGTGTAATGGTTGATGGTGTGTTTGTGAAGCTAGAAGATTTACTGGAGGACGGCGAATGAAATTTTATGTAATTAAGTTTGGTCAATATTTTTACAGAAAAAGTAATCAATTTATAAATGTTGCTTCATTGAATTTAACTCCTTTATTACAAGATTCTCAGTGGTTTCGTAGCTATGAAAATGCAAGGGAAACTGCGGAAAAATTTGGTGGTGAAGTTAAGGAATGTAGTGTATTGGGGGTGGAAAATATGGAGGACAGCAAATGATAGGTTTAACAATATTTTGGTGTGTGATTGGTGGCTTATTAGCAATTCTAGGATTTCACCTTATTTGTAAAAGTAGAAAAGGGGAAAAATATACAGTGGCAGGGATTGTCCTGTTAATTATCGGCATTCTAGTTGCGATTGGTGCAGAAGTGAACCTTTATTTAAACGGTACGACAGAAGATTTGATGTGGTTCTTATTATGGACAAGGAGATAGGAGTATAGCAAATGATAACTGCGAAGAGTTATTTCAGCGGTGCAGGCGGTATGGATTTAGGCATGCTAGAAGCGGGAATCGAAATTTTAGAATCCTTCGAGATTGACCAAAAAGCAGTCAATACTTTGAAAAAGAATTTTGATCATAAAATCAATCAAAGTGATATCACTAAAATTACAGTGTTGGATCAACAAGATGCAGATGTGTACATCGGTACTTTTCCGTGTACGAGATACTCGAACATCGCTGACATAAGCGGGACAAGAACAGGAGATGATTTATTCCTTCACTTCTTTCGTCATATTGCACTTGCAAAACCAGAGGCATATGTGATTGAAAATGTTCCTGGAATGCGTAAATTTCAAGTTGTAATGGAGTGTATGACAAAACTACCTGATTACTATGTACGAGTCGAATGTCCTGTAAACGCGAATTGGTGGTTACCGCAGGAAAGGAAGCGGCTGATCGTCATAGGTACGAGGAAACCATTTGATAATCTTGAATATCCAATGGCTGTCGAACAAACGCCAATAACAGTTGGGGATATTTTAGAAAATGATCCTGAAATCCATATTCCAGACTACGTTTACAAGCGGCTAAATGGAGAGTATCGTGACAAACCGATTATTACAACGAGAGACGGAATTGCGCCGACTTGCGTCGCACATTATGCCAAAGATCGTAGCACCCGCTTAGTTGATGATGGTAATAATATCAGACCATACAGCGTACTGGAATATCAACGACTCCAGGGATTCCCAGACTGGTTCAGATTTGAAGGTACAGATAACGACGCTTATCGTCAAATAGGAAATGCCGTACCTGTAGATATGGGTAGATGGATTGGTAAACAGTTAGTTAAATATTTTAGTTAGGAGGAGCAGCGATGAAAATAATTGAAGATATTATTCGTGAGCTAAATCTAAAGTGTACTGCTTTAAAAACAAATTCAGTGACTATTGAACAGACAGATGGAAATGACGAATTTAAATGTAATTCTCATGTATCTGATTTTAATAAAGGGAAAATAGAAGGGTTAAGCGAAGCTAAAAAGTTGTTAGAAGAAGTCAAGCAACTAGACGAACCGCAGAAGCCAGTGGTGCCGAAGTTTGTGGCTGATTGGTTTGAAGAGAACAAAGATGATTTAGATAATGCTATTTTTGGATATCTTGTATTTTGGGAGGAACGAGACACCGATAGCGCCCTATATCAGTGGTTTGCTAAATCCGAAAATAAACCAATCGAAACCCTCATCCGTATGAAAGACGGCTATGAGGTCGAGAAAGAGCCGTTGTATTATGTTTATTTACCGAAAATAATCGCGTCACCAGAAATGTTTTTTCCAGACATCGAAGGGGCTTATTTAATGAAGAGTGACGATGAAATTGAACTAGCCGATAATAATGACTTCGACGATATGAAATTCACAGAACAAGAAATCAAAGCAATTGATGAAAGATATTGGCCATTTGCTGTGCCAGTGGAAGAGGTGGCTGAAGGATGAAGCACAAAGACAAACTGCTAGATATCAGAGAACACTTGGATAATGCGTTACATCAAGCGATATCTATAGAAAGGATCAGAGAGGAAACCGAAACTGCTTATGAGCTGGTTGATAGCTTAGTCAAAGATGAACCACAACTTAACGACAACCAGAAAATCGTGTTGGAGTGGTTGAAAGAGAAAACTTGTAAATGTAACAAACCTGTCTATCCAATGAATTTAGTAAGAAAAGCAGTTGAAAAAATGCCTGTAGAAATTGTTAATTACTACGATCACTTAAGTGATAGAGAAGAATTCCAAGTTCTAGCAGCATTCGCTCAATGGGGATTAGAACAGGAGGAAAAAGAATGATCTATCCTTTTATCTTTATTGTACTTTTCATTGTCATGTTAGTAATTATCCAAGAGGGGAATAAGAAATAATGGGAAAGACGAAATCGAAAATCAAGAAGAAAAAACGCCGTTTGGAACAAAAGTCGATCCAGAATGGAACGGCTAACGCAAAGCTTTTGAAGAAGGGAGAAATTATGGATGGAAAAAATCGAAAGAACGATTACTAGTAACGAAGTAGCGGAAATGGTGGGGCGTACACATGACAACGTGTTGAAAGATATTCGAAATATCATCAAACAAATCGGTGGCGTGAAAAATCACGAGTCCTATTTTATTGAATCAACGTATACAAATTCTCAAAATAAAGAACTACCAAACTACTTGTTAACTAAAAAAGGATGTGAGTTATACAGTACACGTATGACAGGAGCCAAAGGTGCACAATTTGCAATGGCCTATATTGAACGGTTCAATCAAATGGAAAATCAATTGAAGGAAGTAACACCACCGATTAGTAATACCGAATTGCTTTTAGAAACAGCGCTAAAACATGAACGAAATTTAGCAGCAGTAAATGAACTATTAGATAAATTAGAGACGGAAACGATCATCAATTCTAGTCAACGTCGTAAAATACAGGGATTAGTTCGATCTACAGTAATAAAAATACTAGGCGGTAAGAAAAGTAATGCCTATAAGAATAAGAGCATAAACAGAGCTGCGTTTAGTAATTGTTACAATCAATTGAAAGCAGTATTTGATGTGGCTTCTTATATGGATATTCCAAAAGCTAGATTCATAGAAGCTATAGATTTAATCCCAAAATGGAAACCAGATTTAGAATTACAAGCTAGGATTAATCAAGCGAACGGGATTTCTAGTTTGTGGTAAAAGAACATAAAAATAGACAGTCACTTTGTGGCTGTCTAGATATATTATATTTGTTATTAAAATAAAAAATTCCGAAAATTTTTAGATAGAGGAAATAAAAAAGCACAACTTAATAAAAGTATTTGAGCAATGCATAAAATAAAGAGAATACTCTTGTGATAGGTATAAAAGAAATAAATATGCACAAGTTCTTCTAATATGTTGAGCAAAAGAAAAGTGATGTAATTTCTTTTTTTAATTTTTTTATTATAAAGTAAGTTGAATCCTAATTTGATATCTAACATCAATAAAATTAAAAGAAGTAATTTATATATAATTACAATTCCAGTAAGCTGCTCTGTAAATTTAAAAAATAAAAAAATAATTGTTGGTACAGGAATATAAATGATAACAAATGTCATAAAAAAATAAACAATAAAAGGCATAATTTCCTCCAGAGTTTTTAAGATAAAAAACATTGTTTATTTTATGATAACAGAAATTCATATTATTATTTATAACTTAAAATTATAACTACTATAGTATTTTTATATAAAAATAGACAGCCAGTAATGGGCTGTCCCTACATAGTATGGCGAATTGTAACAAAAATCTTCTCTCATTATAACATAAAAGGAGCGATTTTGCTTGATGGATTTATTACGAGAAGTAGATTTCAAACAAACAAGAGATAATGCTAGAAATGTTTTAAAGAATTTTAGACGTTTAGAGCGTATAGCAGGTCGCTCTTTGATAGATATTAAGTCGCCGATTATTACGGATATGCCGAAGGCACCGAAATACGGAAACAAGGCAGAGGATGCATTGGTCCAGATGATGGATATAGAAGCGGAGAGAGATGCGATTCTAGCGGCTTTGATGTCTCTTAGTCTTATTAGTCGTCAGATACTTTACTACAGCTTCTGTGTACCAGATAGCTTCTCAAACTACAGGATTAGCCGTGAAGTGGGCTATTCAGAAAGAAGCATACAACGGATGAAGTCGGAAGCTCTAGTAGAGTTCGCAGAAGCGTATAAACACGGAAGAATAATTGCATATAAATAATTTGGCGGTTTTTTGGCGGAATGATGGCGGTTTTT
This sequence comes from Enterococcus sp. ZJ1622, assembly GCF_011038845.1. Taxonomy (GTDB): domain Bacteria; phylum Bacillota; class Bacilli; order Lactobacillales; family Enterococcaceae; genus Enterococcus_B. The sequence continues at coordinate 249,262 of NZ_JAAKDW010000003.1, forward strand.
AGCCATTTACCAGTGATATTATGGTAGTGTCGAAAGATTAGTGATAGGTCTGAGACAAAATAAAAAAGAACATCGTTGTCTATTGTCACATGATTAAGCTTGATAGACAGCAGCAAACAAACTAAAGGATGTGGGGTTCAGCTCCTACAACATTAGTTCATATGTTGCTGTCTATTATAAAATTGTTTAGAAATAGACAAAAACTATATATAAATCAAAACATTTTGTTTCCTTTATGTATTTAGTGTTTGTTCTATAGATATATGTTAAAGTCTTAGTTAAGATAATACTTATATAATAAATAAAAAGTGATTATGGGTTTAAAGGATTATTTTGAAAGTTAAGCCAAAAACATTGTGAAAAAAAGGTGATAATATGGAAAAAATTCTTTCTATAATAGGTACAGGTATACCAGGTTTTTTAAGCTATTGGTATTTAAGTAAGCAAGGTTTACTAGATTTTAATAAAGACCGAAAAGATGAAAAAATAATTGTTTTATCGGCATTTTCAGCGTTAAATATTTTTTTTACGTTAATTGCTTCAATTTTATTATATAAATATTTCAATATAAATTTGAAATTTGAAAATATGAATATTTCTCAGATATTGATTGTTTTTATTTTGGGAGTCCTAATCAGTATACTGTTTACAACTACTCTATACCCTTTTGTTATTGATAAAGCAATACAGAAAATCGATAATAAAATTAATGAGAAGGGAAAACCCAATTTAATAAACAGACATATTTTAAAAGAACTTCTGTATAATAATTCCAATAAATATCCTGCTATTTATTTGTTTGAGCGTAATGAAGAGAAAACTTTTATAGAGAGTGGGTTTCTAGAATATTTAGGGGATATAGAAGATAATCTACAACTAATGCTATCAGGCAAAACTTTTAGTACAACTGAAAAAATAGAATATGAAGAAGTTTTAAAAATGTTCAACGGAGATAAATATAAAACAGAAGATAAACATATATATATAGATATTAAACAGAATATAATAATGTTTATCTTCTTTATAGAAAAGGAATAATTATTTCTTCTCTATTGGCGGTTTAACTTGATTGGTAGTTGGAACTTGAATTCCCAATCCTCGCTCTTCGTATATAGGTGCAGGGCGGTTGTAACTATGTTCTGGCGTTTTTTTATCACTCATATTAAATTCCTTTTGTTTGTATTTCAACGGACCACTCGCTGATAACTAAAATTATACACTTAGTATTTATTTTCACAATATCTGTGGTAAGATTTTACTGAGGTGATATTAATGGATATGGAAGAACAAGTAAAGTTATGGGGATTACCGAAAGCACTTAAAAATAAAGATATTAAATACAAGTTTGAATCTAAATTGACTACTGATGATGGAGTTAAATTTTCTTTACTTGATGGGAAAGAAGAAGTATTTATCATGAGTTTTTACTCAGGGAAAAATTATCTGAAATTACGCCGTAATAGTAGTCCTTATCTAGTGTTGAAATTTATTTGTGTTCCAAATACTAATTGTAGACATAGAGGGATATCAACATTCTTTTTAAAGAAATTTTTACAGTTTGCTAAGGATAAAGAATATAGAGAAATACATTTAGCAGTGTCTCCAGAGCAAACAGAAAAAGAAGGATACAGCTTAGAAAATGGCATGAATAAAGAAGAATTGCAGAAGTATTACAAAAATTTTTTAGGACGTGATCCTGATATAAAGCTAATATTTAAATGAATTTAATAGTTAAAATACCACTCAAAGAGTGATCTTTTTATTTTAGGAGGAATTATGAAGTTACTATCCATTATCACCTTACCAGCAATTCTAATTGGATTTGCCCATGCCTCTGTGCATGTTTCGCCACACGTTTCACCTCATGTTTCTACTCACAGTGCGCCACATGTTAGTTCTCACTCATCATCGCATACTTCTGGTAAAAGCAGCAGTACGTCGAAAGGTAGTGGAGCTAAGTCGACTAGTCCAAAAACAAGTAAACCTAGCAGCAAAAGTTCTAGTGTAAAGAGCAGTTCAAGTAGCTCACATTTATTTTGGCATCCTTGGTGGGGCACAAGAAACAGCAAAGAGAATAATGATGTGAGTCATATAAAGAAAGAAATCAAAGAATTAAACAAATCAGATCAGAAAAAAATTAAAAAATACGTTGATGAATTAGTTAAGTAAAGATCATTCATGTTTTATGGATGGTCTTTTTATTTTGCGTAAAGGAGGCACGACAATGTATAGACCGCAATACTTAGAACAGAAGTATGAAGTAATTACTGTTCATGATGGTAGCAGCAGGGGAGTCTGGGAATTTAGAAGACCATCAAAGGTTGATACATACAAGCGAAAGGACAGTAATGAAGTTGTTCCCTTTCGCAAAAGGAGAAAGATCAAATGAGAAACTACTGGTATGTATCACTATCGAATAAGTATCCACAACCAAATACAGATGATCCAATTAGAATTGTCCAATCAGTCCAAATTAAAAAGAAGTACTCCATCATTGAAATGACCAGGGAAGCAGCACCAGATGAGATCGATAAGTACAATCTTCGTTACTGTGGCCATGGCTATTTCAGCGAGCAGAACATACAGACGAATATTGGGAGGTACATCAAATAAATGATAACTATGATTACATCAAGTTAATTGAAAAGATAAGAGCAGAGAAAGATATGGATGAACTGGCCACATTGTTTATGAACATCATTAGCCTAGTTGGGTTAAAGATGGATGAAGTAGCGGCACTAAATTATTTCATCGCTGAGCAAACAATTAAAGCTGAACACAATGCTAAGTTTTTGAAAGAAAGACTTGGGCTTGATGTTACTGAGCTAGAAGTGGACGGTGTTCTTCAAGTGCAGCGAGCGTTGGTTAGTACTTATATATCAAAAGAAACAGAGAAAGTGGGAGGATGAATAATGTTTAGAAAGAACAAGAGAGATATGTAAATGAAAGAAGCTAGGCCTAGAGACGAGATAGACAAACTCTATAAGACGAACAAGTGGAGGGAGCTTAGAGAGCTAGTCATAGCAAGAGACTTTGGTGTATGTCAAGAGTGTCAACGCAGAGGGGTAGTCACAAGAGGAGTAGTTGTCCATCACCTAATCGAAGCAAGAGAAGATATAACTAAGTTCTGGGACATAGATAACCTAGAGCTTGTTTGTCTTGCCTGTCATAACAAAGAACATCCTGAGAAATCAGGAGGAGAAAAGAAAGTTAAAACGAAGAGAAAGGTAGTGAAGTTCTATGCCACAAGAGAGTAATGCAACAAATAAACAGATTGAGTCTTTAGATCGTCTCATTAAAGAAATTGAGGAATTAAAATCAGCTGTTTTGAATGGAACTGTGATTATAGAATCAACTTATGAATCTCGTGAGACTAATTACGAAGTGCTAGCGTCACCTAGATTAGCATATGAGAGTTTAAGATTGGAAATCGAGCTTAGGAGAAGCAAAGACAAGTAGCCCCCCTATCAAAGAAAGGAGCAATTAGGAATTTTTTTGACCGGTGAGCTCCCTCCTTCACACAAATACCGCTTTTCAAGTTTTTTTAGAAAGGAAAACTAATGGATAAGAACAAGATAACAAAAGAAAATGTTATTAAATTGGGTTTAAAGCCTAGAAAGACAGTGTACTTGTTTTATTTGAAAATACTATTTAAATATTTTTTCAGTTCTCAAACTGTAGATCAGGCTATCAAAGATATAATTGAAAAAGATGGCATTAAAAGGTATTACAAAATAGTTAGAAAAAATTAGGATAAAATACATTGTGAAAGAAGGTGATGAGATGCCACAGCCAGCTAAGAGCGCAAAGTTGCAATTGTTGCAAAAGAATCCTAACAAAAAGAACACTAAAGAATTAAAGAAGCGTGCAGACGCAGAGGACCGCCTACAAATGAAAAGCGACAACATCAGAGCGCCTGAATGGTTAAATGAATCTGCAACAAAAGCGTTTGATTTCTTGAAAGAAGAGTTGCTTGAGATAGATTTAATTACGAACGGTGATGTTTATCCGCTGGCTATGTATTGCTATTGGTACTCAGAACATTTAAAACTGCAAAATCAAGCAGCTAGAGTGCAAAGAGATTATCCAGAAGATATTGGCAATCCACTGATCAAACAATTGGATACTTGTTCAAAAAACATGCGGTCTTTTGGAAGTGACTTGGGGTTATCACCTTCAGCTAGAGCTAAATTAGCTATAAAAATGGCTCAAAGTGAGGATGATGATGAATGGACCTGATGTCATTATCATATTCAGAACTTGAAAGATGGTGGGCTGATTACAAAGAAGAACAAGCTTCATGGGGAGGCATCTTATTAGAACCATATCCTGAACTGTTAACCACTTGGTATGCTGAACGATTGATTGATGGATCTATACCAGCAAGCAAAGAAAACATCCTTGCTGCTAAACGTCATGTATTAGATTTAGAACGACAAGGAACAGAAGAATTTCCGTGGATTTTTGATGAAGAAGTAGGGCATCGTCCTATTCGTTTTATTGAAGATAATTGCCGTCCGACTGAAGGAGACTTTGACCGATTTATTTTGCAACCATGGCAACATTTTATCATCGGTTCGATGTTCGGATGGATTCATAAAGACACAGGAATTCGACGTTTTCGTGAAGCTTTGACATTCGTTGGTCGTAAAAATGGAAAGACATCTCTCATAAGTGGGCTATCTGCTTACATGCTTGGATATGATCATGAGCAAGGTGCCAATGTCTATGTGTTGGCCAATGCAAAAGATCAAGCGTCTATTTTGTTCGATAAAACCAAAGAAATGGTGAAACAATCGCCGCGTTTGGATAAAAAATATAAGCCACAAAGATCCTTAATTAAGGATGAGGCTACTTTCTCTAAAATGGAAGCTCGAGCATCTGATAGTAAAAAGCTGGATGGCTTAAACACTCATTTTGCGATTTTTGATGAAATCCATGAATTCATTAATTTCAAATTGATCAATGTAATAAAAAAATCTCGTGGTACACGAAGACAACCGCTGATCGTTTATATAACTACAGCTGGTTATGTTCTGGATGGGCCGCTTATGCAATATTATGACAATGCACTCGATTGTTTAGAACATCTCGAAGATGGGCTAGATGAACGGGTTTTTTATTTTGTAGCAAAGCTAGATGATGTTTCTGAAGCGGATGATCCAAGAAACTGGATCAAAGCTAATCCAAATATCGGATTAATGTCATTTGTTGATTTGGTAACTGATTGGAAAACAGAACGTAATAGTCCCCAGGAACGAGCGGACTGGATCACTAAGCAGTTCAATCTATTTTCTGACATAGACGAACTATCGTTTCTGGATATGCAGACAATCAATAAGAATAACAAAATAATTGATTGGGAAACGATGGAAGGAGAAGAATGTGTTGGGGGATATGATTTATCAGAAACGCAAGATTTCACATCGGCTAATTTAGAGTTTCCTATTTACGAAACTGGAGAAATAGCAGTTCTAGAACATAGTTGGATTTCGCAAGAGAGATATAACAACGACAATAATAAACAACGGTTGGATGCTTGGATAAAATCAGGTGATCTAACTGTGACACCAGGCAGTTATGTCGATTACCAGTTTGTTTTTGACTGGTTTGTTGAACAATCAAAAAAATATAAAATACTGAAAATCAGATATGACAGGAGAAACAGTTTGATTTTGAATCGGCAAATGATTGACTATGGGTTTGTGATGGAAGAAGCTATTCAGGGCTTCACTACTCTTGGTGGTCCGATGAAAGATTTGAAAGAACGCTTCTTAGACGGGAAAGTAATTTATAACCAACAGAAAATTTTTAGGTGGTATCTTTCTAACGTGAAGCTAGTTCAAGATCGCAACACTAATTGGATGCCGACAAAGCAATCGAAGAATAGGAAAATAGATGGTTTTGCTGCTGTATTGAATAGTCATGTCAGCGTAGTTGAAATGTTTGCTACAAAATCTAAACAGAGCGGAACTATTGGTTTCATAAGCGTCAGAGAAATGATGAAGGGAGGTAAATAATGAATAAGTTTCAAAAAGTGGTTAATAGAGTAACTCCAAAATTTATCAAACAGGCAATTATAAAAGATTACTCAACCAGTAGTAACTTTAAGGCTTGGTTTGGCAAGACTTTTTTTGGAATAGAAAATTCAACTCTTGAAACAAATGAAAATATTTTTTCAGTCGTTTCTCGTTTAAGTAATACATTGTCCAGTCTACCATTCAAAAAATATCTGAATTACGATCAACAATTCGATGAGTCTATGGACCGATTAATATATTTTCCTAATAAAAATCAAACTTTGGACCAAATAATTAATGTACTTGAAGTCAGTAGGAATACAAATGGAAACGGCTATGCTTTGATTATTCGAGACTTTCGAGGGCAATTTGATACTTTGGTCCCTTTCAATCCAAACTATGTTGAACCAGTAATTGAACAGGATAGTAAAGAATTATGGTATCAAGTGAATAATGATGGTAAAACTTTTTATTTTCATAATACTGATGTTATTCATGTCCGACATATCGCAGGAAACGGAAATTGGAAGGGAATAAGTCCAATTCAAGTATTGAAGAATTCGAATGATTTTGATAAAGCGGTCCGCGAATTTTCTTTAAAAGAAATGCAATCTTTACGAGATTCATTCATCTTAACTTATAACACTAACGTTGATGAAGAAAAAAGAAAAGCCGTAGTGGAAGATTTTCGACGTTTCTATGAAGAAAACGGTGGCGTGCTTTTTCAAGAGCCGGGTGTAACCATTGAAGAAATGAAACGGAACTTCGTAGCAACTGATATGAAAATCACTGAGGAAATTACTCGAGATCGTATTGCTAATGTTTATAACGTTCCTAGCATTTTTTTGAACTCTGACAGTAGCAGCTTCTCATCAAATGAGCAGTTGATGCAACTATTCGTTAATATGACACTTACTCCGATTGTGAAGCAATATGAAAGAGAATTTAATAAGAAAATACTTCAAAAAACTGAAAGAATAAAAGGATACTACTTCAAGTTTAACATGATGGGATTGCTTCGCGGAGACAGTGATGCACGCCAAAAATTTTATCATGGCGGAATACGCGACGGTTGGATGTCTCCTGACGAAGCGAGAATGTTAGAAGAAATGCCTCCGCGTGGTGGTAAAGCTGCTGATCTATGGATTTCAGGTGATATGTACCCACAAGAAATGGATCCAACCTTAAGAAAATCGAATAAATCTAGTGAAACAGACGTAACTAAAAGTAGTTAGGTCTTTTTTATTTTGCCTTGAAAGGAGGGTTGAAATGAAAAAGTTTTGGGAATGTAAACAGTCTGCTAATCAAAATGAAGCAGACGTTTTTATATTTGGAGAAATTGTCTCCTACAAATGGGACGACACAGACACTACTGCAGCAAGTTTTCAAAAAGATTTGAAGGAGCTTGGAGAAGTTAGTCAGATTAATCTTCACATAAATTCACCAGGCGGGTCTGTTTTTGAAGGAATTGCAATTGGAAATATGTTGCGACAGCACAAAGCACGTGTTGTAGCTCATGTGGATGCTTTAGCAGCTTCGATTGCCAGTGTGATTGTAGCAAGCTGTGATGAAGTCATTATGCCTGAAAACAGCATGTTAATGATCCACAATCCTTGGACAATCTCAATGGGAAATGCCAGAGAGCTACGTAAACAAGCAGACGATTTGGACAAAATAGCTGAATCTTCTGTGGTTACGTATTTAGCAAAAGCTGGCGAAAAGTTAACAGAAGAAAAAATAAAACAAATTATGGATGAAGAAACTTGGATGTCTGCTCAGGAAGCATACAGTTACGGTCTTTGCGATGTGGTTGAGTCAGCTAATCAAGTTGCAGCTTCAATCAGTCAAAAACTGTTTGAAACGTATCAAAGAGTTCCAGAAAATCTTTTGGACTCTAAACAAGAAAACTCGAGAGACCAAGAAAAAATAGAAAAAATCGTTGAGCATGCAAAACAAAACAAAGTCTTGATAAGCACAATTCTAGGAGGATTATAAATGAAAACACTGTATGAATTAAAACAAGATTTAGCTACATTAGGACAACAAATTCAAAAACAAAACGATACGATTATGCAAAAAGCAACCGATCCAGGAACGAGCGCTGAAGAGCTAGTTCAAATGCAAAAATCAAAAGATGATTTACAACAACGTTTCGATATTATCAAAACTCAACATGACCAAATGGAAGCAGAACAAAAGGCTAATTTGTCAAAAGGACAATTTACCACTTCTGAAAATCCTAAACAAAAAGTAATTGATGCAAAAGCAGAATTGATTCGTAAAACCATTGCAAAAGAAGCTGTTCCATCAGATATTTTACAAGCATTAGGTGATGATGATGCGTCAAAAGGCGGGAAATTCTTACCAAAAACAGTAGCCACTGACATTATCTCTGAGCCAGTTGTAAAAAATCGATTAAGAGATGTTTCGACTATCACAAACATTCCTAATTTAGAAATTCCAAAAATTTCTTTCACGTTGGATGACGATGATTTTATTGCAGATATGGAGACAGCTAAAGAACTGAAGGCAAAAGGGGATACAGTAACTTTTGGACGTCATAAGTTTAAAGTGCTTGCTGGTATTTCTGAAACTATCTTAGCTGGAACAAATACGAACTTAGTTTCAACTGTAGAGCGTAATTTACAGTCTGGTGTAGCTGCAAAAGAGCGTAAAGTTGCGTTTGCTACAACTCCTAAGCCTGGCGAAGAACATATGAGTTTTTATGACGAAACGGAAGTAAATATTAAAAAAGTCGAAGGTGAAGATTTATACAAAGTAATTAAAGCTGCTATTGCTGATCTACACGAAGATTATCGTGAAAATGCAAAAATCATGATGAAATATGCGGATTATTTAAACATCATCGAAACCCTAGCTAACGGAAGTGCCACTCTTTATACAGCACAACCTGAACAAATTTTAGGAAAACCAGTAATCTTTACTGATGCAGCTGTTACCCCTGTTATCGGAGATTTTTCATACTCACACTTTAACTACGATATCGGTGCGACGTACGAACAAGATAAAGACGTGAAAACAGGTATTAACTTGTTTGTTGTCACAGCATGGTTTGACCATCAGATTAAACTGGCTTCAGCGTTCCGTTTAGCTGTAAAAAAAGTGTAGCCCCGGCAGTCGTCGGGAAAGTGACCCCGACTGCAGATGGGGCAACTATCGAACTTAGTTAGGCGGTGTATTCATGATTCTAGATCCTAAAAATGAACAAGATTTAGAAGAAATAAAAGAGGCAATTCGCGAAGATTTTTCTGATGATAATACCGGCATTAAACGATCAGCGGCAGCTGCTATTGCATATATCAAAGGAACTATTGGACAAGATAAGCCTTCTTTTTATGAAACAGATAACGAGTACACAGATCTTTTAAACCTTTCTATCTTGATGCTAACGGATCATTACTATCATGCGCGCTCAGCCACCATCGAAACATCGAATGCAACTGGGGGATTAAGAGAGTATGACTTAGGATTCAACTCTCTTATTCTTCAACTCAAAGCGAGTTATAAAGTATTCAAAGAAGGTGAGTCTACTGAAAAGATCTAGCACAAGAAAATTAAACACAAAAGTTTTCTTTTATCAATATAAACCTTCAAATGGGCCTGAACCCGGTAATGATGAGGAAAAAATATTGTATAAAACAAGAGCTGAAATATACGATCCATCAATGAAGGACCTTGAAGTTTTGAATGGATTAGATAGTAAACTGGCTGTCACTCTGGTGATGCGTGATCCGAGAAAAAAGTATACTCCGGACAATAAAGATTTTGCAGAAATAATTGATTATCGATATTCCGGACTCAGATGGAATATTGTGGAAGTACGACATGATTTAGCCTCGAATGAGTTTGTCACACTTTTGTTAGCGGTGATAAACGATGAGTAATGTAAAGTTTGAAGGCATTCAAGAAACAATCCAGGCTTTAGAGAAAAAGTTTGGAGAAAAGAAAACTAAGACATTAACAAAAAAAGCAATCAATGCCGGCGCTGAAAAAGTAGAAAAACAGTTGCAAACGGATATGACCGTTTTTAAAGACAAAGGTTATACGATCGATGAGGTTGTACGTAAGAACGCAACGTATAGAAATTACAAGGCAGAAGCTGAAATCGGTTGGAATGGTCCTCACCAGCGTTATAGAATCATTCACTTAAATGAATGGGGATATACACGAAAAGGCAAGCAAATTAGGCCAAGAGGTTTTGGCGTAATCACTAAATCGCTTAAAAATTCCGAGCCATTGTATTTTGATGCTGTTGGGGAGGAGGTTAAAAAGAGATTATGAAAGATATGCTTAATATCATTTATGAGGCTCTTTGTTTGAATGAGTATATTCGTTCAATGACATATAACGAGAATACCGAGCAATATCGTATTAAATTTTATGAGCAACCTGAAACCGCCGATAAAACAGGTCCAATGATCACGCTTCGTCCTGTAGATACACCTAACGAGGCATACCATGGAAGCAACAAAGAGCTTTCTGTGGAGCATATGATACAGATTGATGTTGAATCGAAATATAGAGCAACATGCAAACAAATTCAATATGAGATAAAAAAAGAGATGAAAAAACTAGGCTTTGGCCAAATTTCCGGGCAAGGGTTAGATGAATACTTTTCTGAAACAAAACGCTTTGTAGACGCACGTCGTTACGAAGGAAATACAAAAATTTATGATACCGAATATTGAAATTAAGACACGAAATCATCGTGTCTTCAGACTGTAGACAAACTCCTAAATTTGGAGTGTTGTTTGCAGTTTTTTTGTTTTATACTCATTGTATAAACTATTCTGGGAGTGATTCTAATGATGAGAAAACAATCGATTGAAGGTAGAAATCAATTTGCTATGTTAACAATTGATGATCTTGTACCTAAAGATCACTTAGTTCGAAAGATTGATGCAGCGATTCAGTTTGATTTCATTTATCCCATTGTAGAATCTACGTATTCGACCTATGGTCGTCCCAGTATTGATCCAGTGGTCTTAATTAAATTAGTATTTATCCAATATTTATTTGGTATCCGTTCGATGAGACAGACTATTAAAGACGTTGAAACAAATGTTGCTTATCGTTGGTTTTTAGGTTATTCATTCGAGGATCCTATCCCGCATTTCTCTACTTTTGGT
>NZ_JAAKDW010000040.1 GCF_011038845.1 Enterococcus sp. ZJ1622
TCTTCACACGCATATCAAAACGTTAAAACGAATCGCTTATGGATTTCGAAGTTTTACCAATATGCGCTTGCGGATTTTTCTAATCAACGGGTTAATCAGCTACACATAAAAAAACATCAAAGCTAGTAACTTTTACTAACTTTGATGTTCATAGATGACCTTATCAGTCCGATTTGACAAATAGCCCAATTAAGCCACTCCTTTTTGTCTACAGTCTGTAATTAAAAGTTAACATATCTGCAGCAGCTGTTTTCTGACCTTCTTTTGTCAAGAACGCATTTACCACTGAAGAAGAAGTGATTTTATCTAGTGTAATTTCCGCTGGAATATCGTTCTTTGTTCCATCAATTAATTTATACTCGCCACCATTGTTAAATTTAAATCCATTCGCTGAAGTCACAGTTACTTTCACTGATTTCTCTCCAACGTAATTTTTCGATATATCTTTGGCATCTTTTAATTCAATCTTTCCTGCCGCTACTTTTTGTGCATCTGTTAATTCATATTTTAGCGGAATAAGCACTGTGTATTCTGGATTGCTTGTTGGATCATCTGGTGTCATCGTATTTACGTTGTATGTTACTTGGGCCGTTCCTGTCCCTTCTACTCTTGTAACAAATCCATTTTTAAATTTCAGTGATAAACTTTTATTATTATTTAAATTTAAATCATCAGTAGAAAGACAAATTATAGGTTGCCCCGTTATATCATATGATGTAATTCCATTCATTACAATAGGAGAAATGGTTATAGTATCATTTTCCTGTAATTCACCCATTTCAAATGTGCTTTGATTCGTCAAATTTCTTGTCCATCGAATTTTGCCATCAGCTCCTGTGACAGTCACCTTCAATTGACAGTAATATTCGGAATATCCTCCTGAATTAGACGTTCCAATCACTTTATTTCCCTCAAATTTAATTGTTGTTATTCTTGAATGTCCCCCAGCAAAAAAATTCCAGTTTAAACTCGTACTTCTGTTTTCTTCCGCATAAACAAGAGAATCTTTTCTAAAATCGTTGATACAAATAAAAAATTGATTTGAAATAAAAACTCCTAAAAATAATATTATGACTATTCTACCTATTTTTTTCATTAATATCTCCCTCTCCATCTTTAATAATAATGTTTCTTCGATTAGATTCATTATTGTATTTTGATTAAATATATATTCTATCCCTTTGCTAGTATCTATTGCTTGAATATTAATAGAAAGTCAGTTATTTTTAAAATATGATTGCTCTTATGCTGCAACCATTCGAGAATTAGGGTATCCGTCGATTGTTACGATGGTGCTATTGTTAGTTGGACTATTGGAACAAAGCCAGATGCAAAATTAGTAAATAATATGCTAGATACTGGAATAGCTACCCTTCAAGGTCAAGAACATCCAATCATTCATTCTGATCGTGGCGCTCACTATCGATGGCCAGGTTGGATCGATCGGATGAACAAAGCCAACTTGCTTCACTCTATGTCTAAAGCTAGTAAGTAATCGATGGTCTATCTTCCCTAATTTATCCATGTTTTTTGAAATAGAAGAAAAATACTTTATAAACTACTATATATTCTACCCGATGTGCTAGTTAAATTTAGAACTGTCCCAAAGAATATCTTAATGAGTTAGTTTCCAATTTCTGAGCACGTTCTAGTATGAAACTGTAGGTTAATAATACAATTTCCAACTTTGATTCAAAGCCAGCGAGAGATCGATTTTTGATTTTACCAAGCAAGATAGAAAGACTCGAAAACACTGTCTCTATACGCTTTCTAAGTCTTTTTAAGAGGTGTTCGTTCACAACCTTTGGTTGTTTTGAATTGCTTTTTCTTGGCGTCCAAAAGTCAATTCCACGTTCAGAAAAATAGCGTTTTAAATCTTGACTCAAGTATCCTTTGTCTGACAAAACTTGCGGAGTAGGCGCTTGATTGACTAATTCCGGAGCTATATGAATATCGTGAATGGACGCTGCTGAAACGACGTATCCAATCGGAAATCCTTTATGATTAATTGATAGACTGAGCTTTAATCCGTAGTAAAATAGCTGTTTTGTAGCATTAAACCCGATATCTGCCGTCCCTTTAAATAATCACACCTGCTTTACTTGCATAGATTGGTTCGCCTTGTGGTGCTGCTAAATCAAGTCCTCGATGAAATTCTCCTCCACGAAAACCAAATGGACTAGAAATCGTACAGTTTTTCACTGGGACG
>NZ_JAAKDW010000041.1 GCF_011038845.1 Enterococcus sp. ZJ1622
TCATCGACATAGGTGATACCTAAGGTTTCTAACCCGATTTCTTGATTAGATGAATCTTTAAACGGCGCAACTGTCGCGACTAGATCCCAATCTTGACGGGCTACATCAGAATCCGTAACTGATTTGGCTTTCGTTCCTCTAAAATCAGTGATGCCGATTTCCCAATCTTTGTCTTCTCTTGCAATCAGTTGTTCATTGAGATCCGTTGATAATTTTGTGGCATTAAATCGTAATTCTTGTGGGACATCTTTGAAACTTAATCCCCCATTCTCTATCACACGGTTGGTGGTAGTTGAGCGGCTGTCTGGTAAGAACATATCGCCATTGATCAGTTCCAGATTGGCATCATAATCCAGTTCATATCGGAAGGTTGGCGCTGTGGAGACCGTTGTATTGTTCCATGGCGTTCCTTTCCACGTGATTTTGTACTGATTGCCATAGGCAAGATCAGGTAAAGCATAACTATAGGTATGCTCCCCATTGGTTGTTCCCTCATCAGTCACCGGAATCGTTAGAGTCGCTACATAATTTCCCAAAGCATCTTGTTCTTCTACCAGTAGTTCTGGCTCAAAATCCACTGTTTCTGTCGTAAAGAGTTTCCCATTAATCGATTTAGCAGTGCGTCCTTGAGCTGATGCAGTACTATGGCCGATCTTCCATACCAAGCGATCTTCTCGACCAACAGTCATCGGATCGTTGCTTTCTAAGGTTACGCCTAATTGTGAACTAATATCCCAAACGTATGTGTCAGGCTGTGTCCCATCATATTGACTGGTAAAATCAGCTCCTGAATTATACCGCACATGACTGTTCATCCCTACCCATTTATGAGTGAAATAACTGTCAAATTGTTCCATACCACTAAATTTGAAATTACTGCCTAATTTAATAGATCTTAGATTATCAGAACCATTGAACATGGCAAACATGTTCGGCGCATTACTTGTAGAAAAACTACTTAAGTCCAAATGTTGTAAGGAAGAACAGTAACCAAACATAAGCCCCATACTGGTTACATTGACTGTATCAAAGTGACTTAGATCTAAACTTTTTAGACTACTACAGTACTCGAATACATTGTCCATTCTTGTTACGTTACTTGTATGAAAGCTACTTAAATCTAAACTTTGTAAACTACTACATCTAGCGAACATTTTATGCATACTCGTTACATTGCTGGTATCAAGTTTTTCTAACCCTGCAAATTCAATCAAATTAGGTAAATTCGCAAATAACAAGGTACTATCTTCTGGTGCCTTGAGACTCTCGACAAACTCGATTTTTTGTATTTGATCAGCGGAGACTTCTCCTTTTCCCCAAGGAGTTCCTTTATTTCCTTCAAGTGTTCCAGCATAAACAGTCAGTGTACCGGTTGTTTCATCAAACACGTATGGAGCGGTTCCCCAATAGTTTGCCTCTTTTCGAACAAACGTATCCGGTTGGCTACCATCGTAGTTGTTCATAAAATCAGCACTTGTTGCGTACATCACAGACGTATGCTTACCTGACCAACTACCATCGAGTAGATTAACTGTATCATTAAAAATGGATTTTTCTCCTAGTGTTAATTCATTCAAACTACTACAACCATTGAACATGTACAACATAGTTGTCACTTGACTCGTATCAAAGCTACCTAGATCTAGACTTTGTAGGCTACTACATCCATTGAACATGTAGAACATACTTGTCACTTGGCTCGTATCGAAGCTACTTAGATCTAGACTTTGTAAGCTACTACAACCACTGAACATCTTTTCCATAGTAGTCACTTGATTCGTATTGAAGCTGCTCACATCTAAACTTTTTAGGCTGCTACAACCAAAGAACATAGTGTACATATTCGTTACTCGACTGGTGTCAAAGCTATCATCCATAGTGATACTTTGGAGATTAGTACATCCATCGAACATAGAGCTCATATTCGTCACTTGACTCGTATCGAAGCTACTTAAATCTAAACTTTGTAAACTACTACATTTCTTGAACATATCGTTCATATTCGTCACTTGGCTCGTGTCAAAATGGAAAGATGTCAATAAAGTAGACACAAAAAGAGCAGATACTTAAAGACTTTCAAAGTAAAGAGCCTCCTTTTCATTTGGTGTAAGCATATCTAATGTTCCATGAGGACGTTTGGTGTTATAGA
>NZ_JAAKDW010000042.1 GCF_011038845.1 Enterococcus sp. ZJ1622
CTTAATGAATGTTCTCGCAAACACCATTATAAAGAAATTTTACAATGATTTCTTTGTGTTGCATTTAAATTGTAAATTCATCAGGAATAGAAGAATATTAGTTTGTAGACTACTGATAAATCAGACATTAAATAGAAAATATCCTAAATGATTTATTTGTTGATTAATTATGTTGGAATTTCCATAGATTGATTTTTATTAGAATTACCTTGTGTATTTGTGCTTCATATGAACAGAAGTTTAAGTGTAGTAAGGAGGCGATGTTTTGGAGGATGAATTGTTAAAAGATTATCTCAAGCTGATTTATTATTCAAAAGGAATTACTTATAAGGAATTTTGCTTAAGAAGTAGAGGCTCTTTGAAATTAAAAAATAAATGGTTAAGATTTTTAATACATCACCATTATATTTGTCAAAATGACTGGAATAAATTTTTTCTTAGTCAAAAAGGAAAGCTACTTTTTGAAAAAATTGTAAAGGATAGGAGGCAAAGAATAGAATAGTGATAAAAATATAGTATTTATTTGATTATTTATAACTATTCAAGTACAGATAAAGGATATGAAGAAGTATAAAACTATTTTTGGTAAGAAAGTATATGGCAATATTATCAATGATAAATATGAAAATATTGTAATTATCTGTGATCAAACAGGAATTTTTCATGTTGTGCACAAATCAGATTTATCGGATTTTCGTTGTGATAAATGATTACAAAAAACTATTGGAGGTAATTGATGCGGAAAGCAAGTACTTTATTAGCTGCTTTGTTATTGGTAGGACAAGTAGTTGGGTGGTCAACGACGGTTTTAGCAAATGAGAAACAGCCGGATATTGTAACAGAGGAGTCTACAACAGCTAATACAGATACAACAATTGAGAGTTCTATTCAAGAAGAGGCAACAGAAACAACTATGTCAGATCTTTCTACAAACAATACAGAATCATCGACAGAGGAAATTTCAGCAGAATCTACTACGGATAGTACAGATACACAAGCAAGTCATTCTAAGCCGGAAGCAAATACTTCAAATTCTAATCAGCAAGAATCTTCAAACTCAGAGGGAATAAAGCCTAGTGAAACTAAACTTTCAGAAGAAAAAAATATTGAAAATTCAACTACATCTACTGAGCAGTTTAAAGAACATGAAAGTATCAAAGAAAATACCTCAACTATTGATAGCAAGCAAGAAAATAAGCAATCAGCTGTTTCTTTAAAGGGGAATGAAGGAATAACAGCATCAACAGTTGAAAAGTACGTACAGCAACCAACTCAAGTGACAGGGGATCAAGAGAACGCTTCTTCTAATGATGAGACAGAGTCAGTAAACATTCATTTTGAGAAAAATGAATCAGTAGAAAGTTTTATTCGTAAAATAGGTGAATCGGCGCGTAAAATTGGAAAAGAAAATGATTTGTATGCTTCTGTTATGATTGCGCAAGCAATTTTAGAATCTTCAAGTGGACAAAGTCAGCTAGCTCAAGCACCAAATTATAATCTATTTGGTATTAAAGGGACATATAAGGGAAAAGGGGTCTCTTTTGTCACACAAGAGGATTTAGGTGAAGGAACACTTTATACTACCCAATCAACTTTTAGACAGTATGATGATTATGAAGACAGTTTAAAAGATTATGCTCTTCTTTTAAAAGAAGGCTTAACAGGGAATAGCCATTTTTACGATGGGGCTTGGAAAAAGAATGCGAAAACCTATCAAGAAGCAACGAAATTTTTAACAGGACGTTATGCCACGGATACTAGCTACAATAAAAAATTGAATGGTTTGATCGAAACATATGATTTAACCACTTATGATAAAGGAGTAATGGAACCACAATTAAGCAAAGAAGGCTATATCGTCCCAGTGAAAAACTGTACGATTTCTAGTCCATTTGGTTTTCGTGGAGGAGAATTTCATCGAGGACTTGATTTAGCAGCACCACAAGGCGAACCAATCTATGCAAGTAAAGCAGGTGTGATTATT
>NZ_JAAKDW010000043.1 GCF_011038845.1 Enterococcus sp. ZJ1622
AAACTTTTTGTTGATCGCTCAACTGATACGCTGTTGGAATCAATACCGTAAAATCTGGGTTAGCTGTTGGATCATCTGGTGTTATCGTATTTACGTTGTATGTTACTTGTGCTGTACCTGTTCCTGTTGATAAAATTTCCAAATTCCCTGTACTATTCACTAACAATTTAATAGTATCTGCAGGAGCTATCGATAAATTTAAGTGAGAATTATAATTACTCCATTTTTGTTTTGCTGTTATTTCAACAATATCACCAGTTTCCAACGTTCCTTTGTCTATCCATTTACCTTTTGTCACCTCATCTGCCGGATCAAAAGAATCAGTTTTAGTTCCATTTGATTTAATTATTTTAACATTTGCCGCAGGCATTGCAGAGGCAGAATCTTTCCAAACAACTAAATTCCCATTTTTTGTTGAAAGATAAGTTTTATCTTCCGTAACAATATAAAAAGCATAATCTACTACCGATTTTTTTTCATCGGCATACGCTGTTACACCGAAAGACCTATTTATATCGAATGATGTACAATCCTGTACTACATTTAATATTCCCAACATTCCGCTTAGTACAACACCCCACATAAAAGTTGTCACACCTCTCAGTATAAAATCTTTCATTCTATGCACATCCTATACAAATTATTTGGTAAAAATCATTTTTCCATTTATCGGTGTAAATGGCCAAAAACCTACATTTTTGAATGGCCATTGACATATCGGCACTAAAACGAGCTTTCCAGTTACTTACTCAATCACGGATCCTAGTGTTCATGACGTGAAAATTTTAGAGACTTTATCGGAAGAAGCGAACCTTCCAAATATCCTTGGCGATAAAGGCTATATCAGCCATAAAATCCATGAAAAGCTTGCCCTTAAGGGCATTCCAGTCTTAGTTCCGCCACGAAAAAACATGGATAAATTAGGGAAGATAGCCCATCGATTACTTACTAGACAGTAGAGACTGTTTTTTTCTACTCTTGAAAGACTAGGTTGTCAAAACTTCAAATCACGTTCTGTTCAAGGGCTAGAAAGTAAGTTTGAAAGCATATTATCAGCGTACAGTATCCTTTAAAGCCGAGCACAGCAACGTTTTGAAGGGACTTTGAGATATTCTTTAGGGGATTAAAATTAACTAGCCCCCGGGTTATCCATACTTATTTTAATCATCTATACTAGACTTCCTTAAACTAACTAAAGCACTGATAATTAATCCTACCCCCAATACAACTAAAAAATTACTTTTATATTCATTTGTTTTTGGATATGAAGTAGGAGATTGGCCTTGATTTTTAATAGATTGATCTTGTTTTTCAGGAGAAGAAGTTGCTGAAGATTCAACAATTAAAAAAGTTTTATGAGATCCACTATTTAATTCAGATTTTGTTTTCTTATTATACGTTTTAATCGCAATAGTCACCAAATGTTTTCCTACAGATAAATTTTTAGGTAAAGGCATTTCCTTGATTGCTTTACCTGGAGCAATCAAATCAGTTTGTAATAATTTTTCCCCTGTTTCATCAAATGTTACAATATATTTGAAATATACTTTATTAAATGAAGGATTTTCTAATAACACCGGAGCTAATTTAGATCCTTCTTTCACCTTTATTTCTGAAAAACCAGGGAAAGCTATTTGATCTGAAGTAAAATCTTTTGGTTTTTTTAAATTAGAATTATATCCTACTGCATTCGTGTCTTCTTTTAAAACATCTTCTGATGGAGATGAAATAAAGAACCAAGCAAAAATTCCTCCTAAAAGACAGAAAAGAATTAAAATAATCAATATAACTATTCTTTTT
>NZ_JAAKDW010000044.1 GCF_011038845.1 Enterococcus sp. ZJ1622
CTCTTCGTCAAATTTACGTGGTGATTTTCTGTTATTTACCATATTAAAAAGTCCTTTCAAAATTTGTGTCTATTTATTTAAGAGTATACCAAAAAAATGTGTCCACTTTATTAGGATACATGCAAAAGCATTTGGTCTTCATGGAGGTGGAAAAGCGAAGTGAAGGACAAACGCTTTATGAAAATTCAAAAACTTTTAGCTTTAGCAAACGATGCAAATGACAAAGAATCCATGAGCGCCTTAGCAAAAGCACAAGAGTTAATGCTTGCTTACGGAATATCTGAAGAACAAGTATTTGATTATAAACAATCTTCATTTGAAGAGAAAGTAGTTGATGTTGTTGTATATCAAGGGAAGCCGCAGAAATGGTTGTACCGATTAGCAGGAATTATTGCCTGGAATTTTAGAGTAAAGTTTTATTATGTGGCTGGAACACCCGTAAAGTTACATTTTCTAGGAACGAAAACAGATGTAGAGATTGCAGATATTACATTTCATTATGCAAAAGGAAGTATCGCTTATTGTGCGAGAAATTATATGCAACGTCCAGAAATCAAGCGAAAAAGAAAACGAAAATGGCAATTAAAACAAGATTATATTGAAGGATATCTTGTAGGTTTACGCGCACAGTTTTTGACACAAGTAGAAACAAAAGGATATGAATTAGCTTTGCAAGTGCCAGAATATGTGCAAAAAGAGTTTGATCAATTATCACTAGTGCCAGGAAAAGACACGTCTCACAAAACAAAAGACATGGTAGCATTTCAGGAAGGTGTGCGAGAAGGAGAACAATTTAGACAAAAGGAAAGTTTAGAATACAAATAATAAAGAGAGGAAAAAAAATGACAAAGTACATTACAGTAAACAATAAAAAAGGCGGAACAGGGAAAACGAGCGTATCTTGTATGTTAGCAGTATATCTTTCACAATTTGGGCAAACATGCTTGATTGATTCAGATGAAAGTGGCAATGCGACGAAACGATTTACGGAAGAAATAAACGAACAAGCAGAATTGACCCGCTTGTTTCGACGACAAGAAGTTGTACCAATGTCGGTTAGAGAGCAGTTAGATCTTGTTGCGGGAACAGCTGAATTAGAATTAGTGAATGCTGAATTAATTCAACGAATCAATAATACATTGATCTTTAGTAGCTATATTCGTCAACACGATACGTTTAAAAAATATGATTATGTTGTGATTGATACACGAAACGATAGTAACATAATAACCAATAATATGTTAGCAGTGTCAGATCTCGTTTTAGGGGTATCAGATCCAAGTGCAGATGGTTTTGAGGCCTTATTAAATTTAAGTAGCCATATTGATTATTTAACAACAGAGCTAATAGATTTTTTTACTGGTAAGAGCTATGTGCATGCGAAAGTACGTTATGTAGGTAACCAAATTGCACATAATACTGATGTTTCTCGACAGTTTAAACAAATCATTGCAATGAATGATTTGTTCTTAGGGTATTTCCAAGATCGCACAGCATTTGACGAAGCAAGTTTACAGCGAATTTCATTATTAGATTTGTTTGAACAAGAAAAGTATCAGCAAAAACAATATCAGGAATTTAAAAACCAAACATATGTATTATTAGAGAAAATTAAAATGAGTGTAGACGAGGATTAGGAGGCGAGCGAAGCAACGCCTCCTAAATACCTATGGAAAATACCTATGGAAAATACCTATGGAAAATACCTATGGAAAATACCTATGGAAAATACCTATGGAAAATACCTATGGAAAATACCTATGGAAAATACCTATGGAAAATACCTAT
>NZ_JAAKDW010000045.1 GCF_011038845.1 Enterococcus sp. ZJ1622
CTTTGACAAAAGAACTGAAAAGGATGATTTATACATGAAATGTAAAAAAATAATTACAACGCTAATGCTTTCTACATCTATTCTAGGAACATTAACACCGATGGTACCTACTTTAGCAGCAGAAAATGACCAAGTAGTAGCTACAACTACAAATCAAACGAACCAAATAGTAAATATTCCAGATGTTAATTTGAAAAAAGCATTAAACCAGAAATTAAATCAAGCAGAAAATGCAACCATTACTGCAGATCAATTAGCAACTATTAAAGAATTAGACGTGAATAATCGGAATATTGCTTCCATTGAAGGATTGCAATGTTGTACCAATTTAACTACTTTAAAAATTGGAAATGGAATAGGGAACAATGATTCAGAATCAAATACGGTTTCAGATTTAACACCATTAAAAAACCTAACAAAATTAACAACACTTGTTACGGGTTCTTTGCCAATTGCAGACTTTAGTCCGTTAAAAAATATACCATTAGACCTATTTGAGACAAATATTAACTCAAATCTTGGAAATATAAATTTAACACCTGATGAAAATGGAACAGTTACTTGGAAAAACCCGTTTATTAATATTGATGGAACTGCAATGATACCGGAGGACCTTTATGGTGGGAGTTATGATAAAGCAACAAACACCATTACATGGACAAAAGAAGCATTTCAAAAAAATTGTCAGTTCTCTGATGGTAATGAAGCGGATGGCTATCATCACTATATGAATTTAAGTGTAGAAGATTTTAATGATTCAAAGATGTTGCCAATATTCGGTAATGTTGAGTTACAAACCACCTATTATTCTGATGGTATGGCAGCGTTCAATACAGTCAAAAGTTTATTTAAAAACACAGACTCCGAATACCTAGGTTTTTGGTCAATTGCGGATGATTTAACGCAAGAAAAAATTGATGCGGCCAAAGCAAAAGTAGATGTTTTACCTGATGATATAAAAATTCCAATTAATGCAGGTTCTTACAAAACAAAACAAGACTTAGAAAATTTAATCATACGAGCACAATATTTTTTTGATAGAAAACAAGAAACCTTGGCATTATTTAAAGATCATTCAGATGATACAAATACTTTAGAAGATAACATTACACGAGAAAAAATCAATCAAGTAAAAACAGAAATTGAAAAACTCCATGATGGTGAGACAAAAACTTATTTGTTAAATCTAGTCAATAAAGCACAACAATTATTTGATGAAACTCACAAACAACAAAGTGTAGAACAAACGATTCAACTTGGTGGACAAGAGTTGGCAAAAGTTCCTATCGCTCCACGAGTTTCGTTGACAGTAAAAGGCCATAAAGCAACAATTACAAAAAATTCCAATTATCAATTCCATTGGTGCGGTTGGAAAACAAGTAGATACGCCTCCATTAAATTAACAGATCCTAATGGAAACATACTTTACAACCAACAATGGAATGGCAATCAACAAGTGAAAGGAAACTATGGTCCAATTGCTTCTGTTGATTTACCAGAAGGAAGTACAGTCGAAATTTATCATGCCGAAGGCCCATGGCATCGAT
>NZ_JAAKDW010000046.1 GCF_011038845.1 Enterococcus sp. ZJ1622
ATATGAACCATATGTTTAGTAACTGTAGCAATTTAACAAGTGTAAATCTAAGTAGTTTTAATACAGCAAATGTAACGGATATGAACCAAATGTTTTATACTTATGTGGACCCAATACCGTTACTAATAAAGACAACCGATGAAAAGCTAAAAAAATATGGGTATGAGTCTGATAATCGTAGAAAGTTTGGTATATTAAAAATAGATTCAAAATACGGAAATTTCAATGGACAAGCCACAAGAAGTCTATTTGATTACACAATCGATCAGGATCTAACTGAAACATTAATCAACCAGAAATTAGAGGAAGCTAAAAAAAGTATAACATTTGAAAAAGGGGTAACATTTCAGCGATGGAATCCTGAAGCAGCATACAAGACGTTATTAGCAAAAGCTAATGGAGCGTATGAAGTAGAAATTTTCTATCAAAGTAAGGATTGGCTATTTAGTAAAAATGGCAATATTATCACCTTGGAAGATTATGTAGGAAGTAGTCAAGATGTAGTCATTCCTACAGCAACAGATTTAGAATATAACGGACTGCAGGTGCAAATTAGTTCAGAGGTGTTAAAAGATGCCGCAGTCAATGCTCAAAGTATAAAGACTTCTGATAATGGAAATAGTATTCATTTGGTGGGCAATACTAACTCAATATTTGCGCAAAATACCTCTTTAAAACAAGTTATTTTCACTAATTTGGATGTATCGGATGTAACGGATATGAACTATATGTTTAGTAACTGTAGCAATTTAACAAGTGTAAATCTAAGTAGTTTTAATACAGAAAATGTAACGGATATGAACAGTATGTTTAATGACTGTAGCAGATTAACAAGTGTAGATCTAAGTAGTTTTAATATAGCAAATGCAACGAATATGCGCTATATGTTTCATAATTATGAAAAAATACTAATACCGTTACTAATAAAGACAACCGATGAAAAGCTAAAAAACTATAATTATGTGTTTGATAGGCGTATAAAGTTTGGTACATTAAAAATAGATTCAAAATACGGAAATTTCAATGGACAAGCCACAAGAAGTCTATTTGATTACACAATCGATCAGGATCTAACTGAAACATTAA
>NZ_JAAKDW010000047.1 GCF_011038845.1 Enterococcus sp. ZJ1622
TACATGGAAAGACGAACCTGTAACGTCCAGAAAAGCTTTAGGTACCTTTGATGGATCTAATAAGTACACGTTTAAGGTAAATGATGATGGTTTTATTTCACTTATGGCTACAGAGAAAACTTCAGCTTGTGATAATATTTATTGTATCTCCTAAGTTTGTGACCAAACAAAATGTTTAGATAATAATGCGAATAATAAGGATTTGTTTGTATGGTCAAAACAACAAGAAGCAGAAAATCATTATTTTAATTTTCATTTTATTAAAGATGATATTGTAAAAATTAGTTCCAAAGACAATACACGGTGGCTAACAACAAATGGAGAAATTGGAAGTACGATCACTCAAACAAACAATGAACAAGAAGCAAGCTATTGGAAAATCAAGCAACTTGGTAATAATAAAGTTGCTTTGCATTATATGGGAAATAAAGAAGCAGAAATCAACGATTCAAACTTGTCATTAAATATTTGTGGTGGATATGCGAAAGAAGGGACCAAAGTCATCCTTTATCCATCTTCTTATGATAGTTATATGAATCAACAGTTTATTTTGGATTAACATTATTTTGAATATGAAAATTACTCTTGATTTATGATTATATTAACAATGGTTTCTATACTAGATTGCAACTTATTTGCATTTCTAGTATAGAAGTTGTTTTTTTAGTTCTTTAAGCTGAAGAAGATAGAGCACTATTTTTTTATTAATGACTTCAGTCAGTTTCGTGCGCAAAGCGTGCGAAACAAGAAAACCGCGCGTTTCTACGCGTGGAAGAAGTAGCTTTAGCGATAAAAAACTCTTTTCGATATAATAATGAGTGGCTACCAACCGCTCATCAGATCGAAAGGAGTTTTTTCGGCTCTTTGTCAAATCGGACTGATAAGGTCATCTATAAACATCAAAGTTAGTAAAAGTCACTAGCTTTGATGTTTTTTTATGTGTAGCTGATTAACCCGTTGATTAGAAAAATCCGCAAGCGCATATTGGTAAAACTTCGAAATCCATAAGCGA
>NZ_JAAKDW010000048.1 GCF_011038845.1 Enterococcus sp. ZJ1622
CCTATGGCAATCAGTACAAAATCACGTGGAAAGGAACGCCATGGAACAATACAACGGTCTCCACAGCGCCAACCTTCCGATATGAACTGGATTATGATGCCAATCTGGAACTGATCAATGGCGATATGTTCTTACCAGACAGCCGCTCAACTACCACCAACCGTGTGATAGAGAATGGGGGATTAAGTTTCAAAGATGTCCCACAAGAATTACGATTTAATGCCACAAAATTATCAACGGATCTCAATGAACAACTGATTGCAAGAGAAGACAAAGATTGGGAAATCGGCATCACTGATTTTAGAGGAACGAAAGCCAAATCAGTTACGGATTCTGATGTAGCCCGTCAAGATTGGGATCTAGTCGCGACAGTTGCGCCGTTTAAAGATTCATCTAATCAAGAAATCGGGTTAGAAACCTTAGGTATCACCTATGTCGATGAAACGAATACCAAGCATGAATTAAGTGAAACAGAAACGTTGATCAATCAACATGAAGTTTCTGGAGAAACGCCAAAAGAGCATCATGAACAACAAATCAAATGGGCGGAAGGAAAAGGTCTACAAGCAGTAGTGCATGATCGTAATCAATTAAAAACGGATGAAACGTATCAAGCAGATGTGACCTTTGAACTAAGAAGTGCACCTTAAAGAATAGGAGACGATAAGATGAAAAGAATGAGGACGTTGTTTATTCTGAGTCTACTGTCGCTATTCTTAGGTGTAACGACAGTGACCGGTTATGCGGAAAGCAATACGGTCTCGGTAGAGGCCGGCATTCAGTTTGTGGAAGATCAGGGCAGTCATTCGGACTCTGATTCTACTAGTGAAGAGCCTTCCGATGAGACTGGTAGTAAAATCCCCAATGAGTCGGGAACAACTACAAATAGCTCAGCTGAAAATACAGGAGCATTGCCTAAAACGGGTGAGCGTCGTTCGATTATTTTACTGGTAATAGGAATTTTACTGGTACAAACAACGATGGCATGTATTTTCATAAGGAA
>NZ_JAAKDW010000049.1 GCF_011038845.1 Enterococcus sp. ZJ1622
AATTCTTCATCAAATTTACGTGGTGATTTTCTGTTGTCTCCCATATTAAAAAATCCTTTCAAAATTTGTGTCTATTCATTTAATAGTATATCAAAAAAAGTGTCCACTTTATTAGGATACATGCAGTAGAGATACAGAAGTATTGTTTATTCAACATGAAGAAGGATTTGAAGTAAGTATTTGTATTCGAAAACTTCAAGAACCTTATTACTGCAATCAATTATATAAACATTTTACAAACGAAGAAAAAGCACGAGTGTTTTTCACTGAAGTAAAAAGCATGAGAGAACAAGAGAAAGCGGAATGAGTAAGGCGTTGACTTATTCGTTAGCATAACTTTAGGTGATAGAAGAAATAGAATTTAAATTATTTATTTAAGGAAGGGATAATTATGGTTATAACCATGAAGATTTTAGCATTTGTGTTACCGATAAGTGTTCCGTGTTTGACATTTTTTCACCTGAACAAATATTATAAAATGCAGAAGAAAGTTTTTGAAAAAATAACACCGAAGTCAGTTGATGATGAAATTAAATTAATGTTAACAGGATTAATTGGTAGTTTTGCTTTATGGTGTTTTTTATTTGTTTTTTTTAGTTTGATAGAAAGTATATGTGCTAAGTGAAGTTTGGAGTTTCTTAAAGTATCTATCACGAGATTTTGAAAAAGGAAACAAAACATGGAAAAATTCCTTTAACGAATAATTTCGCAATTGCCAACGACAACAAACTATATTTATTTTGACGTGTTAATTACACGTCTCAGACTGTAGACAAACTCCTAAATTTGGAGTGTTGTTTGCAGTTTTTTTGTTTTATACTCATTGTATAAACTATTCTGAGAGTGATTCTAATGATGAGAAAACAATCGATTGAAGGTAGAAATCAATTTGCTATGTTAACAATTGATGATCTTGTACCTAAAGATCACTTAGTTCGAAAGATTGATGCAGCGATTCAGTTTGATTT
>NZ_JAAKDW010000004.1 GCF_011038845.1 Enterococcus sp. ZJ1622
TGAACAATCATATTTTAACGATTTGAAGGGCTTTTTGGTAGAACCCTTTATTCCCCACCCGCATAGCAGGTGGTTTTATGTTTCACTCGCTTTGCGAGCTCAACTAGGTCTAAAGACAATAATAAAAAAAGCTGCCCGAGTTTTCTCAGGCAGCTTTTCGATTAGCGCATTGTAGGGAATAATAATACGTCACGAATGGACTGTGCATCCGTTAAAAGCATGACTAAGCGGTCGATTCCGATACCAAGTCCCCCAGTTGGCGGCATACCGTATTCTAACGCTTCAAGGAAATCTTCATCCACACCATGTGCTTCATCGTTTCCTAGTTCCCGTTCTTTTTCTTGAGCTTCAAAACGTTCTCTTTGATCGATTGGATCATTCAATTCGGTGAAGGCGTTCGCGAATTCTCTACCGACGATAAACAATTCAAAGCGATCGGTGAATCTTGGATCTTCAGGATTTTTCTTCGCTAGCGGTGACACTTCTACTGGATGTCCATAGATAAAGGTTGGCTGTACCAGAGTTTCTTCGACAAATGTTTCAAAGAATTCATTGATTACGTGCCCTACACCCATTGCATCCGTTACTTCTACATTATGTTCTTTAGCAAGCGCTAAAGCTTCATCCAATGTCATCTCTTTCCAAAAATCAACACCAGTTTGTTCTTTGATTGCATCTACCATATGAACGCGTTTGAAGTCACTCTCCAAATCTACAGCTTGACCATCATAAGTAATCTTGGCTGTTCCCAGCACTTTTTCTGCTGCGTTACGGATGATGCCTTCTGTTAAATTCATCACATCTTGGAAATCTGTATAAGCTGTGTATGCTTCTAACATCGTAAATTCTGGATTGTGCGTTGTGTCGATCCCTTCATTACGGAATACTCGGCCGATTTCATATACTTTTTCCATACCGCCGACGATCAAACGTTTCAAGTGCAATTCCAAGGCGATACGTAAGTAAAGATCCATGTCCAATGCATTATGATGCGTGATGAATGGACGGGCTGCTGCACCCCCTGCTTCATTATGCAGCACTGGTGTTTCAACTTCGATATAGCCGTTCCCATCTAAATAGCGGCGAATCTCACTGATGATTTGACTGCGTTTCATGAATCGGTCAAAACTTTCACGATTGCTGATCAAATCCAAATAGCGTTGTCTGTAGCGTTGCTCCACGTTTGTCAAACCATGATATTTATCAGGCAGTGGGCGTAACGCTTTTGACAATATAGTGATTTCTGAGGCTTTGATCGATACTTCACCCGTGTCTGTTTTCATGATTTGCCCTGTTACACCGAAAAAGTCTCCTAAGTCTGCGTGTTTGAACACATCATAAGCTTCATCGCCTACTTGATCTTTACGTACATAGATTTGGATTTGCCCTTCACGATCTTGAAGATGCGCAAAGCCTGCTTTTCCTTTACCGCGGCGAGTCATCATACGTCCTGCTACGCTAGCAGTCAATCCCATTTCCGCTAATTCTTCTTTTGTTCTTGGATCAAAAAGTTCATGCAGCTCTGCTGAATTGTGTGTACGGTCAAAACGCTTGCCGAATGGATCAATCCCATTTTCTCTTAATTGCTCCATTTTTTGACGACGAACAAGCATTTGATCATTTAAATCTTCTACTTGATGTTGTTGTTCCTGTGTCACAAAAGTTCCTCCATTCTCATGTTAATCTCTTTCCTATAATGCCAATGAAACACAAAAAAAGCAAGCCGAACTTGAAGTTTCGGCTTGAAAATTCATGAAAAACTTAAAAATCACCTTTATTGTTTCACAGGAGATTTCTCTGTTTTTTCTAAAAACTGATCTAAGAGATCGTTGATTTCTTGCTGGTTTTCCGTATGATTGATTGCTGCTTTCACTTTAGCTGCACGCGAAATCCCCTTCAAATAATAAGAAGCATGCGTTCTGAATTCACGACAAGCGATGATTTCACCTTTCAAATCTACTAGACGTTCTAAATGTACCTTGGCTGTTTCGATTTTTTCTCTGGGTGTCGGTTCTGGAATCAGTTCGCCTGTCTCCAAGTATTGCTGCGTGCGGTGAATCATCCACGGATTTCCCAAAGCTGCTCGACCGATCATCACTGCGTCTGCTCCTACGTACTCGAGCATTCGCTTGGCATCTTCAGGTGTTTTTACATCCCCATTTCCCATGAATGGGACTGTCAGATGCTTCTTGACTTCTTTCAATACTTCCCAATCTGCTTTTCCTTCATACATTTGTACACGTGTCCGTCCATGCATCGCGATAGCACTAGCTCCTGCCGCTTCTGCTGCCAGCGCGTTCTGCACAGCAAAGACGTGCTGCTCATCCCAGCCGATACGCATTTTCACTGTCACAGGGATATCTACAGCAGAAGAAACGGCATGAACCATCTCATATACTTTGTCCGGATCCAGCAGCCATTTTGCTCCCGCTTCAGCTTTGATTATTTTATTCACTGGACACCCCATATTGATGTCGATGATGTCTGCTGTCGTATTTTCCTGTACGAATTGAGCGGCTTCTACCAACGTATCCTTATTTCCGCCAAATATCTGCAGACTCAATGGGTGTTCTGTTTCTTCGATGTGGAGCATCTCAAGCGTTTTTTTGTTCCTGAAATGGATCCCCTGGTCACTGATCATTTCGCAAACGACTAGGCCTGCACCAAACTCTTTCACCGTGACGCGAAAAGCAGCATTTGTGATTCCTGCCATTGGCGCAACGACTACACGATTCGGGATATCAACATTCCCGATTTTCCATGTGTGATCCAATTAGTTTCCTCCTAATGCTTCTGCTTTCAATTCTGTCAACTCTTGTTCTGTATATTCATATTTGTTATTACAGAAAGAGCAGACTGCTTCTGCGCCATGATCTTCTTCGATCATTGCCTGGATTTCTTCTGCGCCTAACGCGATGATCGCTTCAGCGAATTTTTCTTTTGAGCAGTCACATTTGAATTGGACAGGCATTTTTTCTAAAATATTCAGTTCATCTGTTCCTAGCAATCCCTCCAAGATTTCTTCAGGTGTCTGACCTTCATCCAATAAAGTGGAGATCCTTGGCGTGGTTTTTAATTGCTCTTCGATTTTACTGATCGTCTCGTCATCTGCACCAGGCATGATCTGGATCATGAACCCGCCTGCGGTTTTGATGCTGTCATCAGTGTTGACGAGAACACTTAATCCGACTGCTGATGGTATTTGTTCAGATATAGCGAGATAATAAGTGAAATCCTCTGCAATTTCGCCTGAAACGATCGGTGTTTGTCCAGAAAAAGGTTCTTTCAGCCCAAGGTCTTTTGTTACAGTAAACATCCCTTGTGTACCTACCGCCCCGCGTACGTCGATTTTTCCTTCAGCGTTCAATGGAAGACTCAAATGAGGATTCTTGATATATCCTTTTACTTCTCCCTTGCCGTTCGCATCCACTACGATACCATTTGCCGGGCCGTCCCCCTGGATCCGTACAGTCAATTTATCTTCACCTTTCAATGTCGCACCAAGCAAAAGACTACCAACTAATGTACGTCCTAAAGCCGCAGAAGAGGTGTGCCATGTATCATGACGCTCTTGCGCCTCCGCTACAGTATTTGTTGCTCGAACAGCATATGCTCGGACAAATCCGTCATGAGCAAGTGCTTTGATCAAATAATCTTCCATCATTTATGTACCCCTTTTTCCGTTTTTAAACTCATAGTGAATCATACTAGCAACTTTCATTTTTTTCAACTTTTGAATGCTTAACTTAAAAATAAATCAACGAACCGGGATTAAGAACTGCACTATCAAAAAAAGAACTGCGGACAAATCCGCAGTTCTTTCTAGTTTCTCGTTCTAGCGTTCATTCGAATCGTTCTTGGAGGAATGACCATCTGACTGATGTTCTTCTTTTTCCTCTTCGTTCAATTCATGTTTTGCTTCTTCAAAATCCTTTTTTTCTTCCGCTTGTTTTTCCGCGTCTTTTTCTTCCAAAGCACGTTTTGCTTCTTCGAAAGTTTTCGCTTCTTTTTCGCTTGGATAATCGGCAGATTCTGAACCTTCAGGCATTACACCTTTTTCGAACAGGGATTTGATTGCTTTTGCATCTAGTGTTTCGAATTCTAAAAGTTTTTCAGCGATCAGTTTATGCTGTTCACGGTGTGCTTCGATGATTTCACGTGCTTTGACATGTGCTTCCATCAGAATCTTGCGAACTTCCTGATCGATCTCGAATGCGACTTGTTCAGAATAAGCTTTCGTTTGACCGTAATCTCGACCAACGAATACTTGATGGTTTCCTTCGTATTGAACTGGACCTAAGCGATCGCTCATCCCATACTCTGTTACCATGCTTCGTGCTAAAGCAGTTGCTTGTTCAAAGTCATTTGAAGCCCCTGTAGATTGTACATTGAAGATGATTTCTTCTGCTGTACGTCCGCCGAGCAATCCAACGATTTGTTCAAACATATCTTCTTTTGTCATCAAGAACTGATCTTCTTTTGGCAAAGCGATCATATATCCGCCAGCGCGGCCGCGAGGGATGATCGTTACTTTGTGGACAACACGTGCACGGCTCAAAACAAGTCCGACGATCGTATGCCCAGCTTCATGGTACGCAACCATTTCGCGTTCTTTTTTGCTAATTACGCGGTCTTTCTTCGCAGGTCCTGCGATCACGCGATCTTCTGCTTCATCAATATCTGAAGCATCGATTTTCTTTTTGTTCCGACGAGCAGCTACAAGCGCCGCTTCATTCAAGACATTTTCTAAATCAGCACCGGCAAAGCCTGGTGTTTGTTGTGCAACGACTTTCAAATCGACATCGTCTGCCATTGGCTTGTTCCGTGCATGGACACGAAGGATTGCTTCACGACCTTTTACGTCTGGACGACCGACTAAGATCTGACGGTCAAAACGTCCTGGACGCAACAACGCAGGGTCCAATACATCGGATCGGTTCGTTGCGGCAATGACGATAACTCCTTCATTTCCGTCAAACCCATCCATCTCAACAAGCAATTGGTTCAATGTTTGTTCTCGTTCATCATGTCCGC
Source organism: Enterococcus sp. ZJ1622 (assembly GCF_011038845.1). Lineage (GTDB taxonomy): Bacteria > Bacillota > Bacilli > Lactobacillales > Enterococcaceae > Enterococcus_B. The sequence goes on from NZ_JAAKDW010000004.1 coordinate 5,035, forward strand.
CGCCCATGCCGGCACCACGTTGGCGTCCGACCGCATCAATTTCATCGATAAAGATGATGGCAGGGGCGTTTTTCTTCGCTGTTTCAAATAAATCACGCACACGGCTTGCACCGACACCGACAAACATCTCAACGAAATCAGAACCTGAGATAGAGTAGAACGGTACGCCGGCTTCTCCGGCTACAGCTTTCGCTAACAATGTTTTACCAGTTCCCGGAGGTCCTTCTAGAAGGACACCAGCTGGGATACGCGCGCCTAGTTCGACGAATCGGCGAGGATCTTTCAGAAACTCAACAACTTCGACAAGTTCTTGTTTTTCTTCTTCCGCGCCTGCTACATCTGAGAAACGTACGCGATTGGCTTTTTTATCTGCTTCTTTCGCTTTCGATTTCCCGAAGTTCATCACACGGCCACCGCCGCCACCGCCGCCGCCTTGTTGTCCCATCATCATATAGAAGAAGAAAATGATGATAACGATCGGCAAGAAGCTAAGCAGTAAGGATACCCAGACACCGCTACTTGATTCTTCTTTCACTGTTGTAGCGACATTATTTTCTTTTGCCAGATCTGTCACTTGGCTGAGTGTCGTATCATTTGGCAAAATAATCGTTGTAAAATGGGTAGTAGTCGTATCTGTTGAACCTAAGATAGCTAATCCGCCGCTGTTAGCGACTTTTTGCTGCTCTTTGTATTCACCAGTGATCTTATATACACCATTTGCAGGCTGTACTTCAAACTCTTTGATCTTGCCTGCTTGTAGTTGTTCTGTGAATTTTGAGTACTCGATATCTGACGATCGCTGGCCATTGTTACCAAAAATAAAGTAAACGACCATAACCATCGCTAAGATTACGAGGACATAATACAAGGCATTTTTCATCATGCCATTGTTCTTTTTGTTCATAGTTGCCCTCCCTAAGCGTCAATTTAATTTAGCAGTCTTTTATCAATCCTGACCATTCTATTGTACCATAATTTATGGAAGATACAGCACTAATTTGATTGATAAACACTTGGTTTCAATACACCGATGTATGGCAGATTACGATAAGCTTCTGCATAATCCAAACCATATCCTACGACAAATTCGTTCGGTACATTGAATCCGACATAGTCTGCTTCGATATTGACGACTCTTCCTTCTGGCTTATCAAGCAATGTCACGATTTTCACTGAGTTTGCTTTGCGATATTTGAAAAGATCGACCAGATAAGCGAGCGTACGTCCACTGTCAATAATGTCTTCTACGATCAGCAGATCACGACCTTCGACATTTGTATCCAAGTCTTTGACAATCTTTACTTCTCCTGAGGAAACCGTCGCATTTCCATAACTTGATACATCCATGAAATCCAATTCCAAGTACGTATCAATCGAACGCACGATATCTGCCATGAATGGAACAGCCCCTTTTAAGACACCTACCACTAACGGATTCGTGTCTTTATAAATCGCTGTTAACTCTTTGCCTAATTCTTCACAACGAATTTGTATCTCTTCTTTTGAAATCAAGACTCTTTCAATATCCTTTTCTAACATCAGTTTCTCCTTCCAATTGCTTCTTTTTGATATTTGTAAAGAAGTATGTAGTGTATTTTATCAGTTTCTGCACTAATACTCAAATGAGAATAGGCAAAAGGAAGCAGACTGTAGATATTTCTTTCTTCATCGGTGACGACCCAAGCCTGTTTTCTTTGTGAATCAGGTATTTTACGATCGATGAAATATCTGGAGATTTTTTTTGACAGCTTTTCAGTTAATTGGATGCGGTCACCAGGTTTCCGCTTATCGGCAAAAAGCTGCTGGTCAGGCGCAAGCCAAAGGTCATGCGAAAATTCCGACCATGTATGAATCGTTTGTGCTTCTTTTTCTGCTAGCTCCGGCGAGAACAAGCCAATCCATTCTGTCTCGCTGACATAAACCTTTTGATTCGGCACTAGCAAAAACTTCTCTGATTCCTCGTCACTACGTTCTTTCAGATTCTTCTTTTCAAGAACAACCTGTTCATACACTTGTCTCAGTACCCAGTCGTTTCCAATATCGATCTGCCACTGCCCTTTAGGATGATCTAATTGTGTCAGGATCAATTTAAGCTGCTGTTCTTTGATGACAATCTCTGTTTGCGGAAATGCCCAATCGAACAGACCTTGAAAAAAGAAGTAACGCTCATAGGATGCTAGAGAGCGAATCAGTGTTGTCGGTAATTCGAATCTTTCTGGGGATTCCACCACATTTTTTTCAATCAGCTGTCTCACTTGTTTTTGGATAAATAAATCCGCTTGCTGGATTTGATTGGAAAAATCCTGGAAATGCGCAATTGCTTGGCTGTTTTCCTTTTTCAGCTGAGGAACGACCAGATGGCGCAAACGATTCCGCTGCACATCCAGCTCCTGATTCGTAGGGTCTTCAAAGTAGACAAGCTGTTTAGCTTTTGCATACGCATAAAGTTGTGCCTTACTGAATCCTAACAAAGGTCGAACGAGTTTCCCAACAGAAAACTTTTGACTGCTTTTGATGCCAGAAAATGTTCGTAATTGTCCTCCGCGCAGAATCTTCATCAGGATCGTTTCGATTTGATCGTCTCCATGATGGGCAGTCATCAGCGTATCATAGTGATGCTCTTCCATCAGCTGTGCGAATGTGTCATAACGAAACTGGCGTGCAGCTGTCTCTATCCCATGATCTGCAGGTTTTTCCCAGATGACTGGATGCAACGTCAGATCCTTTTCTCGGCAATATCGTTTTACATAAGCTGCTTCTTGTGCGGACGCTTCTCTCAGCTGATGATCGACATGGACGACGCTCAATGAGAAACCTGCTTGCTGCTTTGCGATCAGCAATAGGTGAAGCAGAACCATCGAATCAACACCACCAGATACGGCGACTAAAATCTTAGAATCCTTTGTCCAAGCACCACTTATCTCATTCAGTCGAATAAATGACTGCTGTAAAGCGGCTGCTTTGTTCCCATCTTCTCCCATAGCCATTTTCTCCATCCTTTCTCCGTAAGAAAAAGAGAGCAGTCAAACGTCTAAAACGACAATCGACCTGCCCTCTATGAATTTTCTAGTGCTAGTTTTCTTATATTAAAAAGAAAGTAAACATCCTAGGCTTAGCTTTCCTTCATTTATGACATAGGACAACCAGAACCAGTTCTCTCTTATTTCCTGTCTTAGCTGCGACGTCCGCCACGTCCGCCACGTTTTCCTTCTGTATTGCGTTTCAAGGAAGTTAACCGATCATCACTATCTTTCAAAAATGAACTCATCAATGAATCGAAGTCTTCTTTGTTGTTAGTCGTTTGACTGCGAGAAAAAGGCTTTTTCTGCGTTGAACGGCTGCGATTATCTCGAGGATCCTTTTGCTGAAATTTTTTTGGACGGTGTTCTTCACCAGTTTCTGCTGGCTGTTCTTGCGCTTTGCGAATGGACAAGCCGATTTTTCCATCATCATTGACAGAAATGACTTTGACTGTGACTTCATCTCCCACACTCAAAACATCATGAATATCTTTTACATACCCGTTCGATACTTCACTGATATGAACGAGACCAGTTTTCCCGGATCCAAGATCAATAAATGCACCAAAATTTGTGATTCCTGATACTTTTCCTTGCAGTTTTGCGCCTACCTCGATTGACATAAAAAAAATGTTCCTCCTAATTATTCCCTTTTTTTATAATACTGCTTAGTTTGCAGTTGTAGAACTCGTTGATCGGTCGGATTCATCCGCTGAGCTGCCAGTATTCGATTCAAATACAGGATAGACTTTTTCGCCTTCTTTGGAATAAAAGAATTTGCTTCTGGCAAGCTTTGCAACATAATCGTCGTCTTTCAGCAGAGTGACGTCTTCATTCAGCTGACTGACGTCTGCTTTGACCTCTTTCATTTCCGTATTTGCTTCGACTCTCAATTCGTTCAATTGATTCATTCGTTGCATGTCATGGAAAATTTGTATACCTATGATCGCGAAAATGACCAAAGCACCTAAAAAGATCACAGCCAGTCTACGTCTTCGAAAAATCAGTTGACGTTGTTGCTGTTGAAATTCCGCATATTTCCTTTTGGCATATTCCGTATCCAGCGCAGCGATTTTATTGCTTTTTTTCGTCATCCATCTTCGCTCCAATCTTTTTTGATTGTCTTTTTTATTATACCAACATCCTGAATGCTTGTCTAATCTATTTCGCTCGTGTTTGAGGTACGATTTTCGGAAATGATCTCATACATTTTCAACGCGTCCTCTTTTTTCGTCGACTCATGTAATTCGCTGATTTTCACTTCCATTGTTTTGTTCCCGAATTGGATCTTTAGTATGTCGCCTACCTTGACGTCGCTTGAAGATTTGGCTAGTTTTCCATTGATTTGGATTCTTCCTTTATCCGCCACTTCTTTGGCTACGGATCGTCGTTTGATGATTCGGGAGATTTTAAGAAATTTGTCTAAACGCATCATGATTCCTCACTTTTCGCTTTTATTTTTGTTTTGGTTTTTATTTAAACGTAATATTTTTTTACCAAATGGCAGCATCAGCCACTCTCGAAGAGTAAACAGTTTTGTTCGAATGACGGCATAGATGAAAACAGTCGCTCCTAATCCTACACCTGCGAGACTTGCAAAAAATGCTGTTGATCGATGGGCGACAGGCCCAAAGATAAGACTCTGCACACCATAGTACATAAACAATGCAGCAATCATCCAGCCTAAACACTGCACCAGCTTCTTTCCAAATTGCCGTTCTTTCCAAAAGCTATTCAACGCTTCCGGTCCAGTGTGGACAAAGTACCATAACGTCACGGATAATCCTAGCAAGGTGGATAGGCTAGCGCCTACTGTACCTAGACTTCCTGTCAGAAAGGAAGTGGTCAAGCCTTTTGCCAGCAATCCCCAGCCAGCTCCTTTCAACGAAGGACGGAAGGAATTCCTGCTTTGCGCAATGCTTTGATAAGCTTGGATCACAGCGGTCAAAGCAATAGAAAATACAAATAACACTAGCGCAGCATTTCCTGCATAATCTTTGAACAACGCATAATTGATGTAAGGAAGCAAGACAGCTAGACCAACAGAAGCCGCCAACGCCAAAGCAGTCGTCAGCCGAAGATAGATCTTTGCCGTTTTGAGAAACTGATCATGTTCCCTTTGTGCCAGATAGCGTGTCAAAGCAGGCAAAAATGTTGCACTCAATGCCGTAGCAATCACCAGGCCCAGCTGCACCAAAGGCTGTCCACGGTCATAGACTCCCTTGGCGATTTTCGAATTGAATTCTGTCAGCCCATGGATCTGCAAGGCATTTTTGACAAAAAAAGAATCGATCAGCTGAAAAAAAATCAGCAATCCGCTATAGATAGAGACCAAGCCACCTTCTACTAGAAAACGACGAATCAAATGCTGCGTAGGCAGTCTGAAAATCGGGAATCGGCGAAAGCTCAAGGCACCTCCGTGGATTTTCCCCTCATAATAATGTAAAACCCCATACGCACACGCTCCACCAAAAACTGCACCGCTCATGGCAGCTGTTCCGGTTTCATAAACGGTCCAACCTAACTGCTTAAAAGCAATCGCACTGAAAACGATGATCGCCACCCGCACAAACTGCTCCACCACTTGTGAAACAGCTGTTGGTTCCATCAGAAATCTCCCTTGAAAATTCCCGCGATAAAAAGAAAGTCCCGGCATCAGTAAAAACGTGAACGACACCACTTGGATCAAGGGGCGCAGTTGTCCGTCCCCCATCAGCTGTGCGATCAGCTTGCTGAACAAAAAAGTAAACAGCCAAAGCAGCACGCCTGTCCAAAAAACAAGTGGATACAGATTTTGCAGTGCTTCTTTTCGCTTCAACGGGTCTTTTCTTTCCGCTACGTATTTCGAGATGAATTGCGGAAGTCCTGATAGAGCAAGTGTCATGGCGATCCCGTAAATCGGGTAGACTTGCTGATACACATAAAAGCCTTCGTCGCCGACTAAATTCTGGAGCGGTATACGATAGAGTGCACTTAGCACTTTTGCAACGAAAGAAGCAAGCGTCAGTACAAACGCACCTTGCATCACTCGCCGCATCTCTTTGTGGTCCAAAGGGGTCGCTCCTTCCTATGCTGTCAGGTATTTTTGTTCACGCAAGGCTTTGACAAACTGCTGGATCTCTAAAAGCCAAGCTGCTTCATCGAGTGATTGCGGAATCGTCAAACGGATCACCATCTGTTCTTTTTCGACACCTAGCCCCGCTTTCAATTTTGTCGCTGTCAATGCTTCGAATAATTGTTCTACGGTATATCGTTTCGTTCCGACTTTGCTTAGTGTGAAAATCACCGTCTGCTGCTGTTTTCGGATCGTTTCCAGCAATGCTCGATCCCCATCCATCTTGATCTGACCGATTGTCAGCAAATGAGCGACTTCTTTCGGATATTCACCAAAACGGTCTAGGAGATCATCTTCTAGTTCATCCAGCATTTCTTGCGAATCGAGTTCTCTGATCCGTTTGTAAATCTCGATTTTTTGACGCTGATCAGAGACGTACTGTTCTGGCAGATACGCATCGACACCTAGATCGATCTCTACTGTTGTTTTTTCCACTTGATTGTTCTTGCCTTGTTTGCGTGCTACTGCTTCGCTCAGCATCTGTGAATACATGTCAAAACCGACCGCATCAATAAATCCATGCTGCTGTGCACCTAAAAGATTGCCTGCGCCACGGATGGAAAGATCGCGCATGGCGATCTTGAATCCTGATCCCAGCTCGGTAAAGTCTTTGATCGCTTGCAGACGCTTTTCGCTGACTTCATTCAGGATCTTCTGCTGTTCATACATAAAGTAGGCGTAAGCTACACGGTTGCTTCTTCCTACGCGTCCTCGAAGCTGGTAAAGTGTCGAAAGACCCATATAGTCTGCATTTTCAACAAACAATGTATTCACATTCGGGATATCTACCCCTGTTTCGATGATCGTTGTCGTGATTAAGACATCATACTGTCCTTCGATAAAATCAAAAAGTGTATTCTCCAACTGCGCTTCGGTCATTTGTCCGTGCGCAAAACCGATGCGGGCTTCTGGTACGAGTTCCTGGATCTCTTCTACTTTTTGTTCGATCGTCTCTACACGATTGTACAGATAGAAGACTTGACCGCCTCGTCCCATTTCACGATGGATCGCCTCTCGGATTGCTCCGGGATTTTTTTCCATGACATAAGTCTGGATCGGGTATCGATTTGCCGGAGGTGTCTCGATCACAGACAAGTCTCTTACCCCTAGCATCGACATATGGAGTGTTCGAGGAATTGGCGTGGCTGTCAGCGTCAGAACATCGACTTGTGCTCGAAGCTGTTTCAATCGTTCTTTATGTTTTACACCAAACCGCTGCTCTTCGTCAATGATTAATAATCCTAAATCACTGAATTCAATATCTTTAGATAAGATCCGGTGAGTCCCCACGACAATATCTATTTGTCCTGTACGCAATTGTTCGATCGTTTCTTTTTGCTGCTTTCTCGTACGGAAACGGCTTAACAATCCGACATTGACTGGGAACCCTTCGAAACGTTCAAGCATCGTTTCATAATGCTGCTGTGCAAGAATCGTCGTTGGCACAAGGAAAGCGACTTGCTTGCTTTCTTTGATCGCTTTGAAAGCTGCTCTGAGTGCCACTTCGGTTTTCCCGTATCCCACATCACCGACCAGCAAGCGATCCATTGGTTTTTCTTTTTCCATGTCCCGTTTGATCTCAGCCGCACTACGCAACTGATCGTCTGTTTCAGAATAAGGGAAGGCATTTTCAAATTCCTTTTGATAAGCATCATCGGGTCCGAATGCGTACCCTTTTTCAGATTCACGAGCAGCATATAATTTGATAAGATCATCTGCAATGTCTTCGATTTTCGAAGTGACTTTCCGTTTGGTCTTCGTCCACTCGCTTCCTCCAAGCTTATTGATACGTGGCGCTTTGGATTCAGAGGCAACGTATTTCTGGATCAGATTCAGCTGAGTGACTGGAATAAACAGTTTATCATCATTCTGATACAGGATCGTCATGTAATCCTGATGGACACCGTCGACTTCCAGCGTTTCCATCCCGATGTATTTCCCGATCCCGTGGTTTGCGTGGACGACATAATCGCCAGCTTTCAATTCATTGTAGCTCTTCAGCCGTTCTGCGTTCGTCACTGTTTGCCGGCGCGTATGTTTCTTGGTGGTTTTTTGGAAAATTTCCTTTTCAGTAATCGTCACCAGTTTTTCTTGCGGCAGTTCGAACCCAGTTTGCAGGGCACCTTCGACCAGCTGGACTTGCCCTCTGATCAGTTTGTCTTTTTCTGTTTCTACTACTAATATGTCTTCATCCCGGAGCATTTCTTCTGCTTTTCGGATACGTTCTTTGGTTGGGATAAAAATGACTACTGTTTGCTTTTGCTTACGCCAACGGTCCATTTCTGTTTTCAATAATGGCATCTGACCGAAAAACTGCTGCATCGTTCGGTATTGGAAATGATGGATCGCTTGAAAGCGTAGATTGCCCATCCCTTTTTGGAACAAGGCAAAGAAAGTCGTTGTAAACTGTTCCTTTTGGACAAGCTTATGGACATCTGCGGTAAAGGTCTGCTCTGAAAACACGCGCATCTCACTGATTTTTTGTGTTTGCCACTCTGCTGCTTCGCGTTCGATCTCCCGATTCGTTTCCATGATTCGCTGATAATCGTCTACGACCAGCAGGCTGTTTGAAGGAAAGTAATCCAAGATCGTTACTAGTTCCGGGTATAAAAGATCAGTATAAAATTTCGCTTCGTCTGTCGGAATGCCCGCTTGCCAATTCGACATTAGCTGACCGAAGTATTCTTGTAAAAATTGACGGTCTGATTCATTTGCGGCAGTGGCTGATCTTTTTTCCAGTAATTTTTCTAATTCCGCCATCCCGTGAGCCAAATCATCTGCTGAATAGACCTGTTCGCTTGTGGGGGATACCCAGATTTCTTCCGTTTTATCGATGGAACGTTGTGTTTCCGCTTCGAAATAGCGCATCGAATCGATCTCTACGTCAAACAATTCTACACGCACAGGATACTCCATCGTCAAAGGATAGATATCGACAATACTGCCGCGTATACTGAATTCACCAGGTTTTGCAACCATCTCCTCACGAGTGTATCCCATCAATGTCAATTGACGAGGCAGGTTTTCGACATCGATTTCGTCACCTATCTGCCAGTGAAGCTGGGCATCCTTCCAGGTTTTCTGTTCAGGCAGACGTTTGTGAAGGGCTGCGACCGGCAATAGATAGATCCCCTTCTTTTTTCCCTGCAATGCATTCAAAGTAGCAACTCGTTCCGCTCTCGCTTCTGGAGAAGAAAAAGCCATTTCAGCCGAAATCACTTCATCTACTGGAAACAAATGAATCTGATCTTGCGGAATCACATGTTGAAGATCATCTGCTAATTGGTTCGCATAATACAGATTCGGCATGAGAATGATCAAATTTTTGTTCAATTTTTGAAAAGCCCGTGCAAATAAAAGAGTTTTTGCTGAACCAGCCAATCCTGTCACTAATTGCCTAGGCGTTTTTTCTTCTAACTTGCTGATCCATTCTTTTACTTGCACATCTTTTCCGACTAATTGGATAATATCCAAGTTTCTTCCCCCTTTCTCAATTGAATTCATTCATCGCGTCTACGAATGAATGCCCTTCGATCATAAATTCAGCAGCTTTTGCTGATTGGTCGATCGCTGCTTCTATCAGCGGCTGGTTTGCCTTGCTGAAAGGACTCAACACATGCTGAACGACCGTTTGTTTCCCTTCAGGTCTTCCGATCCCTACTTTTATCCGGTCAAATACGTTGGTATCCAAATGAGAGATGATACTTTTGATCCCATTGTGTCCACCTGCACTGCCTTTTTGGCGCAAACGGATTTTCCCGACTGCAAGATCGAGATCATCATAGATCACCAGCAGCTCTTCTGGATAGATGCCAAAATAAGTCATCAAAGGACCTACTGCACGTCCTGATTCATTCATGAATGTCTGAGGTTTGACTAGCAGGATCTTCTCTCCTCCTTGAAAGAACTCGGCTACTTCTGCCTCAAAAGGATTTTTTTTGAATACAGCTTGATGGTCCTGCGCAAGACGATCTACGACCATAAAACCGATATTATGTTTTGTTTTCTGATATTTCGTTCCTGGGTTTCCCAACCCGACGATCATTTTCATGTTTAAATACCACCTAATTCTAAAAAGCAACACAAAAGGCTGGACTGCTAGTCAGCGGTCCAGTCCATGGCTCATTTTTCTTTTTTGTACTTTCAATAGTAGTATAACACATAATGAGGTATTTCGGCTAAAAGAGATTCGTTAATAAATGATAAAGAAATTAAAATTTTCTTCAAAGTTTAATGGAACGCTTGTTTTTAAGAATAGTGAAATAACGCACATGTAAGCTTTTACATATAGAACACCTTCAAAAACTGTTACATTTCCTAGCCAAATAGGGTGACATGAGGCTTGAGAAATGTTAGCATAAGCATGGGAAAAAACAAATCAATGGAAGGATTGATATCAATGACTGCATCTGCAGAAAAAAAAGATCATCAAAAAGTTATTCTTGTCGGAGATGGCGCCGTAGGTTCTAGTTATGCTTTTGCATTAGTTACTCAAAACATTGCTCAAGAAGTGGGTATTGTAGATATAAACACTGCTAAAACTGAAGGAGACGCAATCGACTTGTCACATGCGTTGGCATTCACTTCTCCTAAAAAAATCTACTCTGCTACTTACGCAGACGCTCATGACGCTGACCTTGTTGTTATCACAGCTGGTGCTCCTCAAAAACCAGGTGAAACACGTTTGGATCTAGTAAATAAAAACTTGAAAATCAACCGCGACGTAGTAACTCAAATCGTTGAATCAGGTTTCAACGGTATTTTCTTAGTCGCTGCTAACCCAGTAGACATTTTGACTTACTCAACATGGAAATTCTCAGGATTCCCTAAAGAACGCGTTATCGGTTCAGGTACTTCACTTGACTCTGCTCGTTTCCGTCAAGCACTTGCTGAATTAGTTGATGTAGACGCACGTAACGTCCATGCGTATATCTTAGGTGAACACGGAGACTCAGAATTCCCAGTTTGGTCACATGCAAATGTTGCCGGTCTGCAAATTTATGAATGGGTGAAAAACAACCCTGATATCGATGAAGAAGCTATGGTCAACTTGTTCTTCGGAGTACGTGACGCTGCCTACACAATCATCGAGAAAAAAGGTGCTACTTTCTATGGTATCGCCGTAGCATTAGCTCGTATCACTCGTGCAATCCTTGATGACGAAAATGCTGTTTTACCATTATCTGTCTTCATGAATGGCGAATACGGCTTGAACGATATCTACATTGGTGCACCAGCTGTCATCAACCGTCAAGGTATCCAAAAAGTCATCGAAATTCCTTTAAGTGATAGCGAACAAGACCGTATGGCTGCTTCTGCTAAACAATTGAAAGAAATTTTGGATGAAGCTTTTGCTAAATTAGATGCTGAATAAGCTTATCTGAATATGTAATGCTCGGGAAAAGACCTTGTGTCTTTTCTCGAGTTTTTTTATTGGTTTCTAAATTTTTTCATAAAGAGCATTTAACCTTCGTCTTTTCGAATAAATTGTGCTATGATGATTGCGTTACACCCTAATCTATTTCTTAAGGAGTTGTCGCTATGACAAGAGCTTCCCACCGAAAAAAATCGACGCACATTGGCATACTCGCTGCCCTTGGTGTGATTTTGGTTCTCGTCGGTTTTTATACCTATCGCAGTACATATTACACAAAACACTTCCTGCCAAACACTGAGATAAACACAGTGAATGTCAGTAACCTGACGATCGAGCAAGCAAACGAAAAATTGAAAGATGCTTATTCGAACAAGACGCTTTCTATTGAAGATAACGGCAAAGTCTGGCAAGAAGTAGCGAAATCTGAGCTTGGCTACAAAAAAGATTTCTCGGAGGATCTCTCAAGCGTTCTGAAAGATCAGAATGCCTGGAGCTGGGGCATGAATTACGTGTCAGCTGCTGAGAAACAAGAGATCGACCCTCTTAGTACAGACCATGGAACCTTGGATGCTACTATCGAGAAACTGTCAGACGAATTAACAGAACTGAATAAAGAAAAAACGCCGACTTCGGATGCAACGATCGAGAAATCCGGCAATGCTTTCACCATCAAGCCAGAGGTCAATGGCGACACGATCGATGTGGATGCTGCAATCAAAGAATTGAAAAACACCGTCAACTCCGGAAGCAGCAAACTAGAATTGACCAACTTCAAAACAAAACCGAAAGTTACTTCTGAAGATAAAAATCTGAAGACACAATTGGATTCGATGAATGCAATCGCGAATGTGAAAGCAACTTATAGCATCAATGGCAATACGTTCCAAATCCCATCTACTGATATCTCTAGCTGGCTAACGTATACTGACGGCAAAGTCGATCTAGACAATGACAAGGTCAAACAGTATGTAACAGATTTAGGGGCAAAATACAACACAAGTACAAATGACACGAAATTTAAAAGTACAAAACGCGGAGAAGTAACCGTCCCAGTTGGTACCTACAGTTGGACGATCCAAACTGACGCTGAAACAGAGGCACTGGAAAAAGCGATCTTAGCTGGCAAAGACTTCACTCGTTCACCGATTGTGCAAGGCGGTACGACCGCAGATCATCCACTGATCGAAAACACGTATATCGAAGTTGATCTTGAAAACCAGCATATGTGGTACTACAAGGATGGACAAGTTGCTTTAGAAACAGATATCGTTTCCGGTAAACCAACTACTCCTACTCCAGCAGGCGTTTTCTACGTTTGGGACAAAGATGAAGATTCCGTTTTGAGAGGAACAAATGACGACGGAACGCCTTATGAAAGCCCAGTGAATTACTGGATGCCGATCGACTGGACAGGCGTGGGGATCCACGATTCAGATTGGCAGCCAGCATATGGCGGCGACTTATGGAAGACCCGAGGCTCACACGGATGTATCAATACCCCACCAAGTGTGATGAAAGAATTATTCGGAATGGTCGAAAAAGGAACTCCTGTACTGGTCTTTTAATCAAAAACAACCACCTGCAAGCAATTTGCAGATGGTTGTTTTTTTTCATTCTGTTACATTTCTGCTGAAGTGAAGACCTCTGATACATCATCATCGTCTTCTAGTCGTTCAACTAGTCGTTCTAATTGTTCCTGCTGATCTTCTTCCAGTACGATCGTTGTTCGGGGAATCATAGTCAGCTCTGCTTGAGCTAAGGTGAATTCTTTTTCCAATCGATCACGAACAGCCACGAAATCTTCTGGTGCGGTGTAGATTTCAAATACTTCTGGAGAGGTCTCCAAATCTTCTGCTCCAGCTTCCAGTACATCTTCAAACATCGTCTCTTCATCCACAGCCAAGCCAAAACGTTCGATCACGAGATATCCTTTTCGGTCAAACATGTAACTGACTGATCCGGTTTCTCCTAATGATCCACCATTTCGAGTAAATGCGACACGTACATTCGTTGCCGTACGATTTCGATTATCTGTCAATGCATGGACTAAAATCGCGACCCCACCTGGTCCATAACCTTCATAAGTGATCTCGTCATAATTGGTCTCATCTGCGGCACTTGTTGCTTTTTTGATCGCCCGGTCGACATTGTCATTGGGCATGTTCGCTGATTTTGCTTTATCTACTACTAAACGCAATGCGGGATTCATCGCCGGATCAGGCCCACCCGCTTTTGCTGCCATATAGATTTCTCTAGAAAGCTTTTGAAAGATTTTTCCACGTTTTGCATCCTGTGCGTTTTTTCTTCCCTGGATGTTGTGCCATTTACTATGTCCTGACATGTTGATTCCTCCCTTATATTCCACACTACTATTTTAGACCTTCTACTGAAAAAAGCAATTCTAGTACAATCAGACTTTTTCAGTCACAATCGTTTTTTGAAAGCAGCGAAAAGCACACATAAGACAACTGCTGTCAATGCACCCATGGAGTCTAGCATCACATCTTGGAACATCGGTGAACGACCACCTGTCATCATCTGATGAAATTCATCTAATCCAGCATACCCCGTTGCAGCAAGCCAGGCAAGGATACTAGTCAGCCACCAGATTTTCATTTTCGGAAATACACCTAAAAACAGGCTTCCGCCCAGAATGAAGTACGTACCGAAATGCGCTGCTTTTCGAATGAAAAACTCAATGAAATTAGCGTAACCTAGATGGTTGATGCTCACTTCGCTGCCGCCATACATAAAGCGGATATCCCCCAGCATTTCTTTAAACGGCTGATTAGGCAGCCACTGCGTTATTCGAGATACCTGAGACTGCTGTCCATAGGTTTGTGATGAGCTGTAAAATAAAACAGCGATGATCACAAATGCGATCACTAAATAAAAATTACCGTTTTGTCTTTGATTTTTGAATGAATTCATAGGTCACCTCTGTTTTCTATCTTAGCCTTTTTTTCGAAAAACAACAATCGTTTCAAGACTTCTTCATTGATAAAATGATATACTTAAAATTGTACGATCATATGGAAGGAGTTTTTTTATGAGCTATTCATTAGTTTGGGATTTAGATTCGATTTTTCCAGGAGGCAGCCACTCCACGGCTTTAAACGAACGTATGGAACAACTAGGACATCAGATGAATGAGTACTATCAACTTGTCAGTCAATGGGAATATTCCGCTGGACATCAAGAACAGCTAACAGCTATCTTGCAGCTTCAAGAAACGATCACTGATGGATTCACGCAGTGTGATAGCTATATCACTGCTTTACTTTCTGCGAATGTATCAGATGCTCAAGCAAAGATCCTTTCTGGCAGACTGTATGCGTTATTACCTAAATTGCAAGCAGCTGAAACAGTTTTGTCGAATAAATTTGCAGAAATATCTGACGATGACTGGAAAGCACTCACAGCAAATGATTCTTTGCAAAAGATCGCTTTTCGGTTGAACGAGATCCGTCGTGATGGCTCACAGTTATTATCAGAAGCAGAAGAAAACATCATCAACACGCTTTCTCTTGATGGGCTTAATGCTTGGAGCAGCCACTACGATACGATCGTCGCAAGTATCACGATCCCTTTTGAAGAAGATGGGAAAATGATCGAATTATCAGCTGGACAAGCATTCAACAAGATGATGGGTGATCCTGATCCTCAAGTACGTAAAAATCTATTCGATGCTTGGGAAAAAGCCTGGCAGGAAAAAGCCCCTCTGCTGACCGATACGTTGAACCATTTGGACGGCTTCCGTCTTTCTGCTTATAAATTGCACGGAATCGATGATTTTTTGCAAAAGCCTTTGGAATACAATCGCTTGAAGAAAGAAACCTTAGCCGTCATGTGGGAAACCGTCCAAAAAAACAAGCAGCCTTTAGTGGATTACTTGACGCGTAAAGCCAATCTTTTCGGTAAAGAGAAAATGGAATGGCAAGACCAGGATGCACCAATCATTTTAGGTGATTTGAAGGAAAAAACCTTCACTTTTGATGAAGCTGCCGCATTTATTATCGAAAACTTTAAAAAATTCAGTCCGAAAATGGCTTCATTCGCTCAATCTGCCTTTGAAAAGAGCTGGATCGAAGCAGAAGATCGTCCTGGAAAACGTCCAGGAGGATATTGTACGGAGCTTCCAGAGACAAAAGAATCCCGTATATTCATGACTTATAGTAATTCGGTCAATGAAGTGGCTACCTTAGCCCATGAACTTGGTCATGCGTTCCATAGCAGCACGATGTGGGATCTGCCAGCTCTCAATCGGGAATATGCAATGAATGTAGCAGAAACTGCAAGCACTTTTGCTGAGCTGATCGTAGCTGACGCAACACTCAAAGCTGCACAAACGAAAGAAGAGAAAATCAATCTTCTAGATACGAAACTGCAAAACGCTTTGGCAATGTTCATGAATATCCATTCTCGGTTTATCTTTGAAAATCGTTTCTATGAAGCACGTCAAGAAGGTTTGGTAGCAGAAGATACGATTACAAACATGATGCTCGAAGCCCAAAAAGAAGGCTATCAAGATGCCTTAGCAACCTATCATCCATATTTTTGGGCAGCGAAACTCCATTTCTTCATAGATGATGTCCCATTTTACAATTTTCCGTACACGTTCGGTTACCTATTCAGCTTAGGGATCTATGCCTATGCGAATAAACAAGGCTCAAGCTTCGAACAGGAATATATCGACTTGTTAAGAGATACTGCTTCGATGACAACGGAAGAACTTGCACAAAAACATCTTGGAGTAGACTTGACTCAGCCTGACTTCTGGCAAGCCGGGATCGACATGGTCTTAGAAGACATCGATACGTTCATGGAATTAACAGAGACATTCATTTGATCATCGATTCCATCACAATAAAAAAAGAGTTAGTCCAAATCGGGCTAACTCTTTTTGAATAGTCATTCTTACATGCTGACAGCAAAGTCAGGTGCGAACCATTGAACTGATCCGACTTTCACGCTTTCGCCAGGTTGTGGTGCGTGGATATATTGTCCGCCGCCCAAAGCAATCGCTACGTGATAAGTTCCGCCAGCTGCGCCCCAGAATAGCAAGTCTCCAGCTTTCGCTTGAGAAACTGCGATTTTAGTTCCGGCAGCTTCTTGAGGAACTGTGTATCCACCGATGTCACGGCCAGTTACTTGCAAGTAAACATAGCGTGTGAATCCAGAACAATCGAAACCACTTGGATCTTTACCGCCCCAAACATACGGTGTACCGATATATTTGTAAGCTTCCGCTACGATTGCCGCGCCGTTCACGCTGCCAGAAGGTGCTGGAGCTGGTGTTGGATCAGGCACAGTTGGTGTTGCAGGCGTTGGTGTTGGTGTTGGTGTCGGAGTTGGTGTTGGAGCAGGTGTGCTGTCTTGTGTACCATTTCCGTTTCCAGGATCAACGCTTGGTTGTTCTGTAGTTGGTGCTGTTGGTGTTGAATCTTCTGTAGAAGATTCAGGCACTGTTGTTTCTTCTGTTGCTGAAGACTGAGCAGCTGATGATGAATCTTCTGTTGCAGATGAAGATTGTGCAGCTGATGATGATGCTTCAGTTGTTGAAGATTGAACAGTTGATGATGCTTCGGTTGCTGAAGTTGAAGATTGTGCAGCAGCTTGTGCTTGTGCTTCAGCTTGCGCTTGTTCACGTGCTTCTTTTTCAGCTTTTTCTTGTGCAGCTTGTTGACGTGCTTGTTCAGCTAAACGTTCTTGTTCGCGGATACGAGCTTGTTCAGCTTCTGCTTCTGCTTTCTTGCGGTTCAAGTCAGCTTTCTTGTCTTCAGCAGTTGCTTGTTCAGCAGCTAATGAAGTTTTCAATACATTCAAGTCAGCTTGTTTTGATAAAAGATCGCCTTTTTGAGCTTCCAAAGTTGCTTGGTTCGCAGCTAATTCTTTCAATTTAGCGTCGTTTTCAGCTTTTTTGTCTTCAACAGCTTTTTTATCTTGTTTTTGTTGTTCCATCAATTCATTGTTTGCTTTTACCATTGTCGTCATCGCTTGGATACGGCCAACAGCATCAGCTAATGAATCAGCGTCCATCACTGCATCGATGTAGTTTGAGCTTGTGTTGCTCACTTGTGCTTCACGTGCTTGTTTTTGGATTGTTTCTTCGCGTTTTTCAATACGTTCTTGTAGATCTGCAATGTCTTTTTCTAATTGAGCAGACTCTTGACGCAATGTGTCTTGTTTTGATAGTAAGTCTTGTGCTTTCGTGTTGATTTCAGAAACTTGGCTTTCCAGCGCATCGATTTGTGATTGCGCATCTGCTTGTTGGTTCTGCAAATCTGCAATTTTTTGATCCTGTTGTTGTATCTGTGAATCAAAATCGTCCGCCGCGGCAGCGATCGGTGATGCTACGGCAGTTAAGGTCATTGAACACACCATTACTGCTGATATTAAACTTTTTTTCACTCTTCATTCCTCCGACTGGCTTAATTTAATAAATATCTAAACATATTTAAGTCTTTCTTAACGATAACAAAATTGTACCATAGCAGTATGTCAGCGATATAATAGTTATGTTACAAAAATGTTTCAAATCGACCTCTAAAAATGACAAATTTGTTCGTTTACAAAAAAGAAAAAAAAAAGAAATTATTCATCGCTGAATAATTTCTTAAATGGAAAGATAAACAATACGAAAAGAATCATATTCAATAATAACGTAGGACCTAAGAAGCGAGTAATGAAATACGTACTGTTCACAACAGCTAGTTTGAAAACCAGTTGGACTAGCATCGTAAACAACTCATACCCTGTAACGAAGATGATCATACTGAAAAATTCAGTAAAAACGTTGATATGAATGATTTTTTTCATGGAATACATGAGGAGCACGATCACAGGGATCGCTACGGCATAGATTCCGATCACCCCAATATAGTAGGCATCGAAAATCGCACCGATAATGATCGTCGTTATCAATAAATAACGTTTCGAAAACTTAAGACTGCAACATAGCAAAGCCAGTATCAAAAAATGAGCAGTCGGCATATACACACCATGTGTCCATTCACCTAACATCCTTGTCATATGCCCATCGATCAGCATCAGAAAAAACAAAATGACCGGCAGATAATATTTCATTGTTTCTTTTTTCAACATGGACTATTCCTCCACAAGTCGTTGGACAATCGTCACAACTGACAGATCATACATTTGTGCATAAGGCTTCACATAGATTTCTCTATCCAAGCCATAGCTGTCAGGTTTGGTCTTCATGACTGTGCCAATCGGCAAGCTGGCTGGTGAATTGCCGCCAAGTCCTGAGGTTTGGACGACATCCCCTTCTTTGATATTCGTCTCTCCAGTCAACTGGGTCACGACTAACGCTTGCAGTTTTTCGTCATAGTTTTTTAGTAACCCGAATGCCTCACCGCTGTCAGAGGAAACTCGGACTGGAAAATGATTCGAACTTTCATTGGATGAAGTCAGCAGCTCGATTTTTGAAGAAGCTGTATTGACTTCCACTACTCGTCCAATCAATCCTTCTTGAGACATAACGGCCATGTTAGCTTCGATTCCGTCTTTTGAACCTTTATCGACGATCAACATATCCTGCCAGCTGTCTGGCGAGCGGGTGATCACATTTGCCGTCACTTTCTCATAACTGGTCAATGTCTGATTCAGGTTAAGCTCTTTTTTCAATGCTTCGATTTCTTTTTCATAATTTTTATTTTGCTGGGCGACTTCATCATAGCTATCGATTTTTTCTTTCAGACGCTCATTTTCAGAATAAGTGGAAAATAGGTTATGGACGGAATTCACCCCATTTTCGACCCATCGTACGGGAGCAGAGATTGTTTTATCAATCATTGCCACACTGTCATTAACGATAGATTGGAAGAAATTAGGCTTTCCTTCGTTCGCTCGCTGGGCAGCGGTCACACTTAATATCGTCACCACAATGATAACAATAACTAAGGTAATAATAATATTTTTATTAGGATTGAACTTCTTCACAAAGACACCTCGAATTAATTAGACTCTTAAGTTCAATTTTATCACTAAATACAGCGAAACAAAAGGCAAGTCGCTTCTCTTAAGCTTTTTTTTAGCAAATAATTGATGTTGTCATTTTTTCTTCATAAAAACTGTTTTGACTATGGAGAAAACCACTCAGTCTTTGCTTTGAATAACTGCAATCATACCTGATGAAAAAGAGAATGAAGCAGTCTCTGAAATAAATTCATTGCTAGCATAAGAAGTCGGCTGCAATACTTGGGCGTCATCCAGCGTATATTTGCTATTCTTCAAGGTCAAATGAGCGACCGGCGTCATGCAACAGTACGCGAGGTATTTCATATCAGTTATTCTTTGGATCTCGTATTTTCCCGGCGGATAAAAGGTTAGATGGTTTTTCTTGTCCTTCAGAGTGATTTGACGGACATATGGGTAGAATCTAGGTTCTAGAGCCAGCCACAGATTTGCCAGCAGATGATCCAGTCTTCCTCCTGTGGCACCGATCAGTGTGACCGAAGCTCTAGGAAAGCGTTCAAACGTTCTTACTAACCCTAATTGTGTATCTGTATCGTCTTTTTCTGCAGGAGCTCGATTCACTTCCCTAGCTTTGCCAAAAACCAGCTTTCTCTCCTCTTCTTCAAGCGAGTCGAAATCACCGATTGCCAGATCTAGCGGAAATCCGTTTTCCAGAAGATAAAAGGCACCGCGATCGATGCCTACATAATAATCAAACTGTTTCTCAAGCGGATCGGGCCAATTCTCCGGCTGCCCGCCTGCGACTAGTAAAATTTCCATTTATGCCAGCGCCTCTTTTAATTTGCTGATCTGTCCAACTGGATCTTCTGCTCCGTAAATGTAAGATCCTGCTACAAAAATATCCGCCCCTGCATCTCGGCAAATCTTCGCTGTTTCGGGAACGATACCGCCATCTACTTCAATCGTATACTGCCAGCCGTTTTCTTCGCGCAATCGGGCTAATTCTGCGATTTTCGCTACAGTTTCTTCGATAAAACTTTGCCCGCCGAAACCGGGATTGACGGTCATCACCAGGACTTGGTCTGTCAATGAAAGAACATGTTCAATCATCGATATCGGTGTTCCAGGGTTGATGACGACTCCTGCTTTCACGCCTAAATTCCGAGTCATTTGGACCGCACGATGGATATGCGGTGTCGATTCGACATGCACAGTGATGATATCTGCGCCTGCTTTCGCGAAATCAGAGATATAGTTTTCAGGATTCACGATCATCAAATGGACATCCAATGGCAGTTTTGTCACTGGTCGTATCGCCTGGACAACATTTGGTCCAAAAGTGATGTTCGGAACGAACTGGCCGTCCATCACATCGACATGGATATAATCTGCGCCGCCTTTTTCCACTAATTCGATCTCACTTTGCAGGTTTGCGAAATCTGCGCTTAAAATAGATGGTGCTATCTTCATCAAAAATTCCTCCTACTTTCGTTTACCTTCTTTTTTTGTATAGACAGGACGTCTTTTTTCAACCTCTTGCAGAAACTGCAGATAATTGTCATATCGAGATTGTGCGATCTCGCCGTTCTCGACTCTTCGTTTCACTTCACATCCAGGCTCTTTGGCATGCATGCACTCTCTGAAGCGGCAATGGACAGATGCTTCTACGAATTCTGGAAATTGTTTTGGGAGTTCCGAAGCTTCGATGGTCAAAAAATCGATCGAGCTGAAACCAGGCGTGTCTGCGACAAGTCCGTCGTACAAGGGTAATAATTCTACATGGCGAGTCGTATGGCGCCCGCGGCCAAGCGAAGTCGATATTTCACCTGTTTCCAAATTCAGATCAGGAGAAATCTGATTCAGCAAAGTCGATTTTCCCGCCCCAGATTGTCCCATAAACACAGATAATCTTTCCGGAAAATAACGAATAAGTTCTGAGGTATCTCCAGGATGTCTAGGGATGATCACAGAATAGCCGATCGTTTCATATATTTGTCTGATTTCCTTGATTTTGGGACTATCCGGTGCTAAATCCGTCTTCGTCAAGTAAATGATCGGTTCGATCGATTCATATTCTAGCATCACTAAAAAACGGTCCAGAAGATTATAAGAAAAATCCGGTTCGACCAAGCTTGTGACAACGATCCCTAGATCAACATTCGTGATTGGCGGACGTACAAGTTCATTTTTCCGCGGCAGGATCTCCATTAAATAACCATCTGTCTTGTTCTCACTCTCAAAAATCACTTGGTCTCCTACCAGTGGTGTGATCTTTCGATTACGAAAATTCCCTCGTCCTCTTGTCTGATAGGTTTCGCCGTCTGCGTACACATAGTAGAAACCGCTGATTGCTTTTCTGATTTGTCCTTTGATGTGTGCCACCTCCGTTTTTTTATTTATTTTAACACAGGAAGGAGAAAGTAGGTGTTTTCATGACAAACTTCTTAAAAAGTATACAGCACTTAAAAAGACAAAAAGCATCGAAGCGACAAGCAAGCCTCGATGCGGATGGTTCAGCCTATCGCTTCGAATCGATAGCAAAACACAGTTTTTTTACAAATAAGGAGCAATGCCTTCCTTGATAATCAGCAGCCCTTTTTCTAAGACATCCAGATGGTTCGAAGATAAGGAGATGCGGATAAAAGCATCTGGCTGCTTTTGACTCGTAAAGCGATTCGAATGATAAATCCGGATACCTTTTGCGAGAAAATCCGTTTCAATTTCCGTTTGCGAAAAACGCGGATCAATCGGGATATTCCTGTAATAGGGATAAGGATTTGAAGGTCTGGGCAACTCAAAAAAATCATCAAATAATTGATTCGCCTTTTGTGTATATCCTGCTTTTATTTCTAATATTCTTCTTGCAGTTGGCGAACGAAGCACTTGTGTCACGATCTCAGTATCGAGTCCTGATGTCTTCACATTGATATTGAAGATGGCCCGTTCAATTTTCTTTTTCACTGTTTCCGGAAAGACGAGGTAAGCCACTCGTAATCCGGAACAGATATATTTTGTCAATCCAGCCAAGTAGATCGTTTGTTCAGGAAGCAGTTTTTGAAAAGGCGGAATGACTTTGTCTTGACAGTAAATCGTCAAAAAAGAATGGATATCGTCTTCAATCACCCAAAGATTTTCTTTTTTGATCACTTGCATCAAGTCATTACGTCTCTCAAACGTCATCTGGAACCCCATGGGATTGCTGCAAGAAGGCATGAGGAAAATACCATGAATTTTTTTCTTGCGGCATTCTTGCTTTAATAATTCCGGACGCATTCCTTGATCATCAAAATCCACCGGAACGACTTCCAGATGATAAAGATGGGCCAATTCAATAAAATTTGAATACGTATAACGATCGACTGCAATCCTGTCTCCAGGAGAAAAAAGAGCGGCCAGCGTGACTGCCAATCCATTTTGTACGCCCGAAACCACAGCAATGTTCTCTGGCTCTGCGGTGACCCCTTGCGTTTGAAGCCAATTCGATGCGGTCATCAACTGGAAATTCGTCCCTCTAGGTTCTTGATAATTCAACAATCCTGAAATATTAGGATTCTGGCTGACTGATTGAATGAACGGCAGAATAAGATCATTACATTGTTCAAAAGAGCTAACTAACCCGAAGTCAATGATATGCTCTGCTACTTCATGATTCGAGATCGTGATCGAATCAAAAGCATGAGGCGAGACGAACGTGCCGCTTCCAGTGTTCGTATACAAAAGCTCTTTTCTTATCGCATACTTATAGGCTTGACCTATCGTGGTGAAGTTCAGATCTAAATAATCTGCCAATTCACGCTGGGAAGGTAATTGCGTATTCGGTTGCAATTTGTTCGACAAAATATCATCTTCCAATTGCTTTACGAGCGACTTATAGATGGGCCTGCTCAATTTCTTTTTATCCGGCCGCCAAGTCAATAGGTAATTTTCATAAGAGTTGATAGGCATGAGATTTCCTCCTCAAAATATATTCCATACCATCCTTTTACTCATCAGATAATGAATAAATATAAAAGTCTGGTTAGGAGGTTCACTGTGTCAAAAAAAACAGAAAAATTTCGTCTATTCGTACAAAAATCAGCGTATTGATTCTATCGATAATTTATCATAACAAATAAAACACAAAGTCAAAAGAATAAAAATCCAGCGCAAACAAATTGCTTATTTAAAATTGTATCCCATACAATTTTAGCGTTGATTGTATAGTTACGAAGAAGTAAGATTTTTCGTGAAAGGAGAATGACAATGAAAATAATCCGTTCTAATGACGTAACCCAGCTTTTGAGTTTCCAAGAAGCCATCCAACTAATGAAACAATGCTTTATCGATTATGAAAACAAAAAGATTTCTCAAAATATCCGTACCGTAGCTACTTTACCTGATGGAGAAGGAAAAAATATATTTGCTGTAATGCCCGCATACTTAGGAAAAGACCGCTATTTCGGGGCCAAAGTGATTACAGCTTTTCCCGGGAATCGTTCTCTTGGCATCCCCTCTCATCTGGGAGAAGTTTTGCTTTTCGATTCTAAAAATGGCAGTCCAGTCGCTTTGATCGATGCAAATGCAATCACGTGGATCCGCACGGCAGCTGTATCAGCACTTGCGACAGATTACCTGGCAAAAAAAGACGTGCGCAAGCTTACTTTGATCGGTGCCGGCCAGCAAGCAGAATCTCATCTAGCTGCCATCACTTGCATCCGCGATATCTGTGAAGTACTGGTCTATGACCTTAGCGAGGAAAGACGTCGTCACTTCATCAACAAAGCAAAAAAACAATATCCACAAATCACTTTTATCAGCTGTACCTCTGTTCAAGAAGCCGTTCATCAAAGTGACATCATCTGCACTTTAACTTCTGCTAAAGAACCGTTTCTAAGAAAAGAATGGATTTCCCCTGATGCACATATCAATGCCATTGGTACATTCACTCCAGATACACGAGAGCTTACCAGCGAATTAATGGGCGCTGGGCAACTATTCGTCGATGATTATGCCGCTGCTTTTCAGGAAAGTGGTGATTTACTGATTCCGATCGCTGAGAAAAAGCTCGATGAAACAGCGGTTGTCGGATCGTTAGGCGAGCTAGCTGCTGGAAAGGTCAAAACAAAAATCGATCGTTCGAAAATCACGATTTTTGATGCTGTAGGTTTGGCGGTAGAAGACCTTTGTTGTGCAGAATATATTTACCAAAAATCAGAGGAGAATCTAATATGAATCTAGAATATTACGTAGTAGACGCCTTTTCGAATGAAGTATTCAAAGGGAATCCGGCTGCCGTTTATGTATTAGAAGAATGGCTGCCTGATGAGTTGATGCAAAAAATCGCTATTGAAAATAATCTTTCCGAAACAGCATTTACGGTAAAAAGAGACCATGGATTTGAACTCAGATGGTTCACACCAGATCGTGAGATTGATCTTTGCGGTCATGCGACCTTAGCGACCGCTTTTGTTTTATTTAATTATTATGGAATATCTGAAAATCCAGTAAAATTCGCCAGTCAAAGCGGCGATTTGTTCGTTACTAAAAACGGTCATAGTTACTATATGGATTTCCCTAGTATCTTACCGAAGAAGACCCCTATATTACCAGAATATGAACAAGCGATAGGCGCTAAGATATCAGAAGCATATCTCGCCCGTGATTTGTTTTTTGTATTAGCAGATGAGACTACTGTAGCGGAATTGACACCTGACTTTACGGCAATCGAGAAATTTGAGCTTGGCGTAGGGGTCATTGTCACAGCAAAAGGGTCGAAAGAAGATTTTGTTTCCCGAACATTCTTTCCAAAACTAACGATCAATGAAGACCCTGTGTGCGGTTCCGCGCATTCGAATCTTATTCCTTACTGGGCTGGAAAATTGGACAAAACAAAATTAAGTGCACATCAGATTTCTCCAAGAGGCGGATATCTGGCATGTGAATTAAAAAATGACCGTGTAGTAATCGGTGGAACAGCCACTCTTTTTGCCAAAGGGACCGCGTTCTTGTAAGAGAGAAAAATATTAAAGATAGAGCACAGAATCAGTATTCGCTGATCCTGTGCTCTATTTTCTTTTCTATAAGGGGTTCATGTCAAAGCAAACGGTTATTTTCGCACCTTTTTGTAACTGATCAGTATCCATCCTATACCGAATAGAAGTAACAGGCTGCCTGTCGCTATCATCCATTTATCTGATACACTTCCAGTTTCTGGAAGTACTTTCGAGGATTTATTGGCTTGAGAATCATTTGTTCTATTCGTTACAGTACCATTCCTACTGTTATCGGGATTTGGTTCTGATGCCAAAAATGTCCTTTGACTGCTATCACTTATAGTTGTCGCGTCCGTGCTACCGTATATAGATGCTACGCTTTCGCCCATAGTCGTTGGGACTGTAATGCTGCTTGAAGACGTAGTAGTTGTGCTACTAGACTCTGAGTTTGTGCTGGTGCTTGTAGTTGTCGTACCTATGCTACCATCCATAGTCGCTGGAAATTCTGTGCTTCTACTTGTAGATGTTGGTTCCGTACTGTCGCTTGTGACTGTTGTTCCTGTACTGTCGCTTGTCGCTGTTGGTTCCGTGCTTTCACTTGTGACTGTTGTTCCTGTGCTTTCACTTGTGGCCGTTGAGTCCGTGCTCTCACTTGTGACTGTTGGTTCTGTGCTTTCACTTGTGACTGTTGTTCCTGTACTGTCACTTGTGATCGTTGAGTCCGTGCTTTCACTTGTGACTGTTGTTCCTGTACTGTCACTTGTCGCTGTTGGGTCCGTGCTTTCACTTGTGGCCGTTGAGTCCGTGCTCTCACTTGTGGCCGTTGTTCCTGTACTGTCGCTTGTAGATGTTGGTTCTGTACTTTCACTTGTGACTGTTGTTTCTGTGCTTTCACTTGTGGCCGTTGAGTCCGTGCTCTCACTTGTTGCTGTTGTTCCTGTACTATCGCTTGTAGATGTTGGGTCCGTACCATTGCTCATAAATATTTCATTAGGGTCCCAACGATTCGTAGCCGCATCTAAAACCACATTTTTCCCTATAATCGTGCCATCTTGATTTTGAGTAATACGAACGTCAGCATTTGGTGCAAGAATCGTTCCCTGAAAAGGGGCACTAATCGTCAGATCCGTCAGATCGTTCCCGAAATTCCAAGAGAGATTCGCATCTGTAAAATCTTCAGTTTCATGGTTCGTACGGTCATTGTATTTGATCGGTGACTGAATATTTAACGTAGACGAATTACCAGTCACATTAAATACCGCCACTTGATTACTTGGATTAATGATTTGAAGAGGCGTATTCATCGCGAATACTTCTGCATCAATGTTTACTAATAGAAATCCAGCATCAGATAGACCAGTCAAATCAATCGTCCGATGATTCATATCTGGGAAATCCGCCACACGGTATGTTTTAGTTGGCGTTCCATTAGCAAGATCGTTTGCTGCTACGTTCAACCGAGCAAATTCTTTCTCAAAATCAATATAGTTGCTCCCATCGCGATCCTGATAGAAATCATCAGGGGTCAAATGATCGATTCTTGCTCCATTTACAGCGGGACGGCCTTCTTGGAGTGCGACATTTATACTACTGCCGACAACAAATTTATTCACCCTAGTATCACCTGTAGGTATGCCGGAAGAGTTGATGAAAGAGTCAGTTTTCTGTATATAATTAATTTCTTGGTTTAAGAAACCTTCGTGAAGTTCTGTGCCAAAATTATCCTTTGCATCGAGTTCGCTTGTAGCTATATTCCCATCCGTGTGTGCGTTAACAATTGTCTTGTCTTTAGCAAATACATGGAATTGTCCAGCTATTCCTAGCAATCCGTAATTACCTGTCAGATCCTCGTAGATATTGCCAGGGTCTTTAGGGATGTATGCTTCTTCTGCTGATACTGCCATTCCACACATCAGGAGATTGAACGTCAAAGTGACTAGCGTTATTAAAGTTATCCTTTTTTTCATCTCTTGTTTTCCTCGTATTTTTCATCTATTTTCTTTATGAGTTCCTCTTTGCCTATCGCAAAAGAATAAAGACTTTCTGCCCTGATAGTTCACTAGTGATGTATCGAAAATTTTCAGGACCTAACAAAAATCTGTGTCATATTTCAGAAGAATACATTTTTATCATTGTACAATCAATAATAAAAGTGTATGGCATACACTTTTATAAACACATCCCTATTAAACTAGGAATAAAGAATTCACTTTCTTTGAAACAATCTCATTTATAAGACGGAAACCGATTTGAATATGATCCTGATAGTCCGTTTAATCTGCTAACCACAAAAAAACATCGAAGCAGGAATACTATCCTTTACTTCGATGTTCATCACTTGATTATTCTGCATGGAAACTTTTATCCAAGTCTCCGCTATTCTTTTACTTAACTGTTTGTGGTTGAAGAACTGTTCGTACTACTTGTACTGCTAGAGCTTTCCTTTGAAGAGCTGCTCGTGCTGCTCGTACTTTCAGAAGACTCCTTGCTCGTACTTGAAGATGCAGGATCAGGCCCTTTTGAATAAATGACATTCACGACGGTTCCTTTGGTGATTTTAGCACCAACACCTGGAACTGTACGGATCACTTTGTCTTTTTCGACAGAATCCGAGTACTCATAAGTTTCATGTCCGATGTATTCTGCGCCGATCTCTGTCAAGTAGCTTTGAGCATCGCTTTTCGTATAACCGGAGATGTCATTCAACGTTGCACTTGGTTCCGGTCCTTGACTGACCACAAAGCTGACATAAGTTTCAGCTGCTACATATTCGCCTGAAGCTGGGTCTTGACTGATGATCGTACCAGATGGCGCTGTATCGCTATATTCATATCTGCTGACACTGACATTGAATCCTGCTGCTGTCAGGGAACTGCTGACTGTTTCATAGTTTTCGCCGACATGGCTGCGCAAGGAGACTGTTTCGGGCCCTTTGCTTACTACAAATGTAATCGTATCGGATTTTGGATCCACAGAAGAATCTTCATCTGGTGTTTGAGAGATGATCATCCCGCTCTCTACTTCGCTGCTGAATTCTTCTTTTGACTTGATCCGGCTCGAAGAAAATCCTAGGTCGATCAAGCTCGATTTGGCTTCATCAAAGCTCATTCCGCTGTAATCTTCCAGCTTGATTTTTTTCTTTCCACTGCTGATGTACAGTTTGATCTCCCGTTTTTGTTTCACGGTCGTCCCCGCTGCAGGATCCGTTTTGACCACATCGCCTTCTTCGATCTTCTCGTCTGCGATTTCTTCTGTCCTTGTTGCTGGCTCCAATTTTGCTTTAGCTAAAGTTTCTCTTGCGCTTGCTTCAGAAAGACCAGAAACATCAGGGACGACTACCTCTCCTCGGCCGCCAGAAGCAAATAATACTGCCGCTCCTATACCAAGCACGGCAATCAGAGCCAAGAGAATCAGCCACCATTTTTTCCGTTTTTTGTTCTTAGGATCAGGCACTGTCTCTTCCTCTGCTAGCGGAGCTGTTTCTATCGTCTCTTCATTTGGCAATGGCATCGACTTGAATGACTCTGGCATCGGTGTATCCTCAGTCAATGGCGTAAGCACCTTTGTTTCGTTGATCATTGCCTGCGGGTGCCATTTTTCTTCATTTGCCCGCGCTGGAGACAAGACGGTCGAAAGATCATCCAGCATCTCTTCGGCTGATTTATAGCGATCAGAAGGTTCCTTTGCCGTAGCTCGTAAAATGACATTTTCTAATGCTTGCGGTGCTTGCGGATCTAAGGCTTTGACTGATGGCAGTTCGTCTTGGAAATGCTTCAATGCGATCGTTACTGCAGATTCACCATCAAAAGGTACACTCCCGGTCAGCATTTCATATAAGATGATCCCCAATGCATAGATATCTGACTGCTTGGTCGCCATGCTTCCTCTTGCCTGCTCTGGAGATAAATAGTGAACCGAACCTAGCATCGTATTGGTTTGTGTGATCGATGTTTCTGACAAAGCGATCGCAATACCGAAATCTGTGATCTTCACTACACCTTCATTGTCGATCAGTACATTTTGCGGCTTCAGATCACGATGGATGATCTGGTGGCTATGCGCCAAAGAGATCGCAGACAGGATCTGCTGCATGATGTTCACAGCTGTTTCGTAAGGAATCGGATAATGGGTCTGGATGTATCGTTTCAGATCCATCCCTTTGACATACTCCATCACTAGATACTGCATGTTATCCTCTTCGCCTACATCATATACACTGACAATATTAGGATGGACAAGCTCTGTTGCGGCAAGTGCTTCACGCTGAAAACGACGGATCGCTGTCTGATCGTTCTGGAAATCGAAACGTAAGACTTTGACTGCCACATCCCGGTCCAAAATCAAGTCATGCGCCAAGAACACATTTGCCATACCGCCACTGCCGATATTCCCAGTGATTTGATAACGTCCATTCAATTTTTTTCCTAATTCTATCATGCACAGTCCTCCTTGTATTCGATGAGAAGAACTGTAATGTTATCCGCACCGCCCGCTTCATTTGCACGTGCGATCAGCTCATTGACTTTATCGGCTAGTTCGCCTTCCTGATTGACGATCGTGCCGATCATTTCTTCCGATAACATATTAGTCAAGCCATCTGAGCACAGAAGAAGCCGGTCTTTCAGCTGCCAAAAATAAGTAGAGACATCTACTTCGACTGTTCCAGGCATTCCTACTGAGCGAGTCAGGATGTTTTTTCTAGGATGATTGACTGCCATTTCCTCACTGATCTCCCCAGATTTGACTAGTTCATTGACGAGCGAATGATCTTCTGTCAACTGCATGATCTTGTTTTCGCGGATAAGATATGCACGACTGTCGCCTACATTTGCGATCGTGAAGCGTTCATCAGATAATGCAGCCGCCACGATCGTTGTACCCATTCCGCTGTATTCAGGCTGTTCTTGTCCTCGCTGATAGATCATCGTATTTTCATCCTGAATCGATTTGATGAACCACTGCGCGATTTTCTCATCATCCGAGAGTTCTTGTTCTTCCCAAGCAGTCCCTAAGTTCGTGACAGCCATTTGACTCGCGATATCGCCAGCCCGATGACCGCCCATACCGTCTGCCAGTACAGCAAGTTTGATTCCTGAACGGTTAGTAAAGACACTTGCATAGTCTTGATTCGTATTACGTCGTCTTCCTACATCTGATTGATATTCAATCTGCATTTTTTCACCTCATTACTTTTTACGCAAACAACAAATGAAAAATCCATCTGTATAAAACTGATGCGGATACAAAGCCAACATTTTATCTTCGATTGATGATTGTAGCACAGGATCAGCTAACACATCAATCTTCTCAAAATCAGGATGCCGTTCCAGGAAAGCAGAAACGACTTCCTGATTTTCTTCTCTCAAGATCGTACATGTGCTATATGTCAGTAGCCCCGCAGGTTTCAACGCTGCTGCACAGCTTTCTAGGATCTCCAACTGGATTTTTGGCAGATTTTTTAAATCTTCCGGCTGTTTTTTATATCGAATGTCTGGTTTCCGTCGAAGAAGCCCTAAACCAGAGCAAGGAGCATCCACTAAAATACGATCGAACTGCGCCGCCGCAAACTGGTCTTTTACCTCTCTAGCATCCATTTTCTGTGCATAGACAGCAGAAGCCACACCTAATCGCTCCGCATTTTCTTCGATCAGTTTGACTTTATGATCATG
The DNA here is from genome assembly GCF_011038845.1 of Enterococcus sp. ZJ1622. Taxonomy (GTDB): domain Bacteria; phylum Bacillota; class Bacilli; order Lactobacillales; family Enterococcaceae; genus Enterococcus_B. Next base: position 36,126 of record NZ_JAAKDW010000004.1, read on the forward strand.
GACGTCCAATGCAATGACTTCCCCGCCACATGAAGGATCTAAAAACGAAGCGATATGCGTCGTCTTTCCTCCTGGTGCAGCACAAGCATCCAGCACATGATGTTCCGGTTCGATCCGCATCGCAGGAGCAACTAGCATCGAACTTTCATCTTGGATCGTCATCATCCCATCATGGAATAAGGAACTGGAAGCGAGATGACCTTTTTCTGCTACGATCCCATAAGGACTGATCTGGCTTTCTTTGGCTGTGATCTCTTCTTCTTCCAAGGTAGCGATTGCCTGTTCTCTTGAAACTCGCCGAACATCGACCCGAGCACTTGCATGACTTGGTTTGTACAAAGACAAGCCCAGTTTCTCCGTTTCTTCATAACCAATCTGATCGATCAAACGCTGTGTCATCCATGTAGGCAAACTGATTTTCACTGCTAATCGTTCAATTGGGTCGTCTATCTCTTCGATAGCTGGTTTTCCTTGCCGTTGGTAGCTTCTTAAAACCCCATTCACAAATTTTCCTGTGCCGGGATTTCCTTTGACTTTCGCGATTTCTACTGCTTCATTTAAAATGGCATGATCTGGAACTTTATCCAAAAACTCTAGCTGATAAACAGATAGATAAAGGAGTGTCTTTACCCAATCATCTACTTTTTTGGCTTTTACAATCAATGGAGCGACGTAAAATTCCAGTAAACGCTGATGACTGATCGTTCCATAAACAAGCTCAGTGAACAAACCGATATCTTTGTGGTTCAAATCACCCTGGTTGATCATTTCATTCAATAACAAATTAGAGTAAGCACCGCCTTTATTGACACGCTCGAGCGTCATCAATGCCATGAAGCGGACTGATTTTTTCATTTTTTTAGGGATTTTTGTCATCATTTCACCTGCTGTCCGATCTGAACATGCTGTCCACTGCCGTTCAAGAATTCATGGATAGCCAACTTTCCTTTACCGGCTGGCTGAAGCTCTTTGATGGCTAAAACGGTTTGTTGTCCGCAAGCGATCCAGAGATTTTTTTTGTCTTTACGAATGATCGTACCTGGTGCTTCTTTTGTGTTTTCTTCTAATACTTCGACTGATAGGAGTTTCCAGCGTACACCTTCGTAAGTCGTGAAAGCAATTGGCCAAGGACGCATCCCGCGTACTTGATTGTCGATTTGTTCTGCTGTTTTCGTCCAGTCGATCGCCTCTTGCTCTCTTGTGATATTGGGCGAAAAAGTCACCGCTGATTCATCTTGCGGGACTGGTTTGAGCTGACCATCTAAGATTTTCGGTAAAGTTTTCAATAGCAACTCTCTTCCAAGCAGACTCAATTTGTCGAACATCGTTCCTACATCGTCCTGCTTTGTGATAGGCAGACTTTCTTGCGCAAAAATACCACCTGCATCCATTTTTTTGATCATCTCCATGATCGTGACACCTGTTTCTTTCTCACCATCGATGATCGCGTAATGTACTGGAGCACCTCCTCGATATTTCGGTAACAAAGAAGCATGCACATTGATAGCACCGAATGTCGGTACCTGTAATAATTTTTCAGGTAAGAACTGGCCAAAAGCGGCAGTTACAAGCACGTCTGGTTTCAGTTCGATGATCTCATCCATTTCAGGAGATCCAGAGATTTTTTCTGGCTGCAATACTCGGATACCATGCTTGATCGCTGCTTCTTTTACTGGTGTGGGTGTAATGATTTTTTTTCGCCCGACTGGACGGTCTGGCTGGGTCACAACTGCCTGGATCTCATACCCTTCTTCAATCAAACCTTCAAGAATAGGTACTGAAAAAGCAGGAGTGCCCATAAATACTAGTTTAGTCATCAAGATGTTCCTCCATATATTCTTCGAGTTCTTCTTCCGGGATTTGTTCAATCATTTTTTCGACGAACAATACACCGTCTAAATGATCGATCTCGTGCTGGAATGCTCTGGCTAAATAACCGAACGCCGTCACTTCGATCTCTTGTCCTTCACGATCATAATAACGGACGGTCACTTCATCTGCTCGTTTGACCGTGCCATACACATGCGGAATGCTTAAGCAGCCTTCTACATCGATACTTTCACCTTTTGCTTCGATGATTTCGGGATTGATCAGTTCAAATTTATCGCCCTCATCTACTTCTACAACGGCGATCCGTTTATTCTTGCCGATTTGAGGAGCGGCGATGCCGATGCCGTCGTTTGCGACCATGGTTTCATAAAGATTGTCCAACAGCGCGATCGTTTCATCTGTGATGACATCGATTGGCTGAGAGGGTCTGTTCAATTGTTCATTCGGGTGGATCAATATTGGATAGCGCATAGTAAATCCTTTCTTAGATAAAATGTAATGGTTCATTATCGATTGCTACGAACAAGCCTTGCCGCTGTTCCTTTTGGCTTCCATCCAAAATCTCCTTCAATACCCGCGACAATCCGGGCTCCTGTTTATATTTGAGTATCAGCTGGTAATAGTATCTGTTTTTCACTCGTAAGATCGTACTAGGTGTTGGTCCAAGCAGCAAGCTTTGCGGACTCAATGCCTGTTTCAGCTGATTGGCGATTTGAAAGATTTTCTTAGCTGCCACCTGCTCTTCTGCATGGCTTGCTGTGATTTTTACTGTAAAGTAATAAGGCGGATAGCCTCCGCGATGCCGAACATGCATTTCCTGCTGATAAAAGCGTTCATAATCTTGCTCTTTAGCCAGTTCGATCGCATAATGCTGTGGATTGAATGTCTGGATCACGACTTCCCCTGTTTTCTCTGCGCGCCCGGCTCTACCTGATACTTGCGTCAGCAGCTGGAACGTGTGCTCGCTCGAACGAAAATCTGGCAGATTCAGTGAGGTATCTGCGTTCAGTACACCAACTAATGTGACGTCTGGAAAATCGAGACCTTTCGCAATCATCTGTGTACCTAGTAAAATATCAGCTTCTTTTGCTCCGAACTTCTGCAAAATCCGCTCATGCGCCCCTTTTCGTCGTGTCGTGTCCACATCCATCCGCAAGATCCTTGCTTCTGGATACAGTTCCTGCAATTCTTCTTCTACTTTTTGCGTACCAGTACCGTAATAACGGATCTTGTTCCCTCCGCAATTCGGACAGCGATTAGGGATCGGTTCTTCATGCCCGCAATAATGACAGCGCATGGACCGAGTATCCATGTGGAGCGTCAACGAAATATCGCAATTCGGACACGGCAGGACAAATCCGCAGTCACGACACATCACAAAGGAAGAATATCCTCGCCGATTCAGCAGTAAAACGATTTGTTCCTGCTTGTCCAGACGGTCTTGTATTTTTTCTTGCAGAAGGGTCGAAAAAGTGGAAGTGTGATGCTTCTGGAATTCTTCCCGCATATCGACGACTTCGATGGTTGGCAGTTCTGCCGAAGCTTTTGCTCGTTTGCTCAAGCTCAATAATTCATAGACGCCTTTTTGGGCACGTGCTCGCGATTCTAAAGAAGGCGTAGCACTTCCAAGGACCACTGGACAGTGATGATAGCCGCTTCGCCAAATCGCTAAGTCTCGTGCATGGTAACGTGGTGTTTCATCTTGCTTGTAACTTGATTCATGCTCTTCATCGATAATAATCAGACCGATGTTCTCTAAAGGAGCGAAAATCGCAGAGCGAGCACCGACGACGACTTGTGCTTCACCGCGTTCGATCTTGCGCCATTCATCGTATTTTTCTCCTTGTGACAAGCCACTGTGGAGAACAGCGACTGACTCACCGAATCGTCCTTTGAAACGCTCCACCATCTGTGGCGTCAGTGCGATCTCCGGAACAAGCATGATCGCTGTCTTGTTGTCTGAAAGCACCTCTGCGATCGATTGGAGGTACACTTCGGTTTTCCCGCTGCCTGTGATGCCTTCTAATAAAAAAGTCTGATTCTCGGCCTGACGACAAGCTTCGATGATCCGATCAACAGCGACTTGCTGCTCGTTATTGAGCTGTAAGGCAGTGGTTTGATCGAATGCTCGATCCTGATAAGGGTCTCGATAGCTTTCGACTTCTTCGAAACGAAGCCAGCCTTTTTCTTTTCCTTGGTTCAAGACAGCTGTACTGATTCCCTTTTCTTTAAAATACGCGATTGGTTCATCTTTTTCCAGCTCTGACAAACATAACAACAAATCTTTTTGTTTCTTTGCGTTTTGTCGCAATTTTGCCCATTCTGATTCGATCTTCTGCTCATTTAAAAGAGGGTGAACCATACGAATCGTTTTTACTTTGTTTTTCGTATGTACTTCATATTTGATATCTACAAGTTTTTTCTGACGCCAACGGACTAGCTGGGAAAGGATCTCCTGTTCTTCTGCTTCTTTCCAGGAAATCGTCTCGCGTCCACGAAATACTGCTTGTATCTCCGGCGTATCTTCCAAAGGGTAGATGAGTTTGTCATATTCTGCTTTCATCACACTAGGAAGCATTGTCTGTAAACAGGTTATTTTATAGGCATACGTGATCGTCTTCATGTAATCTGCCAGCAGCAGCAATTCTTGATTGACCACCGGTGCCAGATCAAGGACACGGATCACTGACTTCAGCTGTTGTCGGTTCGGTTCAACCGATGCTAAAGCCATCACAAAACCCTGGACATGACGGTCTCCTTTGCCAAAAGGAACTTCCACTCGCATCCCTACTTGAAGGACGGCTTCCATTTCAGAAGGAACCAGATAAGTGAATGGTTGGTCGGTTTGCATTGTGGGGACATCCACAATGACTTCAGCTGTTGATGCCATGGTCCTCTTCCTCCTTTATGATTGTTCATTTTATACGTATAGACAAAAAGACCTTTGCCTATTTTACTAGAGATCCGTCTATTTGTCTTACTTTCTGCCGAATCCTAACAAAAAATTAACGCCATATAAGAAAAAAAGGAGTTGTGCCGCTGTGGCGCAACTCTCTTTGAATCAATCCCAGATCACAGCTTTTGTTCATCACGGATACGTGATTCTAATTCTTGCTGTTCGCGCTCTTTTTGCGCTTGGCGTTCTTCGTCTTCCATTCTTAAACGTTCCCGCTTTAGTTCAGGATGAGGATCATTTACTACGTTTCCTGCATCGATTTCTTCCAATGCTTGTCCAACGCTTTTTACTGATTCAAAAGTATCCATCGTAGGCTGTGCATTTGCATCTAATTCATGCGCACGTTTGCTAGCTAGGATCACTAGAGAATATTTTGAATTGACACGATCTAATAATGAGTCGATTGAAGGTTTTAACATCATAAGACTACATCTCCTTTAACATTTTTATATATTTTCCGATGACACGGTCTACTCGAAAATGTTCGCTCGCAATGATATCTTTGATTCGTTCCACTGCTAGCGGTACTTCGTCGTTTACAACAGCGTAGTCATAAAGAGCCATCATTTCGATTTCTTCTTTTGCTACTTTCATCCGTTCCTCGATTACTTCGTCCGCATCTGTCCCGCGGCCTACGATCCGAGATTTCAACTCTGCTAAATCAGGCGGGGTCAAAAAGATGAACACTCCATCAGGCACTTTTTCTTTGACTTGTTTTGCCCCTTGGACCTCGATCTCCAAAAAGACATCTTTTCCTTCGTCCAATGTTTGATTTACATAAGATAAAGGTGTTCCGTAATAATTTCCTACATATTCTGCGTATTCCAGCATTTCGCCGGCTTCGATCATTTCTTCAAATTCTTCTTTGCTTCTGAAGAAATAATCCACACCTTCTACTTCTCCTTCACGCATTTTTCGGGTAGTCATCGAGATCGAATACTGAAAATCATTATCCTCACTCTCAAAAATTGCTTTTCGCACTGTGCCTTTTCCTACACCGGATGGACCAGACAACACGATTAATAATCCACGCTCTGACATGACGACGTCCTTTCAACTAGTCTTTTTATACTTATCGTTTATTTTGCACTTTTTTTCTGCAACTTTCAAGGTTAACTTTATTATAGACAGTATTTGGGAAAAAAGCTAGCCTGTATAAAAGAGGTTGTGACAGTGCCGTTCAGCTTTGAGGGATAAGAAAAATTTTGGGAAAATGGCTTCTCACATTTTTGCATAAATTTGACTTATCTCCGAAAAGCTGGCACTGGAACACCGTGTATGAGGTTGTGAAAGCAGCGCTTTGACCTGAGTATTAGAGAGGAAAAATGGAAAATAGTTGCCCATATTTTGCATTTTTATGAACTAATATCGAAGGTCAGCTACTTGAACACCGTGAATCAGAGGTTGTGATCCTGCCGCTTAACTCTGAGGCACAAGGAACAATTTCAAAAAACAGCTTCTCATGTTTGATGAATATTGTGACTTGTGCCCGAGGAGTTGGTAGGAGAACACCGTGTATGAGGTTGTGAAAAAGCTGTCCTGCATCAAGTAATAAGAACAGCCAAACAAAAATAGCTCTTCATATTTTTCGTTTGGTTGGGCTTATTACCGCAGATGCAAGCTTTTGAACACCGTTTATCAGAGGTCGTGAAAGAGACGTTCAGCCTTGAGCGATAAGAAGCGATTTTGAAAAATAGCTCCCCATATTTTACAAAATCGTGCCTTATTGCCGATAGGCTGTCTCCTTGAACACCGTTTAGTAGAGAGGTTGTGACAACTGCGTTCTGCTTTGAGGGCCAAGTAGGTACGTTGCATCATCGAATCACTGATGTTCTTCGTGATTTAACGCAATAAGAAAATTTTTGGGAAAATGGCTTCTCACATTTTTGCATAAATTAGGCTTATCGTCGAAAAGAAACGCGCTGATTCCAAAGCAAAAGGCTGGGGATAACCCCAGCCTGCTGATGTTCATATTTTCGACTCGCACTCTTTTTTAAAAACCCATATTGGATAGTGTATTGACTACACCCATGATCTCGTCTTTTCTCGATTGTGCTTTTTCAGTAGGATCTTCTACTTCTTCTGTATCTATTCGAACGATAAACTTTCGATTCATCGTGACATATGTGCCATCATTGATCAAAATAAATAATTCGTTCTCTGTGAAACCTGCACAGGCATCTTGCCAGACGTCAAATCCTTCTTTTTCGGAAGGTACTGTTCGTTTGACTACTGTTTTCCCGCTCAATTCATGAAATGTCACATCATAATACTTCATATTTCTCGCCTCTTTTATTCGATATTTTGGACTTGTTCCCGGATTTTTTCCAAGATCGTTTTTGATTGTACTACTTGCGTTTTGATTTCGATTGCATTGGATTTAGACCCGATCGTATTGATCTCTCGATTCATCTCTTGGATAAGAAAATCAAGTTCTCTTCCCACAGGATATTCTGCCGCGATCAGCTCATCCAGCTTCTGGATATGGATCGCTAGCCGATCCAACTCTTCATGGATATCGCCTCGTTCCAGCAAAATAGCCAATTCTGTCAAAAGACGCTGTTCGTCTACTTTCGCACCCAGAAATTCTTCTAATTTCTTCTGATATTTCAATTGAAATTCCTGTTCATAAAGTTCGATGAAACTATTTAGCTTTGTCAAAACGCTTTTGAATTCCTCGGCGTTTTGCCGGATGACTGAAGCGAGTGCATCGCCTTCTTTTTTCCTGCTTGCTTCGATGGAATCAAGCGCTGCTTTCAGTGTTTCCATCGTTAATTCTATTAACTGTTCGTTGTTTTCATCTGCTTTTTCTTCGATGAATACAAAATCTTCTTTTACTGCCAGCCGTTCGATGAGGCGCCCGATCGATAGCTGATCTTGGCAACCGTACCGCTCTTTAAGACCTTCGGATAACTGGTCCGTCAATGAATCAATCAAAGCCCAGTCGATAACGACTTTTTTCTTATTGTCTCCGATAAGCGAAAAATTGACGAACACTTCAATTCTGCCTCGGCTCAGTTGCTGTTTGATTAACTGTCTCAGATCATTTTCAATGCCATTCAATACTTTCGGACTTCGTATCTGGATGTCTAAAAACCGTTGATTGACGCTTTTTATCTCAATATCAAGCTGATATTCTTCTGTTTCGCGGATGGCTTTGCCAAAACCAGTCATGCTTTTCATTCGACAGGGTCCTTTCTATCACATATTTTCGATTGCTTTTTGGAGCTGCTCAAATTCTTCGTTCGTCAAGGTCAGTCCTTTCCCCATTTTTTCATGGTCTGGTGCCCAGTCACGAAGATCGAACTTCGGCGGACGTCCATTCCAGCTGACAAGGTTCAGTTCCTTGCGCCAGCCCTTGTTGTTTTCGGACAAAACAGCGATTTCTTCTACGATCTCATATGAAAATTCTTGTGCCATACACGTTCCCCCTTAAGATAATATAAATATACGATCAGCAATGTGTCAAATGGCTGGGCGCGCAGTTGAGCCTGCAATGTTGCCCGGTCTTTTTTCCAGAAAGCATCAGCTAATAAAGATACTTTTTTCTGGACATTCTCTACTTGATGCTGGTACTTCAAGTATCTCCGCCACTCCTCCGCACTCAGCTGGCCAATCGCTGGCAAGACAGATTCGGGAATATCGAAGCTTTCTGTCTGACAGATCGACTCGACCATCTCATCGACTTTATACACTTTGTTCGGTAACAGGTACATTTTTTTTGCTAAAAGTTCCAGCATCGCCAATCCGCATGTTTCGATTTCGACCCTGTCTATATATAAGTTACGCATTTTTTTCCAAAATTTTACGTCATCTAGAAAAGATAATTCAATTTCTTCTGTTTTTAAATCCTCCAAAAATTTCCGCCAGTAGGTTTCAGCCTTCTGGACATCGTCGAAAGTATACCAGTTTCCCTGATAACAATGCAGTCTTTTTTTGGCTTCCAGATAACCCAATTCCATGTTCAACTGATTCCGCTGGCTGTCGAATACCAGAAAGCTTCCTAAAGTCCACAATGTTCGACAATCCCACTGGACAAACTGGTCTGGTCTTTGATATTTCTTTGGAAAGCCCAGGCCTTGGACATTGACGACAAATGCCTCTGTTGCCCCTTGCTGAATAGCTATGTCGATGGGAAGATCGTTTCGATAGCCGCCATCGATATATTTCGACTGGCTGATCTGGCGATAAGCCATCGCAGGATAAAACGAAGCAGAGGCAAGAAGCCAGTCAGCCATTTCTTCTGGCGATTTTTCCTGGATACAGGTAACGATTTCTGAAAGATCCGGCAGACGAGTAGATACTGTGAATAATCGTGGCGTCGTTATCTGCTTGATTTTCTCTGTATCCAGATATTCGTCCAGCAGTTTTTCTAAAGGATCCGTCGGTACACCTCGTTTGATGATCGCGGTCTTTGCCATCTGGCGGGTTTCTTGGAGGAAACGTTCACGAGGATCATCCGATAGGACACGACCTGGGAGTGAAAGAACCTGGCTCGTTGAAAGGCGTGACCACAAATCAGCAGCTTTTTCAAAATCTCCTTGTAAAACCAACGCCCCATTCAATGCGCCGACAGACGTTCCAGTGATGACTTCAAAGAAGATCCCCTGTTCCCTTAATGCTTTCCATACACCGATCTGATAAGCGCCATGAGCTCCTCCTCCACCTAATACAAGTGCTGTATGATAGGTCAAAGTCTTCGTCTGCTTTGCTATTCCTTCATACCCGTTTTTCTTAAAAATCAGCTGCCATTCCTCTGAAAGGCTGTCAGAAAATGAAAAAGCGCAGTTTTTTTTGAGGAAAAAACGTGCACAGCCTTCCAACAATTGAAAGAACGCTGACCAACTTGGAAAATCCCCGATCACAAGCAGATTCGTGAAGCAAGCGCAATCCTCATCCTTTTCCAGAGTGAAATATATCGTTATTTTTTTAGCAGCTGCTTTCCATGTCTGCTGCTTTTTTGCTGCTTTCCAAAAAGCATCCCGACTTTCCTGATGGCTTTTAAAAAACGGTAATAGCTGTCTGGCACGCTGGACTGCTGGATACATCGCATATTTCTCCGACGGATAGACTTGCAGGATTTCCATATTCTTCTCCTTTTTTCTTTAAGTATACCAGTCCGATCGAAAAAGGTCATGATGTACCTATCTTCCCTTATACATCTGATTTTCTATGGAAAACAAAAATTAAAATGAAAATTTTTAGTATTTTCAATGAAAACGTGACTCTGTAATGGAATTTTAAAATAAAAGAAACAAGCTTTTTTCTACTAAATGTTGTAAAATGAGAGTGATTAAGGAAGACATAAGGAGGAGCATGATGACTGAGTCAGTTTATGTACATATTGATACCACAAGTAATGCAGTTTTAACTAAAGGGCTGACTGCCAATGATTTTGCAGCCAGTATCGTGCATTTTCCTCAAAATCTGCTTTTGTTGGACCCAGCAGCTTCTGCCGGTGAATATGAAACACATACAGGGCTGAAGATCATCCGTGGCACGGAGAATATCCAGCGATTCTTTGCTTCTTCACGAAACAAGAACGGGTCGACCGATTTGAAATGGATCGACTTTTCCGATCTGACCATGCTGAAAGAACTGACTCCCTTAGAAATTTCAGAACTGTTATATTTCGGACATATGAAAACACATCTTCATTCACCGTTTTTTTACAAACTGCAAAACAATTTTGTCTACTTTGATTTGAGCGATCAGTTGAGCCGAATCTATTACCGTTATTTAGATGAGTTTTACCGCATATTCGCCAATAAACTGAGCTGGATCCTTTCAGAAAAGATCAACGAGAAAAAGTCTTTTTTCAGAAGAGAGATCCCCGTCGAAAAAATCAGTGTCGAATTATTAAAGAACATGCGCAATCTCATGCAAGAAGGCATCATCTTCTCATTCGATCAAGGCGGCTTGATCAACGGAGAATACCACATACCGATCTACGTGATTGAAGATTATATCTGGAAGCTTAAAGGAACTCGGTACCGTGAAGAAGAATCCATCGGTACGTTGATCTACCATTCTGGCAATCATCGCTGGGAATTGATCGGTGAAGCAGCTGACTTCAATTACAGTTCATTGAACATTTGAATAAATGAAGTAGAGGTTGTGACAGAAGTGGGCAGCTTCAAGAAATAAGCCGAAATTTACGAAAATTGCTTCTCAAATTTTCGTGGAATTTCGGCTTATTTTTCGGAGAAGTTACTTCTGGAACACCGTGTGAGGTTGTAAAAAAGCTGTCCTGCATCAAGCAGTAAGAACAATCAGATAAAAATAGCTTTCCATATTTTTCATCTGATTGGGCTTAGTGCCGTAGATGCAAGCTTTTGAACACCGTGAATCAGAGGTTGTGACAACTGCGTTCTGCTTTAAGGAATAAGGACACTGGACAGAAAATAGCTCCTCATATTTTCTTGTGCAGTGAACTTATTGCCGAGAAGCAGCAGGTGGAACACCGTTTATAGAGGTCGTGGAAAAGCTGTCCTGCATCAAGCAGTAAGAACAATCAGATAAAAATAGCGTTCCATATTTTTCATCTGATTGGGCTTAGTGCCGTAGATGCAAGCTTTTGAACACCGTGAATCAGAGGTCGTGACAACTGCGTTCTGCTTTAAGGAATAAGGACACTGGACAGAAAATAGCTTCCCATATTTTCTTGTGCAGTGAACTTATTGCCGAGAAGCAGCAGGTGGAACACCGTTTATAGAGGTCGTGAAAAAGCTGCTCTGCATCAAGTAATAAGAACAGCCAAACAAAAATAGCTCTTCATATTTTTCATCTGTTCATACTTAGTGCCGTAGATGCAAGCTTTTCGAATAGATAGCGTTCCGCAAACCTCAAAAAAGAAGGCGCTTACTCATAAACTAGTGTATACTGTGTTTGTCATCAAAAAGCCCAGGATTTCAAAAATACAGCTTACAGGAAAGGATTTCTTATGCCAATAGAGAAAGTTACAGATACTCAACGCACTACGGACAAGCAACAAAAAAAAGTATTCATTTTTGACATTACTTTCAGCTTTATCGCTACAGAAGGACTCCTGCAAACTCAATATCTAGAAAGAAAACTATCCAAGTTTTTTGAACAAGAACAGAAAAACATCACGGTTGAAGTGTATAATTCAAATCAGGTAGATAAAAAAGCAGCAGATGCTGATATCATCCTTTTAACTCCTTCCTTCGCATACGCAAAAGAAGAAATCGAGAAAAAGTTCCCGATGATTCCTGTTATCTTGATCACGAAGAAAGAATACGGGACTACAGACAGTCGTTCGTTGTCTCATAAAATCGAGAAACGTCTATAAGTGAGTAGCGAAACTCCAATTAACGAAACGATTGTACCGGTCTCCGAAAATCAGACTTTTTGGTCTATCTTTTGGGGGCCGGTATCTATTTGATATATTTTCAAAATCACAACTGATGGATATGATCTTTGCTTTCATTCCACAGTTCGTTTGGAGCATAGCGGTCATTTCCATTAAGTATGACCGTTCCATCTTCTGTTATATCTATAGATGCCCCTAAACCTGTCACATGAGGTGTTAACAGTACATTTTTTTCTTACCTTTTTTCATTGAATATGCTTCAGCATGTTCTTTGTTTAGGTGAGACTTCAAGTACCTTGTTTCCCCGTTATCGAATTCAATTTTTAAGATAGTACTCATCATTTCTACGTTTACTGCTTTAGGCATTTGATTGTTCATGCGCTTTTCCTCCCATATATTTATAATTATTTTCATCCTGATCAAAGTTGGCATTGATTCTGTCCCCATGCTTATTTGAATTTTTTTTAGCTATCCTCCACTTTCCGACTCAATAGAAACCGCTTTCTAAAATTCATCTTAACATACTAGGATCCAATGCTCCACATCATCTTTCGAAACGCATTGGAGTAGATGAAAAAAGAGGTCGTGACAACTGCGTTCTGCTTTAAGGAATAAGGACACTGGACAGAAAATAGCTTCCCATATTTTCTTGTGCAGTGAACTTATTGCCGAGAAGCAGCAGGTGGAACACCGTTTATAGAGGTCGTGGAAAAGCTGCCCGGCATCAAGTAATAAGAACAGCCAAACAAAAATAATTCTTCATATTTTTCATCTGTTCATTCTTAGTGCCGTAGATGCAACCTTTTGAACACCATTTATTCAAAAAAGGAGGGAGCTTTGACAAGTCTTTTGTCACAGCTCCCACAACTAATTATTTAAGTTCATATGTTCTATGGGCTTTTAATCATACTCAGTGAAAAGCCGCAACATCCGTTTTAATTTTTCCTTTTCTCCGGAACAAATAGTGCCGGCATCGTTTTTTGGATGATCAGTAGCACGATGATCGTCACCGCTCCCGTTGCGATACCGCTCGCTCCGTTCATTACAAGCGAGAATAGCCAAGGATTCATTCCCCACAAAGCATAGCTTCCCCAGAAAACGACTCCGGCGACAAAATGCCAAAAATACCTTGCGCCGGCTCCAGCTAATGCACCTGCAATGATGGCTTGTCTCATTTGTTTCGGTTCATCTTTTGCAAAACTTGATTGGACCTTTCCTGCAAACAGCCCGGCAAACCCAGCAAATGTAAAAGCGATCGGATATTCGATCAATACTTGTATCACACTCAAATAATAAACCTGCCCCGTTGGAAAGTGAAGGATCCCCCATATAAAGCCAGACATCACGCCTGCTTTCCACCCTCTCCTCAAAGCAAACAGTGTCAGTGGAATCTGACCTAATGAAATAGAAAAGCTACTTCCGATCTGAAGCGGGATAAACGACAAGACCATTGCTAATGCCGCAACGATCGTTCCTTCGACCCATACTCTGTTTTTTTCCATAAAAAAACTTCCCCCTTGATGTCTAATCACAAAGGAGGAAGCAGCATAGCTGAATTCCGCATACACGGTGAGACAAAAGCAGCGACTCCTGCTCATTGTCTCAAAACAGCCGACTGGAAACAAACTGTCCATTCACAATTCCTACGCTCGCATAACCGAAACAGGTACGAAGGGTTTAGAATCATCTTCAATCTCAGCCCGATTGGACTCCCCTTTGTGATCATATTTATTTGTTTTATTTGTTCTTACTTTACTTTTTTGTTTCAAACAAAGGACTTACTGGTTTGTTTTCGTGGATACGCTTGATGGCATCTCCCATCAACCCACCAACACTTACTTCATCGATCTTATCGATTTTGCGGTCGTCAGGAAGATAGATAGAATCTGTGACAACCAGACGTTCGATCGCTGAATCTTCAATTCTTTGTAATGCTGGACCAGATAACACTGGATGTGTACATGACGCGTAGACACTTGTTGCTCCTGCTTCTTTCAGTGCATTGGCAGCCAAAGTGATCGTTCCAGCTGTATCGATCATATCGTCGATCAACACACAAGTTTTGCCTTCGACTTGTCCGATGATATTCATTACCTCAGCCACGTTGGCTTTTGGACGTCGTTTATCGATGATGGCAATCGGTGATTTCAAGAATTCTGCCAATTTACGTGCGCGTGTCACACCGCCGTGGTCTGGTGAAACGACTACAACATCGTCGCCTTTGATCCCTTTTTCTAAGAAATAATTCGCGATCAGCGGCGCACCCATCAAGTGGTCAACTGGGATATCGAAAAAGCCTTGGATCTGTACAGCATGCAGATCAAGTGTCAGCATTCTCGTTGCTCCTGCTTTTTGGATCATGTTTGCAACTAATTTTGCAGTGATTGGTTCCCGTGCGCGTGCTTTACGGTCTTGGCGCGCATAGCCGTAATAAGGCATAACTACATTGATCGTTTTTGCGCTGGCACGTTTCAAAGCATCGATCATGATCAGCAATTCCATCAAGTTATCATTGACTGGGCTGCTAGTTGACTGGATGACATATACATGTGATCCGCGAATACTTTCTTCGATATTCACTTGGATTTCTCCGTCACTAAACTGAGTAACAGATGATTTGCCTAATTCAACACCGACTGCTGCTGCGATTTTTTCTGCTAATGGGCGATTTGAATTTAACGCAAAAATTTTTAATCTTGGGTCAAAGTAATGTTTTGACATGGGGACCTCCGCTTTCTTTTTCACAACTCTAGGATTCTACCTAATAAATAGTAGTCATATTTTTTAAATAAATCAAGGGTTTTTGCAAAAGTCTTAGTTTAGATAAGGGAGTTTTTTCGCATATCCTTCTTTATTTATCTGTCTCGCACGTGCAATTGCCAACGCATATTCGGGAATATCATCTGTGATCGTTGAACCTGCTGCGATCGAGCTGTTCTTCGCCACGTCGACTGGACCAATGAGATTTGTGCCTGATCCGATAAAACTGTGGTCGCCGATCGTCGTGTGGTGCTTGTTCTTGCCATCGTAATTGACAAAAACCACGCCGCAGCCGACATTGATCTCTTCGCCTAAAGTCGCATCACCGACATAAGTCAAGTGGCCGACTTTTGTCTTTTTGCCGATCTGAGCATTTTTCACTTCCACGAAATTACCGATATGGACGCCTTCTCCGATTTCTGCTTTTGGACGCAAGTGTGCGTAAGGCCCGACATCTGCATGTTTCTTGACATAGCTGTTTTCGATAACAGAACGCTCCACTACGACATGGTCTTCGATCGTACTGTCTACGATGCGTGAATGTGCACCGATAACACAGTCTGATCCGATCACAGTGTCTCCTTGTAACTGTACGCCTGCTTCGATCACGGTATCTGGACCGATCTCAACACCGGCATCGATGTAAGTCGTTGCAGAATCAATAAAGCTGACCCCATTGATCATGTGTCCTTCATTGATTCGCTGACGCATGATCTCATTGGCTTTTGCCAAAGCGATCCGGTCATTGACGCCCATTGATTCTTCGAAATCTTCTGTCTGGTAGGCAGCGACTGTCTTTCCGTCTTCTTTGAGGATCTCGATGATATCTGTC
Source organism: Enterococcus sp. ZJ1622 (assembly GCF_011038845.1). Classification (GTDB taxonomy): domain Bacteria; phylum Bacillota; class Bacilli; order Lactobacillales; family Enterococcaceae; genus Enterococcus_B. The sequence goes on from NZ_JAAKDW010000004.1 coordinate 51,837, forward strand.
AGGTAATATTCGCCTTGCGCATTGTTCGTTCCCACTTTGCTTAGTGCCTCGAACAAGGCTTCATTATCAAAGCAGTAAGTGCCTGTATTGATTTCCTGTACCAATGCTTCTTCTGCCGTAGCGTCTTTTTGCTCAACGATTTTTTCAACGATCCCTACATGGTCACGCAAGATACGTCCGTAGCCTGTCGGATCTTCGGCTTGTGCGGTCAAAATGGTGGCACTGGCGTTTTTCCCTTGATGATATTCAAATAAATTGTTCAAAGTCTCTGTCGTCAGAAGTGGTGTATCTCCGCTGATGACTAATGTGGTCCCCGCTTTTCCTTCTAAGAAAGGAGCTGCTTGTAAAACAGCGTGTCCAGTTCCCAGCTGCTCTGCCTGCAAAGCATAGCTGCTGCGGTCACCTAATTGTGCCTTCACCTGCTCTGCGCCGTGTCCTATGATCGTAATGATCTCATCGGGATTCGTTTCACTTACCCGATTGATGATATGTTCCACCATTGGTTTTCCGGAAACCGGATGTAATACTTTATATAATTTGGACTTCATACGGGTTCCTTTTCCCGCTGCCAAAATAATTGCATAACGTGCGTCCAACTGCGTCACTCCTAATTATAATTTGTTGTTTTCAGTGTAGCCCACTATGCCTATTTTTTCAACTGAACTGACGATTTTTCTTGGCTATACCAATTATACCTCCATAAAAAAAGGGATCGTAACATTGGTTTGTCACAATCCCAGACCAGTCACTTTTGACCAATCAATGGCGCTCCAAGTGCCCTCTTCAGGAATGGATCACTTGTACGCAAAACTATTAAAAAGTATTTTTATCTTTGGTCATACTGCTTGATGCAGGACAGCTTTTTCACAACCTCTCCACTAAACGGTGTTCAAACAGCTTGCATCTTCGGCACTAAGCCCAAACAGACGAAAAACATGAAAAGCTATTTTTCTCTGTTTATTCTTACTGCTTGATGCAGAGCAGCTTTTTCACAACCTCTCCACTAAACGGTGTTCAAACAGCTGACCTTCGACATTAGTTCAGAAAAACGCAAAATATGGATAGCTATTTTTCATTTTTCTTCTCTAATGCTCAAGTCAAATCACTGTTTTCACAACCTCTTATTCCGAAAAATAATTTCCCGGCACAACTGTGATATTTTTCGTTTTCGTATCTACATCTTTCACATAAAGCAAAGAAGTGTAGTCATCGATTGCTCGATGGCCATTGAATTTGGATTCCGCAAAAACAGTGATCCCGACAAGCTCAGATTCAAATTCTTCGATCAAGCTCTTCATTCCGTTCACTGTTCCGCCGCCTTTCATGAAATCATCGACGACAAGTACACGGGAGCCACGTTTCAAACTTCTTTTTGACAGTTCCATTTTTTCGATTCTTTCTGACGAACCGGAGACATAATTGACACTGACAGTTGATCCTTCTGTTATTTTAGAATCTCGGCGTACGATAACGAATGGCGCGTTCAAATAATAAGAGACAGCTTGTGCAATCGGCACACCTTTAGTTGCCACAGTCATCACTGCATCGATTTTTTCGCCCAGATACTTAGAAGCGATGATGCGTCCTACTTGTCGAAGCAGTTCCGGTTCTCCAAGCAGATCAGATAAGTAAACGTATCCTCCTGGCAATAGACGATCCTGTTCAGACAAACGTTCAGCTAGCGACTCGATATACTTCTTTGCTTCTTCGTAGGAGATTTCCGGGATGAACAACACTCCTCCGGCAGCTCCTGGTATGGTCTCAAGTGTCCCATACCCTCTTTCTCTAAATGTTTTTTTGATGATCCCCAAATCTTCACTGATAGAAGATTTAGCAGATTCATAACGTTCGGCAAAGCTTGTTAATGAAATCAATTCATGCGGATGATCTAATAAATACTGAGTCATGTCAACAAGACGCTCACTGCGACGTACTTTCACCTATTTCAGCTCCTTTTAAGAAATTTTATCGTTTTACATTATATAAGTTTTTATTCAAAAATTCGAGCATTTTATGAAAAAATAAGAAAATAGTTCGGCATTTATCAAAAAAAAGAGAAAGCCTACAGACATTTTTCGTGTCCATCGACTTTCTTTTTTGCTTTTTTTAGTTATTTTTTCTTTTTACTGAGACAAAAATCCGTTTGATCAGATTCACGATCAGGAACAACGCGATAAATACTAAAGTAATCGTCGCACCTGGCGGAGTGTCCAGATAAAACGAACTCGTCAAGCCGGAAAGCATCCCTAAAAAACCGACAAAGATGCTGACAGCAATCACTACGTTGAAGCTTTTGCCTAAACGCATGCCGATCGCAGCAGGCAAGACCATGATCGCTGAAATCAGCAATGCTCCGGCAATCGGAATCATCACGGCGATCGCTACTCCTGTCACCACATTGAACAGCATCGACATCCAGTGTACTGGAAGACCATCGACATGTGCGGTATCTTCATCAAAGGTCATGACATACATCGGGCGTTTGAATAAAAAGAAGGAAATGCCGATGATTACGAACAAGATGCCTAGAAAAATCACTTGATCCCACGTGATCGTCACGATCGAACCGAATAAGTAAGACTGGATGCTTGTCGCAGAATTCCCGCCACTAAGGTTCATCAGCACTAATGCCAGAGCTAGCCCGCCCGCCATCAAAATCGCGATCGATATCTCTGAATAAGTTCGGTAGATCGTCCGTAGGTATTCCAAAATAACTGCGGCAAGTACTACAACCAACATCGTTGTCACTGTAGGATTGATGTTTAGAAAGAAGCCAAGTGCCACACCTGCCAAAGAGACATGAGAAAGCGTATCAGCCATCAAAGACTGACGTCGGATCACTAAAAACACGCCTAGCATAGGGGCGATCCCCGCAATAAAAATCGCTGCGAGAAAGGCTCGTCTCATGAATTCATATGAAAGCAGCGCCATTGAGAATCCTCCTTTCTCACCAAACGGATCTGTCTATCCGCATATTGTTTGATGTCTTCGTGATCATGCGTGATCATCAGCACAGATTTCCCATGGACATGCGCACTGTGTCGGAGGAGCCGATAAAACTCATTTCTCGATTCCTCATCCATTCCAGTCGTGGGTTCGTCTAAAACAAACAGATCCGGATCTGTTGCAAAAACACGAGCCAAACTGATCCGCTGTTTCTGACCGCCGGAAAGTTCGCCGATCCGTCGATTCCGCATATTCCACATACCGACTGCTTCCAGAGCTCGCTGGACATGTTCATGGTCTTTTTTCGACAAACGCTTGAACCATTTGCCGCGCGGGTAGCGCCCAGAACGGACCAATTCGATCACCGTACTGGGAAACCCTGCATTGAAGGAGGAAACTTGCTGCGGGATGTAGCCAATACTCAACTTTTTGCCTTCCTGGTTTTTCTCGGCTATTTTCACCGTTCCTTTTGAAGGCTTCAATAAACCTAAAGATGCTTTTACCAGCGTCGATTTCGCTGCACCGTTCTCTCCTGTTAAAATAACGAATTCCCCAGCATCCACATGGTAAGAAACATCTTCTAAGACAGGTTCTTCATCATAATAAAAAGTCAAGTCGGATATCTCTATATAATGCACCTTATGACCTCCGTTCTATCTATTAATTGATACTTTCTTTCAGTGCGTCCAGATTCTTTTCCATCACAGAGATATAATTCTCGCCATTTTTGATCTGTTCATTCGTCAGACTTTCTAATGGATTCAATACCTCTAGCTGCACACCTGTTTCACTTGATAATGTTTCGGCAACTTTCGAAGAAGCATTTTCTTCAAAGTAAATGACTTTGATATTGTTCTCCTTCACAAAATCTTTCAGTTCAGCCAATCTGCTTGGTGTTGGTTCTTGGTCTGGTGAGACACCGGAGATCGCAACTTGTTTCAAGTCATACTGATTGGCCATGTACGCAAATGCTGCATGCTGTGTGACGAATGTCCGATTTTTTGCATCTTTCAATTCACTTGAATATTTTTGATCCAGTGCTTCCAGTTTTTTGATATAGGCATCCGCATTTTTCGTAAATGTTTCTTTCTTGTCTGGATACTGTTCACCTAATTCTCTGGCGATCGTCTTCACTTCTTGGATCGCAAGGACAGGATCGAGCCAAACGTGCGGATCGTACTCGTGGTCATGATGCTCATCAGCTTCTTCGCTATGTTCTTCCTCGTGTTCTTCTTGAGATTCCAACCGTTTGATCCCTTTGGCTGCCTCGATCATCTTCGTTTTGTCAGTATCTATTGAATCTTTCAGTGAGTCAACGAAAAATTCCATGTCTGAACTATTATACACGAAAACATCAGCATCGGAAATCTCTGCTCTTTCTTTTGCACTTGGTTCAAAATCATGGGGCTCGGTACCAGCTGGGATCAAAAGTTCGACGTCCCCCTCGTCACCTACGATCTCTTTCGTAAAATCATACATTGGATAAAAAGTCGTTACGATTTTCAAGTCCTCGTTTTTCGAAGAATCTTGAGAAGTATTCCCGCAAGCTGCAAACAATAAAGTTCCCGCAGCTGCTACAGCTGCTAAAAGATATTTTTTCATTTCAGTCCAGTGCTCCTTTCTAAGCAAATCGTAATTTTACGATTTATCGACGTGAACTAATGTATCAGAATAAAAAAACGCCGTCAATAGAAAACCGTCAATTTCTGATTTAAACACCTATAAATCGATTAAATCGTAAAATAGATGAGTTTGCATTCATGTTTAGGTGCATCAAACGATCTTGTTTTTTCTGTTTTGACCAAGCCTCAAAAAAAGAGAAGGTACTGTGACAAAAATCTTGTCACAGCACCTTTTTTCCGAATGAACGATGTTCCAGAAGTAGCTTCTTCGAAAAATAAGTCGGAATTCCACAAAAATTTGAGAAGCATTTTTCGTAAATCCCTTCTTATTTTCTTGAAGCTGTTCACTTCTGTCACAACCTCTAAACGTATTATGCTACTTTTTATAACGTTCGTACTAAATAAACTTCATCGCAGAACCCTTTTAATCCATTATAAACTCTCTGCGCTCTCGAATAGTGTTGACATAAGGCAAATACAGTCGGACCGCTTCCGCTCATCAAGGCGGCGTCAGCACCATACCTGATCATCCGCTCTTTGATCTGCTGGATGATCGGATGTCTCTTTCCTGTCACGTCTTCTAAACTATTCCCCATTTTTCCGATCATCTTTTGATAATCTTGTTCCTTGATCGCTTCGACAAGCCCAGCGATATCATGGTGACGGATGCTTTGCGTATCGACTTCTCGAAAGACTGTGCGTGTAGAGACACTCATTCTTGGTTTCACAAGTACTACCCAGCACTGGGGCATCGGCGGAAGCACATGGATGTCTTCTCCTTTTCCACCAATAAACGCTGTATTCCCATAGACACAGTATGGGACATCTGTTCCTACTTCAAGTCCGATCTCTGCTAATTCCTCAAGCGAACAGCCTAATCGCCACAACTGGTTGATCCCTCTCAAAGCAGCTGCACAATCTGTACTTCCCCCGCCGAGTCCAGCAGCTACAGGGATATTTTTTTTCACAAAAATCTTGACACCTTTTTTTATCTGATATTTATTTTTCAGCAATAACGCTGCTTGATAGACATTATTGCGCTGATCTACTGGTAAAAATGCTTTGTTTGTTTCTACGATGATCTGGTCTTCAGGTATTTCTTCAAAGAACAAGTGATCTGCTAAATCCACGCTCGACATAACCATCTCTAGCTCATGGTATCCATCGGGTCGCTTATATAATACATCTAGCCCTAAGTTTATCTTAGCTGGCGCTTTTTCAATCAATTCCATCCTCTCACCCATTCGAAAAGTCTAAGTCGAAAGTATTCTATCATAGGGGAAAATAAAAGTATAGCTTACTCCTAATCAATTCTACCATCACTCCGTTGTCAAACGATCGGTCAATAAATGCAAGATCAGGACTGTCCTTTCTCCTGACCTATGATTTCCACGAAAAGCAGCAGCTGTCAAAAAGCTACTTCCTTACAATTCCGTCAATACTTCTTCTGCTAAACTTGGGTTTTTCCCTTTTCCCTTTCCTATCAAAATAAAAAGTTGGAAGGTCGCAAAAACGAAACTGCTTCCCTTCATGTAGGCAAAATAGCGCCCTTCCCATCGTGTCACATATTTTACTTTTTCTTCATAAGCCGATTGGAAGGAATAAAAGAAATTGCCATAGCTGTAAATGATGTGCATGACTTTTTCCTCAAAGAAAGAAAAATCTGTCTCTCCTACATTTGCCAACGGTGCTAAACCGAGATTTGCTTCATGATACCCTTTTTTCTGATAAGTAACAAATAGATTTGCCAATAAATAATCCGCTAGTTCTCTCGGCTGATCAGGAAGTATACGCAAAAGGTCATAGCCGATTTGTTCATCGTCGATCGGTTGTGAAGTGATGAAACCAACGATCTGCTGTTCTTTTCGCACGACACCAACGCCGCTAGACAATACATACGCCTCATCGAAACGTCCTACGGAAAAATGTTTTTCCCGAGCACCTTGCAGCCATTTTTTCGAGACATCGCTGATGGAATGGAACAGCTCTTCCGGCAGTTTCTCATACCATGTGAAATGGTACCCTTCATTTTCTAGACGCTGATGCTCTAGCTTCTGATTCGCCCAAGGCAGCGTTTCAGCTATCAGATCGACAAGACCAGCCTCGCCGACTTTGGTGAAATGGAAACCGACTTCATGCAAGAGGACGACATATTTTTCCGATACTTTGTAAAAAGCAAGCTGGTATCATAAACAATCCGCTCTTTTCATGAAGGCATTCGTTGCAGCACGGACCATCTGAGGATTGCCAATCGGATCGCCCAAAACAAAACATTTGTTTCCTTTGATCTGGTAGCCGAAAACCACTTGGTCTTGATCATTTTCTTTGTAATAAAAATAACTATATCCCGACAATTGGAGATAATGACTGGCTGGCGTACCGCCAAATTTGTTCAGCAACTTCTCAAACCGTTCCTTCTCAAAGTCTTGCCCTAACTGTTCTGTGTTATCCGCAAGGTACTGATAAAGAGCGACTAAAGCCAGTAAAGAGATCCCTAGTCCGATCAAGCCCGAAAACCAGACATCATCTGATGGGAACAGCACGAATCGGCTAGCTGTCACTGTCCCTTTCCACAAACTGCCGTTATGATAGCCTGCGATGGCATACACAATGAATAAAAAACCAAAGAGACAGGCATCAAATAGCATCGCTCCCCAGGAATAAACGAATTTTTTCCGATAAAATTCCTTACGCGACAGCCACACAGCTAGCAAGATCAAAATATAGACGAGGATCAGCTGCCAGGAAAGCGTTCGACTGATCGTGTTTAAGATACCGAATGACAGTACGGCAATCGTCGGCAGGAATGCTTTTTTCACTTTTACCGAAAGTGCCCTAGCTAGCCCAAGAAGCAGGAAGCCGACTAACAGGTTCAGTGTCTGGTCCAGAAAATTGAATGAAAAAGGTAAAAGAATCTGGAACAAACGACTGACCGCCGACAAATTCGTGATCGTGGATAACAACACCATCATGATACCGGCAAAATAGACAGCTGTCACCAAGATGACATGAGCCACTTTCTGGAAAAACAGCCGTGGAATGTTATCAAGAAATCGATTGACCTTCACACCTGTATGAGTGAGGAACAAAACGATCCCTGTAAGAAACGGCACGACATAGTAAAACAGCCGATAGTACAGCAGCCAGACAACGGCGATATCCTGTGGAACAGACAACTGGCTCATCCCTAAGATCATCAAGACATCGAAAGTCCCCATCCCACCAGGCACCATCGTCAGCATACCGATCAGTGTAGCGATGATGAACATCGGGTAGATTGAAAGAAATGAGATATCGATAGCCATCAAACGACCAATCAGCAAGAAAACAGCGAGTGCCCCTGTCCATTGTCCGAATGAGGCAACTAGCAGACCGACCAAGCCTTTGGGATAAAATTCTGAGAATAGCGTTTTTCTTTTCAGATAAGCAAAAAAGAAGATCACAGGCGCTACGAAGCTCCCGCCAAGCAGCCAGATCCAATAGCTTCTAAAAATGCTTTCTGACTGGATGAAAAACACGTCGATAAATGTCACCAGTGACCAGACGGACAATCCAGTCAGCATGAACAAAGCGACTTTTGAAACAGTGGCTAAGACCATCTTCCGGTTCGTTTCTTTTCCGTAAAAGCTTGCTCGGAGACTAGCGCCCACCACACCGCCGAATCCGGCTAAATTATTGATGGTGTTAGTGACCCAGGCAGCAAGGAAAAAATCCTGCCGCTTGATCTTAGGTTTCCCTTGTTTTTCTAACACTCGGATCGTCACCCAATCGTACAAAAGCATCGGCACTACACCTAAGAGACCAATTAGGATCATCAGCAGGATCGTTAGATGGCTCTGCTGGTTCATGGTTTGCCAGATGGCTTGCCAGCTCATTCCATGAGCAATATTTGCGACTTGATTCGCAACAAAGACTAAAACCGAGCCAAAGAAAATCAGCTTTAAAATCAGGCTGTGGTTTTTCATCCATTGAAGTATCAAGTGGATTTTATTTTTCACATTTTCCCCTTCCCCACATTTAAACTTTCCAGATATATCTCAATGTTATCTTATTTACTTTCTTTTTTCCACTTTTGGCGTATTTCTTTACTTGCGCTTCTTTAGAAAGAAAGTTATTCTATGGCTAAAAGGAGAGGATACCATGAAAATAGGATTCATTGGAACAGGAAATATGGCAAAAGCGATCATCACTGGACTGATCGAAAAGAAAACTGTCGCTAAAGAAGAGATTTTTGTCTCAAGCGGACATTTCGAGAATGCTCAGCGATTTGCTAAAAGCACAGGTGTCACTGCTTGTCGGACAAATCTGGAAGTCGCCGAAAAGGTTGACATCCTTTTATTAGCAGTCAAACCTAAAATCATCGATGCAGTACTGAATGAATTACAGGATTTCAGTCAAACCCGATTGTTTATTTCCATCGCTTCCGGGAAATCACTAGAAGATTTGACTACAGCATTGCATGCGCCTGATGCAGCAGTTGTTCGTGTCATGCCAAATGTCAATGTCAGTGTAGGTGCGGGTGTTTCTGCCATCTGCAAGAATGAAGCAGCAACTGACGAGCAGCTTGCACAAGCAACAAAGATTTTTGAAGCAATCGGTAGTGTATATCCTTTGGCAGAATCGGATTTCAGCACATTTATCGGACTTGCCGGCAGTTCTCCTGCATTCATCTATATGCTGATCGATGCCATGGGGCGCACGGGTGTGCTGAATGGCCTTCCTAAGAAAACAGCGACTGAGATTGCAGCAAAAGCGATCATGGGGTCCTGTCAAAAGTTCTTGTCTAGCGAAGAAAACCCATGGGAACTTGTGGATCAAGTCTCATCACCAGGCGGAACAACGGTAGCAGGTGTCGTTGCGCTGGAAGAAGCTGGTTTTATCCCTGCAATCATCAAAGGGATCAACGCAACGATCGAAAAAGATATCGAGATGCTCAATAAAAAATAAGCGTAAAAAAACACGTGATCAAACGGCTCTGCCGTATTGATCACGTGCTTTTGATTTGTTGTCGCATTTATTGGACGATCCGTTTTATTTTGCGTAATCGGTCGCTCTTGTTTCGCGGATCACGATGACTTTAATATGTCCTGGATAATCCAGTTCTTCTTCGATCCGTTTTCTGATGTCACGCACTAATCGCACAGCATCCAGATCGGAGATTTCTTCTGGTTTGACCATGACACGTACTTCGCGTCCTGCTTGTACAGCAAAACTGGATTCTACACCGGCAAAGCTGTTGGAAATATTTTCCAAGCTTCTCAAACGACGGATATAGTTTTCCAAAGATTCGCTTCGTGCACCCGGACGAGCTGCCGAAAGTGCATCTGCAGCTGCTACAAGGACTGAGATCACAGATGTTGCTTCTACATCTCCATGGTGAGAAGCAATGGCATTGATCACCACTGGATTTTCTTTGTACTTCGCTGCTAGCTCTGCGCCGATCTCCACATGGGAACCTTCGATCTCATGATCCAGCGCTTTACCGATATCATGCAGCAGTCCTGCACGTTTTGCCAGTTGGATATCTTCTCCTAATTCAGCAGCTAATATCCCTGCTAATTTCGCTACTTCCACGGAATGTTTAAGGACATTCTGACCGTAGCTGGTTCTGAAGTGCAATCGACCAACGATCTTGATCAAATCAGGATGAAGGGTATGTGCGCCCACTTCAAATGCTGCTTCTTCCCCATATTCGCGGATGCGTTCATCCATTTCTTTGCGAGATTTTTCGACCATCTCTTCAATACGAGCCGGATGGATACGTCCATCTTGTATCAATTTCTCCAATGTCATTCGTGCGATTTCTCTTCGGATAGGATCGAAACCGGAAAGCACGACAGCTTCAGGCGTATCATCAATGATCAGATCGATCCCTGTCAGTGTTTCGAGTGTTCGGATGTTCCTACCTTCCCGACCAATGATGCGACCTTTCATCTCATCATTCGGCAATGTCACAACGGAAACCGTCGTCTCGGAAACCTGATCTGCTGCGCAGCGCTGAATCGCTAACGACAATAAGTTTTTCGCTTTTCGATCGGCTTCTTCTTTTGCACGCTGTTCAGATTCTTTCACCATTAGAGTCAGCTCATGATTCAACTCTTCTTCAGTCGATTTCATGATTACTTCTTTTGCATCCTCTTTTGATAAACCAGCAATTTTTTCTAGTTCTTTTTGTTGATCTTCAATCAATCTTTCAACGTCTTTTTCTCGCTCTTCAATTAATTGCTGTTTTGAACTAAGTGCCTCTTCTTTACTTTCAAGTGAGTTCTCGCGTTTTTCCAACGAGTCATCTTTTCGATTCAGTGTCTGTTCGCGCTGAATCAATCGATTTTCTTGAGATTTTAATTCTAGTTTGCTTTCTCTCAGCTCACTTTCAACTTCAGAACGGTATTTCTGATTTTCTTCCTTAGCTTCTAACAATGCTTCTTTTTTTAGAGTTTCTGCTTCTTTCTTCGCACTATCGATAATACCAGCAGCTGATGATTGTGCACCAGCGATTTCTTTCTCATGACGTGACTTCGCAACCAAAAACCCTAAACCAAGACCGACAATTAAACCGATGATAGCGAGGAGAATGTTGAATCCCATAAAATCCACCTCCATACTATCTTTTTCATTTTTATCATCTATACAGCTTCTATGATAAATTATTCTAAACTTGTCAATATGCGTGTTTGCATAGGTGTACAAAAACATGCACAACTTTATTCTAATGTTTGTACCCCACAGTGTCAACTTTAAATAAACAAAGAAACTGCTTTCCTGATATTCACAAAACGATGGTTTTACAAAATGAAGAGAAAGTGATATGGAGAAAACACTAAATTCTATCTGTTATTTAGGAAAAGTCCTAGAAAATCTTCATCGTCAATAGGCCGCTTCTATCCTATTTGTGTTTTATATCTTTTCCACTTTTTCTGCAACCCAAAAAAGGATAGGACGCATTCAGCCCTATCCTCTCCAATCGCCGAACAAACGGCTAGGTGTTCTTTTATAAAAAATTATGCTTCGTCTAATGGAAGCTCTTCTTGTGCTTTTTCTTCTTCTGGTGCTTCGATTTCTTCGCCGATACCATAAGCTGCACGTACTAATGCAGAAACTTCTGCCATCATTTCAGGGTGGTTTGCCATGTAGATCTTGGCGTTCTCGCGACCTTGTCCGATACGGTCTTCTTTATAAGAATACCAAGCACCGCTTTTATCCACGATGTCTTTTTCTACAGCCATATCCAGCAATTCACCTTCTTGAGAGATCCCCAATCCGTACATGACATCGACTTCAGCGATCTTGAAAGGCGGAGCTACTTTGTTTTTGACTACCTTGATCTTTGTTCGGTTTCCGACGATATCCGTACCTTGTTTCAATTGTTCCGCACGACGGACTTCCAAACGGATCGTTGCGTAGAATTTCAATGCACGTCCACCAGGGGTGATCTCTGGGTTCCCGAACATCACGCCTACTTTTTCACGGATCTGGTTGATGAAGATAGCGATCGTTTTTGTTTTATTGATTGAACCTGAAAGTTTACGTAATGCTTGAGACATCAAACGTGCTTGCAGACCAACATGAGAATCGCCCATTTCGCCATCGATCTCTGCACGAGGTACCAAAGCGGCAACGGAATCCACTACCACGATATCGACCGCACCACTGGATACTAATGCATCAGCGATCTCTAAGCCTTGTTCTCCTGTATCTGGTTGGGAAAGGAGCAATTCATCGATATTAACACCTAATTTTTGCGCATATTGCGGATCTAACGCATGTTCAGCATCGATGAAAGCAGCAGTCCCACCGTTTTTTTGCACTTCTGCGATCGCGTGCAACGCGACTGTTGTCTTCCCTGAACTTTCTGGACCATATACTTCGATAATTCGTCCTCTAGGGTAGCCACCTACGCCTAAAGCGACATCTAATGCTAACGAACCGCTTGGGATCGTGGAAATCTGCTGATCGATCTTCTCGCCCAGTTTCATAATAGAGCCTTTACCATAGCTCTTTTCAATTTTTTTCAATGCAGCGTCTAAAGCTGCTTTACGATCATCTGCCAATACGATAATCCTCCTTATTTTCACAAATCAGAGCAACATTTCATTACACTTATAATATCGTTTTTGAAGAGAAAAAGCAAGAGAAAACCGAACAAATATTCGCATTTATTTCTTTCTTAAAAGTTGGCGTCTCAACAGATCAAATCCTTGCATCACGGCACTTTGTCTGATAGATGCTCGGTCTCTCGGGAAGAGGTATTCTTGTGAGATGACCTCGCCATCTCTTGATGCTACAGCGATCCAGACGGTACCTACAGGTTGGTTTTCCAGCATATCTGGTCCTGCTACTCCTGTAAAGGAAATGCTGTAGTCTGTATCTGCCAGCTTTCTAGCTTGGGTCGCCATCTGTTCTGCACATTCTCTGCTTATTGTTCCATAGGTGGCTAATAATTGGGGATCGATAGACAAGAAGCTTGCTTTCGTTTGCTCGGAATAGGTGATGAATCCTCCAGGGAATACTGATGAAACGCCCGGTATATCACCCAAGGCTGCTTGGAAGGATCCAGCGGTCAAGCTTTCTGCAGCAGTCAATGTCTGTCCGTTTTCTTTGAGAAGTCCGACTACGACTTTCGCTAAAGAATTGTCATCGCCATACCCATAGAAATATTCGCCTACTCGTTCCTGGATCTTTTCTTCCAGTGCAAGCAGTGCCTGGTTTCCAGCATGGGGATCAGTAGTTTTTACTGTCAGACGCAACGTGACTTCGTTTGGTTTGGCGTAAGGTGCGATCGTCGGATTGATCTGTGTTTCGATGAGATCTTTCAGTTCTGTGACTAAGCGAGATTCTCCGATTCCGTAAAAACGCAAGACCTTGGAAATCAGCTTTTCTTCTGATGGGAAATTCGCTTCGATGAGCGGACGCGCTTGTTCGATAAACATCGGCTTCAATTCACTTGGAGGCCCGGGCAATAAAAGATAAGAATGTTCGTCTGTCTGATAAAAGGTCCCTAATGCAAGACCTGTCCTGTTCGGCAGAGGGATACCGCCTTCGATGATCTGTGATTGCTGCAGATTGTTTTCAGTCATTTTGCGCTTCGTTGTTTCAAAGAAAGCCAGAAGCTTTTTATACCCTTCCGTATTCTGGATCAATTCTTTCCCCAGATGGGCCGCTGTAGTTTCTTTTGTCAGGTCATCTTCTGTAGGCCCTAGACCACCACATAAAATGATGAGCTCACTTCTGGTTTCTGCTAACTGGATCAGTTCCTCCAGACGCTTCTGATTGTCTCCTACCACTGTCTGATAGTAAACATCTATCCCAAGATCAGCTAATTGTTCGGATAAAAACGTTGCATTGGTATTCACCACCTGACCAAGTAAAAGTTCGGTTCCGACAGCGATGATTTCTGCTTTCATAAATGATCTCTCCCTTATATATAATACGCTAGTTAACGAAATATTTTTTTAGTGTCAAAAAAGAAGGTGAGAACTTTGCCTCAAACGGCTGCACTCTCTCACCTTACATCTAGGACTCGGGCATCAAAAGCCGACTTACATCGACCCTTTGAAGACACCGCTGTTTTTCATGAAATAATCTACTCCTGAATAGATAGTAAAGACCAGGCAGGCATACAGCATGATCTGATCTAAAGGCAGATTGATCAGGTTGAACGGGATATTGCTGATGAAAAGCAAAATGATTGCAACCATTTGAGTAGCCGTTTTTACTTTGCCCGGCCAAGCTGCAGCCATCACTTCGCCATGTTCGACAAGCAGCAGTCTTAAGCCGGTGACTGCTAGCTCACGACAGACGATAATCGCAACGACCCATCCAGGGGCTCTGCCTTGACCGACTAGCATGATAAAAGCAGTCATCACCAGCATTTTATCGGCTAACGGATCAGCAAATTTCCCAAAGTTTGTGACGAGACCTTGAGAGCGGGCAATCTTCCCATCTAACCAGTCCGTGATACTTGCTAAAGCAAAAATAACTGCACCTACTAGCTGTGTCACAGCCACAGTTGTTGTTCCTACTGTCAACTGCCCCCAATCCAGTGGCAGACCTACGACTAAAATAAAAATGGGGATCATGCAAATCCTGAGTACTGTTAATTTATTTGGTAAATTCACACTATCGACTCCTTTCTTCCCTATTCTACGTGACTCTTTCTAAAGTTTCCACCGATATTATTTACTTTTTCCTAACGAACGGTCAATAAGAACGCTTTATCGGAAAAAATCTAGAACCATCGCCCTTTTTCTCCCTGTTCACTCGGCAATGACAGACAGAAAAAAGGCTGGGATTTCGGATATCGTCCCAGCCTCTGACTATTACATATTTTGAATAAATGGTCGTATCACTGACAGCTGATCCATAAAGATCACTCAGCGTATTGCAAGGCAAGACTGACGTTTTTAGGGCTCAGGTTGTTTTCACCGGCATTCACCGGGATCTCTTCGCCATTTGCCTTGACGGTCGCATTGCTTGCAGCACCGATCGTAATCACCGCATTTGTTGCCGTTTCAGGTAATGGGGTACTTTGCGTTTCATTCGCCGCTAAAGTTGCTTGGTACACGTAGGCATTGTCTACCTGGACGCCGATCCATACACGATCCTTTGCTGTAAATTCAAGTGTGACAGGCTTCTTAGCCTCGGTGATATTCACTGAGATCGCACTGCCAGTGTCTTCCCCAGGGGCGATCGCCATCTTTTTTTCTTCCGTCGTCGATTCGGTCACAGACTCAACAGTCGAAGAGGCTGCCGTACTGCTTTCTTTCGCGGAAGAAGAAGTCTGCTCGACTGTCCCCTCTACTTTCAGTGAAGAAGCAGTGTCGCCGATGATCGGGTCGGATTGTCGATCCTGCCAAGTCATGTAACCTACGACCACGACGATCGCTAAAGCGACTAATCCTAATAAAATGACAGGCAGACTTGTCCAGAATTTACTTGGATGAGCTTCTTCCTGATGCAATGCTTTTCGTGAGCCATTCACCGTTTCAGGTTCGGGCCGGTCAACGATCGCGCCGTCATCTGTCAGCTTTCTTTTGCCATCAAAAACATCAACTAAATGATCACCATCTTCTCCTACTGCTTCTGCGTATTGTCGAATAAATGCACGAACATAGTATTTTCCCGGAAGCTGGTCAAAATCATCATTGTCGATTGCTTCCAGATAACGTTTTTGAATTTTCGTGATCTGCTGTAGTTCATCTAAAGATATTTTTTTATTTAAACGGGCTTGCCGTAGTTTTTCTCCGATGGTTTCAAAAGCCACTCGTTCATCTTCTCCAGTCTTTTTATTCTAGCCTGCTTTTTCAGGCCGTGCTATTGTATTGCATAGCAGGTTTTTCTTCAAAATAGTCGGTTTCTTGATTTTTATCTAACACCGACCTTCTTTTCAACTTACTTAAGAATACCACAAAAGGAAAGGTTCAAGAATCACATTCCCTCAAGTCTAAAATGAAATTTAAAACTTTTCCTGTTTCTTAAGCATATGTCAGTTGATGATCTGAGTTCATTACTTTTCTGTCGGTTTCATGAAGAATTCGCTGAACGCTTCTTCTTTGATGAACGCATGTCCCGCTGCCAAGATATCCTGCAATTGGATCGATTCAATGATCTCAGGCAAATCGAACAGCGTCCGATCACCAAAAAGACTCTGAGTAAACTGGTTTGCGATATATTCGATCGAATTCAAGGATTGGAAATATTGTCCTAACATTTTTTTCTTCAGCAAAGCCAAGTTTTCTTCCGTCAGCTCAGGATCTGTGGCAAAGCCGAGGATGATCTCTTTGACTTTTTCAGCTGCTTTTTCCGGTTCGTCTGTATCCCCGCTGAAATCAGCAAAATGGAATTCGCGATCCAGACTGAATTCAAACCCGAAACTGTCGTCGATCAACCCTTCATTGTACAGTCTCAAATAATTTTGCGAAGTATTCCCCAAAATCAGCTGGAATAGCAGATTGACAGCTGTCTTGTAGCGGAGAAGCTCAGTTCCTTCTTCTGGCAGTTCATCTAGTCCTTTGATACCTAACACGAATTTTTCTCTGGTGATTGCTGTTTCCAACGTATCTTTAGCAATGATGTCATTCGTATTCTCAGGGAAAAAGCGTGTCACTTCCTGTGCTGGTGGAAATTCTTTCGCTTCCTGATTTTCACGAATCAGCGCCATGATCTTTTCCGGTTCCATTTTCCCTACCACGAACAGCACCATGTTGCTAGGCTGATAAAAAGTGCGGTAGCAAGTATACAAGTCGTCCGCGGTGATTTTGTCGATACTTTCTACCGTTCCTGCAATGTCGATATGCAGCGGATGATTGGGGTACAAGTTGTTCAGGATACCAAAAAACAGACGCCAATTCGGATCATCTTCATACATCTGGATCTCCTGTCCAATGATCCCTTTTTCTTTATTGACCGTTTCTTCCGTAAAATAAGGTTGTTGGACAAAATCCAATAACGTGACTAGATTCTTTTCTACTTGATCAGTCGTTGAAAAAAGATAGCTTGTTTTTGTAAAACTCGTAAATGCATTAGCGGAAGCTCCTTGCTGTCCGAATAATTGAAAGACATCTCCTTCTTCTTTTTCAAACAGTTTGTGTTCCAGAAAATGGGCGATGCCGTCTGGTACTTTGATTCTTTTGTCTGTACCATAAGGGATGAACTCATTGTCGATTGATCCGTAATTCGTGCTGAACAAGCCGTACGTTTTATGATAATCGTTTTTCGGCAAAAGATAAACAGTCAATCCATTAGGCAAGACTTCGTGATAAAGGGTTTCGTTGATTTGACTATATTCTGTTTTATTCATTTGTATTTCCTCCAGCTAAAAAGAAGATTGCCTGTAATTCCACTTGTTTTGCCACCTTCTGGATATCTTCGATCGTGACGCTTTCCATACGGCTTAGCCACTCTTCATCCGTCAAACGCGTTTCAGGCAGCCACTGATCCAAATAGGCCGTCTCGACAGCGGCTTGCGGAGAATCTAGGGACAACAGATACTGGTTTTTCAGCATCGCTTTTGTCTGATTCAATTCCATTTCCGTTACCTCACCGTTACGCAAGCTTTCCAGCTGTTCATGGATGAGATGGAGGACCTGGTTCCGGTTCTTCCCGTCGATCCCAGTCTGCACGCTCATGAAGCCGCGGAATGTATCGACATTGCTAGAAGCATAATAGGCCAAGCTTTCCTTCTCACGAACATTCATGAATAGTTTCGAATGAGGGAATCCGCCAAACAAGCCGTTGAAGACCATCAAAGAAAAACGTTCCAGCTGATCGTAATAGATATTCGTTTGATAAGCTAAATTCAGTTTTGCTTGGACGACAGGCTCTTGGATCTGACGTTCTTTGATGATATTCACCTGTGGCTGTGAATAAAAGATTTCAGGATGTGCGGCTTCGCGATCTGCAAAAGGAAGCTGTTCTAAGGCTGTTCGTGCGGCTTCAGGATCGATATCCCCTACGACGAAGAGATCAATCTGATCGTTTGCCATCATTTCCTGATAGTAAGAAGCTAAAGAAGCAGTCGTTATTTTTTCAAGGTCTTCGATCGTACCGAAACTTGGTATCCGTTGTGCCGGTTCCTGCTCGAAGTATAAGTCCTGCAAGGCTAATGAAGCCATTGTCTGTTTGTCTTCATTCAGACTTTCGAGATACAGTTTCAAGTTGGTCTTTTCCAAATCGAAGGTCTGCTGATCGAATTGCTTGTTTTGGATATTCGGATAAAAAAGGACCTCTTTCAAAAATGCCACCGATTGAGCGAAAATATCAGAATCCTTGACGTATTCGCCATTCACAAAACTGATTCCAGCATTTACCCAATGAAGATTTCCCTTCTTTCTTACGGATAATCCGAAGTTCGCACCATAAAGCTCTGCCAGTTTGGCGCTCAACTGTGTCTGGTCAGGATAGTGTAAGCTGTTCGTTTCCAGCATGCTGCTGAGAAGGGATCGTTTTGTGATCACTTCTTTTTGGAGACGTGTGGTGAATCGGACAAAAATCCGGATGGTTTTATATTGCTTTGTCTGCAAGACATGAAGGTTCACACCTTCTGCCAATTTGTAGGTCATATGAAAGACTCCTTTTTGTAGCGGTTATTTAACTTATCTGAATCCCTGCTGTTTTGCTGACGGACGAGAACCGACCGCAGGATTCATTCATCTGATGTCCAGAAGAATCACTTGGTTCACAAACACCAAGTAAAGTTTCACTTTATAGTATAGCATAGAAGTGATGTATCTAAAGGATAAGAAAACTAAAAGCGTCTATTGGTTTTCTAATTTTTTATTCTTCGTTATACTAATATCATCACGAAGAAAAGGAGGAATTTCATGTTCAAGGAATTCAAGGAATTCATCATGCGTGGCGATGTGTTGGATCTTGCTGTTGGTGTCGTGATTGGGAGTGCATTCACTGGGATCGTCAACCAGATCGTCCAAGGTTTGATCACACCTCTTGTAGGCTGGGTCGTAGCTTTGATAACAGGCACTTCTGATTTGGAAGGCGCACTTTCTATTCTTGACTGGTCACCGACAAAAGGTGTGACTTTCGCATTCGGTGATGTGATCAGTGCAATCATCACATTTATCATTACAGGTTTTGTTTTATTCTTAGTCGTCAAAGCCGCCAATCATGCGAAAAATCTGCGTGCGAAAGAAAAAGAACAAGAAGAAGCTGCCGCGCCTACTGCTGAAGAGTATCTTAGCGATATCCGCGATCTTCTGGCAAGACAAGTGGCAGAAGACAATAGTCGACCTGCAGCTCAAGCAACAAAATCCTCAGACGCATCAAAGTAAATCCAAAAGCGCAGGACAACGTTGTTTAAGCAGATTCAGACATAAAAAAGAGGTTGGGATTTCGTTCGTCCCAACCTCTTTTTTTATTTCTCTTGTTTTTTTAACCCTTGTCTTCTTAAGCTTTTCGCATATCGATGTGCGGGATGTCATCTTCTAAATAAACATCAGAGACAGCTTCAAATCCGAATGATTCATAAAAAGAACGCAGATATTCTTGAGCACCGATCAGGATAGGCATTTCAGGATATTTCTCTTCGATCGTCTCGATAGTCTGTTGGACTATTTGTCGGCCCAAGCCATCTTTACGATACTTCTGGTTCACTAACACACGACCAAAGTGGATCGCATCTGCTTCTTCATAGATACGAGTATAAGCCAAGATCGTTCCGTCTTCATCTTCCAGATACGTATGCCATGCCCACTCATCGACTGCATCGACTTCCTGATACGGACAATTCTGTTCTACGACGAATACAGCGATTCGTTCTTGTACGATGCGGCAAAACTCCAATGTTGTTAATTCATCCAATTTCTTCACACGATATTCCAATACACTGATGCCTCCTGAATTTCTTTTTTATTTAGCATACCGATTTGCCTACAAAAAAGCAAACGAACCTTTATGTATCTCTTAGGCTCGTTTGCTTTTTAAACTGCTTCAGTTAAAAATTCGATTTCGACTGTCCGAGTAAGTACATCAGAATAGCTGTAGGATACTCGTTCAAAAGAATTTTCTTCAGGATCCAGATCAACGACGAATACTGAAGAGTAGGTTTCTGTTAAAACGCCGCGGCGTTCTGTTTGACGCTTTCTTCCTGTCTGAGCAACCAACATAATCGGGCTGCCGATACGACCTTCTAAATCTTTTTTGATTGTAGCTAAAGTTGTTGGCATACAGTTCACCTCAACAACTACTATAACATAGATCCTAAAAATTTTCAAGTTTACCATATAAAAAAAAGAAATGCAATAAAAATAATCGTGAGAAATGTTAATATTTTTCTAAATTATTCCTCATTATAATTCCTCAAGTGTTTTTTTATTTTCATCTTCACCCGGCTATAAGCACTTTTTACTTGTTTCGGCTCCATGGATAGCAGCTCTGCCATTTCGTCAAAACCGGCTCCTTGCATGTAGTGATGAAAGATCTGGGATTCTTTTCTAGAGAAACTGACTTCACAGTTTTCGATCGCTTCTTTTATCAGAAGATGCTGTACTGCCCACGGTTCCTGGGCTGTGATCTCTGCTAAAAAATCCGGGCCTTCTGTTTCGATTTTCTGTTCCATGGAAAGCTCGTCTTTCTGATCTCTGCGCTTCAAGGCATTTTGTTTGCGCAGCAAGGAATAGATTTGATTGCTGATGATGCTTTTATAATAGCTTCCAAAGCTCACTCCTTTGTTATTTTCATAAGTTCTCAAAGCTTGATACAAAGCGATCCTCGCTTCTTGTTCCCAATCCTCGCAACCATAATTTCTTAAATAGTATGCGCTTTTCAAGCGTAATAAGAGCGGAAAATATTTTTGATACAGGGTAGCAAATGCTTCTTCATCACCATCACGTGCAGCATGCAACAACTCCTCAGACATAAAATAATTCCTCCATAATTTCGATTATGGAGGAATCTTAACATCAATGTTTCCATTGACTAACCGTATACTAATGTTATTTATCTTTTCCCATTAAATCGTCCAGTTTTTGGGACAATTTTTTTAATTGTTCCTCACTCCAAGGAGAATTTCGTCGAAAATCGACAAAATGCATATCCCTGTTTTCTTGAGCGATCGTTTTTTCTGTTTTTTTAATCGTTTTGTACAGTTCATAGGCAGAGGTCCGCAGAGCGCCTTGGGAAAAGACCATCCACTGTTCCGCCAGATCACTGGTCGCAACCGTTACCTGTGTCAGCCGATCGTTCAGTTTACCGGCAATCCGCTCGATATAACTGTCTGCCGTCTCATCTTCTTTGGTGAAGACGACTTCCAGCTGATATCTCCTGTAATTTTGCTGTATCCCCGGGACTAGCTGTGCATCAAAAACGACGATCACTTCGATCCCTTCATACTTTGCATAATTGGACAAGCGGTGCAGCAGTGTTTCTCTTGCATCTGCCATTTTGTCCTGTTTTTTGAGCAGAACCAATTCTGGCCATGAGCCGATCATATTATATCCGTCTACGATTAGCAGCTGCTTCTTCATGCGTTATTCCCCCTGACGCTGAGTAAACGCCTGATACATCAAAAGCCCTGCTGCCACACCGGCATTTAGACTCTGGACATGTCCGACCATCGGAATGGTCAGTAATTCATCCATTTCCTTTTTCAATCCGGGGCTCATGCCTCGCCCTTCATTTCCTATCACTACGGCAATCGCGCCTTTCGCATTCCATTGTTGGAAGTTGGTTCCAGACATATCTGTGCCGAAAATCCAAAAACCTGTTTCTTTCAACTGCTGCACTGCTTGGACAAGATTCGTCACACGAGCGACAGGAACGTATTCTACTGCACCTGTCGATGTTTTCGTCACGATCGGGGTGATTCCTACAGCCCGATGTTTTGGGATGATGACGCCGTCGACACCACTCGCATCTGCTGTCCGTAAAATCGACCCAAAATTATGCGGATCTTCAATACTGTCCAAAATCAGAAAGAAAGGTGTCTCACTCTTTTCTTTCGATTGCTCGATCAGCTGGTCCAACGAAAGATATTCATAAGGTGTGATAGCTAATACGACACCTTGATGCACACCATGGTCGCTCAATGTCTCTAATTTCTGTTTAGGCACCCATTTGACAGGTACTGCTTGTTCTCGAGCGATCTCCTTCAGTTCTTCCACTTTTTCTCCGCGTGCATCTTCTTGAAGAAACAGTTTATTGCCTCGTCCTTGCTGTAAAGCTTCCACTGCTGCGTGATGACCGAAGACGAAATTGTCATCTACGACTTCCTCTTTGTCTGCATATACGGGCTTTTCGCGTTTTGGCTGTTTGTTTCGATTAAATTTTTCTGTTGTTTTTTTGCCTTCGAAACCACGTTTATTCTGATTTTTACGATTTTTTTCTCTATTCATTTTTCTCACCGACTTTCTGGATACACCAGTTGATTAGTTCTTCCATCCGTTTTGTTTGTTTCGTCAAATGCAGATAGCCCATCAGCGCCTCGAAACCTGTCGCGATACGATAGGTGGTGATATCTGCGTTCTTTGCTCCTGTGTGGCTTTTGGCGTTGCGGCCTCTGCGGTAATAAAGCTCTTCTTCTTCGGTCATCAGGTTTTCTTCCAGCATTTTTTTGATCAAATAAGCCTGCGCATTCGCAGAGACATAGTTTGTCGCTGCACGATGCAGTTTATTTGGTTTTGTTTCGCCCTGATCGATCAGAAAATCCCGGATATAGATCTCATAGATTGCATCACCGACATAAGCTAAAGCCAAACCATTCAATTGCGTGTAATCTCTCATGCTTCTCTTCTCCAACGGGTACCTTGTGGTGTGTCATCCAATAAGATCCCTTTTTCTTTTAATAAATCCCGAATCTCATCGCTTCGCGCAAAATCACGGTTCTTTCTTGCCTGTGTCCGTTCTTCGATCAGCTGCTCGATCTCTTCGTCTAGCAATTCTCCAGCGGTAAATAAAATACCGAAAATCGATAGCCATTGGGTAAACAACTCTTCTCCCTTAGCCAATACCACAGTAGATACCTCTTTTTGTTCCAGATACGTATTCAACCATTTGGCTAACTCGTAGACAACAGTGATCCCGTTTGCTGCATTGAAATCATCATCCATCTCTTCTATGAAACGTTTCTCTAACGCCGCTAAAGCGTCAAGATGATCGGTATCATCTGGCAGAGTATCTGCGGTATTTTGCTGACGGAATTTCAAATTATCGAAGGTATTTCGCAAGCGTTGGAGATTCGTTGCTGCATCTTTCATGGTCGTCTCACTGTAACGGATCGGACGGCGATATTGAGTCGTCGCCATGAAGAAACGCAAGACTTGCGGATCGACTTCTTGGATCATTTCATGTACTGTGATGAAATTCCCTAACGATTTACTCATCTTCTGGTCGTCTTCTCCGATCGTCACATACCCATTGTGCATCCAATAATTAGCAAATTTTTTCCCGGTTTTCGCTTCGCTTTGTGCGATCTCATTTTCATGGTGCGGAAATTCCAGATCTTGTCCTCCGCCATGGATATCGATCGTTTCCCCTAGATGTTTGGTTGCCATGACTGAACATTCGATATGCCAGCCTGGTCGTCCCTTACCCCAAGGCGAGTCCCATGAGATCTCTCCTGGTTTTGCTTTTTTCCACAACGCAAAATCTAAAGGATCTTCTTTTTGCTGCTGCTCTTCTCCTGTACGCTGGCTCGCACCGACTTCAAGCTCGTCGACCGACTGATCACTCAGCTTTCCGTAATTTTCAAAGCGACGGGTGCGGTAATAGACATCTCCTTCTGATTCATAGCCGTATCCTTTATCAATCAGTACTTGGATAAATGAGATGATATCCGGCATGTGGTCCATGACCCTTGGATGCAGTGTCGCTGGTTCAACATTCAAAGCTTTCGTATCTTCTTCAAATGCTTGGATAAATCGGTCTGCAACTTCTGGAGCAGTTATCCCCAACTCATTGGCAGCTCGGATGATCTTGTCATCGACATCGGTGAAATTCGAAACATAGTCCACTTGGTAGCCGCGGTATTCAAAGTAGCGACGAATTGTGTCAAAAGCAATCGTGCTGCGGGCATTACCGATATGGATATAATTGTAAACAGTTGGTCCGCATACATACATGCCGATGCGGCCTTCTTGTATAGGGACAAAGACTTCTTTCTCTCGTGTGAGTGTATTATAGATTTTTATCATTCTGATCTCCTTACCTTTTCTCCTTTTATTCGAACTACTTTTGCTGGAACGCCAACTGCGGTAGCATCATCTGGGATATCTCTCAGCACTACTGCGCCAGCACCAATTTTTGCGTTTTTACCGATAGTTACCGGTCCTAATATCTGTGCATTTGCTGAGAGCATCGCACCATTTTTGACTGTGGGATGCCTTTTCCCGGTTTCTTTACCTGTCCCGCCCAATGTCACACCATGAAATAAAACCACGTCGTCACCGACCTCCGCAGTTTCACCGATCACGATCCCCATTCCATGATCGATAAACACGCCTGATCCGATCCGTGCACCTGGATGGATCTCTACTCCCGTGATAAACCGCCAAAACTGCGCATTGATTTTTGCGAGCAGAAAAAGACGGTGTCGATACAAAAAATGTGACACACGATGCCAAAACAACGCATGGAAACCCGGATAAGTCAAAACGATTTCGATTGTCGAACGTGCTGCAGGGTCGTTTTTCTTTGCAGCAGCAATCGCACGTGTAAACCATCCCATTCTCTCCACTCCTTTCTTTCGCTTTTTATGTACGAATCACTTGTCTAAAAGGTAAATAAATAAGCGTCTTTTAAATAAGTTTCCTTATCAAAAGACGCTATTTGCGTGGTCCCACTTTTCTTCATAATCAAATGATTATCTCTGGCAGTTAACGTCTGCTGCACGTTCTTCGCTACTTTCCCACTTTTTTCGCAAAGCTGCATCGGTTTTGCCGAGCACACCTTTTTCGTGTTTTCGCGAAGACCACTCCCAGAGGCATTTCAACAGCTGATCATTAACGGCTTGCACCAACCGCCGTCTCTCTTGAAAATGATCAACTGTCTACTTTTTTCTGTTCATTGCGTTTCGTTTGTATTTAGTTCATTGCCTGGTTCAGATGTGCCAATGATTTTTCACGGCCGAGCAGTTCGATCGTTTCCGGCAATTCAGGCCCATGCATTTGTCCGGAAACAGCGACACGGATCGGCATGAAAAGATTTTTTCCTTTTACACCTGTTTCTTTTTGGACAGCTTTGATCGCTGCTTTGACAGTTGGTGCATCAACGATTTCCATTTGTTCCAATTGTGCTTTGAAAGCCGTTAGGACGGTTGGAACCGTTTCGCCTGCGAGTACTTCTTTGGCAGCATCGTCTAATACTGGATGTTCATTGAAGAACAATGTAGACAATCCAACGATCTCAGCAGCATAACTCATTTGCGGCTGGTACAAACGGATGATTTTTTTCACCCATTCGATCGTTTTTTCGTCTGGATTTTCATTTACTCGTCCATCTGCAATCAGATAAGGCAAGCACATATCCGTTAATACGTCCAGATCCATTTCTTTGATGTAATGGTTGTTCACCCATTGTAGTTTTTTCGCATCAAAAGCAGCTGGTGATTTGCTTAGACGTTTCGGATCGAACATCTTGATCAGTTCGTCTTGGTCGAAGATTTCGTCTTCCCCGACAGGAGACCAGCCTAACAAAGCGATGAAGTTGAACATTGCTTCTGGCAAGTAGCCCAATTCACGGTACTGTTCGATGAATTGCAGGATAGATTCATCACGTTTGCTTAGTTTTTTCCCTGTTTCACTATTGATGATCAGCGTCATATGCCCAAATGTCGGCGCAGTCCAGCCGAATGCTTCATAGATCATCAATTGTTTTGGTGTATTAGCAATATGGTCGTCGCCACGCAATACATGCGTGATTTTCATCAAGTGGTCATCTACTGCAACGGCAAAGTTGTACGTTGGCATTCCGTCACGTTTTTGGATGACGAAGTCGCCGCCGATGTTATCTGATTCAAAGGAAATATCGCCTTTGACCATATCTTTAAACGCATATTCTGTGTTGCGTGGAACGCGGAAACGAACGACGGATTCTAATCCTTGCGCTTCTTTTTCAGCTTGTTCTTCTGGTGTCAAGTTAGCACAAGTACCAGCATAATGAGGCATTTCGCCGCGTGCGCGTTGTGCTTCGCGTTCTGCTTCTAATTCTTCTTCAGTACAGTAACATTTGTATGCCCGATTGCTGGCAAGCAGCTGATCGATCAGGGGCTGATAAATTTCTTTACGTTCGGATTGACGATAAGGACCATATTCTCCAGGATTTTCAGGAGATTCATCCCAATCCATTCCTAACCATGCTAGGTTTTCCAGCTGGCTTTTTTCACCGTCTTCAATATTGCGTTTTTGGTCAGTGTCCTCGATACGAATAATGAAGTCTCCATCATTGTGGCGGGCAAACAGATAGTTGAATAATGCAGTTCGTGCATTCCCAATATGCAAATGCCCAGTTGGACTTGGTGCATAGCGTACGCGTACTTTCGTCATTTTCTTCCTCTTCTTTCAAACTAGACTTTGACTAACAGCAAAAAATCCGTCAGTTTCGACCTTCAACGAAAAATGATTGAAAGTCATTCACCCCAAATTTTACCTTTTGTAAGGTAAATAGTAAAGCCAACCGGCCGAATTTCCTCACCAGTTGGCTAAATTTATGCTTTATTTTGCTGTTTTTTTCTTATTTCGCCTTTTTTTCTGATTCTTTCTTGTTGTCGATCCCTCGTCCTGCATGTGCCGGCTTCGCAAAGATCATACGTCCTGCAGCAGTTTGCAGCGCACTTGTCACGACGACTTCGATGTGCTCATTCATGTAATGCTGTCCATCTTCTACGACGACCATCGTCCCGTCATCCAAGTAAGCGACCCCTTGTTGACGCTCTGTTCCGGCTTTTACAACCAGTACGTTCATGTTTTCCCCAGGGATCACGACAGGTTTCACTGCATTTGCCAGCGCATTGATATTCAGTACAGGTACATTCTGGAATTCAGACACTTTGTTCAAGTTATAGTCATTCGTCACGATGACGCCGTCCAAAAGCTTCGCTAACTTGATCAGTTTGCTGTCTACTTCACTGATGTCTTCAAAGTCCCCATCGTACATTTCGACAGAGATACCGTCTTCTTTTTGTAAGGCATTCAGGATATCTAGACCACGCCGGCCGCGTACTCGCTTCAAACTGTCTCCGGAATCAGCGATATACTGCAATTCATAGAGGACAAAGTTCGGGATCATCAAGGTCCCTTCCAGAAATCCGGTTTTAGCAATGTCATAGATCCGCCCATCAATAATGACGCTCGTATCTAAAATTTTATATTTGTGGAAGTTCTCGCCTAGTTTCCGTTCCAACAGCTGGCTTTCTACCTGACTGTCCGTTTCCTGTTCTGCTTTTTTGCTGCGCGAACCGAATACTTTCTTCCATTCATCGATCCTCGTTGTCCCCATTCTCATCCCTAGATACCCTAGAACGATCATCAACAAGATCGGAAGGACACTATTGACGAAAGGGATCTCCATATTGTAAAGAGGTGTTGAAATAATCACACCTAATGTCAGGCCGATGATCGTACCGATCGCACCGAACAGCAGATACGTCAAGCTGACCTCACTTAGTTTTTCTTCGATTTGTTTAATTACTGCTGAAATATGTTTTGCCAATAGTAAAGATAAAATAAAGAAAATAAGTGCGCCTAACAAACTATTGGTAAATGTATTATTCAGCCATCCGTTTGACTGCTGATCGACTGCCTGCCAAGCGCTAGGCAAAAATGAGATGCCTAAGCTTGCGCCGACAATGATCATCAGCAGTGTGATGACGCGTTTTTGCATATTCTTTCCTCCGTTTCAATGTATGTTTTTGGTTTAGCGAAATACTCGTTTCAGTGTCTCAGATAGGGTCGCTACCCCGACTACTTCGATTCCTTTCGGCGCTTCCCAGCCGCCAAGATTGTTTTTAGGCAAGTACACTTTGGTGAAGCCAAGCTTCTGTACTTCTTTCACCCGCTGCTCAATATGGCTGACGCGTCTGATTTCGCCTGTCAAACCGATCTCACCGATAAAACATTCGGTGGGCTGTGTTCCTTTTTCCTTGTAGCTTGAAGCGATACTTACAGCGATAGCTAGATCGATCGCTGGTTCA
The DNA here is from genome assembly GCF_011038845.1 of Enterococcus sp. ZJ1622. Classification (GTDB taxonomy): domain Bacteria; phylum Bacillota; class Bacilli; order Lactobacillales; family Enterococcaceae; genus Enterococcus_B. Next base: position 80,043 of record NZ_JAAKDW010000004.1, read on the forward strand.
TTTAATTTTACCCCACCTGCTGCTTTTAAGTAAGCATCTTGATTTTGCAGCAAAAGGCCCGCACGTTTTTCCAGTACGGCCATGATGAGGGAAACTCGATTAAAGTCTAGTCCTGTCGTTGTCCTTTTGGCATTCCCGAACATCGTGGGTGTCACGAGTGCCTGGATTTCTACCAAAATCGGCCGAGTCCCTTCCATTGCTACCACGATCGCTGAACCAGTGGCACCATCTAGTCGCTCCTCCAAGAAAATCTGCGAAGGGTTCGCTACTTCTTCCAAACCATGCTCATGCATCTCAAAAATCCCGATTTCATTGGTCGAGCCGAACCGGTTCTTGACAGCTCTCAATATACGAAAGCTATGGTGCTGTTCGCCTTCAAAATACAAAACGGTATCTACCATGTGCTCCAGCATCCTCGGTCCTGCGATCGAACCTTCTTTTGTCACATGCCCGACGATAAAGATCGCGATGCCATTCGTCTTGGCGATTTTCAATAACTCTGCAGTCGTTTCTCTTACTTGACTGACACTCCCTGCAACGCTTGTGATATCTGGCTGAGTCATTGTTTGGATCGAATCAATGATAACATAATCTGGGGATATATGTTCGATTGCACGACTGATCTCATTCATATCGGTTTCTGCGTACAAATAAAACTCGGTGTTGATCGAGCCCAATCTTTCAGCACGCAGCTTGATCTGCTCCGCACTTTCTTCACCTGATACGTATAAGACCTTACCACCGATTGCTGCCAGCTGTTGTGAAACTTGCAGCAGCAAGGTGGATTTCCCGATGCCAGGATCGCCGCCGATCAGGATCATCGAGCCAGGAACCACACCGCCTCCTAATACACGGTTCAATTCTGCTAATTGGGTTTTTACACGCGGTTCTTTTTTGGGGATGACATCCGCGATCTTGGTTGGTTTGGCTTTTTCACCTGTCAAGCTTGTGCGTGTTCGCCGGTCACTCGTATCTTGCTCGATCTCTTCTACCATCGTGTTCCATTTCCCGCAATTTGGACAGCGGCCTAAGAATTTCGGCGAAACATAGCCGCAATTCTGACAAACAAATTGGACTTTTGATTTTTTTGCCATACTACCGCCTCCTTCGAATCTATTATATCTATATTAAAAGCAACTTAAATTCATTTATCCTGATCAGAAGAACCGAATCCGCCTTGACGAGCTGTCCCAGTCTGATCCTGATCAGCTTTCAAAAACGGCAGGAAGATCCCTTGACCGATCCGTTCGCCTTTTTTGATCACTACGTCTTTCAAACCGAAATTTGTGAACTGGAACATGATGTGGCCTTCATTTGCCTCGTTATTATAATAATCGCTGTCGATCACTCCGACACCATTTGTCAGAATCAAGAACCGTTTCAGCGGGTTGCTGGAGCGATTCGCTAACTGCAGAAATTCTTCTTCTCCCATATAGGCTTTGATCCCAGTAGGTACAAGTACTGGTTTGATCGCTTTTTCGGCCGAAGAATGGTCTTCTTTTCCTAAAGCATCCGTTACCGCTGCTATGCCTTGTTTCAATCCCGCTTTCCAAACACTTGGGATGACGATTTCTTCTGCTGCCTCAAAATCATAGCCGGCTGCATGATGCGTGGCACGTTTTGGCAGATTGATCTGCTGATCTGCATATTTTGAAATGACTTCAAATCCTCTTTTTTTCACTGAATTTCCTCCCTGAACAAACTACTCCTATTTTAACATATTCATAATGACAAATGACTTTCTTTACAAATTCTTCATGAAAAACTACTAATTGCCCAGCTGCAGCAAAACCAACCGATTATTTTTGAAAAAAAGCCTATTTTACTGAAAAAAACGTCTTTTGCACATGACAGCGAAGCGTAAAACAAGTAGAATAGAACGAAATCATGAGTGTATATAATTAGTTGAGGTGTCCCATGCGTAAAGAAGTAGAAAAAGCAAACAGAATCATTATCAAAGTAGGAACGAGTACTCTGATCTATCCGAATGGAAATATCAACCTGGCAGCGATCGATCAGTTGGCTTTTGTTTTATCCGACCTTCGAAACCGCGGAAAAGAAGTCGTACTTGTTTCTTCTGGTGCAGTCGGCGTAGGCATGCACAAGATGAATCTATCGAAACGACCCGCTACGATCCCTGAGCAGCAGGCCATTGCAGCAATCGGTCAGGCAGAGCTGATGAATATCTATAATCAGCGATTCAATGTCTACAACCAGCAAACAGCCCAGATCCTTGTGACAAGAGACGTGATCGATTACCCCGAAAGCCGGAAGAATGTCATCAATACATTGGAACAGCTTTTAGCCATGGGGACGATCCCGATCGTGAATGAAAATGACACGGTCGCAGTAGACGAACTGGATCATTCGACGAAATTCGGGGATAACGATCAGCTGTCTGCTATCGTGACCAAGTTAATTGCCGCTGATCTTCTGATCGTCCTTTCTGATATCGATGGTTTTTATTCAGATGATCCTAGTACGAATCCTGACGCAAAGATGTATCTTACCGTCACTTCCATCGACAAAGAATTAATGGCACAAGCAGGCGGCGCAGGCAGTACGTTCGGGACTGGCGGCATGCACAGCAAGTTAAAAGCTGCTTTGAGGATTTTCGAAGCTCGGAGTACAATGGTATTAGCAAATGGTAAAAATCCGGCCATCATCTTCGATATACTCGCTGGTAAAGAAATCGGAACATTATTTAAGGAGGACCTATCATGACTGATTTAATTCAACTTGGTGAACAAGCAAAAAGAAGTGCACAGACTCTTGCCTTGATGAGCACAACAGAAAAAAACGACCTGCTCCGTCAAATGGCACAAGCACTCAACAAAAATCAAAATGCGATCTTAGAAGCCAATCAAAAAGATCTGGAAAAAGCAGAAGAAAACAACATCAGCGAAACAATGCAAGATCGTCTGAGACTGACACCAGAACGTATCCATGGCATGGCAGAAGAAATCATCAAAATCGCGCAGCTGGATGATCCGATCGGAAAAGTCGACAGTATGTGGGAAAATGAAGATGGCTTGCTGATCGGCAAAAAGCGTGTACCACTAGGGGTGATCGGCATCATCTACGAATCACGACCAAACGTGACGACCGATGCAGCAAGTTTGGCCTTCAAATCTGGGAATGCAGTGATCCTTCGCGGAGGTAAAGAAGCATTCTTTTCGAATCAGTTACTCGTCCAGCTGTTGCAGCAAGTACTTGTAAACGCAGGACAGTCGCCTCATGCGATCCAGTTTGTCGATGATACTTCGCATGAAACAGCAGAACAGCTCATGAAACTGACCGATTATCTAGACGTCTTGATACCTAGAGGCGGCGCAAAACTGATCCAGCGAGTGAAAGAACAAGCAACCGTTCCGATCATTGAAACTGGAACAGGAAACAACCATGTCTACATCGATAAAGAAGCACAGCTTTCGATGGCGACAGATATCATCGTCAACGCTAAGGCTTCTCGACCATCTGTCTGCAACGCAGCAGAAACGATGCTGATCCATTCAGAGATCGCGCCGTTCTTTTTGCCAACAATCGAAAAAGCATTGGTGGAACACGGTGTTTCCTTGCGGGCAGATGCCCGAGCATTAGACTATTTGGAAACAGCTTCCTTAGCAGACGATTCCGATTGGGATACGGAATATCTAGACTATATCTTAGCCATAAAAGTGGTGGATTCCCTTGACGAAGCAATCGATCATATCAATCGCCATAACACGAAACATTCAGAAACTATCGTGACCGACAGTTATGCTGCCAGTCAGCGATTCTTAAACGAAGTAGATGCTGCAGCAGTATACGTCAATGCTTCTACTCGCTTTACCGATGGCGCGGTTTTTGGCTTTGGAGCTGAAATCGGGATTTCTACACAAAAACTGCACGCTCGCGGACCAATGGGGCTGAATGAACTGACCTCGACGAAGTACGTCATTTACGGGAACGGGCAAATCCGCGACTAATGTTTCTTGTGAAACATTAGTCTGGTTTCCCGATTATAGTATTTCGTCGTTAAGAAGCTGCTCTAATTAAACATACGCATCTTTTTTCCAAAATCATCTAATTATTTTGTTCGATGAATTTCTCGACTGCATCGCAGCCACTGAAAATAGACTACGTATATCCGGCTGTTTATGTAATATACCAAGTTTTATATTTTATTTACGAATCGTTTTTATTCCATAGAAAGGTGCCACTATGTTCGAAATTTTGACTATTTTCATTGTTTATCTGATTTCGCTTAACCTCGCTGCATTTTTAGGTGTGGCTTTCTTGACCGTCTTTTTGCAATTCAAAAAAAGAGGTCAGAAAAGCGGACAGGAAAATCTCATCCGCTATTTGGACAAAATAGGTACAAAAGGCTGGTTTCTTCGATTGAACATCAGTTATATGTGCGCATTAGGTCTCTTAGCAGTAGCCAATTACTATTCTTTTTTTGACCATTCCATCGCATATACCATTACCTTATTGATCGCCGGGATATTCCATTTATCATTTAAATATCAGAAGCGAATCAAGAGGTTGTGACAACTGCGTTCTGCTTTGAGGAATAAGCTTCACTGAACAGAAAATAGCTCCTCATATTTTCTTGTTCAGTAAGCTTATTGCCGAGAAGCAGCAGTTGGAATACCGTTTATCAAGAAGTCGCAAAAAAGCGATTCTGCTTCAAGCAGTAAAGCGGTCAGATAAAAACAGGTTCTGCTGTTTTTTGTCTGGCCGCTTTTATTGTCTCAGTTACAACTTTTTTGCGTTTTTCTTTTAATTTCCGTACAGATCAGTCGTTTCATCTTCTGAAATCGCAAAACCGTCAAATGTTTCTCCATCATAATAACGAAGCAGTTCTTCCATCGACAAATTCATCGTTTTTTCTTTTTCCTGTATTTCAGCTTCTGCTAACAGCTGTTCCCGATAGCTCTGATAAGCGGTCGCCAATTTTTGCTGCATCTTTTGCTTCGATGCTCCTTCTGCATTGATTGTCGGCAATTCTTTGATATATCCGCGGTAAACAGGGCGATCATCTACAAACTCGATCGGCAGTTCAACTAACGTCAGCCCCACTTCACGAAAATCTTCTTCTAACATATTCGTTTCCCGCCTTTTTTGATCTTTACTGGATTGTAGCGCATAATCTCTCTGTTTTCCAGCCTTGCAAAAACAGCCAACATACAAAAAAAGGTTTACTGAGGGACGCAAGATGAAGAGCATCTCACTAACCCATCAATAAACCACGCTTTTTTATTCCTGTCCTTCTACTTCATTCGTTATAAAATATTGACGGTGATAAATGATGCAGATCACACTGATCAACACGATCACTCCAGCAAAGTAAAAGGCATAGCTTTCTCCCACATGTTCACCGATCAATCCTGCAATAAACGGTGCGAGAGCGCCACCGAAGAAACGGACGAAACTGTAGCTGGAAGAAGCCACATTTCGTTGCAGACCTGGGATTTCCATTGCGATCGTCGTTAATAATGTATTGATGATCCCTTGGAAAAAACCAGCCAAAATGATACTGATCGGTACTAAGATCTGCACAGATGCACCGAAACCTAACAGTACCAGACAGATAATGAAAAAGATAAATGCCGTCAGGATCGTTCGATAAGTCGTGAATTTCTTTTCAAGAGCAGGTGCTACGAAAATCGAAGCGATGGCCAACAAGACGCCCCAGCCAAAGAAAACAAACCCGACTTCTAGTTCTGTATAACCAACTAATAAAAATGGTGCATAAGCAAGCAAAGTAAAGAAACCAAAGTTATATAACAAAGCGATCAATCCGACTGAGCGAAGCTTGTGATTGCTCAATGCTTTGACCCCTTCCCAAAAACCGACTTTTTTCTTTGGTTTTTCTGTTTCAGGCAAAAGCAATGCTAATGCTGCAAAGCCGCAGAACATCAAAACTGCTACACCAAAAAACGGATAGCGCCATGAACCGCTACCTAGGATACCACCAACTAATGGACCTACCGCCATTCCGCAGCCAAGAGCTGCTTCATACATCATGATCGCTTTTTCTGTATTGCCAACTAGAATGCTGACGATCGTGGCTAGTGCGGTTGACACGAAAAGGGCATTTCCGACACCCCATCCTGCACGAAATCCGATCAAGGCACCGATCGTATCTGAGAAACCTCCTAGTGCGGAAAAGACAACAATGATCAGCAATCCAGCCATCAGTGTTTTTTTCAATCCGATCCGGCTAGACAAAAAACCAGTAAACAACATCACAACGCCTGTAACGAGCATGTAACTCGTGAATAGCAGCGTTGTTTCGGCTGGTGTCGCATTCAATTGTGCTGCGATCGTTTTTAAGATCGGGTCTACTAAACCTACCCCCATGAAGGCAATCATACAGGTTGCCGCAACGATGAAAGCAGAATTTTTCCCCTTCGTTTGTTCTTGTATCTCTATTTGATTCTCCAATATTCCCATTCCTTTCTTATATTAGAATCATACATGATTTATTTTACATGTCAATATGCACATGTAAACATTGGAAAATTTAATATGATATAATAAAAGAAATCAGACAGGAGGTCTTAGTTTATGAATACTTTAGCCTATATTCTATTATGCGTACTTTTGTCCAAACCTCGTTCAGGCTATGAGTTGAAACAGTTGATCACGATTTTTTGGGAAGCGCATCATAGTCAGATCTATACGACTCTTGCTAAGCTTGATCAAAAAGGATATGTCACTGTTCTAGATAAAGATGAGCATTCCCAAAAGAAAATCTATCACTTAACAGATGAGGGGCGGGCTTTGGTAGAAGAATGGCTCAAAGAAGAAACACCTGCTCCTACGCAAAAAGACGAATTTTTAGCAAAAATCTATGCTTTTTCTACACTAGATAAAACAACCGCTACCGGACTGCTATTTACTCGTGAACAGCAACTCCATAAGATCCTGCAAAAAAACCAGGGAAAACTAGCAGACCTGTCTCCCGATAAAAAGCAAGACTTTGGTCGTTACGTCGTGATCCAACGACGTATCCAGCTTTGCCAGCAAGAAATCCAGTGGTGTCAGCAAGTCAGGGAACAGATGCAGCAGTTTTTCGATTAGTGGACAACTAAAAAACCGCATGCGGTACACTCCTTTTTTGGAGATGTCCGTATGCGGCTTATTTTCCGATCGATGTCAATCGAATGAGCGTTGAATCGTTCGTTTAGTCTGTTACTGCCTGTTTTTCTTGAATCGCTTTTAAGACACTTCGAGAAATCGGTCCAACGATGATCAATTGTAGCGGTAATGCGACGATCACGTTCATTTTCCACGCGTCGACATACGCAGCACCTAATTGATCAGGTATCCCCTGTTCCATGACTACGCCAAACAATGACATACATGTAACCATTCCTAAAACCATCAAACATGAGATAGTTAGGATCATCTGCATCTTGCTTTCTTTGTTCACAGGCAATTTAAAGGCAATTTTTTTTGCTAATACACCGATAATGAAGACATCCAAGATGAACGCCACGACAAAACCAGGTACTAGACCAATCAACAAGCTGTTCATGTGTAGATCTTGATGCAACCATAAGTTGTAAACACTCATCCCCAAGACCATCAGAAAACACATCATTGTTGTAAAAATTATTCCTTCTTTTTTATTTGTAGGCAATCTGTACCACTCCTTTAAATTTGTCACGAAGATCATCGTAGCACATTTGAAAATTTCATGTAAGTATTTTTTTTATTTTTTTGTTTATCCACATAAACCATACCGATTATGTACTTGGCAAGAGGCGGTGCACAAAAAAACAGAGAAAGAGTCATACATCAAAAATGCATCACTTCATTTCTCTGCTCGATAAACAAATTTGACAAAGTATCCTATGGAACCATCACGATCGAATCAGTCGATGATCCTTTGTAACAGGTAAAAACCCCAATTCCTTATTTGAAAGTAGTGATTTTTTCAGGTGCCAAACGTACAGATTCATAGCCTTCTTCGACTGCTTTACCAACAGATAGGATAATCACAGGGACATAACGTTCTTTATCAAGACCGAATGCTTCAGCTAGCTGATCTGCTTCGAATCCTCCGATTGGGTTTGTTTCGTAGCCATGGTCACGAGCAACAAGCATGAACTGCATCGCAGCTAAACTAGAATCGACTTTGACTACATCATTCATGACTTCTCTTGAGAAGCTCTTGTAGTAAGGAATGATCGATGCTAACTGTTGATCGCGGACTTCTTTCGGCATTTTTCCTTCTTCATATGCTTGGTCGTAGATTTCTTCGCCGTATTCATAGCATTGCATGTCTCCAAAAATCATGACCATAGCAGATGATGTATCATTTTGTCTCGTGTTGAAGCGGATCAAAGGACGCAAGATCTCTTTTGCTTCTTCGCTTTCAGCCACAACAAAGCGCCAAGGCTGCATGTTGACAGATGAAGGAGCTGTTGTTGCTTCTTTGATCATTTCAAGCATTTCTTCATGTGGGATCTTATAAGTTTCGTCGTATACACGAACCGATTTTCTTCCTGTCATAATTGATTTGAAGTCTTTTATTTGTTCCATTTTATTTTACCTCTTTCGTTTTGTATTCACATAATTGATTGTTCAGTTTATCTAAAAGAACAAGCAGCTGTTCCATTTCACCTTCTGTAAAAGCTGGAGACAGCACTGTACCAGCTTCCTGATGTTTGGCTTCGCATTCGGCGATTTTTTGCTGTGATTTTTCTGTCAAAGAAACAAAAATTTCACGATTGTTTTTCGGATTGCGGCAGCGTGTGACATAGCCATCTGCTTCTAAGACCTTTAGATGTCTGGTGATCGCTGCCTGATCGATCAGCAGCTTTTCTTGAAGACTGTTTTGTAATAATGGGTTTTCTTCTTTCAAACACATCAGTATCTCATAACGTGTCAAGCTGACGCCGATATTCTCTTCGAATATCTGGACGATTTTTTGATCAGCTAACTTGATTTGATAGAGTACATGGCTGATTTCTTGTAATGACATGAGTGCCTCCCTTCATACGATTGACTAGTCAATGATTGACTTGTCAATAATAAGACACCCTTGAAAAAAAGTCAATAAAAATGCTAAAAAAAGAGCTAGGGAAAAACAAGTCCTAGCTCTTTCATTATTATTATTTAGAAAAGCAATGTTCTAATGCCATCTTTTCAGCGTGAAACTAGATGGCATCGTCGCAACCTCTTTTCTTAATTGCCGTAGAATCCGATACCTTCATATCTCCAGCCCATTGGCGTCAGCCAGTCTCTTTCAGAAGCACTCAATGTATAGTGATGTGTTCCTGTTTTTTCATTTGGATTGAATAAACGATAGATCGGTTTTGAACCGCCTGAGTAGAAGCTCAAGCCTTCATAACGCCAGCCTAATTTCTTCAAGAAGTTGATTTCTGATTGCGCCATTGTGTAGTGGTGGTCTCCGCTGTAAGGATTGTACATACGGTAAACCGGGCTTCCACTATTTGGTGCTTGCCAAGCAACTCCTTCGTATTTCCAGCCAACTGTCGGCAGGTAATTTTTTTCTCCTGCATTCAATGTATAAAAATGTTCTCCTGTATGACGGTTATATAGTCGATACATTGGTGAAGTCGCTGCTGGTGTCGCTGTATCATATTGTGTCAAATTGTATGTTTCGATCACATTGTTCAGCGTAGAACCGTAATTCGGCGCAGTTGCATAACGACCTGTCAGCCAAGCTGTTGCATCTTTATATGATTTCGTATTGCTCTTCCATGCACCTGAATAGTAATAAACGCCTGACTGGAAGGAAGTCGTTTTCAAGACCGTTACGTTATCTTGCAGTGATTCTTTGTAAGACGGGTATTTTCTGAATGCTGCATTGACAGTGATCCACTCTCCATTCACGTATTCAGAAGTCGGCATTGTCACTGATTGGCCGTTATAGCTTCCTTTGATCCCAAATAGATTGTAGTTTGGCGCAGAAGCTAACGTACTGTTGCCCCAGCCGCTTTCTACGATCGCTTGTGCAATCATGACCGAAGCGTACAAGTCATTGGCACTTGCTAAGCTTTGTGCAGTGGAAGCGATACTATCGATAAATGCTTGCTGCGAATTCGTTGAACGTGCTGCAAAGGCAGAACGAGCATAGACATTCGTATTGAATTGGGACAGATCCGCTTGATGCGTGTGAGTGATCGTTTGTCCGTCTTCCAATTGGTTGGTGATTTCTTCTGCTGTCTCCGCATTCGCTGGCGTTTCAGAAGCTGCCTCTTCACTTTGCGCAGGTTCCTGAGTCGCTGATTCTGTTGTTTGTTCTGTTGATTGTTCTATCGTTTGTCCAGCAGATGGATCCGTGGATGGATTTGTTTCTGCAGGAGCTGGCGTTTCGCTCATCACTGAACTGCTTGTCGTCTCTGTACTTTCTGTATTGACATTTCCTTCATTTGCGACAACTTGACCGGAAGCTGAAGTATCGTTTGTTGTAATTGCTTCTTCTGCCAAAGCAACCGTGTTCGTTGTAGCTAAGCTTCCTAAAACAATGGCACTTAACAGTAAATTACTTACTTTCATCATTTTCTCCTTTGTTATGTTTTCATCTTTCTCTACTAGTTTACAAAAGCAACAAAAAATAAGTCAACCGCTTATGACAAATAACATTGATTATTTATACGCAGATGACTGAATTACTGAAAATAAAATCAAATTCATAAGTCAATTATACCTGAATTTTTAATAATATGGGGCAATTTGCTATAAAAACAGATTTTTTTATTCAGCAAGTATCCATTTAAAAAAAGAAGCTGTAACAAATCTGTTGTCACAGCTCCCTGCTTTTGAAAAATTCAGAGTCCCTAATTTTATACTTCTTGAGTCGTTGGTCGCACGATCATATTGCTGACAGACATCCGATCTGGCGTATCGATAGCAAATACGACAGCTGACGCGATATCTTCTGAGGTCAGCCCCCATTCTTTTTGTGCTTCATGTAGTTCCATTGCGGCTTTTTTATCGCTGATCGTTTGATACAATTCCGTTTGAACAGCTCCTGGGGAAATGATGGTTGATTTGATGTTGTTTTGACGCTGCTCCTGACGTAGACCTTCCATGATGGCACGAACAGCAAATTTTGTTCCACAGTAAACAGCAGAATCAGGATAAACGACATGTCCAGCTACGGAATCTGTTGCGATGATATGTCCGGATTTTTGTTTTTCCATGATCGGTAAAACGGCAGAGATCCCATTCAGCACGCCCATCACATTGATGTCCAGCATGTTTTGCCATTCATCGCGACGCCCTTCGCTTAGTGGCGCTGTCGGCATGATTCCGGCGTTATTGTATAAAACATCGATGCGACCGAATTTTTCCATAGCTAAGTCGATCACTGCTTGTACATCTTCCATCTTTCTTACATCTGCACGTTGAACATACAGCTCTGCATCTGGAAGCGAGTCTTTCAATTCGTTCAATCGTTCTTCACGTCTAGCAGCGATCACTAATTTTGCGCCTTTTTCGGCTAATAGTCTAGTCGTAGCTTCCCCGATACCACTTGAAGCGCCCATGATCACGATGACTTTCTCTGAAATATTACTCATTATTTATTCCTCCAATTCGTATTGTTCTTTTACTTATATCTACTATCGCTTATTCCTTGTCTGTCTTCAACTAATCGGTTCGATGTATTTCACTATCTTTGCGGGAGTCCCAGCGACGATCACATGATCAGGCACATCTTTTGTCACGACGGAATTAGCAGCTACGATCGAATTTTCTCCGATCGTCACACCAGGTAAGATCGTGGCGGCTGCTCCGATCCAGGCGTTCTTTTTCACATGGATCGGTTCAACGATCAAACCTCGCCGCTCATTTGGGTCTGTCAGATGATTGACAGTGATCAGATTGGCTCTTGGGCCGATCAGCACTGCATCTTCTAAACGGATCCCTCCTAGATCGACAAACATTGCCTGACGATTGATAAAGACGTCTTTCCCTAAAGAAATATGTCTCCCGAAATCTGTATAAAAAGGCAGCATGACTGTCACTGAATCATCGATTTTTTCTCTGGTGATTTTTTCTAGATAGGTTCTTATCTCTGAAGGTGAATGATAGCCTGTATTCAACTTTGACAGATTTTCTTCGTTGTCTGCCTGAAGTCGGTGGATCTCCTCAAAAAGCGGATCAGATACCCTGATTTTTTTGTTTACGATCAAATTCTGTATCTCACTAGCCATTGTTCTCTCCCCTTTCGCTTTCTAAGATACCTCGAGTGTTCTTACATGTCTAATACTTATAGCATATGCTTAGCTATTCCTTTTAGTTATACTTATGATAGAATTTTGGTAAGTCAGGAGGGAAAAATATGGAGATTCGCGTACTAAATTACTTTTTAGCAGTCGCTAGAGAAAAAAACATCAGTCGTGCCGCAAAGAAGCTGCACCTTACACAGCCTACATTATCCAAACAGCTAAAAGATCTGGAAGAAGAATTAGGGGTGACGCTCTTTGAACGAGGACCACGCGAGATACAGCTCACGCCTTCTGGTCAGTATTTGTTTTCTAAAGCAAAAGAAATCCTTTCACTAGTCGAAAAGACAACCAGTAATCTAGTACAAAATGAAATCGTCTCTGGCGAAATCTATATTGGTGCTGGTGAAACACCAGTGATGTCTTTGATTACAGATACCCTTAATCAATTGATCGATATATATCCTCTTTTGAAATTCCATCTATACAGCGGGGATGCAGATGACGTCATGGCAAAGCTGGATAGCGGGTTATTAGATTTCGGGCTGGTCATCGGTCCTGTGAACAAACAGCGGTACCACTTTTTCCGCCTCGATGCTCAAGATCAGTGGGGCGTACTCTTGCATCGTGCACACCATTTGGCCAAGCAACAAAATGTCCGTCCCAGTGATCTGAAGGATATCCCCTTGCTGCTTTCGCGACAAGCTTCTGCTGATACGCAATTGTCTGAGTGGTTCGGCTTCAATCTAGAACAATTGGAGATTATCGGGACCTATAACCTTCTCTACAACGCTTCTTTGATGGTTCGCAGTCATCATTTTGGTGTCTTGTGCTTAGCGGGGATCATCAATACTCATGGGACCGAGCAGCGCTTTCTCCCCCTTGAGCCACCGTTAACGGCTTCCTTGAATCTTATCTGGAAGAAAGATGAATCGCTTTCGCTTGCAGCGAAAAAATTCCTAGCACTTTTAATGGACAAAGAAAAATGAACAGCGACAGTTTACTTATTTTCTTTGTTAAAAAGGATTGACAAAGTATATACGTCTATATAGAATGATTACGTTAACAATATTTTATTTCATGTGACTAGATCATACTAGGCATGGAAAATCTCTGAGGCGCTCAGGCCCTTTTTGAGGTTTTTCGTGTCTATTTTTGTTTGGCCGCCATTATTTGTTCTAGTCCACGTGGAAGATCACTTCTTCAAAAAGGATGCGCGCATGAAAATCAAAAAGATCTTTAATCAAAATGCTGTGTTGGTAGACGATGATGGACAGGAAAAAGTAGCGATAGGCAAAGGGATTGGTTTTGACAAAAAGAGAAATGATTTAATTTTCAGTCGGGAGATTGAGCGGATCTTCATCATGGAACCGGAAGGACAGATCAAATTGCAAAGTCTGCTGAACCAGATCGATGAACGTTTTTTGTTTGCAGCAGAAACGATCATCGACCACGCAGAGACGGTTCTGATGGAAAAATTGAATGAACATGTACTGATCGCTCTGACCGATCATATTGCGTTTTCTGCCGAAAATATCAAAAACGGCATACTTATCCGTAATAAGTTGTTGAGAGAAATCGAAGTACTGTACAGTGAAGAGTTCAGCATTGCGCAATGGGCTGTCGAATATCTCACCAAAGAGCTAGGGATTCCCTACACATATGATGAAGCTGGGTATATTGCTATCCACATCCACAGCGGACGCAGCGGGCGAAACAACAATCACCGCAGTATCCGCGAAGTGACGATCGTGTCTGACATCATCCATCTGGTCGAGTCAGAGCTCGAGACAGATATCCATTCCGAACCCTTGTCACTGAATTATTCACGATTGGTCAATCACTTGAGACTTCTTTTGCAGCGGACACACGCCCAGCAATATGCTGTTTTGGATACGGAAATCGTTGACATGGTCAAACGAAAATATCCCGAAAGTTACAAAATATCCAAAAAAATACGTGTCTTGTTGACGAAAGATTACCATCTTTCGATTACAAAAGAAGAATTAGGTTACTTGGCTATCCATATCGAGCGCTTAAGAGGCGCTATCGTACAAAAAAACGAGAAGAACATCGAGGAGGAAAAACATTGAAAGCATATTTACAACGAATGGGACGTTCCTTGCAATTACCCGTTGCCGTCTTGCCTGCTGCCGCTTTATTAGTAGGGATTGGGAACTGGTGGGCGTCTTACAGTGACGATATCGTTGCTCATTTTTTACAAGCAGGAGGGAATGCAGTTTTAGGACAGCTCCCGTTATTATTTGCGGTTGGTTTGGCCTTAGGGATGTCTGTTGATAAATCTGGCGCTGCGGCACTTGCTGGATTGGTCGCTTTTGAAGTACCCGTGAACGTATTAAAAACGGATTCGGTCGCTACGTTACTGAATATGAAACCGGAAGCCGTAGATCCGTCTTTTGCGCAAATCAGCAATGTTTTTATTGGGATCATTGCCGGACTGATCGCAGCTGCACTGTATAATCGTTTCCATGAAGCAAAATTACCGATGGCCTTATCTTTCTTTAGCGGGAAACGTTTAGTACCGATTTTAGCTGCTTTTGTCATGCTACTGATCAGTGCCGTCTTATTGATCGTATGGCCGCCTGTCTATTCGGCTCTAGTCTCATTCGCTAAATTCATTCTGAGCTTAGGCTGGGTCGGAGCAGGTCTATACGGGTTCTTCAACCGTTTGCTGATCCCTACTGGACTACATCAAGCAATGAACTCTGTGTTCTGGTTTGACGTAGCAGGGATCAATGATATTGGTAAATTCCTGGCTTCAGAAGGAACAAAAGGTGTAACAGGGATGTATCAGGCTGGGTTCTTCCCGATCATGATGTTCGGTCTGCCAGCTGGGGCGTATGCGATCTATAAAAACGCACGTCCAGAGAACAAGGCAAAAACAGCTTCATTGATGTTAGCAGCTGCCTTTGCTTCATTTTTCACTGGTGTGACAGAACCGCTTGAATTTTCATTTATGTTTGTCGCTTGGCCTTTATATGTGCTCCATGCGATTTTCACAGGGATCTCTTTAGCAGTGAGTGCCTTCTTCCATTGGACTGCAGGCTTTGCTTTTAGTGCTGGATTTGTCGATTACTTCTTATCTTTGAAAAATCCGATTGCTAATCAGCCACTGATGCTGATCGTCCAAGGACTAATAACTGCAGTGATTTATTATTTCGGTTTCAATTTTGCGATCAAAAAATTCCACTTGATGACTCCTGGACGTGAAGAATTGGATGAATCAGAAATAGATGACACAACGGCTGCTGGCACAGACAACAAATATGCGGCACAAGCAGGAAAGATCTACGCAGCATTAGGCGGAGCAGAGAATGTCACTTCAATCGATAATTGTACGACTCGCCTTCGCTTGCAAGTAAAAGATACAGGTCTCATCGACCAGAATAAGATCAAAGCCACTGGTGTTCCCGGCATGAAAATCATTGACGGGAAAAATGCCCAGGTCATTGTCGGAACAGAGGTACAATTCATGGCAGACGAAATGGCTAAATTGCATGGCGGTTCAGCGGTAAACACCGTACAACCTAACACGCCAGCTAAGAAAGAAACAGTCTCTGGTGAACCAGCTGATTCTGATCTGTATGCTGTTTCAAGCGGAAAACTGATTCCGATCACAGAAGTTTCAGACGATGTGTTCGCGGAAAAAATGATGGGTGACGGTTACGCTGTACTGCCGGAAAACGGCGAGATATTCGCTCCTATCGCTGGCACGATCACCACGATCTTCCCGACAAAACACGCTGTAGGGATCAAAACTGATTCCGGTATCGAAGTCTTGCTTCACATGGGCATCAATACCGTAGATCTAAAAGGTGCACCATTCACCTTGTATGTGACTGAAGGTCAGCGAATCGCAAGAGGCCAGCTGATCGCACTAGTCGATCTGGCTGCGATTGAAGCCGCTGGCAAGAATACAGATATGGTTGTCGTATTCACGAACAGCGATCAAGTCCAGCATTTGGATGTCGAATCAGCTAAAGAAGTCAAAGCAAACGATAAAATCGGCTTGGTTTCAAACAAAGCTTGATCGATCGTCTTCCCCAATCCTTTTTATTGTGTAAAAATAAAGCTCAGCTTCCTCATTTGAAGAAGCTGAGCTTATTGTTTCTTTTTGAACTCGTTAGTAAAGTCGTTATTTTATGTTCAATAATTCTTTTAATGCTTCGTCTAGAGATACGAGTGGTTTCCCTAAGACTTTCTCCAGATCCTTCGAAGGAATCGCCAATTGTTCCTTCTTGATATCGTGTTGGATAACTAGAAACATCTCTGCTGCTTCTTGCGGGAAGCCAGCTGCTTTTAGATTCTCCACGAATCCTTTATTATCAGCTGCGATAATTTCCAGTTTCTTCCCTGTCGCTTTTTCCAATGCTTCTGCGAGCTCTTCATAAGTAACTAGGTTCCCTGACAATTCAAGAATCTCAGGAACGTCAACACTTACAAGGACATTTGCTGCCGCTTCTGCATATTCACGTTTCAAGGCCCAGCCAGTTTTTCCGTCAGCTGCAGCATAGACGAATTCCCCAGTTTTCATAGCTTGTTCTATGATAGGAAGCTCGTTTTCAATGTACCAGTTGTTACGCAAGAAGGTGTGTTTGATCCCAGACTGTTTGATCAACTTTTCAGTAAATTGATGATCAGGCGCTAAAATACTCGTCGAATGATCTGCATCAGCAAAACTTGTATAAGCGATATAAGAGACACCTGTTTCTTTTGCTGCTTCTACTACATTCGCGTGCTCTGCTTGTCGATTACCAGGTGCACCAGAAACAAATAAGAGACGATCGATCCCTTCCAGTGCCTGTTTCATTGAATCAATGTCTGCGTAATCGCCAAGACGTACATTGACCCCCGCTGCTCTCAATGCCGCTGATTTTTCTTCGCTGCGAGCTAATGCAAAAATCTCTTCGTTCGGTGCGACTTCCTTCAGATAATGTAAAGCGTAATGGCCAAACCCGCCTGTCGCACCTGTTACTAAATATGTCATACTGCCCACTCCTTTTCTAATTAAAACTTCAAGCTGTACATTTATAAGTTACACCTTTATCATAAAGAGTGTGGTAAGATAAGTCAAGCAGAAAAAACGAAAGGATCTGATACGATGAAATACTCTTTGCAATTTAGTGACGCGATCCACATTCTGGCTTACATAGAAATATTCCAAGACACGAACCTTCTCTCCAGTGAGATGATCGCCAGCAGTATCGAAACCAATCCCGCAAATGTGCGCAAAATCATGAGCCAACTGAAAAAATCGGGGCTGATCCTCACCAAGACTGGAAAAGCACAGCCAACATTAGCCCTTGCTCCAGACAAGATCTCTTTACTCGATGTCTACAAAAGCATCGAAGGGAACACGAATCTGATCCAAGTCGATCCGAAAACGAATCCGAATTGTGTCGTAGGCGCCAATATCCAAGAAGCTTTGGCAGAAAGCTACGAACGACTACAACAAAAAGCAGAAGAAGAAATGGCTCAGATCAAATTAGCCGATCTGATTCAAAAAATCGCGCATTTAGAAAAAGAAAAAAGACCAGAAAACATAGGCCTGATAGAGAGATTTTTATAATTCTCTCTACTGGACCTGTATTTTTCTGATCCTCCTTACTGCTTGATGCAGAACAGCTTTTTTACGACCTCTCGTAAACGGTGTTCAAAAGCTTGCATCTGCGGCACTAAGTCCGCTCAGATGAAAAACATGAGAAGCTATTTTTCTCTGCTCGTCCTTACTGCTTGATGCAGAACAGCTTTTTTACGACCTCTATATTATCATGATTTATTTACTACCGGTATCCAGATCTCACCTGTATATTTGCCGTCAGTGACGCCCATCTCCACAACCGCATTGGGACCTCCGACATAAGCATAACCTTCGACTTCTCTCAACACATGGCCAAAAGCAGTATTCGTCAAATCATTTCGCAATTCTTCGGGTGACTCTGCTGATCCGCTCACGACTAGATAGTTCCCTGCAGGAAATGAGATCGTTTGTGTAGGGATCGAAAGTTCCTGATTTGTCTCAACGCCTGCATAATACATCATTTTATGATCACGCATAGCATTCACAGTGAAGAAGAAACCGTTTTCAGAAGCTTGTTTTAAAATATCCATCGTCCCGTCACTGATCACCTTTTGTTCGAATGCTTGTTTTTCTTTTGCTAACCCGACAAAATCCGTATAATCACTTGTCAACCCCACGCCAACACCCGTTACAGCAAAATCCTGTTTTTCTTCGATCGTGTACTGTGCCATGGTTTTCCACCCTTTCTATTGTGTTAAGCCCATTTTACTTTATCCAATTTCAAAATGACATCATTTCGCACCAGTGAAGTAACAGGACCTCGAGAGGGAATAACAGTGGTGATTCCGGCTTTTATTTTTCCTTTACAGCGATCCAGATCTCACTATAGACATGACTGAAGTCGTCTCCCCATTTCGTAAAAGAGATCTCTGGTGCTTCTACTAGTTCATAGTCCGAAGAAGGAAGCCATTGCGCATAGATATCCCCCCATGTATCCTGCAAAGTTTTGGGAAATGGTCCATTGTTCGGGAAAATCGCCCAAGTAGCGGCTTCTATCTGCAGCTCTTCCAGATCAGCATAAGGATTTTCCTTGCTTGTCGCAAAACCGATCATCTGCATCAAGCTTCCTTTTTCTTCCAAGCGTTCACCCTCAAAATCATAAGAGACATTGATCACCTGATTCGGATAAAGATCTCCTAATTCATGCATCTCTTTTCTTTGCTGTTCTGTAATTGTCTGCGCTAAATCCTGGATCGCAGTATTCACCCCTCCAAACTGGATCGGTACTCTTTTTGTTACACCTACTACATTGAATGGTTCTTTCTTTTCGATACGAAATTCCATTGATTTTCCTCCTCGTACGTCGATATAAAATGTCAAACGAGGAAACGACTTCTGCATCCCTTTTTTTACTGCTTCCGTAGGCAAATAGCCCGACCAGTCACGAAAAGCTCTGGAAAACCCTTCAATAGAGCCATATCCATATTTGAATGCTACATCCGTCACCTTCTGACCTTCTAAAAGATCACGGTTAGCCAAAGTCAGTCTGCGATTTTTGATATATTCGAACAATGACATCCCGGCAATAAATGAGAACGTTCGTTTCAAGTGATATTCGGAAATCAATAACTCCTTCGCCAGTTGAGAGATTGAGAGATCCTCTGTCAAATGTCCTTCGATATAATCGATCAATCGGTTCAAATCCTGCAGCATACGCTTCTCCTCGCTTTCTTTAACATCATAATAACAGATTGCTTTTTTTACTTGACGATTCTAAGACCACTTTTGTCGGATCAAAAGATTAAATAACCTTCATAACTAATAAAAAAGGTTCCATTTCGATTCATTTATCCTTTAAACTAAGAAAAAAGGCTCAAGGAGGAAAACATGGAAAACTGGCAGGGATTATTTTTGACACCTATTTTAGAACGTGGGCTTGACTATTATATCAATGGGCATGTCCACCATCTACGTTATACGAACCAGAAGATCACCGCATCGGTAGAAGGAAACGAGACATATGAAGTAGAAATCGACCCGCTCGACCCGTCTAACTATATGTCTTGTACATGCCCTTATTCAGCTGAAGGATACTACTGCAAACATATGGCTGCTGTGTTATTTGCGTACAATGAAGAACTGCCCGACACCACACTGGATACTTCCGATATCCGCAAACTGATCGATACTGCTGATGAGGATCAACTGAAATATTTTCTATTAACAGTCTTAACTGAGAATGATTATTTAATAGCACGATTTAAACAGTTTTTGAGTCCCGAAACAGTCTATATGGAAGAATTAGTCCAACTCATCGAGAAATATGAAGATGAATACGGCGGGCATATCCCTTATGAGAAAACAAAAAAATTTGCCAATGAAATCATTGCCTTTCTCAAAACCAAGATACCAGAAATGATCGGAAATGATTTGTGTCTAGCCGCCTTTGAGACAGTCAATGAACTTGTTGATACCCTTAATTTATCAGATATAGACAATTCTCAAGGATACGTTGGTCAGATGATGGAAGAATGTTATCTTGCATGGAAGCTGATCCTAGCAAAAGCTTCGGCCCAAGAGAAAAAAATCATGTCTGACTACTTCATCCGTCAGTTAGATAATATCCAAACGATTTACTCTGAGGGGTATATCAGGGATATCCTTGAAAAAAATTACCAAGAGAGTCATTTTAAAGATGAGTGCTTTCAAGAAGAAAAACAGCAACTTTTCCAACTTTTGACAAAAGATGAAAAAATCGATTTCGACTTGCTCCATCAATTGAAAGGCCTGTGCACTCCTGAAGAATGGCTTATTATGCGAGACAAATTACTGGATGAATTAATGAACTACGCCAATGCCGATCATTTTTATGTCGACGAAAAACAGTATGAGCACTTGATGGCTTTCGTTTCTAATGCACAAGGACTAGCTAAAGCATCTCATTATTTTGAACTTTTGAAGGAATCTTATCCAGAAGCCTTATTCCAAAAATATGAATATGAGATCCCTCATTTGGCTGCAGTGGCTAAAAATCGCAAACATTACCAGAAGATCTCGCTTTACATCAAAGAAATGGCCAGTCTTCCGAATAGTGCGATCTCTGCCAAACTTCTCATCACTGAACTGAAGAAGAAATACAGGCGTAAAAATGCTCTGATCGAAGAACTTGAGAAAACGGAAAGAGCGTTGAGGTAATACACCGCAACCGTTTGATCAATCTAAGACAAAAGCAACGATGATCGAGAACGAAAATAAACATCTATCTCGAATTTTCAGTAAAGTTCGCTTTATTTTCCAAAAATACTGTTTTTGACTCACTTTTCATTCCAATATAATGCTAAAAGAGGGCGTGACAAAAATCTTGTCATGCCCTTTTTTCAGAATAAATGGTGTTTCAAAAGTAGTTCCTTGGGAGATGAGCCGAAATTCCACAAAAATTTTAGAAGCAAGTGCTGGAAATACCTTCCTATTTCTTGAATATAACCACTTCTGCTACAACTTCTTACATCACTAATTGAATGAAATCAAAAATGAAAAATACTTGCTTCTATTTATTTTCTTGCTCCATACATATCCCCCGCGTCGCCGGATAGATTTCACGGTATCGCTGATAGATTTTTTGATATTTCTCAACGTTTTCCTTAGCTGGATAGATGGCAGCTTGATAATCCACGATACTTCCACAGGCGCTCTCAAAGGAATCGAACCAATTCCGACCTACTGCTGCAATGATTGCCGCACCTAATGCTGGCCCTTGTTCTGCTTGTAAGCAGACGATCTCTGCATCAAAAATATCTGCTTGCATTTGAAGCCATGCTTTGTTTTTTGCCCCGCCACCAACAGAAATGATACGGGAAAAACGGCGATCCGAAACTTCTTCCATCAGTACCTGAGAGTCTTTCAATGAGAAAGTGATCCCCTCTACTACTGCTCGTACGAAATGCTTCATTGTGTGCTGCGTATCCATGCCGATAAAGCTTCCGCGAATCTGGCTATCTGCGTACGGTGTCCGTTCACCCGAAAGGTAAGGTGTGAACAGCAGGCCCCCTGCGCCAGGCTCGATTTTTTCAATACCAGATAACAGTTCTTCAAAAGACTGTCCACTGGCAAACGTATCCCTGAACCACTGCAAACTGCGACCCGCAGCTAATGTGACGCCCATCGAATAATAAGCCTGATCCACCGCATGACAGAAAAAATGAAGCTGTCCATCATATTCTGTATCCGTTGTTTGTTCGTAAGAAAGAAAGACCCCCGATGTCCCGATACTTGCCATCGCACAATCCTGGCTTACGATCCCAGCACCTAAAGCAGCACAGGCATTATCTGCACCGCCGGCAAATACTTGTACTTCTTTTTTGAATCCGAAATGTTTCGCTAAATCCTCTCGAACAGTTCCTGTAAGCTGGGAAGAAGGAACTAATGGCGGTAAGATCCCAGCAGCAATATGATATTTCTGCAAAATCATTTCTGACCATTCTCTTTTTTCTATATCCAACAATAACGTACCTGCAGCGTCTGAAGCATCCATATGCTGCGTTCCTGTCAGCCAAAAGCCAAGATAATCCTTCGGTAACAGGATATGTCGTGTTTTTGCCCAGATTTCCGGTTCGTTTTCTTGCAACCATAAGATTTTCGGCAAAGTGAAGCCTTCTAGTGCTTTATTTTTTGTGATTTGCAGAAGCTCTTCCCCAAAATCCGCCATGATTTCTCGGCATTGGGCAGTCGTCCGTACATCATTCCACAAAATGGCATTTCTTAAGATCTGATTTCTTTCATTTAGCACAACTAAACTGTGCATCTGTCCCGAAAAACTGATTCCTTCCAGCTCTCCAGTGAAATCCGGGATTTCTTTCGCCAAAGACTCGATCACCCGTTCACACGCCTGCACCCACTCTTTTGGGTCCTGTTCATTATAGCCTGCTTTTGGCTGGATCAGTGGATATTCTGCGCTAGCACAGCCTACGACCTTCCCGTTTTTATCCAGCACTAGTCCTTTCAGGGAACTCGTTCCTAAATCGATACCCAAAATGTAAGGCATACTTATTCCTCCTATTCTTTGATCCCTCCTGCTGTGACGCCACCCACGATGTATTTCGATAAAAATAAATAAATGAGCAGTAATGGCGCAATGCTAAGAGATATCCCTAGATACATACTGCCGAATTCTGTCCGGTACACATCCGTTTTCAGTAACTGGATCAGCATAGGCAATGTGAATTTTTCTGTGTCATTGATCAGGATCAATGGCATCAAGAAGTTATTCCACGAAGTCACAAAAGCAAAGATCGCCATCGTAGCAAGCCCTGGCTTCATCAACGGAATCATGATCTGATGAAAGATCTTCAACTCTCCAGCACCATCCAATCGAGCAGAATCCGCCAGATCAGGATGGAAAACTGTTTCCAAGTATTGTTTCAAAAAGAAAACCGTTGTCGGAGAAGCAATGGCAGGCAAAATCAGTGGAAGAAAACTATTCAGCAGACCAATTCGGCTCATGAACTGATAAAATCCGATCATGCTGATCTGCTGCGGGATCATGATCAGCCCTAAAATGAGTATGAACGCCATCTTTCTGCCTTTGAATCGATAAGCGATGATCCCATAAGCGGTCAAAGCAGAAAAGTAAATATTCAATAGCGTCGCCCCAGCAGATATCAGCAAACTGTTCTTAAATCCGCCAAATACATCAAAGCCTTTGTTCATCAGGACTTCCCAATTGTAAGCCAGATTCTGCCCTGGAACCAGCGATAATCCTTGTTGGATCTGTTCTGCTGACCTCGTAGCATTCACTAACACGACCCAAAATGGAAGGATACTCAAGAACGTCAGGAACAAGAGGAACAGATAGATCAGTAAACGCTGGCCGTTGTATTTTTTATCCATTCTTTCCCCTCACTTTGCTCGACTCCTTGAAGAAACGGAACAACAATGTACTCAGTAACACAGACATCAATAATAGAATCACAGATGCAGCGGCTGCCATCTGAAAATTCCTGCTGCCGGTAAAGGCTTGCTTATAGATGAACATCGTCAGTGTATTCACACTGTTATCCGGATTGCCATTAGTCAGTAAAAACGGAATATCGAACATCTGCAAGCCACCGATCAGCGAAGTGACGAATGTATACAATAAAATGGGCTTCAGCAGAGGCAGTGTGATCTTACTAAAAATCTGATTGTCACTTGCTCCATCTACCATCGCTGATTCAAAAAGCGACTGGTCGATACTGAGTATTCCGGCGACTAAAACGATCGTCGTTTGACCATACCACATCCAAAATTGAATAAACGAGACAATCAAACGAGTGCCTGTGACACTTCGGAAAAAATCGAATGGCTGACCTAAGACGCCCATACGTGTAAGCACTAGATTCATCGGCCCCATCGGAAAGCTGAACAAAGCATAGAAGAGAACAGCTACAGAAGCAGCTGTAATGATATTCGGCAAATAAAAAATGATTTTGAAAAAACCTGTCCCTCTCAGTTTCAATTTCAGATTCGTGAACCAAGCGGCTAGAAGCAACGCCAATCCGATTTGGGGAATAAAATTGACCCCCCACAAAATAAATGTGTTCTGAACAGATTTGATAAACAACGGATTGCTGAAAATACTCCGATAATTTGCCAGACCAACAAAAGCGGCTTCAGTACTCCATCCTTTCAGATCCGTGAAGCTCAAAAAAACAGTATATAAGATTGGATAAAGCTGAAAGACAATAAAAGCAGTAAAAAAGGGCGCTATAAAAAACCAGCCACAGCGATTGTACCGTTCGAATCGTGTCGTCTTCACGTAACTCTCCTTTCTGGATCATTTCCATCGCTTGCTTCAGTCGACTTGTAGATCTGGATAAGCATTCATAACAGCTGTTTTGAAGCTTTGTATCGCTGCTTCTTTGTCGATCTCCCATTTTGAATACGGAGTCAGGCAATGGTCGATAAACAATAATTCGATCGTCTGGTCATATTCTGTCAGAATCTTCGCATTGACTGATTCGACCATTTCCGAAAATTCGTTGTAATGGTTTTGTCCACCTAAAAAGTCTTCCTGATAAGAATCTTTGATTGCTTCAACTACTGCTTCATTCGATACGAAATCTCCTGTCTCTTCCGCCCAGCGCGTCAAGAATTCTTTATCCGTTGTCAAATATTTGATCAAATCAGCCGCAGCTTCTTTTTGATCAGAAGAGTCGACCGCACCGATCCATGTGCCTCCCCAGAACCATGAAGACGGCCCTTGTACCATACGCCAATCGCCATCTGTCGTCTTGCTTCCATCAGCTGCTGTCGCATTGGGTTTCAGCCAATAATGAAGTCCCCAAGTAGGCAGGCTGTATCCGAAATCCGATTCTCCATTCATCCCGGCAAACCAAGCTTCTGACTGTCCTTCTGTGTCTTTTGTCAGCCCTTCTTCCACAAATTTTCGAGAAATATCCAGCAGATCATACAGTTTATTGTCGATCACCAGCTTCTCCTCTTCTACCCAGCCGGATTCTCTCATACCGAAGAACGGTTTAGCTAAATCTTGGATGCTTGAGATCATATGGACTTCACCATTGGATGTTTCCCTGATTTCTTTTGCTGTCTCATAGAACTGATCGTAATCAGTTAGCTTGTCTTGCATGTCATCTGCTTCATTCACTCCGAGCAGACGGTCTGCGAGTGATGCCCGATAATAAAATCCGCCAGGCGCCGCTTGCCATGCCAACGCATGCAAGACACCTTCTTGGCTCGTACCAACATCTTTGACATATTGATACGTGTCCTTAGCTGCTTCCTTTACCCCGTATTCTTCTAAATCAGCCATCAAGCCTGATTCCACATATTTTTTTACAAACGCAGATTCTAACGCAATCACATCCGGTGCATTTTTTGTCCCTAATACAGGATCGAGCTTGGTCTCGAATTGATCAGAAGGGATCTCCACCACTCTAATTTTGTACGCTAATCCTTCGTGAGCCGGCAAATAATAGTCATTGATCATCGTCGACAGCTCATCTGTAAATGTCCAGACGATCAATTCATCTCCGCTGGTAGAACCTGCTGGATCCGTGCCGCAGCTCGCTAATACAGCTGCGCCCACTAACACGACACTTCCTTTCAGCCATTGCTTCATTGAAAGCCTCCTTTTTCCTCGTACGTGAAGAAATCAAAATCTGCCGCCATTCTCCTGCCAGAAGTATCGATGGCAAACATCCCGACAAATGCACCCGTAAAGAATCCTTCTTGTGTCTCTGCCGCATAATCGTCCGAAAGTATGAAACTGTCAAAAACAGTGTCGATCATCTGCCAGTGATGCCCATCGAAAGAATATGCGTAATGATATTTCTCATAGGAAACAATTGTTTTGAAATAAACAGCGCTTACATTATCAGGCACGCATATCTCGTTGCTAACCATTGTTATCTTTCCATTATCACTAGACATAGAAGCAATGATCTTTCCTTTTTCTTCATGATGGGTCAGGTGGATACTCGACCAGTTTTTTGTGTTGTAATAATTCGTCAGTCCTGCCAATTGCATGAAATTCCTCGGCGTACATTCCACCTTCGTCACCGCTTCAAAAGCAAAGTGCTGCCATCTTCTAGCTACAAGGGCTTTGTAGAAAAGGGAATTGAAGGATTCTCTCCCATACAGTCTTAAATGACCTCTTCTTTCTGTTAAACTACCGATTTCTTCTGTAAAAGGGATTCTCAATGTCTGGAAGTGCAACGGCAAAGCTTCACGATCAAAGGATTCTGTCGTCGAAGGATGTTCCCATTTCTGCTCAGGCATGTCGGGACTCTCTACTTCGACTTGAGGGTGATTCCCGCCGACTAGATATGGCCACCCATCTTCCCATTCCAATTTTTGGATCGCTGTTTCCCGCCCCAACGGACAATAACCTCTGTTCTCCAAAAGTGGCATTTCTTTATGTTTAAGTGGTCTAGCTGTCAAATAAGCAAAGTACCATTCATCCGTGTGTGTATGGACGATAGACCCGTGGCCAGCTTTTTGCAAAGACAGTTCCGGTTCTGACCAAGAACTGATCAAAGGATTTTCCGGATGGACTTCATAAGGACCATCGATCGTTTCTGCTCGAGCGATCGTTGACGCATGTTCGTACTTCGTCCCACCTTCTGCTGTCAGCAGATAATAGCAACCATTTATCTTGTAAAGATGCGGCGCTTCTGTCAATTTGCGAGCAGTTCCTTTGAAGATGATCTTTACTTCTCCGACAAGCTTTTCTTCAGTCGGTGAATATTCCTGCAAAGCGATCCCGTAAAACGGATGATGTGCCGGACGGTAATCCCAGACCATATTGACTAGGTACTTTCTTCCATCTTCCTCATGGAACAACGAAGGATCGAAACCAGCGCTGTTCAAATAGACCGGCTCTGACCATTCTCCGTCGATCGTCTCACATGTAATCAGATAATTGTACACATCTTTCCAATTGTTGTTCTGGACTTCTTTTACATCCGAATAGATCAGCCAGAATTTCCCGTCTCGATAACTCAAAGCAGGAGCCCAGACACCTCCAGAATCAGGATTCCCTAGCATATTCAGCTGGCTGACCCGATTGACAGGCGTACTCACAAGTTGCCAGTTTTTTAAATCTCTCGAGTTATAGATCATCACACCGGGAAACCATTCAAAAGTAGAAGTAGCGATATAATAGTCTTTTCCAACACGACAGATACTGGGATCCGGATGAAAACCAGTTAAGATCGGGTTATTTATCATAGAGAATTCCTTTCTATACCAGATAATCGTTCAATCGCGACTTGATAGATTCTAAGTGACTGGATTCGTTCATGATTTGGTCGTGTGCCAACGCATAGTCCGTAAGTGAATCAAGGTCTTCCTGATCACTGATGATCTTTTTCCCGACGCCTTCTTTGTAACTTGCATAACGTTTTTCTTTGATCTCATCAAAAAAACGATCTTCTTTCAATCTGGCCGCAGCTTTCAATCCTCGTGCAAAAGTATCCATTCCCGCGATATGCGCAAGAATCAGATCTTCCATCGCAAAAGAGGAACGTCTCACTTTCGAATCAAAATTGATCCCGCCTGGTGCGATTCCGCCATTTTCCAGAATCTCGTACATCGCAAGTGTCGTATCATAGATATTGGTCGGAAATTCATCCGTATCCCAACCTAAAAGGAGATCGCCCTGATTCGCATCGATCGAACCCAGTGAATCATAGCAGCGAGCCACAGTCAATTCATGTTCGAAAGTATGTCCAGCAAGCGTGGCATGATTTGCTTCAAGATTGAGTTTGAAATCACCAGTCAGATCATATTTCTGGATGAAAGCCATAGTCGTTGCCGCATCAAAATCATATTGGTGTTTCGAAGGCTCTTTAGGTTTCGGTTCGATCAGGAACTGTGGTTTGTGCCCGATTTTTTCGCTATACGCTACGACCATTTTGAATAATCGAGCGATATTGTCCTGTTCGAATTCCATGTCCGTATTCAATAAGGATTCATATCCTTCACGACCACCCCAGAATACATAATTTCGTCCATTCAGTTTTTTACTTATATCCAATCCTTTTTTCACTTGGGCTGCTGCATATGCAAAGACCTCTGCATTGCTGGAAGAGGCAGCTCCATGGACAAATCGCGGATGAGAAAACAGATTAGCGGTATTCCACAGCAGCTTGATGCCTGTCTGATCCATTTTTTCTTTGATCAGATCCGTGATCGTATCGAGATTGGCAAAGAATTCTTCTAATGAGTCCCCAGCTGGAGCGATATCCACATCATGAAAACAGAAATATTCCATATCCAACTTTTCAAGGATCTCGAAAAATGCTTCTACACGGTTGATTGCCGTTTCCATCGGTGTCTTGCCTTCCCACAAACGGATATTCACTGGATCGCCAAACGGATCTGAACCATCTTGTGTCATCGTATGCCAGTAAGCTGCCGCAAATCGCAAATGCTCCTTCATCGACTTGCCCATGATCATTTGTTCTGGATCGTAGTGACGGAATGCAAATGGATTTTCCGTCTCCGGTCCTTCGTACTTCACTTTATCAATCGCTGGAAAATAACTCATAAAAAACCCTCCTCATTTTAGTTTGTTAGTACGATAAACTAACTTGCACCATGAATCATAGAACACTCCTGCTGTTTTGTCAAGCGCTTTCAAAATAAATGATTTTATTTAGTTTAGAGAAAAAATCGTACGCAAAAGTCCTAGTAATCACTTAAACTTTATTTGTGAAGTGGTTCGTTTCACGCTATACTGAAACATATAACGTTGGTTTTGCTATCTATTGAGCAGAGAAAGGAAACTTTATGATTTCAAGCAAGTACACCATTCGAGAATTGAATCAGGCAACCCTTCTAAAAACGATCATTGATAAAAAAGAAGTCTTTCGCGCAGAACTAGCTGCAGCGACCGGCTTGAACAAAGCTTCTGTTTCAGATATCACTAAAAAACTGTTAGAAGAGCAGCTCATTCTGGAAACACGCATGGGAGACGCATCTACAGCAGGCGGACGAAAACCGATCATGCTGACCTTCAACGGCCAAGCAGCGACCGCCCTTTCCTTCGATGTCGGCTATAATTATCTGGAAGGCATGCTTTCTTATATCGACGGTCAAGTGATCGCTACTGTTACAAAACAGCGGATAAGCGTCACTTCAGAAACGATCCTTCCTTTATTAGAAGAATCAGTGGTCGATCTGTTGGCGAATGTACCGGATACTCCTCATGGGATCGCCGGAATGACACTTGGTATCCACGGCGTTGTTTTCCATGATCAGCCAGTATTCACACCTTATTACGATCTGGATACTATCGATTTACAGACAGAATTGGCAAACCATTATGACTTCCCGATTTTCATACATAATGAAGCAAATTTAGCAGCGTTGGGGGAATACACCTTTTCTTCACATTATCAAAATCTGATCAGCATCAGCATCCATAGCGGTATCGGCTGCGGTATCGTAGAGTCTGGGAAACTGCAACTGGGAAAACATGGGAAAGCCGGCGAACTGGGCCACTCGATCTTATATCCTTCAGGCAGACCTTGCCCTTGCGGAAATGCAGGCTGCTTAGAACAATACGCTTCAAGTAAAGCTGTCTACGAAGAGTTTGCCCGTGTGAAAAATCTCGACTATGTCAACTCAGATATCCTTGCTGATTACGTCAAAAAAGAGGACCCACAAGCAAACGAGCTTATCCGAAAAAATGCCGAACTCTTGAGCATCGGCATCAATAATATGATCATGATGTATGATCCGGACGTCATCGTCATCAACAGCTCGCTTTATCAAAAGATCCCTGAAATGACCGATCACGTCAACGATGCACTCACTAGCCGCTTCACCAGAGATACATTAGTCCGTACCACTCGCCTTGAAGGCAATGCGATCTTATTCGGCGCATTAGCTATCACCGCGCAGCACTTTTTGAATATACGGAAGTTGAAATTGGGAGATTTTTAACGATCAATCTAAAGTATTAAAAGTTCAATGCAAAAAAGAGGCTGGGACTTATCATCCCCGCCTCTTGATTATGATCTAACTTTGCTTATTTTTGTTCCAAGGATAAATTTATTTCAGCATTCCATTTTGGGCAGCTAATAGTGCATTTCTTAGTTCTTCATCTACAGCATATATATATAAACCATTGACACCACGAGTAAGAAGAACATTTAGTTCGTTTTTTAGTAAAAATTCTGAGACGTCTATTTTGCTACCGTCTTTTATCTGTCTTTTATATATTGCTTTCTTATTTTTGCTTTTGCTACCATCAAATATGATTTTCCCATTTCGATATTTGACAGAAGGACCGATGACCACTCCAGCATAATTCAAATCGAATCCTTGTATAGTGAATGTAGAACCTACCTCATTGATTGTATGTGGTTGTTCTGCCCATGCACGGTCGCGATTTTCATGTTTTTCTTTTCTTGTTTGCGGAAGTTGAAGATTCCAAGGGAGTTTCCAATCTCCGACTTTTACGTACCACATATCATCTCCATTATTCGGCTTTTTGTTATTAATATAATCCCAATCAAAAGTGGCTAATATTCGTGAAATGCCAAGATTTTCATTTTCAGCTTTTAAAGAGATTTGCTTGTACATTTTATTCGGATCATCGAATATTTTTATTTCATAGTTTTTTGAATCCACCGGAATATTTGTAATTTCATTATTGTCAATTATCTTTCTTATCCAGTCAACTGTTTGTCTGTCTGCATTAATCCTCATTTGATTTTTCAACTGTATATAGTTTTTATTCAAATTTGCTCCATGTATTTTTTCTAATAAATCTTGTTCTTCCCAATATTGTTCACGTGAGAGTATCTGATTTCTATCGAATACGGCCACTACTACCTTCGCACGGGTTAAAAGATCTTCCAACTGATTTGTTCCACGATAAGATTGCTTTCCTTGCGTCCAAAGTAGATGTGCTTCATCTACAATCAATACGTCTACTTTTTCTTCTTCAGAATGGTTATTTATAAATCGAGTAGGTTTTAACACTGTTTCTCGGTTGTGTTTTTTTGAAATACCAAGTTTAGAGGAAATTTGCTGATACACCTTCAATTGTTCATCGTGGTTCACTAACAGATACTGATCTGTGTTTTGAATAACAGCATTTTCAGAATCTGATGCAGATAATTGATTCAGTTCATAAAATAGGCTACTCATCAAAACCGTTTTTCCAGACCCTGCCGCTCCTTCTACAATGATCAATTGGCTTGTTTTCTGACGATTCAATGCCTCAGTTATCTTCAAAATTATTCTTTCTCGTGCAATCATCTGTTCTTCTGTCAACTTATGAAAAGGAGACGCTTTAAAAATCGCAGAATCTTTGATTATCTGTTCTAGCGGAAATAGATTCTTATTCTTTTTATGTAATTTTCGCCAAATTTCGGAAAATATCGAATCTAATTCGTCAGAGGTATAATACTCATTCTGCGGATTTGTTCTTCTATTATTTACTTTTGTCACTTTCTCAACACTAGTCAAATATTGCATCATGCGATTTTCAATATCTAATGTCAGTGATTTATTGAAATACTTATGTCCTATGATAAATAATCTTGATGATTTCGAATCCGAAAATTCTTTCCAATCTTTTCGAGAAATAATGTCAACTGCTAAATGTTCGGTTGTTCTGCGTTTGATATCGGTTGTTTCCCCAATATACACTGAGTATTTATCTTTTTCCTTTTCATCGTTCACGATATATACAGTTGGATAATTGAAAATAAGATTTTTATATTTTTTATTTTTATCGTTCATGTCCTTTTCAAGTTTATTTAAATTTTCTTTAGAATAACCAACTTCGTAAATGATAGGTGATGGAAGTTCCACTGACGATGCACCTCTTTTTCTATATATGTTTATATTTTATTATAGCTTA
Source organism: Enterococcus sp. ZJ1622 (assembly GCF_011038845.1). GTDB lineage: Bacteria > Bacillota > Bacilli > Lactobacillales > Enterococcaceae > Enterococcus_B. Next base: position 112,156 of record NZ_JAAKDW010000004.1, read on the forward strand.
TGTAATTATAAAAAAATATATTCATTACTTTCTTTTTTATTTTATATAAAGGCAAAAACTATTGTTTACATCTAACTTCCTAAAATAAGTTTCAACGTAGCAATTGCTATTGATAAGGATAAAAATAAAAAAAAGCCCCCCGTTTTCTTTCGGAGGGCTAGCTTCGTATATGTTATATACTGAACTGATTTACTTAATCGACATAGACGACCAATGCTCTGCTAACTTTTCTTTAATAAAACGGTTGGACATCCCACTTTCAACTATTCTTTCTGGTTTATTCATTGTTCATTATTTGACCCCTACCATCAAATCTGTATAGACTAGTTCATTTATCACTTTGGGGCGATAAAAAATCGGAGAAACGACGGTCAAGTCTTCTTGAACTATTACTACTATCAGTTCTTCTAAGGCCTTCGTAAATTCAGAAAGCATCTCCCCCTTTGCCCTAGTTGCCAACATATTATTGACTTGGAAGTAGGAGTGGAAACGATATTCTTCAGAAAGGTCGTCACGCCATTCTTCGTTGACTGGCAAAAAGACTTGGATCAGCACTTCTTCTTCTCGAATATCCGAATTCATGGAATAAAAAAAACTATCTGATAAGGAGTAATCTGCTTCAAAGATCGTTTCTAATGCATCTTCTAAACAACCACCCAATTCTTCTGTATTCGTGACATAATAGCGGCTGATGACGTTTTGATAATGTAAAGACTGTTTGTATCCAATCGTTTTTCTCATTTGTTCACCTGCTCTTTTATCGGAATCAGTACATCTACCCAATATTCATCATAGACAAGTGTCATTACCAGCAATAACTTATCTTCAAATTCAATCTTCTGCTCCTGCAAGTAGTCAGTTATTTCTTCAATATTTGCCCCTAATTCCTCATCGAATGGGATGCGTTTACGTACCAAATGATCATAATGGATGTTCTCAATGGTGAAGATATCCCCGCCTTCAACTGGTTCATTTACCGGTATATAAAATTTGTAAGTCTGCTTCTCTTCCCTCATTTCTGTCGGTTTCAATTCGATCATCGTCGGACCATTTTTATAAAATCCTTCTTCATAAACTAATTCTTCGGACTGCAAAATCAAGTCGACTAACTGGTCTGTGGTTGCTTTTTTTTCGATATACACTAAATTGTTCATTTCAAATGATACTTTCTCAATCATCTTTTTTCCCTCTTTTCATTAAATTAATTTTGTTTCTATTGTTATTATTTCTTTACTCTAGGAAATAATGTTATATTCAGCCCTGGGATGATCTTCGCTGCTCCTTTTTCCGAATAAACGGTGTTCCAGAAGTAACTTCTTCGGAAATAAGCCGAAATTTCACAAAAATTTGAAAAGCAATTTTCGTAAATTCCTTCTTATTTCTTGAAGCTGCCCACTTCTGTCACAACCTCTTGGCATCTTTGATCACGCCATTGATGCCGAAACTTGCACTTTTCTTCAAGGCATTCCCTGCACTCTTCAGCGTGCCTTTCGCAATTCCTTTGACCGTTTCTTTGAATGCGAGCTTCGTCCCTTTTAGAGCTACGTTCTTGTCTACTAGTTTCAATTTGCCAGATTTATTTCCTCTGTTATCTGTCTTATTTATTGTACTTTGGTAAATGTTTGTTTGAATCTTTCAAATATCTAACATACGAAAAATTGTGATTTATTTTTTATTTTTCATCATCTTAATTGAGTCACCGTAGATTGATATATTTGTATCTTGATCCGGTTCTTTTTTCCAATATTGTTGTACTCTTTGAAAATCAAATGTTACAAAAAATATAACAACAATTACGATTAAAATTGTTGAGAGAAAAATCAAATTTTCATTTTCTGTAATATAAGCCATTCCAGCCAGTACAATACCCACGATCCCAATCAGATTAGAAAAATAGTTAGTATACCTATCCCTTAACTTAAGATTATTGCGTTTTAAAGCCCACCATACTAATACTCCATGAATAAACATCTCTAAAGACCAGCCAATCCATATCAGAATTGTACCTAACATAAAATTATGAAATGGTCTTTCCGTAATTAAAGCTACCAAAGCTATCCCACTAAAAATACCTAACACACTAGAAAAATACACAACAAAAACTAGATACTTCTGTAGTTTTCTTTTATGGAATTGAGTGCTACATATTCCATTTATACAAATTATCACTATGTTATATATTATCTGACTGTACATGAATACTTGATTTTTTTTATAATTCGCTTCACCTCCTATTGTAAAAAGAATAATCAAAAAAAACATTAGTAGAATTACATAACCGGTCATAACTTTATTAAAAGAATTTTTTTTAAATATCAGTTCTTTTTGTTTTTTAAATTGATTTGGTATAAAGTGTTTCATGACTGCTTTCATTTAAACCACCCTGAAATTCCTTTAATCATCGTATTAACTCCTTTTTTAACTTTGTTAACTATACCTGTTTTATTAAAAATAAATTCTGATACCATTCCAACACCTATTCCTGTGCCGACCACTGCAGCTACTGATGCAGTGGCTGGTAACGAAGCAACAAAAAGTCCTACTGTTGTTGGCACTTTTTCTTCTTATTGAACTATTCCATGTGACTCTTTTATTTTTAGAGGTTTTATCTGAAATGGTTAATTATATATCTATTTTTTGTTTTTCTTATTCTTCATGAGTTCAATTGAATTTCCATAGAGGGATACATTTTTATTTTTTTCTGATTCTTTTTTCCAGTATTGTAATACCCTTGGGATTTGAAAAGTTAAAGCAAATTGTAAAGCAGATACCATTAGTATCAATGCCACAAAAAAAAGATTAATATTACTTAAAGTGGTCGAACACATGGCACTTACTATCGATAAAATTGATAGACAATTAATGTAGTAGTTTGCATATTTATCTCTTATGTTAAAATTATTATTTTTAACAGAGAGATGCACTAAAATACTATGCACAACTATTCCTAATACCCAAAATAAAATAACAGTTATTTCACCAACAATAAATTTTCGTATAGGATTATTAAGTAGTATTGAAAAATACGATACTACGAAAAATAATAATATTCCCAATGAAATATAAGGAATCATCACAACATATTTTCTTTTTCTATTATTTTTAAAAATAACTATACCGATAATTATTAATATAAAAATAAATATAAGAATGACTAACTGAATATTAACAAAAACTATTGTCTGTGGACTATACAAATTTTCTTTATTGCCGGACCAATAAGTTAACAAAAAAGTTATGATGAACACTATATAACAAACTAACATTGATAAAAAGGACTTTTCAGTATATTCTTTTTTACTATTTTTTTCATAAAATTTTGGTATAAAATTATATATTATTTGAACCATCCAGACACTCCTTTTATCATAGAATTAACTCCTGATTTTATATTTTTTGTTAAATTAGTTTGTTTATCAGCCCAATTCAAACCTTGGCCAACTATTAACCCCGCACCTACAACAGCCCAAACAGGAGCAAATGTGGCTACGCCTGCTGATACTGCTCCTATCGCCACAGTCGTCACTGCCGCTTTCCCCACATCCACCAGTGCGCCACCGACTTTGCTGGCGGTGATCTCTTGACCTTTCAATCCGTCTTCTCGGGCTAGCTGCTCACTCTTACTGATTCCCTGTACGACGTTCGCAGCACCTAATGCTATATTCAGCCCTGGGATGATCTTCGCTGCTCCTTTGGCATTGACTAATGCCTTGGCATCTTTGATCACACCGTTGATGCCGAAACTTGCGCTTTTCTTCAAGGCATTCCCTGCACTCTTCAGCGTGCCTTTCGCGATTCCTTTGACCGTTTCTTTGAATGCAAGCTTCGTCCCTTTCAGAGCTACGTTCTTGTCTACTAGTTTCAATTTGTCTAGTATAGACTCTCCCACATCTGTAAATTGCTTCAAACCACCTGAAGTGCTGAGACGAACAAATTTTTTCCCTTCTTTTACATAGCCATCGATTCCAGCTAATTTATCAAATTTACTCGCCCACTTACCTGCTTTGTTTATGACCAATGTGCCATCTGACATTCGTTTGATCCTAGAAGCAATATAGAGATCTCTACCAGAACCTAGCCATTGTTTCCCATTTTTCAGCTCTCCTGCCAATGAGCGATTGATCCATTGATCCAGTTCCTGCAGATCTGCTTCTGTCAGATCGCCGTTGAGGGCAGCTAGAAGTGGGTGCTCTTTCTTAAAAGCGATTTTTTCTTCTTTTTTTATAGCTTTATGCGCTTCGTTCACTTCATTTTTGAATGATTTGTCTGTAAAAATTTCCAGTGATTTAGGATTGGAATAACTCAAACCGCTGATACTTCTTATCTTAGATTTTTGCTGCGCTAATTTGTCACGGATATTCGTGCCGCTTTTTTGCCTGTTGAAGTTCTCCATTGCCGTAATGGTGTCTGTTAAGACTTTTTTTGCCGACGCCATCTTTTCGTTCACTCGATTAGACGGTGATGACACTGAGACGATATGCTCGACAGTCCCATAAATTTTATTGATCTTATTTTCCAATTTAGCGAAATCGGATAGTGGATTGGAAAATTTATCTTTTGCAGTACTCAATGCTTCTGTATCGATGACGGCCGTTTCGCTATTTTCTTTGACTATAGATTTGAAATCACGGATCGCTTTATCGATTTCTTTAACTGTTTCATGTAAAATATCATAATAATTGATCAGCATCGGGATTTGATAATTGGCAATTTCTCCGTTGATGGCTGTTTTGACCTTGCCAGATAAAGCATTGCTTTTTTGAACGGATTTCCAGTCACTTTGAGCACGATTGATTTCTGCTTGTAGTTTGTTTTTAGAAGAAGTCATACTATTTTTAGCATCCATTACTTCTCGCATACTGATTTTCATCTGTGCACCTCCTCGTTTACAGATAGGTACAAGAATATTTAGCTTCTTGTACAAGTCGTTTTCTTAATACTTCATAGGCATATTTTTCTTCATAACGATTCGTTGGTCCTTCTGATATCACTTTTTTAATCATCAACGTATTGAAATAAATCGGATCGACCTCTGCTTGCAGCCCGAATGGCCACAGGGAACCGACGTAATCGATGAACATCTGTGTCTCAGGAATAGTTAATTTGCGTCCTTGTATCGAAACGAACAAGCCCAACTCACCGATTGTAAAAAGCCCTTTGATTTCATCCGTCAACAGCTCTTCATCTAGTTCAACGATCGTTCCAATCGGGTAGATCTCGGTGAATATCACATCTATCAAGCCCATGAAATATTTAAAATTTGAAAAAGTCAAAGACACTTGTTTTTTCAACCAATCAAAGGAAACAGATCCTGCTTCATAATCAAATGCCACATGAATGATTGCGCCGATCCTTGGTTTATGTTCATACTTGGTTTCCTGGTTAATAAAATGCCGATAGACTTTCTGGGCTAGCTGCGGCTGGCCACCAAAAATCAAACCTAATTCGCTTAATAGCGGGATGGTTTCTTGTTCTGCTAGGTTACTGCTTGTCAAAGCAGTAACCCATAATTCTTTTTGCTGCTGATCCATTTTCCACACTCCTCATCGGCTAATCTTCAAACTGGCAGCACCTGCTTTATCATCATTTGCTTTGTTCTTCCCTGCTGCGGTCATCTTATCCATACTCCCTTTGACAAATGTTTTGTAGTTATCTAAAGAAGAATTGATGTTGTTGATCATCGTTGTAAATTCTGTGAAAGGCTTTGCGTTTGTCTGAGAAAAATTTACGTTTTTCATTTTGCTGATTCCCGAGACGGTACTGTTTGCTTTATTTACCGATTGTGTCCATTCGGATAAATCGACGCTACTTTTTACCATAGCTCGTTCAACTCCTTTTCATTTATGCTTCTAAGCTCATTGCTGCAGACAAGAGTGCTGAGATCTGCGAATTTAAAGAACTGATAGTCATGGCCTCAAGTCGGGACTCCTCTTGTAGTCTTCTTAATTTCTGCTGGAATTTTTCTACATTCTCCTGGTTTTTTTTTGCATATTCCGATAATTCGCTCTTCACCTTGTCCACTTTCTCATTGTATTTATCTCGCCGCGAGCCTTTAAAATTGCTTTCAGAAACACTTTTTAAACTAGTAGAAACTGCTGATTTTAATCCATGAACTTGATTAATCGATTGATGTAATTCTCGAATCGCTTTTTCTACTTCTTGGATTTTTTGATCGATCTGTTTTTTATTTACTTGTACCGTATTTATCTGCGTCCTTAAGCGATTTGCTTCTGTACGATGTCTCGCTGCCTGTGCTCTATTCTTCGCTTTTTTTACTTCATCGTTCATGGTTGACCTCCCGTTTCGATTATTTTTGGTTCGATTGTTTTTTGTCGAGACTTATTACTCACTGACTAATTTCACACGCCCTGCAGCACGTCCAATGAAGAAGTGAGATTCATCCAATTCCACGGTTGGCTCATTATAGTCACTTTTCGTATTCACGAATCCTTGGTCAACGATCCTGGTTCCTACCATTCCAGCCGGGATATTGGCACGCAGTAATTTATCTGCATCGTCGAAACTGTTTTCCAATTGTTTTTGATTTGCTTGGAAAATGAAATACATCCCTACTTGGCTACCTTTTTTCAGTAAAACATTCAGATTCGCAGCACTAATGTAAGATTTCCCGACAAAGGAATGTGCTTCTGGGATATATATCAGCATTGGTTCATATTCGCTGACCAATTGTCGTTGCTCGACTTCTTGCAACAAGTCACTGACAAAGCTGCCATATTCTGAACCTTCGATAAACGTATCAAAACTATCCGTATATCCGCCGAAGTGTTCGCTATCATTGAAGACAATCCGCTGGGCACGTCCTCTGAAATGTTTCATGTCTTCTACAATGACTTTTTCAATAGATTCATTTTGCTGTGGTGTGTCGTCGCCAATGACAAAATAACCATGTTCCGCAGGTTTGAAACCAACCACATTTGTTGTTTCTTTGTCCATCGCGATCGGAAGCTCCATATCAACTAGCATCCTCTGGGTTTGCTGATTGTTATAGAAAGTTGCCATAGTAATCGTTTTGGGTAACATCGGAATCGCTTTTGGTCGTTTACCAACCCAAGCTTTTTCCATGGCATCGATTTCACGTTCTAAACGATTCAAACGAGCGATATCGTTTTCTCCCTCTGTTGGTAGATATATCTGGAACTCATATGGCTGGTCCAGTTTCACTTGTGCTCGTCCGATGATCTCTTGCTGGATCAATGCATCTCTTCCAACAACGTCTCGGATTGCCCCATCTTCTACTAGAAATAGACCGATTTGAGTTGGGATATTGCTCGACATACTCATTTTGAAGCTGCTTGTCCGAAGTGCAGTCATGATTGTGTAAATCCCTAAGCTTGCTCCTTCTCTCAATATTTGATTCAGTACAGATTCAATCAGTTCCTCTAATGGACTTTCTTTGATCGAATCAAAACCATCTACGATTGTCAGGATCACCGGCAGATTCTCTCTCGTTTTTTCTTCGTATTGACTAAGACTTGCAACACCAAACTCAGTAAACGCATCTTTTCTTTGCTGGATTTCGGTACGGATTTGCTTTAAAAACTTCACAAGCTTTTCCTCTTCTTCTAGACGGACCAAATCTGCTACATGTGGTAGTTTTTTCAGTGGCAATAATCCATTTGTCCCAAAGTCAAAGAGATCGAACTGGATTTGTTCGGGTGTATTAAGCCGCGCAAAATTCATGACTAATGTTTGTAGTGCCGTGGATTTCCCAAATCCCGGCGATCCGTAAATAGCTGTGTGATTCAGTTCATTCAAATCAAAATCCGCATTCATTTGCTTTTGCTTAGTAGGAATATCCATTTTGCCAAAAGGAACGCTTAGATGTTTTTGCTCTTGCCAATCTACCTTTAAAATAGGTGAAACAATACTTGTTTCCAATGGTGGAAGCCATGGTTTTTCTGGCAGTATCGCTTCACTTTTTACTGCGTATTCTGCAATGGATTCTATGATTGCTTCCAGTTGTGTGGTTTCTTCTGACTTCACTGAGATCTCTTCTTCTTCCGAAAGATCTGCTGTTAATAATTCGTATTGGCCCAATGAATTGATCAGCCAGATTCGTTCATCGATCTTTTCTTCTTTTGAGTCATTCGGCTGATACTCTGCTCCACTCCAAGCTGACTGGAAAAGTTCATATATTTCGTTATTTCCTACCTGCAGATATGCTCGTCCAGGTTGTGTGATGCTTGCTGCATCTGGTGTTTTGATGATCTCATTCGAGTCGTTTTCATCAGCTACTTTTAAAGCTAGTTTAAATCTCGAATTCGACCAGATCTGATCATCTACGACACCACTTGGTTTTTGTGTAGCTAGAATCAAGTGGACACCTAATGACCGACCGATTCGCGCAGTAGATACAAGCTCAGCCATAAAATCAGGTTCATTCGCTTTCAGCTCCGCAAATTCATCACTGATTAGAAACAAATGAGGTAGGGGCTCAAAAGGGTAGTTTTTCTTTTCTTCGGAATCTGTTATTTCTTTCCCCATTTTGTAGAGTCTGGTGTAGCCGTTAATATGGTTCACCCCAAATTCACTGAATTTTCGTTGACGTTTTTGTAATTCAGCGCGGATACTTTGTAAAGCTCTAGCTGAACCTGCACCATCTAGATTCGTGATGGAACCGAGTAGATGCGGTAATTTAGCAAATAAATTCGCCATTCCCCCACCTTTAAAGTCGATTGGTAAAAAGCCAACATCTTCCGGAGCAAAATTCACAGCTAGCGAAAGTATATAGCTCTGCACGATCTCCGATTTCCCAGAACCAGTTGTCCCTGCAACTAATCCATGAGGTCCGTGTGCACGTTCATGAAGATTCAAATAAACGATATCATCTTTTCCTCTCACACCTAATGGCACGGCTAAGGTTTTAGAAGTATTTGCTATTTGCCAACGTTCGCTTATTTTTAATTCATCAATCTCCTTCACTCCATATAATTCTAGAAAATCAATAGCTTCCGGCACCGCATTCTTCTCCACTTCCACGTGCTGCAGGTTCGCTAAACGCTGGATCGCTTGCTCCAGTGGATAGGTGGTCGGCAAATGGTTTGGCAAGAAGGTCTGATTGATGTATTCGCTGTTTTGGTTGATCAGGGTCGCAGATTCACTACTTTGATATTCGATGAGTGTGGTCGTTGTCTCCGGCAGCATGTTCAAGGCTTCTTTTCCCCAAAGGACTGTCACACCGTACGGACTCATGTCTTCAGCCAGAAATTCATTCAATCCATGTCCTGAAAGCCAGCTTTCGTCAAGGATCGAAAAAATGTAATGCGGCTGAAAAACCACTGTCTCATTTCCGGCTTCTTTGACTTGCTGGCGGCGCTTCGTCAGCATTTGATAAAAGGAATTCAGGACCATGTCCCGTGATTGTGCGTGGTGGACGATCCCACGAAGATTCAAATGTCGGATCTTCGTATGGGGCAGCCAGCGCCAGGCACTCCACTCCTTTTTGTATTCTGCTTCCGGAACCAGTGTGATGAATTCCACATCTCGGTACGAATGAAGAACCGATAATTGGAAAAGGATGGTCTGGACGGCGGTTCGTAGTACAGCAGATGGGCCTGCTAATCCTAGCGTCTGATCCTTTAGCGGAACGACGATCGGCGCTTCGTCCAATTGTTTATAGGGCCAGACAAGCTGTTCTTCTGCTTCTTTGCTCAAATCATCCTCTTCTGATGGCTGGTAGCTCGTCTTGAAACTGGAGATGATCTCTCCTGTGCCCACTCGGATATTCAAAAAATCTTCATTGCGACTCATGCGCTCGTAGATCCTCGCATGGTATTCTTTAGCCATTGCAGCTAGATCATCCATAGAAGGATTCATGTACGCCAAAGCTTCTTTTTGTTTTTGCTGTAACTTGTCCAGTTCAGATTTTTTCTGAAGCATGTATTGGCGGTAGGTGGTTTCCCGATCCTCGTTTTTTCGTTTCGTCTCCTTTTTGTTGGTCAAATAACTGGAAACTGAAAAACCGGCTGTCAATAGACTCGCACCACCCATGCTCAGCATCATGATCGGATTTCCTCCACTAAGAAAACTTGTGGCACCACTCAAAACGACCATGCCAAGTGGCGGCACGATTGTTTTCAATAAGTCATTTCTGCCTTCTGTTTCTTTTGGCTTCGGTGCAAGGATCTCGATTTCATTCGCGGGTTCTTTCAAATGGATACGAGGGCTTCTTCTAAAAAATGGAAAATCATCAGGATATTCCGGAAGAAACGTTTCTTCTACCAGTTTCCACGGATCCAGCTGATAGTTTGTGCCCAGACTGGTGAAACGCAGCTGCTTTTCCCGGACTTCGATCACTAAACGATCGACTATCAACCGATCTCCTACACCAAAGGAGAATGTACCTTCTTGTGTAAGCTGATCGTTGTAGTAAACACGTTCCTTGCTCGGATAGATCTTCAGCTGATATTCTTTGGTTTTAGGATCGATAGAGATGGGAATCAATGCATCTGTTTCTAAAAAGACTGCCGATTTTTTTGCTCCGGAGATCAGAAAATCTTTTTTTGGTTTATTCGTGAAAACTGTTTCCAGCTCTTCATGTCTTAAAATCAGCAAGTCTTCATCTGACTTGACCGGTTTTCCGTCACACAATAGCTTCTGGTCTCCATAAGTGAAACTTTGACCGTTCAATACGACTCGACGCTGTTTCTCTGTGAGTTGTTCGTGGATGAGCGTTTCGCCAAAATAAAAGATATCAAAGAGGATCTTTACAGATGTCCGGATTTGATCACTTAATGGGACGAATCGATCAGTTGGCTTCATTTCCATCTTCTCCTCCTAACAGCTTCATGTATTTATTGATCTCTTCTTCATACTTTGTGAGCAATTCTTGTTTTTTCTCACCTTTCATCTTATTGTTTGTCTTTGTTGCATCGTATAACTTGGTATATGCATGTAAGATATACTGATTGTCGCCAAGGTTCTTAGCGACATCGAGTGCCTTATCGAAGTCTCCTTTTCCGGCATAGATCCAGTAAAGCAATGTGTTGTCGCTCGATTTCAGGGACAAGTTGTTTAAAATAGCTGCCTTTTGTTCATTGGACAAGTTGTCCAGTTGCACGGCACTGACTGCGGCGACATATTTCGCACCAGTGGGCAGTTTTTCAGGTTCATCTTCTTTCAACGTATTCAAAACGCCAGCGTAATCATTGGCGATATATTGTGTCTCAGCTGAACTGATACGCTCTTGTGTCGGGAGTTTGTCCAGAGCATAGATCCCTGTCGCAATAGCAAATCCGATCGTCGATAACCCCAATACCAAGCTGCTCCACTTAAAAATCTGATGGTTTCTTTTGCTCGTTTTTGCTTTTGCTTCAGAATCTCCGTGGCCAGCAACTGATCGATGATTTCGATCGTATCTGCTTCTTTTATTTTCTTTGAAAAAGCATCTTTCAGCGTACCGCTATCTTCGATCAGCAATTCATAGTTTAATTTGGGATGCAGGATATAGAGGACAAGCGCCCGATATTGCTTGATAAATTCATCTTCTTCATTGGTATAAGGGACGATCGCTGCCATAAATCCTCGGTGCCCGATGACCAGTTCTTCTCCACGAACGAATAGATTAGCAGGATGGAGGAAAGGCTGAGCTGGACGGTGCAGAAAATCGGTTAAAAAACGGATTTTTTGTGCCAGCAGCAAACGCTGGAAAAGCTCTTCCTTTTTGACGACTTGTTCAAGTGACAAGGTATCTGATTCTTTTTTATAGCGAATGACTAGCTTTTCTTCTGTTGCTTCTGTGATCTCCCCTGGTAGCATTCGGATACTAGGTGCTAAAAAGTGCTGATACTGTGTCAGTTTGTCCAGCCTATACTGATTGGCCTGCAGAGTCACTTCTACAGCGTTGGTCTCGTTCGTAAATCCAATGGTTTGTGTGATATTTTGTATTTCTCTCACAGCAGTTTTTCCTCCATGTTCTTTTGTCTTTCGATCACTTGTAGCTGATCACCATTGCCTAAAGAATAATCAGCTAGGATGGTCTCGTTCCTCAAATGGATGGGTTTATTCAAAAGAGCCAATTCGAAGTTCTCAGGTAGTCGGATATGGATGATTGGAAATGACTCTTGTAAAATTGTTTTCAGTCGTGCCACAGTGACTTGACTTGGGACTTGCAGATCGATGATCCGATCGGCTATATGCAGACTGATACTGATTGTCGTGCCTTTTTTCATGTTATTCGCCACTCCTGCTCCTTTTGTTTTTGTGATAAGTTAGTTGTTTTCCTAAAAATAGACCTGCTCCTATGCATAGGCTTCCGCCCAGAACATAACCGCTAAAGGTGACTAGCTGATTTACTTTCATTTGCTGCATAGCCGAAGAAGAAGTGCTTTGGACTGGAGCAACAGCAGTTCCTTCTTTGAAGAGATAAGGCATTACTTTTTGGTCAAGCGCTTCTGGCTCAGCCGGTTTCTCAAAAAATACTTTTTCCTGCGCAGCTGAGACCAGTTCTTTTTGTTTTGCTTTCAATTGCTGATCCACCGCTTCTTTCTCCGCTAAAAACAAGTCGTTGATGGCAAACGAGACCTCATTTCCGCCTTCTTCCGCTTGCTGATCCTCATAGATTACCTGATTGTTGATTGTAAGAGCCCCTTGTCCAGCATGCACACGTGTTCCGTCATAGCTAACAGGAAAAAGGACACTCAAAAAAACGATGATCCAACAGATTTTTCTCTTTTTCTTCATGATTCACGCTCTTTTCTATCTTGTTCTTCAGGAAGAACGATGAGATTCAAAAATAGCCCTAAAACCAGAAGGATGACGACTATAAGATAACTGATCCAACTGATACGTCCGCCATTCAGCAGCACTGTAAAACCGTTTTGAATATTTTGAAGCGGTGATAGCCGGTAGAGAAACTCAGTGAATGAACCTGCTTTGACCGTAACTCCTAGTAACGGCGTGAGTATGAAATACAATCCTAAAACGATGCCGTAACCATATAAGGTGAGTTTCTTGAATTGCCGTAGACATCCTGTAACAAGCAGCTGCATGCTGGCAAAGGTCAAAAATGCATAGCTGAACCACATCAAGCGATTCGCTGTACTAGCACTTGCACTGGTGGTACCAGCATAAAAACCGGCAAGTAAGATCGTCACAAGTGAAAGAAGGAAGACATTAGGAACGTTCAGCCACATCCTTGTCGGCTGAACCATCAGATCGGCTTCTGTCACTTTGCGTTTTTTCATAAATCCTAGTAATGAAAGTCCTGCGACCATAAGCAGGATCGCGCCAGTCAATGTTGCGTAATAAGGAACTAATGAGATTTGTCTGGTTTGCCCGAATACGCCTTTTCCTTGGATCGGCCGTGACAGAAAATGGAAGACTTGTGTGTTGTCTGCTCCGCCGTTTTTCGTGTTCGACAACACTTTTTCAAAGGTTTTTGCATATTCTTCATTTTCTTTCGTCGTTTGTTTCGATTGATTGATCGACTGATCCAGATTGGTGAGGATCGTTGTTGCATTTGTCTGGACATTAGCTGTCGTTGTTTTCAATTCTTCGATTACGGGTGCGATATCTTTGACTTCTGCAGCAGATTTCTCGGTGCTAGCAGCCGTTTCTTTGGATGAACGCATCAGTTCTTGCATCGTTTCGACTAAAAAGTTTGTTTGACTGGCAATTTGTTTCGTCTCGTTTTCTTCAGGATGCGGATTTTCTTCATTGACCACTGATACGGCTTCGATTTTTGCTGTTTCGCCCCATGCATTGTATGTTTCCGTGATTTGACGGTTGGCATCCGTGAACCAGCGATTCAATTTATCGGCTTCTTGTAGCAGTTTTCCCGGGACGGTCATCAGATTCAATGTACCGTAAAGCGTAGGGCTGACTTCTTCTTTATTCTGATCTGTTTCATTTCCAATGACCGCTTGCAGGCGATTGATCTGAGTCTCGGTGTCCTTGTAGATCCTGTCTCCTGTTTTCTTGTATTCTTCATATAATTTATCGGTAATGACTGTTTGTTTTTCGTCATTCGTAATATTGTCATACCGACGATAGATGGATTGGTCGTTGGCTAATTCCAGAACGGTTTTCCCTTGGTTTTCTGATGCGCGGATCATGGCAGCGTAAGATTGGACTGATAACGACTGGTTCGGATTGCCGAAAAGAGTCGCGATTTGCTGCGCAGCAGTATCCAGTACTTGGAGATGTGTCAGAATTTTAGGCAAATCATCGATCAGTGGCTGATCCATCGGGAGATAGACTGCATAGTGATGATCGCTTTGGACCGTTTCGTTCCTGCCCCATGAATAGTGAAGTTCATTGTAAGCTGTCGCTTGTTCTATTGAGTTCAGATGCCAGATGATCGGCAGGTTGACCGTGAATGTCACCTGTTTCGGCAATTCTTTTTCTTGCGGTTCTTCTGTTGAATCTTGCGTACTTTCTTCCGTTTCTTCGATCTTTTCAGGTGCTGCGAATGTAAAATGATGATCTGAATGTTCGATGATCGCAGTTTGATAGCGATAAGGATTCAGTTCACCATTCACTAACTGTTCGATTTCCTGCAGCTTGGATCCATCTAAAATCACACTGACTTGTTCTTGCGAAGCATCTGGTAATTGGAGCGAATAGGTATTCTCTTTTGTCGGGTCCAAGGAAAAAGTGACTGTTTGCTGCGGAATATCGATCATTTCAGGATGTTCTTGTCTAGGGTCTAAATATGTGAAATGGACCTCTTTTCCCAATGGCTTGTTCAAATCATTCGCGTATTTTCGAACGATCACCAGTTCATCCAAGTATAGGGAAGCTTGATCAGGGGTGATCACCTGCTTTTTGGTTAATTCGTCCACTAACTGTTCCAAACTCTTGTCTGGAATCTGAGCCAATGATGCCTCCAGAGTTCCTTGGTAATCAGCGTTCAACTTGGGCATATCTCCTCCCAAATTGGAGATCAGCCGGAGGATAGCTGTTTTCACTTGCTCGGTGGTTGCTGTATCAGGTGTAGCTGCCGGATCGTTATAATAAGTCGCAGCGATCTGTCTTTTCAGCTGGGTCAGCTGTTCTGTCTGGTCTTTTAGCTCAGCGATTTCTGCCTGGAGTTCTGCGATCCTTTTTGTTTGTGTCTCTTGGAAAAGAACCGATTCTGATAGAAATCCGGCGTACACACCTGTGCTTTCTTGTTCCTTGCTGGTATAAAAATCACCTAGCTGGGTCAAGACCGTTTCCGTCAATCGATCATGCTGCTTTTTATAGTCTGCTGTATCTGTTTCCCATTGTTCGTTGAGCTGCTTTTTTTGCATCTCTACTTGATCATTGAATTGTCTGATCGATTCTTTCAGTTGTTCATTTGCCTGCTTCGTATAGTCCTCGACCGATTCTTTGACTGTTTCAGTCGATCTGCTGCCGCCTTCTAATCCTTGATTGTTTCTATCCAGCAATTCTTTGACCGACTGGACAAAGGCTTGCTGCTGCGCGGTAAAAGTCTGATTATCTGTATCTAAAAGACTGGCTGTTTCTAGCACATTCGTATAATTGCCGGGGATTTCTTTGAATGGACTGTAGATAGATGATTCCAAGGTCGTCTGATAGTTTACCTGTGTTCCGGCTATTTGATTCACGTTTTGCTGTGCTTCAAATAAATTCCCGACGATACTTGAAAAATACATCTGGATGATCCGCTGATTGAAATCAGTTAAGATCGTGTTGACATTGTCTTGGATCATTTGGTTCGTGATCTCATTTTGTCCATCTCGAACTTGATATTCGATCAGTGCTTTTTCCGGATTGATGCTTTGCAGCGATAGTAATTTTTCAGAAAAATTTTGGGGAATGATGATCTGCGCATCAAATTGACCGCTTTCTACACCAGCTGTAGCGATGTTTCGAGTGGTGGTTTCCCAGCGATTTTTACTGTCCTTATTGATCAATGTCACAAAATCTGAACCTAATGAATAATTTTTGCCTTCAAAGACTGCTCCTTTATCTTCATTGACTAATGCATATTGCATTTTTCCTGTAGGATCGGTTGTACTGATCGTGACATTGTCATCTTTGAATCCTAAATAAAGAAAGAAAAGCAGTAAGAATAAGCTAGCGGCAATTGTTAGAAACAATGAAATGTTCCTTCTAAAATCAGTTAACATCTGAACTCTTCCACTCCTTAAAATAAATGGCGGTTAAAAACATTTGGCTCTATGCAGTAAGGCAAATTTTTGCAGAAACTTCTTCGAAAGTTTGTACAAAAATTGGCCTTAGTGCTTATGGTTTACTGGCTCGCGCTTAGACAAAAGAAGGAACAGTGAGGAGAGGCTAGAAAACTATCGAATCCTAGCCTCTTCTTGTTCCTGGATCTGACTTCATGTGCTAATTCAGATTTTCAGTGAGAAGCGAAACTTCATCAAAAAATGAATGGTTCTTATTGTCTCCTTGCTTAAAATCCAAATGAGCCAGCGTCTTGACGATCCCGCTCTGCTACAGTATCAGCATACTTGTTCAACTGTTGATTGATGCTTTCTAACAACTGCTCCATCTGTTTGACATTTCCTTCCAGCTGATTGTATTGCTCTAAATAGGCTTGGAAGGCTTGCCCTTTCCATTGTTGAGCGATCTGCTGGTTCATGGAATTGACCTTTCTGATCGCATCTTGGATTTGAGATGCTGCCTGCTGATAGACCTTCGCCTGTGATTTTAACTGTTCGGGTGTGACTGCAATTGCTCCTGCCATGTTTGTTCCTCCTAAGAAAAAGTTATTTTTGTTACGCGTACATCATAAACTATTTTTTGTCTCTGTGGTCAAAATGTAGCATTTACGAACATGTTGTGTCGTATACGACACGTTATTTTATTTTTATCTGCTTTGAGAGAATCTCACTCCTTTTACTTATATTTTTGTTTAAGAAAAAAGCGGTCAGTGATGTTTTTACTAAAAATCCCGTTTTTTCTGAACAAACACCTTTGATTTACTATAAATCTGATTATCTTAATTGCCGGGCTAATTCCCGATCACGGTCTACGATCTCATGGATTTTTGCTTTGATTTCCTGGATCAGTCCATCAAAGGATTCACCCATCTTTTTTGCTTTATCGATCCGCAGCTGATACATTTCTTTCGGGGAATCGACTAGATTTTCTCTGGTCGCCCCAACACTTGCCAACGCTTCCAATAGTTCCTGCTCATTCAACGCAGGCGCGACATAGCGAGCACGCTTCAGCCCTTCCCGCCAGTTTTCTTCCAAGGCTTCGATCCCGTCTTGATTGATCCGGATCACTCGTTCCATGGCACGTTTCATCGTCTGAGATAAATTTTCCGCGACCAGCAACGCTTGCGTATCCTCTAGATAGATCTTTTCATTACTGGACAATTGCCCGCCGCTAGCAGTGAAGGTTCTCCGTAAGATTTCCAGCTCTGAGATCCCTGCCGTAAATAAGGACATCGCTTGTGCTTCCTGCTGCTTCTGGCGAGCAAGTGCATTCGCTTCATGGTCGGGAACGATCAGTTGTCCTTCCTGATCGAATGTCCAGCCGCTCAGCGAATGATAAGCGAGCGGATTTTGAAAGCCCATGTTCATGCCGATTTTGATTTCAGCGCCAGTCCCATTGCCTCCGAAGTTGCCGATAAAATCGGCACGATTCCGGTAATTGGTGAGCATTCCGGGATTTTCTTCCACCCATTTCTTTGCTTCTGGCGATAAGAGTTCGTATGGGTCCGGCCCATTGAAGCCGACATTCTTCCATTGGTTTTCGCTCGCTACATAAAGTGCTAGAAATTCGCCTAACGAATGACCGGTAGTGGAGATCGTTGCCTGACTATATTTCTTTTGGACTTCCTCAGCAAAGGCTGCAGCGGCATCCACTTGTCCGGCTGTTTTCAATCCAGTGACATGAAGCAGCGTATTTGCCATCCTTTTTTCAAGATCGCTAGAAAAAGGCCGATTGCCGTAAAGATTCATGACACTTCGGACGTCTGTCTCCAAATCTTTGAGATCTGCTTGGTTGGTGCCGGCAAAAGCGATGACGACTTGGGAAATATCCACTTTGCCATGAATGATTGGGGCAACGGCCATCGCCTGCATACCGTTCGAAGAAGAATTTTCTTTGATTTTTAGGATTTTAAAATTATAACTACCAATTTTTTTAATAGAATTTTCCTTATAAGTAGGATCATAGTATTTATGTTTAGGATCTAACCAGTAAACAGCTTCACTAATAACACTATATTGTTCGTCTACTATCATTAAATATATTCCTCCTTATTATTAGAAAAAATTACTCTGATTTTATTTACTGTACTGCCCTCTTTTTGTATACTTTCATTTTCTACGCCATAATCTCCTAATTCATTTCGTTCTTTCCAAAAGCCGTACGTAAAATAAACAGATTCATTATGTTTATTTATCATTGTCACAAACATCCGATATGATCCCGTCATTTCATTTCGAGCAGATTTTTCAATCTTCACTTCCTTGATATCCGCAAAGGTATTTTTCAGAACTTTGACTGACTGCTTTTCTACTGCGAGTAAATCTTGTTGTTTTTGTGCTTCTCTTTTGTCCATATAGACTTTCCCTCCGATCCCTAAAGTGATTATCATCAAAATAGCTAAGCTGAGTTTCCTTATTTTTTTGGGCAAGGCCATGCCTCCTTTCTTTTTATGTACGGACGGACACTTTCATTATTTAAGTACGCGAAAATTCGCAGGAATTTTTTTGTTTTTGAAATTCTTATTCTCCACCTTGCCATGGATAATCGGGTCAACAGCCATCGCCTGCATGCCGTTCGAAGAAGAATTTTCTTTGATTTTTAGGATTTTAAATTCAACACCTGCAAAATCCCACTCACTATTAATTTTTAAATTAGGCTCATATTTTGAATGTTTAGGATCTAGCCAATAAGCCTTGTCACTTAACTCCCTATAGAATTCTTCAGTTATAGTCAAACTAGTTTCTCCTCTTTATTTGTATAAGTAACTTTTACTTTTTCTTTAGTGATCCCTTTTTTTTGTATGTTTCTATTTTCTATGCTATAACTCCCGATTTTGTTTTGCTCTTTCCAAAACGTATATGAGAAAGATACTGATTCGTTATTAATAGTTGTTAGCGTTATATACATTCCGTAAGAACCAGTTTTTTCATTTTTTCCTGCTTCATTAATCTTCACTTCCTTGATATCCGCAAAGGTGTTTTTCAGAACTTTGACTGACTGCTTCTCTACTGCGAGTAAATCTTGTTTTTTTTGCTCTTCTCTTTTGTCCATATAGACTTTCCCTCCGATCCCTAAAGTGATTATCATCAAAATGACTAAGCTGAGTTTCCTTATTTTCCGGGGCAAGGACATGCCTCCTTTCTTTTTATGTACATATGGATGTCTTCATTATTTAAGTACGCGAAAGCTTGCAGGAATTTTTTTATTTTTGAAATTTTTTCAAACCTTACACATCAAATGTTTCTTTCGTTCTTCTCATAAAAAAACAGAATATTACGCGTACATCATAAACTATTTTTTGTCTCTGTGATCAAAATGTAGCATTTACGAACATGTTGTGTCGTATACGACACGTTATTTTAATACTTGCATTTTTTTGTCCTTTATTTTCATTATTCCAAGACATTTTTCTGTATGAGATAACAAGCAGCATCCAAAAAGTTCCCCAACAAAAAAGCAGTTCACATCTCTCATAGAAAGAGGTGAACTGCTCCCGATCATTTCACTATATCTGATTCTTCCAATTCAAAGTCCAGTGCGTACATTTCTTCTACACACTGGATCAATTCATAGTTCATCTTGTAATGATGATGCGCGCCTAACTGTCGGCAAATAGCCAACGCTTGCTTTACTTTCGATTGCCCCTTTTTGTTTCCTTTGATCATTTCCCAGATCCCATTTAGAAATAAAAGAAGGTTTCGTTCAAAAAACAGATCTTCTTCCAAATGCACTTCTTTCAGTTTCGAGATATATTTCCAGACTAATCCCCGCTGGTGGTTTTGGATAAAATGAATGATCGCATTGACTAGCATTCGAAAAGTCTCTCGTTTTCCTTCCTGACTCGTCTGATACATAGTGATACTGAGCAGTGCTTTATCAAGCAGTAGATCGATAAAGATCGGATCAAAGGCATACATACAGTTGTTGAACAGAATCAATTCATAATGCGTCCATGTTTGTGCATCGATAAGATATTGATACACTTCATATTCTGTCACATCGATTTCTTCTTGCATCAATCGGGCAATCAGCAGTTTGCATAAGCTGACTAAATGTTTTTCTTTTTGCGTCATGTTTTCTTTTGCTTCACATAGTTCGATGATCCGCTGCAATTCGTTCGTATCTCGGCTCATAAATGCCAAGTCCATCTCTTTCATCATCTGCTTGCGTGAAGAGGTATCTGGAGGATAGTTGAAGATTCGTAATTCCTCATAGCCCATATTCAATCTCTGCAAAAAATAGGTGAGCTTGCTCACTGTCGTATCGGCATGGTTTTTTACAAACCGTTCATACACCGACCGGCTGACTTCTTCACCACATAATTCTGCAACGGACATTCCCTTTTGTTTCCTAACATATTCTATAATTTCCCAGACTTCCATATCATCGACTCCTTATGATATTGCTTGCATCATACATCTTGACACCATTTATTCGTACTTTCCAAGCTTGTTTTGATCGCTCCGCCGAATTTCGATTTCGTTAAAAGCAGACAAACTCTGATAGATGATCCTTTTCACACCACAGGTAAAACAAATCATCTGAGAAACTTACATGTTCTAATCATAGGCATCTATTGTTGTTTTGTCCTATTTCTTAAAAAAAATTAATCATAACCGTTGTTTTATTTTTAGTAAAAACCACTAATTAAAGAATAATACACACATAAATTATATTATATTTGTTATTTTAAATATAGCTGATCCCATTTTTTTAGATAAATAGCAAAAAAAGGGACTGTGACAAAATCTTGTCATAGCCCCTTTTCCCGAATAAACGGTGTTCCAGAAGTAGCTTCTTCGGAAATAAGCCGAAATTTCACAAAAATTTGAGAAGCAATTTTCGTAAATTCCTTCTTATTTCTTGAAGCTGACCACTTCTGTCACAACCTCTTTTTATCAAAATAGACTGATTTTACTTGCAATCAGTATTTTTTTGTTCCATTGAACGGCCCGCTGATAACGACTTTCCCTAGCATATGACCGGTTTCGACATCTTTGGTTGCTTGTTTCAGATTTTTTGCGTTGATCCCATCTGAATAGACTTTGCTTAAGGTGGTGCTGACGATACCCTGTTCTGCGAGAGACGCAATGAGTGTCAGCGCTTTTCCTTGTGTTTCGATTTCATAGCCATAATCCGTTTTAGCAAACATGTATTCCCAGTCGAAGCTGACTGATTTATTTTTCCAGATACCTATATCCAACGGTTCTTGGATCCCTACGATTGTCCCAACATGTCCGAATGGTTTGATAAGATGTTTGATCTGTTCAAAATAACGAGTGATATCAAACAATACGGCGATATAATCGACTTGTTCCACTCCTAATTCACGGAAACTTTTACCTAAATCTTGATGGTAGTCAATTGGATGATCTACGCCGGATTTTTTTAACCATTCGAAGTTTTCTGGGCTTGAAGTCGCATAGATCTCTAGTCCCGCCCAGTGCGCTAGCTGATTCAGGATCGAACCGACTCCACCGGCACCATTGATGACTAACAGGCTCTTTTTCTGATTGGCATTTTTTTCTGGGATCAGTCCGAATTTTTCGAATAACAATTCGTATGCCGTCAAAGCAGTCAATGGTAATGCAGCGGCTTCCTCATCCGTTAAATTTTTCGGAGCCAGTGCAACGATTCGTTCATCTATCAACTGATATTCTTGGTTGCTACCTGCTCTCGTCGTTGTACCTGCATAAAATACGCGATCACCAACTGAATAATTTTCGACGGCTTCTCCGAGTGCGACGACTTCCCCTACGCCGTCAAAGCCTAAGATACGAAGCTGGTTCCTTTTTTTCGTATCCTGGCGCAGCTTTGTATCTACCGGATTCACTGATACAGCTTTGACTTTTACTAATAGATCATGCTCGCTTGGTTTCGGCAGTTGTTCCTTTTCATCTATAAAACTGTGCGCTTCGTCAATAGGCAACCCTTCATAAAAACCGATCACTTTCATCATTTCATTTTCTGCCATCGTTCTCTTCCTCCTCCAGTGAATGTGTACATCGATCGAACTTGTCTCTATCTTAAATACGTTCTTACTTAAAGTAAACTATTTGTTCTCGCCACGCAAAAAAAGAACCAGCCCGTCCCCTTGCTGGATAACGTGCTGATCCTCAAAAAAAAATGATCATGATCAAAATAATTCGGCATGTTCCTGTTGAAATTCGTCCAATATCCCGCGAACTTCATCGGTCGATTTCGTATTCATCAATCGGACACGTAAATCATTGGCACCTGGGAACCCTTTGACATAGATCTTGAAGAATCGATGCAGCCCTGTGATCGAACGCGGGATGATCTCGGAATAATGATCCTGTAAGTCCAGCTGCAAGCGAAGCAGACCGATCAATTCTTTTTCTGTGTGTTCTTTCGGCTCTTTTTCAAATGCATAAGGATTCTTAAAGATGCCTCGTCCGATCATGATCCCATCCACGCCATATTTTTCAGCCAGTTCTTCGCCTGTCTGTCTGTCCGGGATATCCCCATTGATCGTGAGAAGGGTCTGCGGTGCGATCTGATCACGCAAAGCCTTGATTTTAGGGATGACTTCCCAATGTGCATCTACTTTGCTCATTTCTTTGCGTGTACGCAAATGGACAGAAAGATTTGCGATATCTTGCTTCAGCAGATGGCTGATCCAGTTTTCCATCTCAGACATCTCGGTATAGCCGATCCGGGTTTTCACACTCACCGGTAGACCGCCTGCTTTCGCTGCTTCGATCAGTTCAGCTGCTACTTCCGGACGAAGGATCAGTCCGCTTCCTTTTCCGCGTTCTGCTACATTAGGAACAGGGCAGCCCATATTGATATCGATCCCTTTAAAGCCCATTTCTGCCATGGCGATACTCATTTCTTTGAAAAATTCCGGTTTATCACCCCAGATATGAGCGACCATTGGCTGTTCATCTTCCGTAAATGTCAATCGTCCCCGTACGCTGTCTTTTCCGTCTGGGTGACAAAAACTGTCCGAGTTTGTAAATTCAGTGAAGAAAACATCTGGCGCTGCCGCATTTTTTACTACATGCCGAAACACAACGTCTGTGACATCTTCCATAGGTGCTAATACAAAAAAAGGCTTTGGCAGCTCTTTCCAAAAATTTGTTGTCATGCTATCCGTTACTCTCCATTCTATCAAGCAGTGAAGTCCCGATTTCCCTCAAAAACATTGTCATTATACTAGGAAACAAAAAAAGAAGCAAAGCGTACTGCTCGAAGACACTTCTTGTTAAGATAAAAAGAGGTTGTGAAAAAGCTGTCCTGCATCAAGTAATAAGAACAGCCAAACAAAAATAGTTCTCCATATTTTTCGTTTGGTTGGGCTTATTACCGCAGATGCAAGCTTTTGAACACCGTGTATAGAGGTTGTGACAACTACGTTCTGTTTTAAGGAATAAGGACACTGAACAGAAAATAGCTCCTCATATTTTCTTGTTCAGTGAACTTATTGCCGAGAAGCAGCAGTTGGAACACCGTTTATTCGAAAAAAAGAAGCTACGACAAGTCTTTTGTCACAGCTCCCTCTAAACTATTTTTTCAAAACCTCTTTAACTTCTCAATCCTCTTCCCCGATCAATCAGATACCAGCTGACGCCGTAAAGGACCAAGATGAAAAGAATGAGGATCGTCAATGAAGTGACGATCGGAACATCGATCGTCCCAAGAAACCCATAGCGGAAACCAGAGATCATGTAAACGATCGGATTGACCTTTGAAATAGCTTGCCAGATCGGTGGAAGCATCGAAATCGAATAAAATACCCCACCAAGATATGTCAGAGGCTGCAGTACAAATGTCGGCACGATCGACACATCATCATAAGACTGGGCAAAAATCCCGTTTAATAACCCTGCTAATGAAAATAAGATAGCTGTCATCAGCAACGTGATGATCACCATGAACCAGGAATAGACATGTAACGGGACGAAAAAGAGAGAAATGATCGTCACCAGTGAACCAACCAAGATACTGCGCCCGACACCGCCAATGACGAACCCCCAGATGATCACATGTGTCGGTACAGGAGCTACTAAGATCTCTTCGATGTTTTTCTGGAATTTCTGAGAGAAAAAGGAAGAAGAAACATTGGCATAGGAGCTAGTGATCGCAGACATCATGATCAATCCGGGCACGATAAATTCCATATAGGAGAAGCCGCCCATCTCCCCGATCCTTCCTCCGATCATCTTCCCGAAAATAACAAAATACAGAGAAGTTGTGATCACTGGTGGTACCAGTGTTTGGACCCAGATACGCAGATATCGGTTCGTTTCTTTGATCGCTAAGCTTTTTAAAGCAGTAAAATACAGGCTAAACATTTTTTTCCTCCACATGATGATTTTCTTCTGTGATTTTCAAGAACAGTTCTTCTAGACGATTGGACTTGTTCCGCATCGATAAGACTTTGATCCCTTGTTCCGAGAGCTGGTCGAATACCCCGTTCACTCCCTGATCCCGTTCGACCTCTACAGCGATCGTCTGCTCGTCTTCAAAGGTGCTTTTGTAGCCTTTGATTTCAGGTTTTCGATCGTAAGGAGCCAAGTCGAAGATAAATGTTTCAAATTGCAGTTTCGACAGAAGTTCCTTCATACTCGTGTTTTCGATCAGTTCACCAGACTGGATGATCCCGATGTTACGGCAAAGCATCTCTGCTTCTTCTAAATAATGGGTCGTCAATATGATCGTCGTCCCCTTTTCATTCAGCTCTCGCAGAAACTCCCACATTTCGCGTCTCAACTCGATATCCACACCTGCAGTCGGTTCATCTAAAATCAGTAAACGAGGCTCGTGCATCAATGCTCGGGCGATCATCAGTCGTCGCTTCATCCCGCCTGAAAGCATTCGTGCGCGTACATTCCGTTTTTCCCACAAGTTGGATTGCTTCAAATATTTCTCGCTTCGCTTCAATGCTTCTTTACGAGAAACTCCATAGTAACCCGCTTGGTTGACAACGATCTGCTGGACTGTTTCAAAAGGATTGAAATTGAATTCTTGCGGTACCAGCCCGATCTGCTGCTTCGCGCGTACTAGATCCTTATCCAGATCATAACCAAAAACGTTCACTTTCCCAGAAGTTTTATTGACCAGAGAAGTGATGATCCCGATCGTCGTGGATTTCCCAGCACCATTAGGACCCAATAGTGCGTAAAAATCACCTTCTTCTACAGTCAAGTCGATCCCGCGCAGTGCTTCGACCCCACTGCCGTAGACTTTTTTTAACTTATTTATTTCAAGCGCATTTGCCATTTACTACCTATCTCCTTATAGACATGATTCTTTATTGTATCATGGATCGCAGCAGATGAAAAAACAACTTGGCTTCAGCAGAAAATCTCCGATAAAAAGAAAGTCATCGATTGGGCGAAGACGGAGTACTTTTTAGAAAAAACAAATCGCAGTTCAAGAATTATTATCATAAGTACAACAAAAAGGGTGTGACAAAACTCTTGTCACATCCCTTTCTCAAACGAATATTTAAACTCACTTCGTTTCTCCCAATATATGCCACTGCCGCTTTTCATCAAATGACGCGGCTTCCGTTTTTGCTGTTTCCACTAAAGTATCTGGGTAACCCAAGACTTTCAGCAAAGCAATCGCATTTCGGGTTCTTGACGGTCCATGTTTCAATTTGAAATCGAAACTGATGCCTTTTTCTGCTGTAACTTGCTCTTCGAAATGGACATTCTCACAATGATTCTTCAAAATCTCTGTCAGTTCGATGTCATGTGTCGCTACAAACACTAAAGAAGGATAGTCAGATAACCATTTGACGACTGAGGCTGACGAAGCAATCCGTTCGATCGTATTCGTCCCTTTCAAGATCTCATCGATGAAGCAGTAGCAACGTTCTTTTGAAGCCACTTGATCCAGTAGACGTTTGATGGATTTGATCTCTGATACAAAGTAACTGTCCCCTTCGAATAGATCATCTTCGATCGCCATGGAAGTCAATACATGTCCAGCTTGCAGTGTAAATTCTTCGGCAACCGCTGTTTGGATTGTTTGCGCTAGGATACAGCTGATTGCGATACTTTTGACATAGGTGGATTTCCCTGATGCATTCGAGCCGGTCACTAAGGTGTTTTTTTGCCAATCGACTGGATTGACCACTGCTTCTCGTAATAACGGATGATAAACATCTTTCGCTGTCACACCGCCTTCGGTAAATTCCGGACGGCAAGTGATCGGCATATAGGTGCGATAATTCAAAACGGCAGCTGCAACTTCCAGTTCTCCCAGCAGTTCCCACAGTCTGATTGCTTCTTTTGAATGCTTTTCCAACTTGGTGAGAACGAAATGATACGAAATAAACGGCAGCATGAACATGATATTCACGTATTCGAAAATCAACTCTGCTTCACTTCCGCTTTTCATTCGAAAGGAAAAGCCGAATTGCGGGATCTTCGCCAACGGTTTTGTGTTTTGCTGTAATTCTTTCTGAAGTGGCGTAGCTAGTTTTGCCAGCTGGTTCGCTGTCGAAACCGTAGAGACGAGATAACTCATACTATTCAACTCGGTTTCTAAAGTCTGTTTTTTTATCTGATAATAGATCGTATTGAAAACTAAACTGCCGATCGCCAGATAGATCCCTATCACTTGTCCCAAAAGAAGCAAGCCTACTCCAAATAAGGGCAGCAAGCCCAATAACGTATACAAAGCGACATGCCCGATTTTCTTGCTCTGTCCATCGGCGAGATATTGCTTCGCAAAATTATGATCTTTTTTCCCTAAACGTGCAAATTGATATTGGATTTTTTCTCTCAGGTGAGGATTCTCCTGATAAAAAGCAATCAGTTTTTCTAACTGCTGGTCTTCACCAAAGTCAAAGCTTCTCAAACGCTGGTATAATGCTTCTGAGCCTACGCTAGAATAGGTGTGGTTGACGCCTTCGAACACTTCGAACATATCCAGATCATACCAAGTAAGATCGTCGATTTCGCTATCCCAAGAATGGAATCGTTTTTCTGTCAGCCAAGCTTCTTTCAAACTTTCTTCTTTATCGAACCGAGGCTGGTAAGGAAGCTTCCCCCATTTGTTCCGCACCGTTCGCTTCAACTTTTGTCGTGAGGCAATATCCAAAGCAATCAGTAAAACAATCGCTGAGAGGATCGCCAAGAGGATAAATTCTTTTGAACTCATAACTTTCTCCGTTCATACTACAGGATAATTCTAAGTATATCACTGAACGGACATTTGAAAAGGGCTTTCAAAAAAAGCAAGGACACTATTGAAGCAGAGATTTCGTCAAATCAAATTCACTGCGTTGTAAATATTGATCGCCAAAACTAGCAGGATCACTCCTTGAAAAACAAATGTTACTTTTTCAGAAGACAAGAATTTTGAGAGATAGGCCCCCAATACGCCGCCTAAAAGCGCTGCTGGAACAATATAAAGCAGCATCGATAAATCAAACTGAGCAAAACCGCTCCCTAGAAAAATCGACACCAGCTTAGCTAGCTGTGAAAAGAAGATCGTACAAATGGAATAAATCACTGCTTCTTTGATTTTGAAATGGAACATCAGCATCAGTAGCGATACATTGATCGGACCACCCCCGATCCCCAAAAAACTCGCTAAAAAGCCTAAGATCAGCCCGCACACAAGATAACTGAAAAATGAAGACAGCTGGAACCCTTTCCAAATATTCCTTGTATAAAGAAAGGCAAAGATCAGCGATGCGATCGTGAGAATGATCTGCAGGAATTGGACAGTTGTCTCATCATCAAAAAAACGCAGCAGCTGCTCAAATAGAAGATTCCCCACGATCCCACCTGCGATTGCTCCAGAAGAGACCCACAACACAATATCAAATCTGATTTTCTGACCGCTCTTCAGCTGACGCACAGTCGAAGAAATAGACATCGTGAATACAGCAACTGTCGAATAAAACGAAATAGCCGCAACAGAATGGTAACCGATAAAGTCCAGTACCGGTTTGATGATCACACCACCTCCCATTCCAGAAACCGCCCCGATCGTATTGGCCGCGATGATCACCAAAAAGTAAAGAATACCGATCATTTCATCCCTCCTTCTACCTAGAAACATATTATCTGCTAAAATTCTATTCCTCGTATTCTTCTTCGTCTGTTTCCTCAGCCAGTACCAGTTTTTCTACTGCATTTCTGCCGACCGTTTCTAGATGGCTAGCTAAGGATGCCGAACTCGTAAGCGGTGAAAGAGCCGCTTCGATCAGCATCGCCAGATTCAATCCGGAAACGACATTCAGATTCGGATAGCTGCCTAGCTTCATCAAGCCGTATTCCCTGGCGTACCGCCTTTCAGATCGATCAAGATCACGATTTCCGTTTGCAGATCGAACGTTGCTAAAACTGCCTCTAATTTATCCATCGTTCCTGAAAGACCGTCATCTTCCTTCATCGAGATGACAAAGACATTCTCCATTTCTCCCACGATCATTTTGGCAGAATTCACTGTTTCTGCGGCCATGTTCCCGTGACTCATTACAATCATAACTGGTCTCATATCTGTTCCTCCTTAAAAAATTCACGATACAATGCGTACCGTTCTTCCATGAAATATGGGGTATCGCGGGTAGGATAGACCCGATTCGTCAATAAGATCAATGCTCTCTTCTGTTTCAAATCGATCCCGATCGATGTCCCTGTGAATCCCGTGTGATAGATGATCGTTTCTCCAAATGGTTTTTCCCATCCCAATGTACGTTTCTGGTAAGTTTGTAAGAGCTGATTGCGTACCGCTCCAGTAAAAAGGAGCGATTGCTCTTGCTCTCCCATCATTGCTTTCGTAAATGCAGTAAGGTCTTCCAGTGTAGAAAACAGCCCCGCATGACCTGCCGGACGCCCCAATCGAAAAGCTTTGGAATCGTGGACTACACCTAAAATCAGCCCTCTTTCTTCCGTCGATTCTGTAGGAACGACCCGATTTAGTGCTTTTGGGAAATACGTCGTGTCTTTCATCCCTAGTGGCCTGAAAATATATCGCTGAAAAGATCGTTCCAAATCGGTGCCGTCTATTGCTTCAATGACCATTCCTAACAAAAGATAGCCTATATCAGAATAGTTGACCTTTTTTGTCTGGGCTGGCTGCTCGTACGTCTCAAAAAACTGCATGAGCATTCGAGACGAAAAACGAGATTTATCAGAAAAATCCGCCGGCAGACCGCTTCGATGCAACAATAGATCCTCGATCGTCATGGTGAGCTGGGGAAATCGCGGGAGAACCTCTGCTACCTGAGTCAAAAGGGTTAATTGATGGGATTGGGTGAATTGCAGGATCCTAGTCGTCGTCCCGATGACCTTAGTCAAAGAAGCTAGATCATAGATAGCGTCCTTCGAAACAGCTTGCTCGGAAAAAGGCGGGATCTTCCCCATTTTCCCGAGAGAATAGTTCCTGGCTTGTTTGTCGATCACCGCTGCTGAAAGACCTGCGATCCCTGTTTTCTCAATCAATGCATGCAATCTTTTTTCCATTTTAGTTCCTGATGATGTGGTCATTGTTTTCCCGCAGATAAGTTTCCGCAGATTCTCGATCCAGTTTCTGCTCATACATGACGATCGCCACATTCACTTTCTTTCCCGCATCCTCGAATAAAGCTGCTGCCGCTGACTTGTCGATCTCTAATGCTTGGGTAAGGATCGAGATGGATCGTTCCATCAATTTGCGGTTCGTTGCCTGGACATTCACCATCAGATTCTGATAGACTTTCCCACTCTTGATCATGATACCTGTAGATAACATATTAAGGATCATTTTCTGCGCCGTTCCGGCTTTCATTCGTGTCGATCCGGTGATCACTTCTGGGCCCACGACGGCTTCGATCGCCACTTGTGCTTCTTGTGACATCACATTGTTCGCCGTACAAGTGATCGAAATCGTCAACGCCCCCACTTTATTGCCATAGGCTAAGGCAGCTAAAGCGTAAGGAGTCCTGCCGCTTGCTGCGATCGCGATAAGAACATCTGATTTATCCAAGTTCACTTTCTCTAGATCGCTGACAGCTAATTCTTCGGAATCTTCTGCTCCTTCTATAGCTGTGTACATGGCTTCTGCTCCGCCTGCCAAGATCCCGAAAGCACGTTCTGGCGGCACGCCATAGGTCGGTGTCAATTCGATAGCATCCAATGCCCCTAACCTACCAGATGTTCCTGCCCCAATATAGATCAGTCGTCCTCCGTTATTGAAACGTGTGGCTGCTTGTTCGATCGCTGCTGCTATATTCGAAAGCGCGTTTTCGACAGCCAAGGCCACTTTCTTGTCTTCTCCATTCATGACTTCGACCATCTCTGATGCAGACATTTGATCGATATGCAAACTGTTTTCGTTACGCTGTTCCGTTGATAATTTCGTCATTTCCATTGGCTATTCTTCCTTTAATGGACTAATCCAGTTTTTTGTCGTAATCATGTTCTCTGTGATCTCTTCATCGATCGTTTCTTGGATCACCCCTAAATATAAAGCCGTTCCCACGATCATCGATGAATACATGGATGAAATCGCCCCGACGCGCAATAGATGTTCATTTCCCGGCACGAGAAGGACTTCATCTGCTAGATCTTTTATTTTCGGTCCGTCATTTCGCGTGATGACGATCAGAGGGACCTTGTTTTCTTTCGCATATTCACAAGCCAATAAAACTTCTTTCGTATGGCCGCTGTAAGTAACCGCAATCACCACGTCATCGGTTGTGGCATAACTCAACATCTCCAAACCGATATGCACATCAAATACATAAGAAGCACGTCTTCCTGCACGATTGAATTTGTGGAAAAGATCATAGGAAACCAACGAGCTCGCGCCTATCCCGAATAGATAGATATTCTGTGCCCTTTTTACATGATCGATCGCTGCTTGCAGTGCTTTTCGATCGATCGTTGAAAAAACATCTGTAGCTGTGTCTTTGATTAATGTCTCTACTTTTTCACATAACACGTCTAGCGTATCCTCTGCAGAAACGATGGGATCGATTTGTCGCTCATTGGCTTTCAATGCCTGATCAGTCGATAACTGGACCTTCATTTCGTCAAGTCCGTCATAACCGATCGTTTTGACAAAGCGGATGACTGTCGCAGAAGAGACGCCGGAAGCTTCTCCGATCTCAGAAGCCGTTTGCCTGATCACCTCTTCTGGAAAATGCAAGATGTGATCAGCGATTTTCCGATGTGCTTTTGATAATGATGTATAAACTTTTCTAATTTGCGGTAAAACTTCCATTTTATCTCCTTCTTCTCTTACAAAAATGATGTGATCGATTCAGCTGATTCTGACGGGATCATCTGTGCTGTGATCTTGATCCCTTGATCTGTCAGGCGTTTGAGCAAATCGACCTCTTCTTGGGTCACAGCCACCGATTTTTTGATTGGCTTGCTGCCTTCTTTTGCGGACACGTTGCCCACATTGAACGCCTGTAGCGGGACTCCCGCATCGATCAGCGCACCCATGTCCTCGATCGTCTTTGTGATCAAAAAGACTTTTTCGTCTTCATATTTTCCGTTCAGAATATTCTCTGCTGCTTTTCGCTTAGACAGAATAGACAATTTCACGCCAACCGGTTTTGCCATTTTCAATGCGCCGATCTGCAGTTGATCTTTGACCGTCTGATCATTTACTACCATGATCCGCTGTGCGCCTAAAGAATTGGTCCAGACAGTCGCCACCTGGCCATGGATCAAACGTTCGTCGACTCGTGCATGTATGATACTCATTTTTCTTCCCCCTAAATGAATTGACTGACCCAAGTCAAAATCGCTTGTAGATTTCCAAGGATCATCCCTAATAAAATCAAAACAAAAATCAATCGTGTAGAATTCATTTTCTTTTTACCTAGTAGCCAGTAAGACAAGAACACGATCCCTAGAGGCACTAGACCTGGCAGGATCTTATCCAGCATTTCTTGGACTGATAAGGAAACTTCGCCCATTTTATAAGTCAGATCCAGTTTATATGTGATAACAGAGGGGATCAATCCACCCACCACTGTCAGTCCTAAGATCGCCGCAGCTTCTGTAAACAGTTTCATTTTATCCGCAAATTCCGTCGCGATTTTTTTCCCTTGTGCGTACCCGATATAGATGAATTTATAACGGATCCACATGACCACGGCTCCCATAATCAAGGGTATCAAAAGCCCGAGGACTTGACCAGCTTGAGCCATGTAAGCTGCGATAGAAAAAACGATCGCTCGATAAATGGCGATGAACACCGTATCGCCGACTCCTGCAAATGGGCCCATCAATCCGGTCTTCAGCCCCGTAATCGCTTCTGGATCAGCCATCCCGAACTCTTCTTCCAACCCTGCATCTGCCCCAACGATCAGACTAGACATTGCCGGAGTAGTGTTGAAGAAACCAAGATGTGTCTTCAAGGCGATCCTCATTTTTTCCTTGTCATCTGAATAAAGTCTTTTCAACACTGGCATGATGGAATAGGCATAACCGAGCCCTTGCATTTTTTCGTAATTCCATCCCCATTGAAAACCGAATAGATTGCGTACATACATCTTATTGATATCTTGCTTCGTCAGTTTTTTAGTCATCGATCTCAATCTCCTCATCGTCTTCATAAGCCACATTCCCTGTGTTTGAAGCTACAATCGGCGTCTGCTGGTGATTCATGACATACATAGCAGCCAAAGCAACCCCAACTAGAGCCACCCCTAATACTGAAAAGAACTCTGCCCCGAAAGCCAGTAGAACAAAGCCAATCAGGAAATACGGCCAATATTTCTTGATCGGTAGATAACGCATCAGAATGGCGATCCCCATTGCTGGCAAAATCGCTCCAGAGGCTTTCAACCCAGTCATGATCCATTCAGGAATCATCTCATTGATCACATTGACCACTTGTTCGCCGAAGAATAAACCGATGAATACCGGAATGACCCGAGAGATCGTCCAAGGAAAAATCCCTAAGACATTGCATCGCTCCACTCCTTTATAATCTCCTGCTTCCGCGTAACGATCTGCTTTGTGTTGGAAAAATGTATTCGTCATACGTCCCAAGATATCCAATTGCGTCAGCAGCAAGCCGATCGGCACCGCCACACCGATCCCGTATTCTACCCCCTTTCCTGAAAGTATCGCGTACGCCGTCCCCATAATCGCTCCCGATAAAAAATCCGGTACAGTTGCACCGCCATATGTTGCGACCCCCAAAGTCATCAGCTGCAACGTTGCACCGATCATCAACCCGGTTTTTAGATCCCCCATCACCAAACCCGTGAAAGCAGCAGCAAAAAGCGGCGTATATGGTCCAACTTGCACAGAAATCTGATCCAAAACACCTAAAACCGTAAACGCACATAAAACCAAAATAATACCTAACGATAAATGCATGTGTGTTTCCTCCTCCTAGAAAATGAATGCGCTATCAAATACAACGTAATCATACACCCAAAGAAGCCAAATTACAATACTATATTTTTTTATCTATTTATGAAATATCGTTACAAAAAAGAGTGAGGAAATACAAATACCAAAAACCACTGCCCACAATAATGGAGAGTAGTTTTTGGTATTTGTATATTGATGAAAATATAATTTAGAGTTAGCTTGCCAATAGCTCTTCTTTTCTCTCTTCTAAAATATCAATACTCCGATCTTTATTTACATGATACTCTATATAATTTTTATAGTTAGTTTTCAACTTACGGTTATATGTTTCTACAAACATCTTTAGAATTCTTTTTTCATCTCTTATACCGATGATTTTATTTTTTGTATCTTCTAAATTAGTACGTTCAATAAAATTTTGAAGATTAAATTTTTTTACTGTGTAGATACAAAAAAAAGCAGCAAAGACTCCTGTAGTGCTTCGTATTTGAGTTTTGTATATAAACTCTTTAAAATCATTTAAACAAACGATAAATCCTTCATAATTGATGAATTTAAATTTTCCAGTTTTCACTTTTTCTAATGAATTATGAGATTTTTTTAGATATCCTTCAGCGGCTGTACACATATCTGTTAACGAGATGTACTTATGGTTCTGTATCAATTGATCGATCCAAATATAGTGGACTAGCCCATCCTCTTTATATTTATGAATATAATCTTCAAGTTTCCAACGATTTGTTGCATTATTTAAATCAATGATATCCTCCATACTTTTTGATGTACTCACATAATAAGGTAGAGGGATACTATGCTTTTTAGCTATTGTATAACGATGTTGCCTATCTAGAATTTCCATATTACTATTAACAACTATCGGTCTTAAAACACCTTTTTCTTTAATCGATGCTTCCAATCTCATATTTGCAGTTACTTTTCGGTTTCCTTTAATTAATTTGAACTGATCATATTCACTTGCTAAATAGATATCCCTAAAAATTGAATCCATTTTTTCATCCTTTCATATTTAGTAAAATGATATTTCTACTAGATTTGATAACTGGTTTGCTTTTCTTACTAATAAAATATTCTATTGCTAATTTCGATTCTTCTTTCAAACCACGATTATGTGCTTCAAGAAAAATTTCGACTACAACATCTATATTAGTATTACTATTTACATTTTGCACTTTATTGATGATCCCATTCACCAAACGTTCAAAATCAAATATTTCAGTAGTATAAAGATTAAAAAAAGCAAAAAAAGTATATTGTCCTCCTTTGATACCTGTTTTTGAAAGAAATAAATTATAGTCTTTTAGAAATAAACAAAAAGTTTCATAATTGTAAAAAGAAAAATGACCTTCTCTAATATTCTTGGTTGTTCTTGCATTTAAGTTCAAATTCCCCTCTCCAGCTGAAGCTAATGAAGATAATGGAATTTTTTTATACTGATTAGTTAATTTTTTTAACTGAATATATTCTAGATTTCCATCCAAACAATATTTGTTCACATAATTCATTATGGTCCACGCCTTAGTGGTTGAATTAAGATCTATCACTTCCTCAATACCTACACCTTCCAATATTCTATAGGGGATAGGCTTATTCATTTTTTTAGCTAGTTCAAAGCGATTTTGCCCATCTAAAATTTCAAAATGCTCATTAACTTCTATAGGAATCAGTATTCCACTTTTCTTTATTGATTTTTCTAATCCCATATTTCTTCTCAATTCACGATTCCCACGTAATTTTCTAAATCTTGTATAATCATTAGTAATAAGAATTTTCCCGACTGATTTGCTCACTTACAGTTCTCCTTTATTTACAATAATAAAAAATTTGTATAAATCCGATTACATTTTTTAGTTTCATCTTAGTATTTTCGATTTTTCACACACATTTGATCTTTGTTACTTAATAAAAAATACAACTTTTTATAACAAAAAATATATCATGCTTTTAAAACGCAAAGATACGTCAATTTTTCCCTATAAATATGGAAAAATTGACGTAATCATTCTATTTCGTAACCATTATGATAAATATAACAAAAATTTAACTATTTTTTGTAAATATTAAGTGTTAAAAATAACGCACATATTTACTCGGTTCATTATGTCAGCTTTTAAGGCGAGAGGATAGCTGGTATTTTGTTGCTCGCCCTTGTCCGATTTTTTCAATTTTCTTTTCTAATTGCAATTCTATTAACGCACGTTCAATTGTCCGACGGCTAATAACTGGTAATAATATTTCTAAATCAGCCCGACTAAGCGGTTCGAACGATCTTTCTAATTCCTCTATTAGCATTTCAGCTGGTGTTGCGTCGCGATTGATTACCACTTCAAAACGTTCTGAAAATTCTTCATAAGTTCGTAAAATAATACCCAACAGATAGCGAACGAAAGGCGTATAATCTTGCTCATTTTCTAGCCAGCCAACAGAACTTGCTTGTAACGCCTCATAGTAGGTTTGTTTCGATTTTTCAACTAGCATTTCAATACTGATATATTTACCCACTAAATACCCTGATTTATATAACAGTAACAGTGTTAACAAACGAGACATCCGACCATTCCCGTCACTAAATGGATGAATTGATAGAAAATCTAAAATAAAACAAGGAATCAGTAACAGTGGATCAATCTCCGATTTCTGAACTGCTAGGTTATATTGTCGGCATAATTCATCTACTAATTCCGGCGTCAAATAAGCTGGAGCTGGTACAAAACGAACTCGTTCATTCCCATCCGCATCCTTTTCAGTAATGACGTTATCCCCAATTTTAAATTTTCCCTTATAGCTTTTAGCAGAATAATTATAAAGATTTTTGTGTAACGTTAAAATATCATTCGGTACAATATTGATGTACTCGTAACTGTCATGTATCAGCTTCAAAACATCACGATAACCTGCAATTTCTTCTTCATCTCGATTGCGTGGTTTGACTTTTTCTTCCACGATTTGCTTTAAACGGCCGTCCGTAGTTGCAATTCCTTCGATTTTATTCGAGGCCTCTGTACTTTGGATTAACGCTAAATCTGTCAGTTTACTTAAAATTTCTGGTTTTGTTGTGATATACAACTCTTGTTTTCCTTTATATTCATGAATCTTTGTCAACATATTTAATAAATCATGAGTAATTGACAGTTTTTCTAACTTTTGATAATTGAATTCTTTCACCGCCACCCACCTCTTTTCTCCGCCATTTTATACCATTTGGCGGAGAAAAACAAATGATGGCGGAGAAAAAAGACACTTCCAACATAGGAAGTGCCTTGAAATGATGCAATTGAGCGATATTCATAAACAAATAAATTAAGCAATACTAGATAAGGCACTCTGTTTACGTCTCACCCTCTCTTTTAACCATTCCAATCTTCATAAAACTTATCAATCGAAAAACGTCTCGTCAGGTTACGATAAATACCATGATTGATCACACCACTAAAAAAACAAAGATAAGCCAATGAAAAATGCTGCATAAAGAAAATGGTCAGTCCAATAAAAGCAATATTATATATAGTTACTAAAGGGAGGCGATAGCTTATCAATAAAGACCATTCCATTTTCTTCCTGAAAGAGATTTGGGCAACTCTCGAATCACTCGAGATCAGTAAAACAAAAAGCATACTGCTCAATAAAAAACAGCTAGTCAAAGCAAACGGAAACAACATAACAGATTGACCGTAAAGTCTCAGTATACGAAAACCAAAGAGAATGAAGGAAATGAAAAGTGAACACAAAACAAAATATATCCAGTTATTCTTGAAGATTTCTCGATAGCATATGAAATAGTCTTTTCGATCCATCAAATGCTTCGAATCAGTAAATAACCGAAATTGAGCTGAAAGACTCGCAAGGAATAAAATCAATGGTCCTAGAAATAAAACAAAGTTATTCAATGTGAATCTTATGAAAAGCAAGAGTATGAGAAACAAGCTATTTGAAAGGATGAAGTACGTCTGATAGACCAATAACTGATACACATAGTTAACGATTGAAACGGTCCACTCGGAGATAGAATGAAAGAGATTATTCATACTCTTTACCCTTTGATACCAGAACTAGTGACACCTTCTACAAAATACTTTTGAGCACTGAAAAATAAGATAATCGCCGGTAACAAAGAGATAACCGACATCGCAAACACTTGGTTCCATGGTGTATTGGTGGACGGGTCAACATTGAGCCGCAACGCAAGGGACACCGGGAATTTATCTTGAGAGGTAATATAAATCAATGGTCCTAAAAAGTCACTGAAACTCCAGACGAACTGAAAAATCACACAGGAAATCAATACAGGTTTCAATGCCGGAAGCAGCACCCTCCATAAAACGCCAAATGAATTACAGCCATCGACGATCGCTGCTTCATCAAGATCTCGAGGAATCGAACGCAAGAATTGAATCATCATGAAAACAAAAAATGGTTCTTGGCCCAAAAATGAATTTGCGAGTAGCGGAATATATGTATCTAACAAATCCAAACGATTCCAAAAAAGATACAAGGGTATTCTTGTCACGACTTGCGGTAAAAACATCGTTGCTATCAAAAGTGAGAACATCACTTTTTTAAACGGAAAATCGAATCGGGCAAATCCGTACGCTGTAAGAGTTGCTGAAACAACAGTAAAAACGATTTTAGGAATAACATATTTGAAAGTATTGATAAAATACAAAGTGAAAGTATAATCTCCTTTTGTGTCCCAGCCATCAATATATGCTTGGAAATCAATGGACGAAGGAATAAAGCCGATTGATGTAAAGATTTCATGATTCGATTTAAATGACGCACCAATCATCCAAATAATTGGATAGAGCATGATCAGTGCAACAACAGTCAAAATAAAATAACGAATAATCGCTTGTCCTTGCTTTTTATGGTGATTCTTCTTTTTAGATACTATAGACGTTGCCTCCATCTATTTCCCACCTCCGTCAGAATAATACACCCATCTTTTCTGGCTCGAAAAAAGGATGATCGTTGAACAAACAATCAGTGCAAACAACACCCAACTCGCCGCACTTGCGTAGCCCATATCAAATTCTTTGAATGCTTTGTCATAGATAAACATCGAAGACAGATACGTAGCATTGAGCGGTCCACGACCGGTTACGATGAAAGGTCCATTAAATTCTTGAAAAGCGTTGTTCAGCTGCATCACTAAGTTGAAGAAAATCGTAGGAGTGATCAAGGGAATCGTGATCTTGAAAAATTGTGTCCACTTAGAAGCGCCATCCAAACTCGATGATTCATACAAATCTTGGGGGATTTCTTTCAATGCAGCTAAAAATATCAGCATAGATGAACCAAATTGCCAAACTTTTAAGAGAATCAATACGACCATCGCTCCTATGGGTGTCGATAGCCAGTTGATTGGCTCTACCCCAAAAGATCCAAGGAAGATATTCACTAAACCTTCTGGCTGAAACATTGACCGCCAAAGCACGCCGACCGCCACATTTCCTCCTAAAATCGAGGGAATGTAATAAGCCGTTCGATAGAAATTGATGGCTTTTAACTTGAAATTCAAGATAAAAGCGACGAATAAAGCAAATGCAAGTTGAAACGGTACTGTAAACACTGTATAGATCAATGTCGCCCGCATCGAATCAAGAAATGTTCGATCTTTAAATAGGCTCAAATAATTTTGAATGCCTAAAAACTCCGGGGTCTGCCCAACACGAGCCAATGAGTAATCTGTCAGCGAGTAATAAAATGAGGATAAGATAGGCCAAGCAGTTAGTAAAAAGAAACCAATTAGCCACGGGGTCACATAGATCAGTCCTATTCTTTCTTTTTTCATAAAAGCCCTCCAAACATCTATAGTTGTTTCATCAACAGCGGAACTTCATAGGAGCATATTGAACCACTCATACTCCCATAAAGTGCCGATACATCTGTCTATTGCAATTTATAATCTTTGGCAAGCTTCTCAGCTTGATCTTTTGTTTTCGTATACACATTTCGCGCAGCAGTTTCTAAGTCTGTCCGCCCCAATTCAACTGCTTCCATTTCTGTGGTATAAATAGTCGTCAAGGTACCATCCTCATAGAAAGGAGTCTGATTGATCTTTGTTGCGCTTTGAGCATATTCGAATCCCTCCTTCATCACTCCAACCAGTTGACCATCTTCAGATAAAGCTTCGATTGCTTTGCTTGAAGCCGGAATCCCTCTTGAAAGACCCAGTATTTTATTCGTCTCTTCGCCATTTAAAAATTCATTTAGAAACGTCCCCACCTCTTCCGGATGTTCGACATTTTTTCGAACGGCAAACAATAGAGAAGGTTTCGACATTAGATTCACTTCCGTTCCACCTTCTGCGACCGGGTAATCAACAATGACCATTTCATCGCCAATCTCCTTCAACGCTTCATAGTTCGAAGCAATTCCTGCATTCCAGTCAATTCCACCTGCATACTGTCCTTCTATCCATTTTTTGTTCGTGGCTAACGAAACAGGCTCTGAGCCTACATTTTCTAAATAATCCTGTCTTGAAACAAAAACTCCTGCATCCGCCATCTCTTTATACCAAGCCATCGCTTCAAGGTAATCCTGTTCTGTCCAATTCATATTCCCTTTTTCATCAAATTCAGATTTGCCAGTTTTCTGCTGCAACCAGATCGTCACTGGGAAACGCCAGGTAGGAGATACGACGCAATAGGATCCTTCTGGGAATTTCTTTGCTGCTTCAACATAATCATCCCACGTCTTCAACGTAGAAATGTCGATCCCATGTCTTTCATATTCGGATTTGTTCAAATACATGACCAAGGTATTTTCTCCGTAAGGAACGGCGACTTGCTTCCCATCGACCTGTCCAAATTTCAAAAAATCAGGATCATAGGTGGATAAATCCAGCGTATCAATCGTATCAAGGTCATAAAAACCATCATTTTGACCAAATTGCGGTACCCAATTGTAGAGAAGGGTCGTTATATCCGCTAAAGTATTGCCTGCATATCTCGTAGTGAATGCCTGATCCAAATCACCAAATCCACTCGGTTCACCTTTCACCGCAATCTCTGGGTATTCCTTTTCAAAATAAGCGATCATCTCTTGCGTTGCCTTATGACGGTCCTCGTTTCCCCACCAGCTAAAGCTGATTTCTACGCGTTCATCACTGGAAGCTGTTTCTGTCTTTTTTCTCCCTGCATTACACCCAGTGATCACTAGTGATACCAAAAACAAAAAGCTGAGTACTAAAACCTTCTTGTTCCATTCTTTCATCCATCTTCCTCCTGATCTGTTTTTAGTCGAATATCTGATAAAACCAAACATACTGCGAAATGTTTCTCCATCTGATAAAATCAGAAATCTTGTTCCACAGTTTTATAAAGCGCTATCAAAAATGAAGGATCGCATTCGTTCTATCTTCCTACGCATAAATGGTGCGACCATGTGCATCTGGAATGCCGCTTTTACGATAAAAGTACGTATTGATCTGGTCTTTCCAATCTCTCGCAGAGCGTTCTTGTTCCTGCAATCTTTCGGCTACATTCCGATAACTTTCCTCATCGATTTGACCACGTAAAGAAGCCCAATCGGCAATATACGAGTTTACTTTTTCATAGCCTTCGAAATGCGTGTCATAAATATGTTGGATGACTGTCTTTCCACTTTGCAGAACATGCTCGTATGGCAGATGATGGAAGAATAGGACAAGTTCATCTGGGCAAGTAGCCAAGTTTTCGTACGTTTCACACCAATAATCAGCGTACTGCCTCACGAAACCCGTGCCATCTTTTGCCGTTCGATTGACACCAATACCGTTTCTGTCAGCAAAATGGTACGTTCCCCATCGGTCATATTCATACCCGTCTACATCCGGTCCATAATGATGATTGGGGCGAACCAAGAATCCTATTCCTAATGGTGCCGTGTAATTTTCATAGGTTTGGTAGGAAGTGACGAGGATCTCTTTCAATAAATGATGTGCAGAATCATCAAGGTCAAATGTCAATTCGATCCATTCCGTAATGATATCTTCCGTACTTAACTCATTGTTCCAAATCAGTCTCCCATACCCGAATAGATTTGCTTGTGCTAATTTGTGTCCTGTCCAATTGTCATCCATCCCTACATTCACGACAGCAGCCACCCCAGAATTTTTAGGATTGGGACTTTGTCCAGAAAGAATCTCCTTTACTTTCGAATGTTCCAGCGGACGTTTCGTATCGAAATCTAAAACAGCTTTCCACATGGGTAACAAACAACAAATATGTTTTTGTTGCCCAGTATATTCTTGTGTCACTTGGAACTCTAACATGTGATTAGTCTGTTTCAAAGCGCCAAATAACGGATTCACAGGTTCTCGCACTCGAAAATCGATAGGGCCATTTTTTATCTGTAAAAGGACATTCTCTTCAAAAGTACCATCCAATTTCAGGAAATGATCATACGCAGCTTTGGCTCGATCGATTGAACGATCCCGCCAATCTTGTGAACAGTCATAAACAAAACAGCGCCAAATCACTAGCCCGCCATATGGTCGCAACGCACGTGCCAGCATATTGGCACCATCGTTATGATCACGACCATATAAAAAAGGCCCTGGTTCTCCCTCTGAGTCTGCTTTTACTACAAAACCGCCAAATTCTGGAATAACTTTATAGATAGTATCTGCTGTCCTTTGCCAAAAAGTGATGACTTCTTCCGCCAATGGATCTGCGGTTTCAAGCCCTCCGACTGATAGAGGCGCCGCGAAATTGATACTTAAAAACGTACGAAGACCATATGCTGCGAAAATGTCTACGATCTGTTTTATCTCAGCTAAATACGGTTCGGTAATCAACCACTTGGCTTTTCCGCGAACATTGACATTATTGATAGAAACCGCATTCATTCCGATAGAAGCTAATAGACGTGCGTATTCTCTCAACGTTTCATGATCTTGCCGAAACTGATTGTCTGAAAAGAAAATCGATTCCCCCGCATACCCACGTTCGATCGTCCCGTCAAAATTATCCCAATGATCCAGCATT
Source organism: Enterococcus sp. ZJ1622 (assembly GCF_011038845.1). Classification (GTDB taxonomy): domain Bacteria; phylum Bacillota; class Bacilli; order Lactobacillales; family Enterococcaceae; genus Enterococcus_B. The sequence continues at coordinate 154,610 of NZ_JAAKDW010000004.1, forward strand.
CGAATGGATTGATCAGGAATCGATCGTACATTTGTAGGTATTGCATTTGAACGAACCATTTGTTTATACAGTTCAAAAAATCCATATAACCAACCTTTACTTGTATTCGCATGAACGATCGTTTGACGCTCCTCTTTAGTGATTTCAAAGCCCTCGTCCCCTAATAATGCGTCCATTGAAACTTTGAAAGCTAAAGATGCCTTACTATCTTCTACATACTGACACTCTGGAAATAATTCCCGCATTTCTCGTTTGATCGTGTCCGTCAATCGATCCGATTGCTCAAAGAAAAATGTAGCAAATACTTGATCAGCCACACGTTTTTTTAGCCAGCACTTGTCTCTTGTTCCCATTTTGTCCCTCTCCTCTTTTGCCTAAATAAATACCTTCATGCAATTCCCAGATAACTTCACTTTTTGTGTGAATTATCCTTAGAAATAATGAAACATTTGATATATAAATAGAGAACTATCCTGTCAATCACTCGATTCTTAATCCAGCCTCCCTTCATCTACTATGTAAGTCAATAAAAATTCCGAGGAGTTCTAGCTATTCTTCGCGCATCGATGATCGGCTCATTCTCATCTAAAAGCGGAAATAATTATGCGTTTAGTGCATAATACACTGCAACATAAACTTACTACCCTAGAATAAGGGAGAGGTGATTTTATGTATTACAGAATTCGAGATTTACGAGAAGACCAAGACTTGAATCAGGAACAACTTGCGAAACTATTGAATATCAGCCAAACCACTTATTCTCGGTATGAGTCCGGAAAATTAGATATTCCGACACAATCCCTGGTTAAACTTGCAGAATTTTACTCCACTAGCGTCGATTATTTGCTTAACTTAACAGATCATAAAAAACCTTATCCTCGTAACTAACATCATGATATGCGCTTATCGCATAAAAGTCAATATGCGATAAGCGCATATTTTAGAATAGTATTGAGGTGAACTATATGTTTCAACGAATCCGTGACCTGAGAGAAGATAATGATTTAACTCAACAGCAAATCGCCAAACTTCTAAACGTTTCACAATCAACGTATTCTCGTTATGAGAACGGCGAACTGGCTGTCCCTATGCAAACATTCATAAAATTAGCCCATTACTATCATACCAGCGTCGATTACTTGGTGAATATGACTGATATTAGGACCCCATATAAGAGAAACTAGGAATAAGAACAGGATAGTTGTCTGCTCTATCTTCTTTTTTAGAAAAGGAGAGATGCTGATGAACAATATTGTTGGATGATGTTATAGACCAAGAATATTTCCTGTTATCATAACTAAAAGTACACAAAAAAACACACCTTCCAAATAGAAGGTGGATTTTGCTTATAAATAACTGAATAGCTTTAAATAACTTTTACAATCAACTGTTGCCAGCAATTTAGAAAGATTCAAATCCCAATCAATTTCATACGGTTTTAATTGCTAATTATCTAATGACCGTACACCAAAATACTACGCAAGCCAGTACAAGACTGCAGGTTATAAATAACAAATTATATATAATTAAAAATCCTTAATTACATACTTCATGATTTTTATAAGATACTATTTTCTTTGGATGTTGGATAATTTGTTAACTATAATCTCAATTTGCTAAATACAAAACCTAAAGGAGCAATAGATACAATCAAAAATCAGATGCCTCCATGAAAACTTAAAAGTAATTTTTGATTAATTTCAATACCATGCTGTCGATATATTGTCTCACTATCGCCAAGTAGTTTATTAGCAGCAATTGCCCGTTCTCAATATCTCGCAAGATGAACCAAACGATGACAGCTTGGGTACAATGCTGTGACATTATCTGTAAAATCCAGTGTATATTGATAATAGTCTTGGACCGCCATAGGCACTAAGTGATGCGCCTCCACAAAATTCTTGCCATCTACTTGTGTAATGACTTGAATCCAGTTCCTAGGACCAACGCTTATGACTTTAGCCAAATAATTTACACGTAAATTTCTCAGATAACTATCAATCCCTAGTAGTAAAGATTTTTGATGTCCCAACAATTTATCGGCTTGAAATTCGGTAATTACCTCAGAAATTAAGTTCTCTTTCTCGGTTGTTAATATTGCAAGTTTCAAATTCAATCGCTCATCAGCGGGAGCTTCACTCAGCACTTGCTGTGCGGTTAAATAGAGAGAGAAACATTGATTGTCGCACTGTAAAAATTGTGTTCTTTTCGGTTAAATATACTAAATTCCAGTAGATTCTCAACTAGCTTAAGTTTTTTTAGCTCTGCAAAAGAATCTAACAAACCAAAATTTTCTTAGAAAATTTCCTCATATAAACCAGTCAAACATAACGAGAAACAATCGTAATACAACCCTTAACTTGAAGCTTTCTTCACGTTACCTGTTTTAGAAGATAACTTTTCTGCATAAGTTATGAAATCTTGTAAATTTAGAAAGTATCGTTCTCTATTGCCACAACATGCGGTTCCTTTAAAAATATTTTTCTGAGATTAACCTCAAAATCCCCTCTTCAAAACAAGAAATTAATAATTAGTGTATCAACAGATTAGATAACCTTCATTGCTTCCGTGAAGAACCCTAATTCGGGATTATTCAACGTCCCTACTAGCACTCCTCTATCCAAGAAAACGTTCATTTTTTCACAACTCGTTTCAGAAATAAGCGAACATGCATGACAAGCAGAAGCATTAAGCGAGTCACGTCCCTGTGATTCACTTTCGATACATACAGGATCAAAGCTACACCACTGCGCCTTCTCAAGTGCACTACTTATCAATGCAAAGAATTTCTCTGGAACCCCTTGTTTAACTAGACCACCAAGTGTGCCTTCAGAATCTGAGCTAGAAGTATAGATTAAAACACCATACATTTCTTCACCTTGATTATTTGAATAATATATCCTTTCTTTCAAAGCAGAAGATGAATACCCACTACTCATATTCAATTCTCTAATGAGTAAGTGCGACAATGTATGAATTAAATAATAGTCCGGTCTAATATAAGATCGTTCATCATCAAATCTTACATTTTTTTCTTTCGCTACAATTCTATTGTAGACGGATTTATTTTTTACCTTCTTCAACCAATGATTAACTTGCTTGGGATCAAGCGAAAAGAAAATCCCCTCACCCAATGATCGCATCCCAACATAATAACCGTCTTTTCTTTTTAACGATACTTCATTAACCCCACCTTTAGATGTTTCACCTTCTAAAGCGCGTTCCCGCATTAATTCAGAGTCGGTTGGTTCAATTCGGCTATAGGACCGAAGCGCGCTCACAACTTCTAATTGATGCACTAAGGTAATTTTAGAAATAAGCTGCTTGAAGGGAGATTCATCCAATTCATTTTGATCAAAAATTTTTATTTTAAGTCGCTCTGATTCTCTGTCATAATCTTCTTTCCCAGTCAATACTTCAAATTCTGGTCTCCTGTAATCCATGATATCACCAGTAGATTCAGAGGTAGGTTGCTCAAAAAAATAAAGAGACACAGCATTCTTGATCGCAGAAGAGTCTCGCCCCAATTCCTCTGCAATATAATCAATTAAATTTTGAACTTTTTTATCTTCATTTAATTTATTAATTCCCTCTTCTCTGGACACACTCTTGAGCGACTTTTGTAAAGATAAATAGTCAGTGGCACACTGAACCGCTTCAATTAATTTGTTTTGTTTAAAAGGGATATTCACCGAACTTGAAATATTTGGAAAAAAGAAATTATTGGCATTTTTCAGTAAAACTCGTAAATGAATTCCTTCTGAGCACATTTCACCATCATCTGATTTTTTCCATTTATATTGTCCCTTACATTGTATTCCTAATTCTTCCATTTTTTTTGAAAATTTATTTTCATCAAATATTCCGCTAAGTGATCTTTTCTTTCCACAAGTTTCACATGTCACTATCAAATCAGCGATAGACCCAGTTTGCGCTACACTTTCTAATTTTATTTTATGTCCTTTAAAATCCTCAAAAAACATATTCGGATGTGACCATTCCAACCATGGAAACTCTTGTGCATGTCCATTTTTACATGCACATACTACCCTAACTGGCACAAGTTCAGTACCTTTATGACGGGGATCATATGGTCGTTTATCAAACATTTTAACTCTGGAAGGGATTCCTTGAGCTGCTACAGACTCTCGCCATTTACTTAGTGGTCTCAGAGTTCTGTCTTGTGGAGAAAAGTACCAGCTTGGAAATCTGACACCAATGATTTCTTCAGCCTCTTTTACTGGAGGTTCAATGAATCCATTAGCATTCATTTCTGTTTCCAATCTGATATCATGAACTTTTTCACATTCATTCGAATTCCAGTACTCAGAATCTGCGACCATCACAGATTGATTATTAATATCCATTAAGGCACCTATACCAAACGGCGTAAGTAGCTGTGACCTTCTTACGTTAAATTCTGGGTTTACACTTGTTTTATCATAAACCATTTCAACACCTCAATTAGTCAATTACTCTCATATATGCTGTATCTTCAATATTTCTCATAGTACCCATAACTCTTGTAGCTTCCTCATGATGACTTCGATCATCGAATGATTTGAGAAGTAATTTACCAAGGAATTCTTGAGTTTTTGTTCTATATAGATAATACCTTGTTTCATTCTCTGCACCTTCTGATGTTTCAGCATCTTCTGCTAATTCAAGCCAAGTATTAGCGAATTCCTTCATGATTATTTCAGCGTCTTCACTATATAACTTGTATCTATCCTCACTATCCCTGACCCGTGTCATCAAATATTCGATGATGTCATCAAGGCGGCTTTCGTCATTCAAAATATTTATAGGTGTTTTGTCACCGGAAAGTTCTTCGACATTATTGCGTAACATCGCAACCATCACTCCTGCAACAGCCTTCTTCAATGCAGGAACAGAAAACGGTGTGACACTGCTTGATTCAACAAACCGGTATAAGCTCTGATGGTAAGATTGGAACGTTTCATAATGTGATCTATCTCTACTACGGGAAGAATTATACAATGTGCACACTAAACCTAGTGAATTACGACCTACACGACTTGTAGCTTGAATGTATTCAGAGGTTAGCTTAGGTTGCCCTACTACGAACATGGCATTGAGTCTACTGATATCTACCCCGACTGAAAGCATATTAGTTGCGATAAGGGTATCGATAGGATGATTCCTCTCTTCTCGGTCATTTGCAGTGTGTTTCACTTCCAATTTTTGTAGAATCTCTGGAATTTCAACTCCTTGCTTTCTCGAAGTAAGCTCGACACTCGTATTATCCCAAATTTTACGTTTTTTCGTATTGTTTCTACGATTCAGCTGATTAATATATTCTTTTATATCATCTCGAATTAAACCTGAAGCTTTGCCTAGTTCCCGAATACTGTTGAAATACCCAGTGACAGTCCAAAATAATTCTTCCTCATCAGGTTCTAGACCAATCTCGGTAATAGCTTGTAACATAGCAGATACTAATCTAATTTCAGTTGTAACCTGTGATTTTCCTGTAGACATAATACCTAGATAAGCTCGCCCTGGTTCAACAGCATTTTCTTTCACGAAGAAATTATCTGCTACATCAATCCCATTGGGCGGAAATTGAAATACTTTTCTGTCAAAAATTGCTTTAACTTGCTCCCCTGCATTTCTAATTGTAGCCGTTGAAGCAATATATTTTGGAGATATTGTACCTTCTCCACTTTTAAAAATATAATCAAATCCCGCTTCGTATAACCCCACAATACTCCCAAGAGGCCCTGAGATCAAGTGCAATTCATCTTGAATAATCAATTCGGGTCTACGGTACTTGGTTAAGTCATCGGAACCAAATAGATACTGAGTTTCTTCTTTAAGAGGTACCTGCGCAAATTTATCAACAGTACCGAATAGCAACGTCGGGCGCACATTGTAAATGCTTTCATCGACAACATAAATTGGAAGTCCTTTTGAAAATTCACAGTTTTTATTATTACATTTCATATTATAATGAGATTTACGGGTTATAATCGGTGAGTAACCCCATTGTCTTGGGATATTACGTTTTTCTTCACTTGGAACAATGCTATGTTCTTCTTTGCACCAAGGACATTTTAAAACTTGGAATGTATTTTTTCTTTTAGCTTCTTCAATAGTATGCGCATTTAACATATTTTCAAAATCGGCTTTAGCTGCCTTCAAATAATTTTGCGTTCCTTCACCAATCCATAGTCCTATCGTTATCTCGGTATCGCCCAAGCCACTTGCACGCCTTCTGATAAATTCCAGTGAACAAATTAATTGCGAAGCTCGCTCGAATTGCTGAGATGTTAAAAGTCTCAAAGTATAGCGCATGATTACACTGACACCATCTGAATTACTGTAACTCATTCTTCGGTAGATAATTACCGCTGCAATTGCGAATAAATAGGCTTCAGTTTTCCCACCACCAGTACTAACCCAGATCAAATCTAGAATCTCTCGATCATCACTGTTTTCGTTTAAAATAGATTCCAAAGAATGCAGTGTAAAGGCTAATTGGAACGGCCGCCAATTAAATGCAACGTCTTGAAAATCAGATGTCTCGTAACAAAACACCTTTTGTTCAGCACTATCAATTCTTTGAAGTAACATTGCTTTGTTGGCAAGATTAAAAGCTTCAAAAGCCTTATCATCTTCTTCAAGAAATGTTATAGTTTTCTTCATACGTAAACTGCATTCTTGACATTTTTTTATATTTTCCAGAGCATATTTTTGAAATTCTGGAATTAAATTATCAACAGATGACTCCAATTTTTGAACCCAATTATCATAGGCCACAACAAAGGAATTTAATTTACTTATTTGACCTTCTTTTTCCATATCAATATAGCTGTCAGCCCTTAAAATATCTTCTGTCAGCTCAGGAATCTCAAATGACATCGGCAACAGTTCATAGCTAGGTAGATAACTCGTCTTAATCTCACTTATATTTCCATTCTCTTCTTTCCAAACAGCAGATACACCCTGACCATGGGCATAAGTTTTTTTCTGACGATACAAAAATAAATTCATTGCATCTTCTGGATCCAATTTAGCTAAATCAGGGATTTTAATGTCTTCGGATGCGATAAAAGTGATTCCTTCTTGTGCAGGAATTTTTATCTCTGTTTGAAAAAAATGATTTTTTGAAATATTCTTCACTACAAGAGTAACTGCTGCTACAATTTCATTTCCCACTTTCAACTCTTTTATTTTTGAAAATAACTGGACTGAACATTCTTCATCAAATTTGATTTCTTGATTTCTCACTCCATCATGCAATTCAAGTAGTACATCACTTTCAAGTGGTTTACGTTGAAAGCAGCTCTTTTTACCATAATTGATATTTTTAATTTTACTAACCAAAAACTTGGTATCCTCATCTAAGTTTTCACTCTTATACATTTCCTTAGACAGATTGTTAATTATCTTATCAGTCTCTTCATTGTAGTTTTTTAGACGAATTCTTTTTCCCTCTTCGTCTATTTCAAAAAGCTGGTCAACTTTTTCTACTTTTGATTCATATAAATAATGCTGCAACGTTTTTAAAATTTTTGTCGTTGTTTCAACATAAGGATTTTTAAGGGATTCATAGCGTGCTGTAGATACAGAGAAACTCACCTGTTTAATCTTGGTTTTGCAATAAAAAGTGATCCCAATAGATGAAGGTAAAAAACTGTTATCAATTTCAATCGAGGCTTCTTTATCGAATCCACCTTGAATGTCCAAGGAAGCTTCTTCCAACTCGTGTTCACCGATATCATCTTTAATAGGATATAAAATTCCTGTTGCATAACGGGATTGAGGCTTCTCTGAAATAATCTCTTCAGCAAAATTTACATTGATTTTCTCAGAACCAGGTCCTAATAATAATGCACTGATTGCTTCGATATATTTATCTCGTATCTCTTTTTGTTTTCCTTTATCTTTCTGAATACTCAACTGTATCCCTCCCAATGATTCTATTTGTAAAGTTCCTAGGAATATCCTTTAAAGAAACGTGATTAATTTGAGTAATTTTATCTATTACATATCCTATAACAGTCGGATCTAGAATTACATCTTCTAGATATTTTCCATCAATACTTGTAATAAAATGGTCTCTAGTCTCTGTTAGCCTTCGCTTAACATTTGCGCTAGCAACAGCATATTGTTCATAATTATTAGCAATATCAACATTACCAATCATAAGACCAATAAATTTTATGAATTCTCGATCTTGAGGAACTATTGGGATAGTTTCAAAAGAAGACCATCTTTTATAAAACGGGAGCGACTTTTCTTGAAACCCTAATTTTTCAAGTTTAATTTTCAACTGTTTTGTGTTCAAATTATTTTTATTTATAAATGTTATAAATTCACGTTTCCATAGATAATCATAGTACTCGAATATATTTATTTCCCTATAGCGATTCATATCTCGGTTAGTTCCACTAAATTTTTTCAATCTTTGACGATAAAACTCATCTGAATAGGGTACCAAAAGTTCTAGTACTTCTTGATTGACCCTAATTTCCGAAGATGTGACTCTTTTAATTTTCCCATCTTTTTCTAGTACGAAAAGTTTGCCATAATTTGTAGTCATTATGGCATTGCCCGACTGCAGAACAATCTGTAAAGAAACATCCCCAACAGTGTTATCATAATCTTCATCACAGTTTTCTATCGTAGATGTACCTTGGTTTACGTGATCCTTTTCTATAATGTCCAAAGAATCATACCCTTCAAAATCACCTTCTGGAATAACAGGTAGTTTTCTTTGAGATAAATACTTATTAATTGAATGTAGATATGCTGAAGATTCTACGCTCTGTCCAAAAAAATCAATTTGATATAATTTTTCCAATATCTTCTTTTCCCTATTTAAAGAAGAAGGCAAATATTTTTCCTGTATTCTAGGAATTATAATATCAACTTGATTGCAACAATAACTAGAAAGCCATTTTTTTCTATCCGATGCATATGGTGATAAAAGTATAATCTGATCAAATTGATTGTATAAATCTTCTGTAATTACAGTTTTATAGGAAATCACAGTCAATTGTTTTTCATTTCTATATAGTTCAGAAATTTCTGATACCATTTGATTCATAACAATTATTGCACAATTTGAATTTTTATGCCTAATTTGTTCAATTTTTTTCTTAACTTGGTAACCAAATCGATTTTCATAAATTTCAATTAAAATATCTGGCAACTCATCAAAATCTGAGATACCTTTTTTTTCAAGATACTCTAGTACCTTCATCAACTGATTTTCTAATGTTTTAGATTTCCCTGTAGTTAGACTATAATTCATTTTCAAAAATATCTTCAAAATTTTATCCAAGTATTTTAACTCTGGATTTAATTTAATTTCCGATAATATTTCGTTTAATTGATTAATAGCTTTTTCAAATTCATGATTATTTTCAACAAAGTGATAATTAAATTGATAATTACCTGCTTCTAAAGGGTCAAGCCAACAATATTCACCTTCAAGAGAGCCAATAAAATCTAATGCATTCCATGCCATAACCATCGGAATACTCGAATAAATTTTCAGTGGAATTTGATACTCACAACACGCATCTTCTAAATTAATTAAGCTAGACATTTGACTTTCCTTAAACCATTTATCTCCAAGAACAAATACCGCTTGTTCTTTCACAGCTCCTTCATTATCATCTAAATAATCAACAACAGCTTGCAAGCTAGCAGAAAATAACACCATTGGTTCTTCTATACTATTCATTTTAGGCAGTGAACCAATTTCCATATCGTTTTTTAAATAATTACTGCTACACACTTGATCAAATGTATATTTATCATTTCCAATATTAACATTTGCCAACAGTAGCTCATTTATATACTTTCTTTCCATTATTATTATAATTGACTTATCACTTGTCCAACTAGCTTGCTCAATTTCCAAAAAATTGGCGAAATTTTGACGTGCAGATGTTATCTTTTGTTTTTTTGTCCTTATAACCACGCTCGCTTCATTCTCTAATTTTTCACGAGGTAAAATACGCTCATAGACAGATTTTCTATTTACGATTTCAATCCTATATTTTCCAGTAAGACTATCCTTTCCTTTGTATCTATAGAATTGATTCTGAAATTGGATTTCCTGACCTATTTTCAATCTATCCATATCTAACTTCATATTACTAGAAATATTCTCAGCTGCAATCCACATGCAAATAGCATAAGCCAGATTCTTATAATAGTTGCCATTTAAATACTGATAATTATATGATTGTCCTTCAATTTCTTCTAAAGCAAAAAAATCTGAAATAATTTTTTTTACATTGTTTGAAATATAGCCAAAAGGGCTATTCAAGAAAATTAATTTTTTTACTAACTCCACAATTGGCACTCCCAACCTAGATTTATCTTAAATTATACAACACCTTAAGTTACTTGACTAATATGATTTTTAGTGCATAGTTTCAGTAGCTTATCCACTACAAACTTGGTATAATACTCTCGAGGTGTAAGTATGTTAAATATAATTGATTTGTTTTCTGGTGCTGGTGGGCTAACAGAAGGTTTTCGAAATACGGAATTTTTTAATTTGATTGCCCACGTAGAGATGGATCATTCTGCTAGCAAAACACTTAAGCTAAGAGATGCATATTATTATCTAAAAGAAAAAAATAATCTTAATCTTTATTATGATTATATAACTGGAAAAATTACCCATGATAAATTTTTTTCAAAAATACCTGAACATGTAGTTTCAAAAGTTATCAATATCGGTATTGGAGAAGATACCATCGAAAATATTTTTTCTACCATAGATCTTAATAAAAATTCTCAAAAAATTCATGGAGTAATTGGTGGTCCTCCCTGTCAATCGTACTCCACTATTGGTCGTTCTCAGAATGAAAAAATCAAAGAACAAGATGAGCGAATCTATTTATATAAGTACTATATTAAATTTTTGGAACGTTATAACCCGGATTTTTTTATTTTTGAAAATGTAAAAGGTCTATTGTCTTTCAAAGATCTAGATGGGCAAAAACTTTTTGATAAAATTATTAATGAATTTTCAAATATCAATGGAACTAACCACTATAAAATTGAAAAAAAAATGATTAATTGCGCTGACTATGGTGTTCCTCAAACACGAGAGAGGCTTTTCATTTTTGGTCAAAAGAAAAAAAGTAAAAATGAAGATTTCTTCAATTGGATTAAAAAATATAAAGAAACGCCTCCAACAATTAATCAGTTATTTCAAGATTTGCCTTTGATGAATGCAGGACAAATAAAGAATGAGTATTCTAATACACCCGCTAATACTTTTGTCAAAAAAAATCTACGTAAAGATAATGTCCCCCTGACACAAAATATTTGCCGACCAAACAAAGAAAATGATTTAGCTATCTACAGAATCGTAGCTGAAGAAAAGAAAAAAAATAAAAATGTTAAATACTCTGATTTACCAGCACATCTTATCACACATAAAAAAACCAATATATTTTTAGATAGATTTAAGGCTATAAACGGCAAAGGTTTCAGTCATACAGTTGTTGCACATATCGCCAAAGATGGCCATTATTATATCCATCCAGATGTTAAACAAAATCGTTCAATAACAGTTAGAGAAGCTGCACGGATACAAACTTTCCCTGACGATTTCTACTTTGAAGATTCTAGAACTGCCGCCTTCAAACAAATCGGAAACGCAGTACCTCCCTATTTTTCAAAAATAATAAGTAAATCTATTCGTGAATATCTATATGATAAACATGAAGAAAACTAATATAAAACAACGAAGTATTTTGTCTCTTTGTCAAATATTTTTTTGTTTTAATTAAATCACCTTGAGGAAACATTGGACGTTTCCTCTTTTTGTGTTATTAAATAATCTCACAGAAATTTTGTTGAATTAAAATCCTCATGCGCAAACGGCGAAATGTTAGAAAGCCAAAAGTGATTCGTTTAATGATCTTGACTAAGCAGTAAAATATTTTACTTCAAAAAAGCCAACAATTCCTGATAGACTTCATAACTTTTACGCAAGTGCTTATCGATCTAAAGTAGATAGTCTATGACGTTTGATTCGGTCACGTACTTTCGTTGTAAAAGCGGGAATTTCTGAAGAAAATCATAATTGAGTTTGATTTCTTTTTTCAAGGCAGTCCGCCAATTTTTTTTATTTACGATAAACTTTCATCGCTTTAGGATCGCTTTTCTTCAACCGGTTCATGGTTTGGATTTGTTGCTTATTGAAGGTACGAGTCAATTGTTGAACTAAGTGAAACCAGTCGATCGATACATATGTATTCGGAAAAAGAGTTCGTGTCACTACGTGCTAGAAAGCATTCCTGTCCATTACAATATGTGTCACATTTTGTCTTGCTTTCAGGGTGAAACGTTGGAAATATATAGTTAATTTAAAGTTTCTTCGGTCGGCAAAAGTGTTTCTATTGTCGGCATCACTGAGAATAAAGCTCATTGCGCTTCACAGTCTTTGGTTCCTTTGAATTTATCAATTATTCAAATGTTTCGGTTTTCGGTAAGTAAGCTTTAGATGCAGTTATTCAAAGAAAGAATCTATTGCGCATTCGACCATTTTTAGACGATGCAAAGTATCGTACCGCAATATCTTTCATGGAGATCTTCTTCTTTAAATCACCAGTGGTCGCAAATTTCAATGGTTGCGAAAGGTAGCAGTTTTCAGCGACATAATTGGTTTTAGCTGTAAATGTGTGACGACAATGATTACAATAGAAGCGCTTCTTGAATAAACTAAGATAAGAAGGGACTTCTTGATAAAGAATCAGCTAGATTAAGCTCTCTTTGTACGAGTGACGAATCACTGTTTTAAAGCCGCACAGTTCGCAGTGGCGCGGTTTATAAGTCAATATTCCCGTAAAAAATGGGCTATTCTGCAATGGACCCGCTCTTTGATCATATTGTCTGTATTGTCATCTTTTATTTTGATATTCTTAGGTAAAGACATTTGTATTTTCCTTCTATAAATGAAATGGTTAGGCTACTTAATTATAGAGAATTCAAATGTCTTTCTGTTATAAAAAGGTATGTGGTGTCCTTACTAGATTTAAGTAATAACACCAAATATCATAGAACCAAAATAAAATAAGATACCTTCCAAAAGATTGGAAAGTGCCAGAAAAGTTAGAATCTAGGAAACTGCGCTCAGCATTGCTTCACCCAGTACGATTCTCGTAACTCGTGAACTCGAACGATAATCGCAATTAACGTTTTGAGAACTGCGTTGCTTTATGGGCTTTTTAAGACCTAGTTCAGTCGTCCATTTTTTTAATATGTCTCAAATTCCTTTAATATCAATGGGTTATGGCTATATAACAACTAAAAATTCATTGATTTTCACTTTTTTGAAAGCAATGGTGTCAACTCAAAAAAAAGACGCTTCGCAAACTGAATCGCGAAACGTCTGAAAATGTCGATATAGAAAATATATTAACGTTTTGAGAATTGTAATGCTTTACGGTCTTTTTTAAGACCTAATTCTGTATCAAACAATTTTAAAGAATTGAAATTTCCTTTAGTAATAATAGATTAAGCAATATTTCAACAAGTATTGTTTTAATAGATTTTAGCACATTTTAAAGCTCTCGTACCTCAAGGCGTATCCAAAAATCCACGTGGATCAGAACAAGACTACTTCTATAGCTATTCTTCAATCTTTAAAGTCTAGTTTATTTTGTTTACTGCTCTTTTTATTACTGGTTTATTATATAGTTTTCTTAAATGAATCAATCAAATATATTGCCACACAAAAAATTGAAAAGAAAATTATATTGAGCTTTCACATCATAACTATCTTCATTTTTTGTATCAGTAACTATATTGATAAATTTAACATTATTACTATCCAAAACCTTTTTTTCAGTAGAGGCATCACCATTTATTAAAACCATATAGTTAGTTCCATATCCACTATTTGAATCACTTATGCTTTTTAGCTCTTTAGAAAAATAATTGTCACTCATTGAAAACCCTAAAAATAACATTGAATATTTACTTATCAAACCAGTTAATATTCTTCTATTTTTTTCTTTAGAATATAGCCTTTCATAATCCTCAGTAGTTACGATCATGGAATCCAGTTGACTTATATCACCATGTAAATGAAATATATACTTCTGGTTTACCAGATTTTCAAACCCTTCAAAGTTCAAAATATTATTGGTTATATCATAACCCTTTTCTTTAAGTGTATTACACTGTTCTAAAGAATTATCATAATTAGTTGTTAAAATATATTCTGCGTCTAGATTTAATAAATTAGGTAGAATAGAATTAGCAATTTCTTCATTTGTCAATTTTTTAATAATCTGAGGCTTAATTATTCTACTCTTTAAGTCTTTTTCATCTTGTATTAAAGGATTAAACTCCAAAATACATTCTATTAATTTATCTATATCACCATCTTCATACCTTTTGTCAAATATAGCAACATATTTTTCAGGTATATCATCACGAGCATAAAGAAATAGTTCTTTCCATAATGGAAATCCCAATGTCTTACTTACCCCTGCTCCAACAAAAGGAATTACCCTATGCATATTATTTCTTAAATCTCGTATAACTATATCTGAACCATTTTTAAAATAGCTATCCATCAATTTCATATTATAGTTTCTTAGTTCTTTTTTAAAATTTATCTTGAACATATTGTAGTATTCATGCTCTTCGATTTTTTGTTTACAGTACTCACAATTTTCCTGTAAAACTATTGCTGAATGAAATTCATCAGAACATTCATATTGAATAGATTGTTGGATAAACCCTTCATCTATTAATTCTGAAAATAGTTGTTCTGCTTCGTATGTATTTAAATACTCACGAAAATAATTCAAAAATTGTTCTCTTTGACTTACACCTTGAATGTTAATTGCAATTGTATTGAGAGACAAATATGTCTGCTCATTCCTGATTAAGTATTTTTCTAATAGTTTGCTTAACATACGTAGTCATTCCCTTATTTTTATTAACAGAGTTATTCATGGTTATTAATAAATATTTCTTATTAACAGTTATCGTTGTTTGACTAACATCTTTTTCGTCTTTGCCACCAAAAAATTTTTGATCAAACCATGCTATTGTAACCTCTTCTAATTTTTTTGCATTATCTATATCTGTATTTAAGCTATAAAATACATCTTCAAAAACTAAAGGTATTTCCTTTCCTCTAGTCTTTGCTTTTCCTTTAGACAATTCCTGTCCAGTAAAACTTATTTTAGTTGGATAACAATACATACCTTTTTCGATAGCTTTATTTTTCAAGTCATTCTCTGTATACCCCTTAGTAATATACTGCCCCAAATATGTATCAAAAATTTTATTGTATACGTTTTCCTTAGTCTTTCTATCTACTTTTATAGAATCATTCATCTTTCTTAGTTGGTTAAATGTTCGTGTAATTTGTCCGGTAAGTGTAGATCCAATACCTACTTCTAAATCCTTAGAATAGTCTTCTATCATGCACTGATTCAATTTTTTACAAAAAAGAAATATTTTTTCTCTTTCGCTCTGATAGATTAGGTTTCTCTGGATAAATGTTACTTTTAAACAAGAACTTAAAAATCTTTTGAGTAAAACAAAAAAGGCTTTTGCACCAGAAACTGTCTCTTTATTGTAATTAGATAGTTCAAAACTACCAAGCGTACCATTAATATAAAAAGAAACATCATTATTATTTCTATTGATAATAATTGAACACATTCTATGTTCCCGATCTTTTTTAGTTTCATATTGAACGATACATAATATCCTTATTGTATCTGCATCATATTCAAGTAGAGGAAAAAACAACTTATTGCTCTTTGTAGTTACAGCGTAATCTAATAAATTAAATCCACTTTTTTTCATCAATTCAAATTGATCAATTCCGACTAAATCTTTATTTATATTGTTAATTATGAACTCAAAAAAAATTTCTATATCTTTATCTAAAATATTACTAGTAATTTTGTCCAAAAAAATATTGCTACACGTAAATGTCATATTAGAAAATATTATGCCATTAAATTCACTAATAGAAATATTCTTTTCTTCACACATATAGCGAGCCCACCCAGTAATTGTCCTAATATCATCAAATTCTTCTTGATTAAAAGCTATAGAGTGAACTTCCAAATATTCAATACATGTTTTTTTTAATTCTTTCTCATTAATAATTTTTCTATATTTACTACTTCTATAGCTAAAAGTATTTTTATCAGTGAGTTCCAATTTAATTCCTCCATTCCACATAAATCAATTTTTCAAAAAATATTTTTTCCCTATTAAAATAAGATTACTATATTTTAAATACAGTATACATTAATAAAACTAATTAGTTCTATTTTTCCATTCATCAAGAGTTGGAATTCCTTTCTCTATCAATTTCTTAATTACTAAATAAATAATATTTGATGAATAACTTTTATCAACATAAAAAGATGATGCACGAGAAATTTGCATCTCAACTCTTTCTCCAACATCTTCTGTTCCAACTCGTTCAGAGTCCTTTAAAATTGCTAGATAATCTACTAAATCTTTACTTGTTGCAAACAAACATTCAACATTGCCATCATATATCACTACCCCATACGGTATAAGATAATAATATCTAGCCATGTGAAGTGTTATATCTATATTATCATCAAATTTTTGACATTCAAGTTTCTCAACATACTCCGAATAATTAGTAACGACGTTATGGCTTATACTAATTTTCTCAAAAGTAACTTGGTTCCAATCTGGAATAATTATATTAAACCAATTTTTTTCTTTGATAACGTTCATAAAGAACAATTTCGTTTGTATATTTAATTCTAATTGATTTGGATAATCATAGTTCTTAATTTCCCAACCTTCCTGCTCGTACTTAATAATCATTTTGTCTACTAGTACGATGATAAACCTAATTTCATGATATCGATAGTTGCCAATTGTTCCAGTTGTTCTCGCATTGTCAGCATCTCTTATTGATTTATATAATAGTGCATAGACTTGTGACGGGGTATACAACTTAAGCCATCCATCAAATGCATTATAAAGCATCTTTTCTTTTTCTTCGTTATCCAATTCTTTAGAAAATCCCAATTTTTTCATTTCAAATTTAAATATCTTAAGTAGCTCTTGAATAACATAACTCTTCCACAAATGAATATATTCCCTAGAATTTTCTATCTCGATATCGTCTAAATACTTTAGTTTTTCAAACAATTCCTTTCTGCTATAATATTCGTTTGTTATATTTAAGGAAAACAATGTTTCATCCACTTTATAAGAAAAACTTGTATCAGTAATGTTCGAAAAGACTTCTATGGGTGTTTGTTCAGAGACTTTCAATATATCTTTATCAATTAAGTCCCTAAGAGTCTCCATTGTAAACCCATTTATTGATCCCTTATACGTTTTATATTGTGGTACTAAGCAATTAAATTCTAAATTGCTAATTTGAAGTAACGCTGCAATATTTACTCTGTCAAAAACTTTAATATCTTGAAATTCAATTTCACTATCTAGATAAATATCATTGATAATAGTTGAAATTCTCTTTTTTTCATTTTCTTTTTTTAGTTGACAATTGTTACAACTACAAAGCTTACTACCTTTATAATATTCAATATGACCACATTTATTGCAGTGAAGATCTGGAGAAAAATATTTTAAGCTAGATTTACTCGGCAATTTTGCAATTAGATGTAAATCATCATAAGGACATTTTTCTTTTGTATAGAAAAACGGTAGATACGTGGAGAATTTAGAAACCTTATCAATTTTAAGTCCAAATTTATCAATTATTTTAGTTACTGATAATTTTCCTGTATAATAAAGCTCAATTATCTCTATTATAGTTTCTGATTCTATACCGGCAAAAGGATGGCCTTTTTCTTGAACTTGTACTAATTTACAATTCTTTATATCTTCATATTCCAAATTAAACCCCTTCTTTCAAATTATTCTCACATTCTTAACGTAATAATTTAATCACCCACAATTATTATAAATACCTACAATAAAGATACCATTTTTTATATGTGAAAAAAATAAAATTAAAATATTTAACAAATAAATTGTTCCCATAATTCATATTAGCTCTTATATTTTTGATTTAATTCAATACTAAATATACTATTTTAAATTGATTTCAATAACTATGTAACTTAGTAATAACTTTTTATATGTAACCACTACAAAAAGACACTTTCCAAAACTGGAAAGTGTCTGGAAATTTAAGATCAAGGTTACTGGACGCAACATTTGCCCAGTACAATTTCTCATAACACACAAAAAAACACCTTCCAAATAGAAGGTGTGTTTTGCTCGAACGATATTAACGTTTTGAGAATTGTGATGCTTTACGAGCTTTTTTAAGACCTGGTTTTTTACGTTCGACCATACGTGCGTCACGTGTAAGCAAGCCAGCACGTTTAAGCGCTAAACGGAAGTCAGGATCAACTTCTAGCAATGCACGAGCGATACCATGACGGATAGCTCCTGATTGTCCAGCGTAGCCTCCACCGTTTACGTTAACAAATACATCATAAGCGCCTTTTGTTTCAGTAACAGCGAAAGGTTGATTGATAACTTCACGCAAGTCAGCATGTGGGATGTATTCTTCAACATCTTTTTTATTTACAGTAATTTTACCAGTTCCTGGTACTAGACGTACGCGAGCAACTGCGTTTTTACGACGGCCTGTGCCGATATATTGAACTTGTGCCAATGAAATTCCCTCCTATTAGATTAAGTTTGTGATGTCTAAAACTTCTGGTTGTTGTGCTGCATGTGGATGTTCTGCTCCACCGTATACATTCAATTTTGTAAATTGTTTGCGGCCTAAAGTGTTTTTAGGAAGCATACCTTTTACAGAAGTTTCGATCAAACGACGAGAATTTTTAGCACGCAATTCACCAGCAGTGATTGATTTCAATCCTCCTGGGTAGTTGCTGTGACGGTAATAAATTTTATCAGTCGCTTTTTTACCTGTTAATTTCACTTTGTCTGCATTGATGACGATAACGAAATCGCCAGTATCCAAATGAGGTGTGAAAGTTGGTTTATTTTTACCACGTAGTACAGATGCAACAACTGTTGAAAGACGTCCCAATGGAACATCAGTTGCGTCTACTACATACCATTTACGTTCTACTTCGCCTGGTTTGGCCATATATGTTGTACGCACGTTAGTTTCCTCCAATTTAAGTTCTGATGTTTGACATACACTTCGAGTTTCCGGGGCTCTTTGTGGGGCAAACAATACCATTTAACATATTACCTGCTAATCCGGTCAATGTCAACGTTTTTCTGATCGGTTGAAAAAATTATATGAAACTTTACTTTTTTGCTTTCTTTTTTTACAAAAGGGTCGTTTTATAATATAAAAAACCGCGAAACAATGCTGTTCCGCAGTTTTTTCTACATATTAACGATACGTTTCGCGCTTATGCGTCGATTTCTGGCGCTTTGCCCAAATGAGCTTGGATCATCCAGATACGTTTTTCTGTTGCTGTTTTGAATTCGATGAAGATATCTTGCGTTGGGTCGTCGCCTTCTTCGCCAGAAACTTCGATCCCTTTTTGGTAAAGGTCTGCTAGATAGCGATACCCTGCAACTAATGTTTCTAGACGTTCTGGGATAGTACGATCCCAACGGCCGACTTCATCAGGGATTTTCGTGTTGTCTGCAAATTCGCGCAATGTAGAGTATGGTGAGCCATCTAATGTGATCAGACGTTCTGAGACTTCATCCAATTGCGCATTCAAGTCATCCATGAATTCGTCCATCATTGGGTGTAAAGTAAGGAAACCTGGTCCTCTCATGTACCAGTGTGTTTGATGTACGACAACAGACATTTGGCTAAGATCTGCAACTAGTTGATTTAATACTTCTTTGGTTTGTTGGAATTTCATTTTACTGCCTCCTAACATATTTTTACACTTAAAATGATAGTAGACTTTCCTTAAAAAGTACACCAAAACCATTTACATGAGAATGGTTTTCATTCAGCGGACAGCCTATCGTTTTTCAGGTCAGCTCGTTTTCTGCCAGATCTTCTCTAAGCTGGGCAAATTGCTGGTAGCTATTTGCCAGAAGTTTTTGCGTCGAGACAAACAACGGATAGATTTTTTGATAGACGGCATGGTTCCCTTTTTGCACGGCGACTTGTTCCTCTAGCTGGATCAGTTCCTGTGCTTCGCTCAAATGAGTGATTTTCCCTTGGCTTTGCCACCCCAAGATCACAGCACCTAACGCAGATGCTTCTCTGACGGTCGGAAAAACTAAAGGATAACCTAGGACATCTGCCATCATCTGACGGAAAATCGGTGATTGCGCAAAACCGCCAGTCGCCCGGATCTCTGTCAGCTGTCCTTCTTGACAAATGCCGGATAAGATACGATCAAGGTTCAAACAGATCCCTTCCAAGACTGCACGCATCATCTCTTTTTCAGTATGTTGACGCTGTAAACCGATAAAACTACCGAAAGCTTCGGCATCCCACAATGGCGCCCGCTCTCCCAGCAAATACGGATGGAAGATCAGCCCATTTGCTCCAGGTGGGACAAACGCGATCTCAGAAAGGAGGGCATCGTACGGATTTTCTCCGCGTTTTTTCGCTTCTTGGACTACTTCTTGCAAAAACGTCTGACTTGCCCAATCGAAGATCCCTGCGCCATTACTCGTCGCACCACCTACGACCCAATGTGTTTGATCGAGTACATAACAAAAAGTCTCCATTTGCGGATGGAACTTCGGCTGAGCAGAAATGAACCGCAAAGCGCCACTTGTACCAACCGTCAGAGCAGCGATACTGTTGCCGAATGCTCCTAATCCGAGATTGGACAAAGGGCCATCTGCTCCGCCCAAAACAAATGATATATCATTTTCCAGCCCTAGTTTTCCTGCCATTTCTGTCCCTAATCCATTGAACGGATAAGTCGACGGCAAAAGCTTAGGAAGCTGTTCCTGCTTGATATCC
The DNA here is from genome assembly GCF_011038845.1 of Enterococcus sp. ZJ1622. Classification (GTDB taxonomy): domain Bacteria; phylum Bacillota; class Bacilli; order Lactobacillales; family Enterococcaceae; genus Enterococcus_B. The sequence continues at coordinate 175,545 of NZ_JAAKDW010000004.1, forward strand.
AGATTTCCTAGAACGGTTTCGTCCCACTGGAAGGTATGGATATTGAAATAACCTGTTCCGGAGGCTGTCCCGTAATCACAAACTAGTTCACCAAACAGCCGATAAAAAATATAGTCCTTTATCCCGACATAAAAAGCAGTCTGCTGGATCAATTCTGGTTTGCTTTTTTGCAGCCATTTGATCTTGCTGAAAGGCGTCATCGGATGGATCGGCGTTCCTGTTCGTTGGTAGAATTCCTGTCCGAGTACAGTATGTTTAAATGCCTCTGCTTCGTCTGCCGCACGATTGTCTGCCCATGTGAGCATCCGTGTCAGCGGCTCTTTGTTCGTATCTAATAAAATCAAGCTGTGCATCGCAGAAGAGAAGGAGATGAATTGGATCTTCGTCCCCTTCGGCAGTTTTTGACTGACTTCTTTGATGACGGTGCAGACCCCGTGAAAGATCAGTTCCTGATCTTGTTCTGCCATTCCTTGGGTTTCTTGTATCAGCGGATAACGAAAATAAGCAGAAGCCGCTTCTTTTGCTTCATCTGTGAAGGCAACAGCTTTTGTTTGTGTCGTTCCTATGTCTAGTCCGATTGAAACATTCATTTTTTCACCTCAAATTAAATGATGTACATATTTTTTCGCATGTTTGCGTATCTTATTTTTGAAAGGAGGATTTTTCTTATGCTACTTTATTTTATCATTGGCAGCTGTGTCGGGTCATTTTTATTTTTGACAGCACAGCGATTGCCACAAGGTCACTCTATTATTCATCCTAGCTCTCATTGTGTCAATTGCAACCATTTTCTTTCTTGGTATGAGCTGATTCCGGTCCTATCGATCATCGTTCTAAGATTTCGCTGTCGGCATTGCCGCTGTCCTTTATCACCGCTTTATTTGGTGACAGAGATTTGTTTTGGCGGATTCTTCGTTTGGTTTTTCGTTTGGTTTCCCGAGAGAAGCTTCACTGTTCTGATCTGGCTGCTTTCTGCTTGGCTGCTTGCGCTGATGGATGTCCTTTATCTCTTGGTCGAAGCCAAGATCCTTTATGCTTCTTGGCTCGTTCTATGGCTTCTCTGGTGGGTCTCAGGCTGTTTCCAGTGGCAGAATATGCTTGTTGCAAGCATGATCGGTTGCCTTCTTGCATGTTGCTCTCGCGTTTATTTGGGTACAGGGGATATCTTGCTACTGATCTGCTGGAGCGGTGGATTGCCGTTCGTTTCATTCGTCCAGCTGTTGTTCACGGCCAGTTTTTTCGGTGTGTGCTTCTTTTTAATCTATTCTCTTCGGTACAAAGAAAAATTGGAGAAACTGCCTTTTATCCCTTTTCTAAGCGTGGCTTTACTGATGATTTTGTCGCAGCAAAAAGAACAGGTCTGTCTGTTCTGACAGCCTGCTCTTTCAAATTCGATATTCGATTATCAAGACCAATGTTTACGAAGAAATCCTGCTCTTCCTGAGCCTTCTCGATAAAGGGTGTAATGCAGCTTGTTCTTCTTGTAATAGTCTTGGTGGTAATCTTCTGCCGGATAGAAGTCGGTGCGTGGTTCGATTTTCGTTACGATCGGTTTATCGAATCTGCCACTTTCTTGTAAAGACTGTTTCGATCGTTCTGCGATTTCCCGCTCTTCCTCATCACTGTAGTAAATAACTGGACGATAAGAATCGCCGCGGTCAGCAAACTGACCTAGAGCATCAGTTGGATCGGTCTGCTGCCAATAGATCTCTACTAGCTGCTCATAGGAAATGAGCGCTGGATCGTATTCGATCTCTACTGCTTCTGTGTGACCTGTTGTGCCTGTCGTTACTTGTTCATAAGTCGGATTAGGTACATGTCCGCCAGTGTAGCCGGATGTCACGGAGATGATTCCTTGCTGCTCTTCAAACGGTTTGACCATACACCAAAAGCATCCGCCTGCGAAAACTGCTTTTTTTGTCATATAAAATCCTCCTTTTTCATTCATCATACCTTGATTTCCAAAAGTGGGATAACGTTTTGCTTGTGACAGAAAAAACAGTAGTTGTGATGGATTCGATAATAATCCGCCACTCTCTTCTTTATCTGATCCACAGCTCACCATAGTTGATATATCAACTAATCGTTTGAGAATAAAACCCAAGAATCATTCTTTCAATAGATGCATCATCAAAAGCCAGAAAAAAGAACAGAGCAGCTGAAAAGAAGCCATTTTCTCTGTTCTTTTTTGAACGATCAGCTATCATTACCCCCTACTGGTATTTTTTATGGATTTTTCTCTATTTTCCTTCTTTTTACGCTTGACTGTGGATAACTATGACAATTGTGTTGAACCATTTTTTCCACAGGTAAGAAAAAGTTGTCTTTTCAGCCACGCTGTGTATAAATTTTGTATGGTATGCTTATCCTGAAATGATTCACCTTTATTTTATCCTGTGAATAAATAACCCCATGTTATCGGAGGGATAACTATGCCTAATGCAAAAAGAAAAAATCCAGAGATATCCACTGGCCTTATTTCATTTGATGACCTATTGACTGAAACTAGCAAAAAAATGAAAACGACTCTTGTATCTTCCCATGAATACGATTCTCATTCAATGGATGATTCTTTAACTCTCATGGAAGATGAGAAACAAATCGTCGATGAACTAACTTCAATGATCCCAGATTCACCTGATCCTCTGCCATTTGAGGAGTCCTTTTCATTTCTACCTAATAACACCTCTGGGGAAGATTATCGTTTTGATACCGTAACGGATCACGAGCATCTTACAAAACATGAACAACAACTTATCGATGAACTAGCGACAGTATTGCCCGATTCAGCCATTTATCAACAAACGGACAAACCATCCTCCCCTAATGAGCTAGTTCCTTCCGTTGATGTGGACAGGTCAAAAACGAACACTCTAGTAGAAGGAAATAGTAAGAAAAACGCTTATCAGCTTTTGCGTAGAACATTCGGCGATATTTCTTCTAAAGAAAGAACAAAAAAGTTTTCACGACAAGAAATAAACAAGCAAATTGCATACGCAATAACACTACCTCATATTCAACCAAAACATATTGCAGTATTTTTTGATGTATCGCTAAATAACGTGTACGAGATAAGCCAAAAACAGGCGTATCAACTCTTGTATAAGGAATTTGGCGAAGTTTCCAAAGAAAGAGAAGATAGGAATATCTCACAAAAAATACGTGAACAGATTGCTCATGCATTGACATTACCTGATCTTAGTCAGAGTCAGATCGCCACTTTTTTTGGTGTGTCCCAAACTACAGTAAATAAAATATACCACAAGCAATCTGTAGATGTAGAAGATAATACTGAAAAATATGCCCATCAGCTTTTGTATGAGAGATTCGGTGAAGTACCCAAGGAAAAAGAATGGCGGATCATACCACAAGAATTACGTAACCAAATCGTACAAGCATTAACAATACCTACGATTAGACAAAAAGATATCGCATCTTTTTTTAACATAACCCAAAACATGGTGTCTAAAATAAAACAAGAAGTGATACGTAGGAAACAGTTAACTGACATAACCAAAAATACACACCGGCCTATGCCTTCAAGATCCTTTCCTACTTCTTCTAATCACACCAATGAGCGGTAAGCTACTTTCCATATAAAACAAAACAACAGAGTTGAGATTTCACTCAACTCTGTTGTTTAACGATCTCTATTTTGTTTGGTTGTTCATTGCATCTTCAGCAGCCATTTGCGCTTCGATGTCTGAAATGCTATAGACATTTTCACTTGCAACACCGACTTCTTTTGGTTCCATGTCACGGTAACGCTGCATACCAGTACCAGCTGGGATGATCTTACCGATGATAACATTTTCTTTCAAACCAAGAAGTGGATCTTTCTTACCGCGGATCGCAGCATCCGTCAACACACGAGTTGTTTCTTGGAATGATGCAGCAGATAAGAAGCTGTTTGTTTCCAATGATGCTTTAGTGATACCAAGCAAGACTGGGCGAGAAGTTGCAGGAACTCCACCAGCAACCAAAGTATTGTAGTTTTGGTCTTTGAAGTCTGCGATGTCCAATAATGTACCTGGCAAGATATCTGTATCACCTGGGTCCATGACGCGAACTTTACGCAGCATTTGACGAACCATTACTTCAATATGTTTGTCGCCGATCTCTACCCCTTGCATACGGTAAACACGTTGTACTTCACGTAGCAAGTAGTTTTCTACAGACAATACATCGCGAACTTGCAGCAATTGCTTAGGATCGATCGAACCTTCTGTCAACGGTGCACCACGGTGGATCATGTCGCCTTCTGCTACTTTCATACGTGCTGTATAAGGAACAGTATACGTACGTGTATCTGTTGTTCCTTTGATCGTTACTTCTTTCGTACGTGTTGCAGGATCTTCTGAGATATCGATGACATCCCCTGTCACTTCTGTGATCACTGCTTGCCCTTTCGGATTACGTGCTTCAAAGATTTCTTGGACACGAGGAAGACCTTGAGTGATATCGTCCCCGGCAACCCCACCGGTATGGAATGTACGCATGGTCAACTGAGTACCAGGTTCACCGATTGATTGAGCGGCGATCGTACCAACTGCTTCGCCGACTTCAACGTCAGAACCAGTTGCAAGGTTGCGTCCGTAACAATGTTTGCAGACACCGTGTTTCGTATTACATGTGAAGACAGAACGGATCGTTACTTTTTCGACACCTGCATCAACGATTTGTTTTGCGATGTCTTCTGAAATCAACTGATTACCAGCAATGATCAATTCTTTTGTTTCTGGATGACGTACTTCTTTACGTGTGTAACGTCCGATCAAACGATCTTCAAGTGATTCGATGATTTCATTTCCTTCACGGATCGCTTGGATCTCAAGACCACGGTCAGTGCCGCAATCTTCTTCACGGATGATCACATCTTGGGCAACGTCAACCAGACGACGAGTCAAGTAACCTGAATCGGCAGTCTTCAAGGCTGTATCGGTCATTCCTTTACGAGCCCCGTGAGTAGAGATAAACATTTCCAAGACAGATAGTCCTTCACGGAAGTTCGAGATGATCGGCAATTCCATGATTCGTCCATTAGGAGCGGCCATCAACCCACGCATACCAGCAAGCTGTGTAAAGTTGGAGATGTTACCACGGGCTCCAGAATCAGACATCATGAAGATTGGGTTCTTCGCTTCCAGACCTTCCATCAGTTTTTGTTGGATGCTGTCTTTTGCAGCGTTCCAAACAGCAATAACACGTTCATAACGTTCGTCGTCTGTGATCAGACCACGACGGAATTGTTTCGTGATTGTTTCGACTTGTTTATGGGCGTTTTCGATGATATCTTGTTTTTCATTCAGTACGCTGATGTCTGCGATACCAACTGTGATACCAGCATGCGTTGAATGTTTGTACCCTAAGTCTTTCATACGGTCAAGCATCTTAGAAGTTTCAGTGACTTTGAATCGTTTGAAGACTTCTGCGATGATGTTCCCCAAGTTTTTCTTCTTGAATGGCAAGACCAATTCCTGTTCTTTGATATGTGCAGGGATATCTGTACCAGCTTCAACGAAGTATTTGTCCGGTGTTTGGACAGTCAAGTTGAAGTCTGTCGGTTCATTCAAGTAAGGGAATTCTGGCGGCATGATCTCATTGAAGATGATCTTACCGACTGTTGTGATCATCGTACGTTCTTTTTGCCATTCAGTAAATGGTTTGTCGCCTAATGAATTAGGGTTCACACCGATACGTGAGTGTAAATGAACGTAGCCGTTACGCCATGCGATCACTGCTTCATTTTGATCTCTGAAGACCATACCTTCGCCTTCGCGTCCTTCTTCTTCCATTGTCAGGTAGTAGTTACCTAGGACCATATCTTGAGAAGGAGTTACGACTGGCTTACCGTCTTTAGGATTCAAGATGTTTTGAGCAGCTAGCATCAGCATACGTGCTTCAGCTTGTGCTTCTTCATTCAATGGGACATGGACAGCCATTTGGTCTCCATCGAAATCGGCATTGTAAGCTTCACATACAAGAGGGTGCAAACGGATCGCGCGGCCTTGTACTAGAACTGGTTCGAATGCTTGGATACCAAGTCTGTGAAGCGTAGGTGCCCGGTTCAGCAATACTGGGTGTTCTTTGATTACGTCTTCTAGAACATCCCAAACTTCATCTTCCTGACGTTCGATTTTACGTTTTGCATTCTTGATGTTTGAAGCCAATTCGCGTTGAACGAGTTCACGCATCACGAATGGTTTGAACAATTCGATCGCCATTTCTTTTGGAAGTCCACATTGGTACATCTTCAAGAAAGGTCCAACGACGATAACGGAACGACCAGAATAATCGACACGTTTACCAAGCAAGTTTTGACGGAAACGTCCTTGTTTCCCTTTCAGCATGTGAGAAAGAGATTTCAATGGGCGGTTACCCGGTCCAGTCACTGGACGTCCACGACGACCGTTATCGATCAACGCGTCCACTGCTTCTTGCAGCATCCGTTTTTCGTTTTGGACGATGATACCAGGAGCATTCAAGTCTAACAAACGTTTCAAACGGTTGTTACGGTTGATCACTCGACGGTAAAGGTCGTTCAAGTCACTTGTTGCAAAACGTCCGCCTTCTAATTGGACCATCGGACGTAGATCTGGCGGGATGACAGGGATAACATCCATGACCATCCAGCTTGGTTCATTTCCTGAGGCACGGAATGCTTCTAAGATGTCCAAACGACGGATCGCACGTGTACGTTTTTGTCCTTGCGCAGATTTCAATTCTTCTTTTAATTCCGCAGCTTCTGCATCTAGGTCGACATGGTCAAGCAATTGCTTGATTGCTTCTGCACCCATTGCTGCTTGGAATTCTTGTCCATATTGTTCACGTTTTTCGCGGTATTCGCGTTCAGTCAACAATTGTTTTTTCTCTAAGTTCGTATTTCCTGGTTCGATGACTACATATGAGGCAAAGTAAATGATTTCTTCTAGTGCGCGTGGGCTCATGTCTAATACAAGACCCATACGAGAAGGAATACCTTTAAAGTACCAGATATGTGAAACAGGAGCTGCTAATTCGATGTGACCCATACGTTCACGACGGACTTTCGAACGAGTAACTTCTACTCCGCATCGGTCACAAACGATTCCTTTATAACGGATCCGTTTATATTTTCCGCAGGCACATTCCCAGTCTTTTGTAGGACCAAAAATCCGCTCACAGAACAACCCTTCGCGTTCAGGTTTTAAGGTACGATAGTTAATCGTCTCAGGTTTTTTTACTTCACCATAAGACCAGCTTCTGATTTTTTCGGGAGAAGCCAAACCTATTTGCATACTTTCGAATTTATTTACATCGATCAAAAGGGGTTCCCTCCATTTCGTTTAATGGCAAAACCGCAAGACGGCTGATCATCGACCGCCTTGCAGCTCATAGACCGGATCAGTCTAGTTTATCTTCTGCGGTTTCAAAGTTTTGGATGACATCATCTTTCTCATCTTCCACTTGTTCAGCAGCTTTCTTTTCTAATTCTTTGGCAGATTGCTGTTCAGCAAATTTTGTCAAAGCATCGACCGTGATCAGATCATCGTCTTCGTCATCCATGTCACGAAGCTCGATCTCAGCGTCTTTGATATCCAGAACGCGCATATCCAATCCTAGTGATTGCAATTCTTTCACCAATACACGGAAGGATTCAGGTACACCTGGTTTTGGAATTGGTTCGCCTTTGACGATCGCTTCGTATGTTTTCACACGTCCGACTACGTCATCTGATTTGTATGTCAAGATTTCTTGTAATGTGTAAGCCGCACCGTAAGCTTCCAGTGCCCATACTTCCATTTCCCCAAAACGTTGTCCACCAAATTGTGCTTTACCACCCAATGGTTGTTGTGTAACCAATGAGTAAGGTCCGATCGAACGGGCATGCAATTTGTCATCGACCATGTGGGCAAGTTTGATCATGTACATGACACCGACAGAAACACGTCCATCGAACGGTTCACCTGTACGTCCGTCATAAAGAACAGTTTTCGCATCGCTGGCCATACCGGCTTCACGAACTGTTTCCCATACATCTTCATCGCTTGCACCATCGAATACTGGTGTTGCAACATGGATACCTAATTGACGGGCAGCCATACCTAAATGTAATTCCAGTACTTGTCCGATATTCATACGTGATGGCACCCCTAAAGGATTCAACATGATATCGATTGGTGTTCCATCAGGTAGGAATGGCATATCTTCTTCCGGCATAATACGGGAAACAACCCCTTTATTACCGTGACGACCGGCCATCTTGTCCCCTTCATGGATTTTACGTTTTTGAACAATGTAAACACGTACTAACATGTTCACGCCTGGTGATAATTCATCGCCAGCTTCACGGGTAAAGATCTTCACGTCATGGACGATCCCGCCGCCGCCGTGAGGTACTCGCAAGGATGTATCGCGGACTTCACGTGCTTTTTCACCAAAGATCGCATGCAATAGACGTTCTTCTGCTGATAGCTCAGTCACTCCTTTTGGTGTCACTTTCCCTACAAGCAAGTCGCCGTCATGTACTTCGGCACCGATGCGGATGATCCCCATCTCATCTAAGTCTTTCAAAGCGTCTTCCCCGACGTTAGGGATTTCGCGTGTGATTTCTTCTGGTCCTAATTTTGTATCACGTGCTTCTGATTCATATTCTTCGATATGGATCGAAGTGTAGACGTCGTCTTTGACAAGACGGCGGCTCATGATGATCGCATCTTCGTAGTTGTAACCTTCCCAAGTCATGAAACCAACTAATACGTTTTGTCCTAGAGCCATTTCTCCTTGTTCCATAGATGGTCCGTCTGCTAAGGTATCCCCTTTTTCGACTTTTTCACCTAAATGGACGATCGGACGTTGGTTGTAGCTTGTTCCGGAGTTTGAACGACGGAATTTCGTTACTGCATATTTGTCTAATGCGCCATTGTCGCGACGTACGCGGATCTCTGAAGCATCGACGAATTCAACTACACCGTCATGTTTACATAGCAAAGCTGCACCTGAGTCATGGGCAGATTTGTATTCCATACCAGTACCAACCCATGGTGCTTGAGGATTGATCAATGGCACTGCTTGACGCTGCATGTTGGCACCCATCAAGGCACGGTTGGAGTCATCGTTTTCCAAGAAAGGAATACATGCTGTCGCAACGGCAACTACTTGTTTAGGTGAAACGTCCATGTAATCGACTTTATCGATCGAGACTTCCAAGTTTTCACTTTGGGCACGAGCCATAACAACGTCTTGTGCAAATGTACCATCTTCGTTCAATGGGCTGTTTGCTTGGGCTACGATGTAGTGGTCTTCGATGTCAGCAGTCAGGTAATCGATTTGGTCTGTGACACGGCCTGTTTCGCGGTCAACACGACGATAAGGTGTTTCGATAAAACCAAATTTGTTAACTTTGGCATAACTAGACAAACTATTGATCAGCCCGATATTCGGACCTTCAGGCGTTTCGATCGGACACATACGGCCATAGTGGGAATAGTGAACGTCTCGGACTTCATAACCGGCACGGTCACGAGTCAACCCACCAGGTCCTAAGGCTGACAGACGACGTTTATGCGTCAATTCGCCAAGAGGGTTCGTTTGGTCCATGAATTGTGATAGCTGTGAAGAACCAAAGAATTCTTTGATACTTGCCACGACTGGACGGATATTGATCAATTGCTGTGGTGTCAATGTTTCTGTATCTTGGATCGACATTCTTTCACGTACCACACGTTCCATACGAGCAAGCCCGATACGGAACTGGTTTTGTAGAAGTTCGCCGACTGAACGGATACGACGGTTCCCTAAGTGATCGATATCGTCAACGCTGCCGATACCTTCCATCAAGTTCAAGAAATAGCTCATTGAAGCGATGATATCTGCTGGACGAACAGTTTTCACAGGTGCTTCTGGATAGCCGTTCCCGATCACGTTCACTTCACGTTCTGGATCTCTTGGTGAGAAGACTTTGATCACTTGGACAGTCATTGGATCAGTCACTACACCGTCTTCTGATGGGTAGTAAGTCACTGAATTCAATCCGTTGTCGATGAATGGCGCCAATGTTTCCATCACTTGGTGTGTCAACACAGTTCCTTTTTCAACGATGATTTCGCCAGTTTCTGGATCAACTAATGTTTCAGCCAATGTCAGATTCAATAGACGAGTTTTCAAGTCTAATTTTTTATTTACTTTGTAACGACCGACATTTGCCAAGTCGTAACGTTTTGGATCGAAGAAACGAGCATTCAATAAGTTACGAGAGCTGTCTGCTGTTTTAGGTTCTCCTGGACGCAAACGTTCGTAAACGTCTTTCAAACCTTCTTCTGTTCTTGAGTCGCTTGCGTTTTTATGCAAGTCTTTTTCGACTGTGTTGCGTAATGTTTCGCTGTCGCCGAAGATTTCAAAGATCGTGTCATCTGATCCGAAACCTAATGCACGGACTAAAACAGTCAATGGGATCTTACGTGTGCGGTCGATACGTACATAAGAGATGTCTTTTGCGTCTGTTTCCATTTCTAGCCAAGCACCACGGTTAGGGATGACAGTTGAGCCAAATCCTTCTTTTCCGTTTTTGTCGACTTTCCCATGGAAGTACACGCCAGGTGAACGTACTAATTGAGAAACGATTACCCGTTCTGCCCCGTTGATGATGAATGTTCCTTGTTCAGTCATTAATGGGAAATCGCCGAAGAATACTTCTTGCGCTTTGATTTCGCCAGTTTCACGGTTTGTCAGACGTAAAGTAACGTGTAGTGGTGCAGAATAGTTTGCATCATGTGCGCGGGCTTCTGCGACTGTGTATTTTGGTTCTTTCAATTCATAATCTACAAATTCCAAAGATAGATTGCCATTGAAGTCATCAATTGGCAAAATGTCTTCAAACATTTCTCTAAGTCCTTCATCTAAGAACCATTGGTAAGAGTCTGTTTGAATTTCGATCAAATTTGGTAATTCCAACACTTCACTGATTCTTGCGAAGCTTCTGCGTTCGCGGTGTTTTCCGTATTTTACTACGTGTCCAGCCAAGCTCTTCACCCCTCTAAAATGTCATTCAAAAAGACTACCCGATCGATTGTTACAATAATATTTCAAATATTATTTTTAGGTAACAACAGACATTTTTTGCGGCTTTTAGGCAAAAAAAAACCAAAAATAGAACATTCTCTTGAAAACTTTTCTTCGTGAGCTTCTACTTTTGTTTCCTTATATTAAAGCCGAAACGGACAATATTTCGTTTCTGCCTTTCTTTCATCAGATAGTTTTTGCAACTTCATATACTACACTTATTTTCTATAAAAGTCAACACTTCCTGGCGTTTCATCTCTTTTTCCGTAACATTTTCTTAATCTTTTCATTTTGGCTTTTCAATTATCTGACAATTCTTAATTGACAGACCGTTTTTTCTCGGCTATACTTTAGAAAATTCATTTTGTGGAGGAATATTATGCGACTCAATCGAATAGCCCCAACACAACTGAATAACTTTTTCTTTAGCTACTTTAGATAGGTTTGTATTCATCATGATGGATACAAACGTTAAACGACAGTTTGTATCTATGATGGCTAGAGAACTTTGTATTGCAGCAAAAGCCACGTAGACGAAATGCTAAGTGGCTGAGCAGCGAAAATACAAAAAGTATCTGGTACCGTACTTTTCATTATTTTTTCGACTTCCATCCATTTAGACATTTTGTCTGAATGGATTTTTTGTTGCTCAAAATTGAAGGAGGAAAACAACAATGAAAAAAAATCTACTGATTGGTCTCGGCATCTCCCTATTGCTTGCTTTAGGAGGATGTGCACAAAAAGACTCAGCAAAAGCCTCAGATGGACACAAGACAATCGGTGTCCTGCAACTCGTACAGCACAACTCGTTAGATGCAGCTTACAAAGGATTCAAAGAAGGCCTAGAAGAAAAAGGCTATAAAGAAGGCGACAATCTGACGATCAACTATCAAAACGCGCAAAACAACCAGGACAACTTGAAAAGCATGAGCGAAAAGCTGATCAAAGATGACCCTGATCTGCTACTTGGCATCGCGACGCCAGCAGCACAATCCTTATTGAATGAGACAACCACGATCCCTTTGACTGTCACAGCCGTTACTGACCTTGAACAAGCCAAACTAGTTGCTTCGAACGAAAAACCAGGCGGAAATGTCACGGGGACCACAGATATGGTGCCGATCGAAAAACAGATCGATCTGCTATTGAGTATCGTACCAGATGCAAAAACCATCGGGATCATGTACAACAACGGCGAAGCAAATTCCAAGCTCCAAGGAGACCTTGCAGAAAAAGCCCTGAAAAAAGCTGGCGTGAAAGTCAAAGTCCTCACAGCAAATTCAACGAATGACGTACAGCAAGTCACCAAAAGTCTGGCAAAAGACGTAGACGGGATCTACATCCCTACGGACAACACTTTCGCAAGTGCCGCAAGTATCGTCGGCGAAGTAGCGAAAGAAACAAAAACACCGATCGTCGCCGGTGCGGTGGATCAAGTCAAAGAAGGTGGTCTAGCCACTATCGGAATCGACTATGAAGCCCTTGGGAAGCAAACTGGGATCATGGCAGCAAAAATCTTGGATGGGAAAAAACCAGGTGATCTTCCAGTCGAATCTGCTGATGATCTAGCATTGTATGTCAATAAAGACATGGCTGAAGCATTGGGGATCGACCCTTCAAGCATCAAAGAAGTCGAATAAAACAACAGGAGGATTCTCATGGCTAATCTGCTTTCTATTTTCTTATCATCTGCTTCGCAAGGTGTCTTATGGGCATTGCTTGCGATCGGTGTTTACTTGACCTTTCGTATCTTGGATATTGCCGATCTGACGGCTGAAGGAAGCTTTCCTTTAGGTGCTGGGATCGCTGCGATGAGTATCACGAACGGACTCCACCCCTTAGTTGCTTGTCTATTAGGTTTCTTAGGCGGAGCCGCAGCTGGTCTGGTTTCCGGTCTGCTTCACACCAAATTAAAAATCCCGGCGCTTCTTGCCGGGATCATCACGATGACTGGGTTGTATTCGGTCACTTCACGTGTCATGGGGGCGCCGAACATCTCTTTGCTTGGACAACCAACCATTTTCAATTGGGCAGAATCATTGGGCGTGACTAAGGCAAATGCCGTATTGATCGTGGGCCTGCTTTTTGCTCTGATCGTTGTCAGCTTATTGGTTTTATTCCTGCGAACAGAGACAGGACTAGCGATCCGCGCAACTGGCGACAATCTGGCGATGAGTGAAGCAAACGGGATCAACACAGACAATATGAAGATCATCGGTTATATGATCTCAAACGGCTGTATCGCCCTTTCTGGTTCGTTGCTTGCGCAAAATAACGGCTTTGCTGATTTGAATTCGGGGATCGGAACGATCGTCATCGGTCTTGCTTCGATCATCATCGCTGAAGTCTTGTTCCGCAATCAGTCATTATTGATTCGTCTGTTGACAGTCGTTTTAGGGGCTGTCATCTATCGTTTTATCCTAGCATTGGTTTTCGAATTGAATGTAGAACCAAGTGACTCGAAACTCGCTTCCGCACTTGTGCTTGTGATCTGCCTTTCTTTCCCACAGATCCAGCAAAAATTCCAGTTACCAAAAAAACGAAAGGCGGGCGTGCCAAATGAATGATGTCTTAACACTGAAAAATCTCCATCATACTTTTGAAAAAGGAACGATCAACGAAAACCATGTATTGAGAGGGATCGATCTTTCACTGAAACCGGGAGAATTCGTCACGATCATCGGAGGAAACGGCGCGGGGAAATCCACCCTTTTGAACAGTATCGCCGGGACTTTCCCCATCGATCAGGGGGAGATCTTGCTGAATGGTCAGCCGATCACCAAAAAATCCGTCGTCGAACGTTCAAAATCGATCAGCCGCGTATTCCAAGATCCTAAATTAGGGACAGCCGTTCGATTGACCGTAGAAGAGAACCTGGCACTTGCGATGAAACGCGGAAAAAAACGCGGCTTCTTCCGTGGGGTCAAACCACAGGACCGAACGTTTTTCAAAGAACAGCTTTCCCGACTGAATTTAGGGTTGGAGAACCGTTTGACCACAGAGATCGGCTTGTTGTCAGGTGGTCAGCGCCAAGCAATCACCTTGTTGATGGCAACCTTGCAGCGACCTGAATTGATCTTGCTAGACGAACACACTGCCGCCCTTGATCCTGCCACATCCAAAACGGTGATGGAACTGACTGAAAAACTGATCGCTGAACAGCAATTGACTGCTTTTATGGTCACACACGACATGGAAGATGCCATCCATTACGGTAACCGGCTCATCATGCTGCATCAAGGAACGATCGTCGTCGATATCTGTCAGGAAGAAAAGCAGAGACTCACTGTCCCTCAGCTTTTAGATTTGTTCAAACAAAACAGCGGAACGATGCTGAAAGACGATCAAGTACTCCTTTCTTGAATTTGGAACGACCGCCATCGCTCTTTGCGAAAGAATGGTTTTGTTTCCAGCTTCTTCCTGATAAAATAGATGGGAAAGGGGCTGGATGCCATGACAACGAAAGACAAAGTGCTTCATTTACTGAAAAATACAAACGAGTTTCTTTCGGGTGAAAAAATCGCTCAGCAGCTGCAGCTTTCACGTACTAGCATTTGGAAAGCGATCAAAGAACTGGAGAAAGCCGGCTATCGATTCGAGCATGGTCCTACAGGTTATCGCTACTTGCCTTCTGATGTGCTAGATGCCAAAGAAATCCAAGAGGCGTTACGCCCTTATATCCCTGGATTGAACGTACAGACGATGCTGACCTCTGAATCGACGATGAAAGATGCCAAACTCGCGGTCGCAAAAGGCGAAAACTCTCCTACACTCTTTGTCGCAGATACGCAGGAACAAGCACACGGACGTTTTGGCCGGCCATTCTTTGCAGAACCTGGACGTGGGATTTACATGAGCCTCTTGCTGCACCCGGACAAACGCTTTGATGAGCTGCCTCAATACACGATCCTTGCAGCAAGTGCCTGCGCCAAAGCGATCCAAGAAGAAACCAAACGCACGACAGCAATCAAATGGGTCAATGATATCTATATCGACAAAAAGAAAGTCTGCGGCATCTTGTCTGAAGCCGTCAGTGACATGGAATCTGGCAGGATCAGTCATATCATTATCGGTGCTGGCCTCAATTTTTCGATCCCGCAAGCTCATTTTCCTCAAGAGATCCAAGAAAAAGCCACTTCCGTCTTCCCAGATGGACAAGCAACGATCACGAGGAATCAACTGATCAGCAAAATCTGGCAGGAATTGTTCTACTACCTTTCTCAACCAGAAAAAGCATTGGAATTCTACAAAGAAAAGTCGTTCGTGCTAGGAAAAAAGGTTTCATTCAGCCAAAAAGGACAGACTTACACTGGTATCGCCAAAGAAATCGGGGATCATGGGGAACTGATCGTCCAGACAGCAGATCAGGAAATGAGCCTGTCTTCTGGCGAGATCAGCCTTACCTCTATCGGCTCTTGATAATAATGGCGCGCACAAAAGGAGGTTGTGAAAAAGCTGTCCTGCATCAAGTAATAAGAACAGCCAAACAAAAATAGCTCTTCATATTTTTCGTTTGGTTGGGCTTATTACCGCAGATGCAAGCTTTTGAACACCGTTTATCAGAGGTTGTGACAGTGCCGTTCTGCTTTGAGGGCCAAGTAGGTACGTTGCATCATCGAATCACTGATGTTCTTCGTGATTTAACGCAATAAGAAAAATTTTGTGAAAATGGCTTCCCACATTTTTGCATAAATTAGGCTTATCTCCGAAAAGTTGGTACTAGAACACCGTTTAGTGGAGAGGTTGTAAAAAAGCTGCTCTACATCAAGCAGTAAGAACGATCAGGTAAAAACAGCTTCCCATATTTTACAAAATCGTGCCTTATTGCCAATAGGCTATCTCTGGAATACCGTTTATTCGAAAAACAGGAGCTGAGACAAGACTTTTGTCTCAGCTCCTGTTTGTTTTTTCCTCCGCACACCATTCTCCTTCACTCTGCCCCTTCGCACTTTTTCTATCATCCAGAAAAAGATGTTCCGCCAGTACCGCTAACTCATGATACTCTTACTGTGTGATAAAACAAAAAATGAAAGGGGTCACTTATGGAGAGCGAGTTATTGCATAGTGATGTAGAAAGAAAAAGATACACATACTCTTTAAAAGAGCGTGAAAATTTCCTCCTTGATTTAACCAACTGTAATCTGGAAGATCCGTCGAACAAAATAGTGAATTTAGATTCGGAAAATGTGATTATATCTACATTTTCCAAACTTATTGAAGCCTTTGATGACAAAAACAAACAAATAAATAAAGAGAAAAAGACGATCAAATCTAAGATCAGCTATTTAGAAAAAAAGCGAAACAAATTAAATAAGAACATCAAAAAAAGAGCTTTTCAGAAAAGATTACATTGGATTCCACGATACATTATCGCTCTTTTCTCACGTTCGTTCACTTCAATTAAAAAAGCAAATCAAACGATTTACGCTGATATAGAAAAAATAGAACAGTTATTAAATAAAGAAGAAGCGAAATATCAATGGAAATCATTTATGTCAATAGATTCTAAAAATGTACTACAATTTATGAGAGATGATTTAAAAGACTTTCACAAAAATCGAATCTCTCTTAACGAAATCAAGCGCTATCTCATGAATTACGCTGAACTGTTCTTGTGTTGCGATACAACGAACAAACTGATTGACACAGATCTCACAGCTGCACAGCAAAGTTTAAGATTAGAGCCGATAGTCTCTCAGGTAAACACTAAAAATAATGACATGCCTCCGATCCATCTTGCAAGGGAATCCGATGTATTTTATCCCATTGAAACTACTGCCCCTCTAGATGAACTTACATCAAAGGCTGTAGAAGATACAGAAGTTCAGGTACATACACCAGAACGAGTAAGATTAGGATCTGTGAGTTCCACTTTAAGCGATAGTTCCATCATAAGTGATGGTTCCACTTCAGGTTACGGTACGACTTCACAAGGTGCTATACGAAGTAGTACCGTATCTCTTGTGTCAGACAATCTTTTTGTAATTGGAGGAACGAATCCGAAAAGTCCTCTACTAAGACTCACATCAGTAAGTTCCGTTAAAAGTGATAGTGTAATCCAACCCCAACGTTCATCTTTATCAGAACTAGTGGGTCCTGCTGTTAACCGAAGGGCTAGTGACCCAACTCTCGCAAAAAACAGAGGAAAAAGAGATGGACGAATGACGAGAGCCTCCTCAAGTACGCTCGTATACTAGCATCAAATTTTTAATCACCTGTTCCATTTTCAGCTGCGTACGATCAACAAAAGGCGTACCAGCTTTTTTCTTTATCCAGAAAAAGACGTTCTATTGGTCCACATAAATCATGTTACCCTTTCTATATAAATTTCTATAAAATTAGAGAGGTCGTGCGACTATGCCAAACGAACATCAGAAAGAAAAATTCAACAGATATCTCCATAGAATCGTAAAATACCAGAAAGAATTAGATGCACTACAAAATGTGCAACCCCAGAACAGCAAAGAAAAGAAAAATAAAGCAAGACAAATAAAGACTACTCAAGAAATATTAGAAAAAGCCCAAAACGACCGTCAAAATCTTCTGACAGAACTATCTTTAGGGGATGCCAATATAACCGCACTTTCTGAAATCATAGACAAATTCAAAAAGAAAGCATTAGAAGTAGAAACAAGCCAACAGGCAATAAATTCGAGGATCAGTTTCTTAGAAAAACGCTTGACGAAGTTAAATAAAAATCAAAAGAAAATGAAGCATCCAAAACGCTATTTTTGGGTCTCAAAACAAAAACTTAATGAAAAGAACAAAAAAATATTAACAGAAATCAAGAAAATCCCCTCGTATAGACAACTTGATCTATTGTCCCCACCTATTCCTACTGCCATAGAATACGTAAAAAATACGCTAGAAAAAGGCACTCTAGAAGCTAAAGATGTAGTCCAAATAGAATATGAGAAAAATATTCCTCATTTCAACTATGTTTTGGACCAATATGTAATAGGAGGCATCAATTCTGAAGAAATAGGGAAAAAAATAAGCTCTTTCTCTAACGGTCTCTCATCCATTGAGTATCTCGATCAATTGATATATACTAATCTTCCTGAAGCTACAAAACTGATCAAGAACGCGGCATTAAAAAGAAGCCCGGCATCTAATCAACTTGTAGCAACAAACCAGACTCTACTTGAAAATAATCCAACTATAGAAGCTAAAAATCCAAATATCCGACTTCCAGAAGGAAAAGAACCTACTATCGTGCAACCAACAAATGATAATAACATAGTGAAAGAATCAACTAGCAATAGCGCTCATATAGATACTAATCTAGATAGTAATAATCTATCAAAAGAAATGCCGTTTCAAAATAAAGATATAATAACACCTTCAGAAAAATCACTGGTTCACGTGCCAAACAGCTCACATTCTCTCAATCAAGATTTGACGTTCACCAGGAATATTCCAGTAGATAACAAATTAGAACACCTACTAAGCGAAGATAGCACTGGAAGAACAGATATGGTCCATGTCAATAATCTCCATGAACTGACGAGTAACGTCACTGCTAGGGATACTGATCCGGAACATGCTTTAGCTAGTAATGCTAAACAACAAACGATTGGAGAAATCCTAAATACTCCTTTATCGGAAATACCAGAAGAAAATAATCTTAACCATATATCAGCAGCAGACAGCAAGCCAGACGAAAAAAAGAGCTTTAATATGAATATACCAGCAGATGAGCGCAAAGTGTTAAATATCGTTATACCCAATGCCCTCAGCAGACAGAAAGAAAGTCCAAAGAAAGAACGCCCAACTACTCACGAACGCTAGCACCGAATTTTCTCCCGCTTGCTCCATCCTCATCGGCATACCGCAAAGCAAAAAGAGATAGATGTCCCTTGAACTGAGGACGTCTATCTCTTTTCTATCAATGGTGGTAAAGCTATTATGTTTTCTTTTACTATTTAGTTTTTATGATACCCACAAAGGACTGGGAACCAGTCTCTTTGTGAACGTACCTATGAAAATCATAGGTTATGTGCTTTGATTCTTATCTATTTTTTCATCGTTCTCTGATCAACAGATCATTGAGGGACGATGTCGATAGAGCCGATATAACCTGCGCGATAATTCTCGATGATGATCAATGGTTCTGTTTCATCTTCGCCTACTGTGAAAGTCTGCGTGACGTAACGATAATCTTTTACACCGAGCGTTGCTCGATCAAGTGTCGTATTAAAGATATCCCGACTGTCATTGCTCGAAGGATTGGCTTTCAATGAAAGTTTTACGTGATGGGAACGAAGATCACTATCCAATTCTGGCTTGAAATAGACCGTTGCCCGATAGGTTTTCCCAGCGACCAGTGCTTGTGCACCTGTATAGTGTTTATAGATACTCGCATGTTGATCGGCGTGGAATACATAATCACCTACAAGCGCTAATTCTGGGTCTTTCACCAGATGGATATCTTCCCCAGAGAACATCTTCCAGTTTTCCACACTTCCATTCGGCCATGTTTCTTTGATCACGACTTTCACATTGATCGTTTTACGTGTCGTTTCACCCACACTGTTCGTTACCTGATAAGTGACTTGGTAATCTCCTGGTGTCGATGTATCCACGTTGTTTTCTACTACAGTGATCTTATCCGTGAGATCTCCATCTATTTTATCGGTTGCTTTTAATCCGATACGACTGTCAAATGGATCAAACAGCTCAAATTTATTGATCTCGATATCATTCGCAACTAATTCTGGTGCCTGGAAGATCGCATCGAAACTGTTGACACGCACAGTATGTTCATTCCTACGCGCCCCAGTGGCTGCTGCGATCGTAAAATAATACAGTTCATTTTTATTGATAGGTGGATTTGTCAACTCCCATGTTTTTCCTTCATAGCTCGCTGTGAATTTGTTTGCCGTGCTATCCCATTTTATGATGAGTTTCTGGAATTGGTTAAGTGGCCCAGATATGCTTTGCATAGGTGTAGCTGCAGTTAGATAACTAGAATTCCGGTTTGTAAAAACAAATCCCGCATGAGCGTCACTGATATTGGTATGCCCAAATGAGGGGTCCCTATCCTCAGGCGCGTCTGCAAAAGTATCCACTTCAAACCCGACCCCCTTTCTCAAACCAAGTATGCCTAAACCGCCTCCGTACCTCCCTACTGTTCCGATACCACTTTGATGGAAAGCAACGGCGATCCCATCCGCTCCTGAACGGTCGGCACCCAAATTCACATCAATATCAAGAACAAAATCTCCTCGCATGTCTAACGATTTGATTCCTGTAATCGATCCAGCACGATAAGTTGAATTTGGCGTGAGACGGACAGTGTTTTGATTCAATTGTGTTGCATGTCCGTTGATAGAAAATAAATCTTTGATATCGAATCGTTCAACTGTTTCCTTTTCGTTCATCGGTCGAGTCATATTGATCACATGATTCTCCGCTTGAACTTCCTTATTCATAAACATACTTGTCGTCCCTGCCAGCACTAACCCAGATAACATGACACTAGCGATTAACTTTTTTTTCAACATTTTCATCTCCTCCCCAAACCTTATGTAGCAAACAACACACGCAACAATTAATTCATCGCATTCCTCCTCTTGCTCCATTCTGGTGTTTCCATAACTAATGATAACGGAGTCGGAGGTCTCGAAAATATTTTGTATGCGATTGCAACAAAATATTTTTCTTGATTGTTCGCCTTTTAGAGAATCTATTTCAGTTTAGGATGGAATTTCAGTTGATTTTCCGGCGTTTCATAAATAACATCCATTTTGAATTTTTTTTCGACGATCGATCGGATCAGAAACTTATCAGAAGTCGTCAGCTTCACCCCACTTTCTTTTTCGACATCTTCAAACGTGAATGCACGTTTTTTCCTTTTGATTTGTGTAATAAGTGAAGCCACATCTGCACGCGTGAAATTAGCTATCTCTTTTTTCAAAAAATACGCTCCTTCTTTTGGATTTTTTGAGTTGGAGTATCAGCCTTCTAGTTGCTGCATACTTGTTTGGGGATCATACTTGTCCCTCGCTTGTTGATTACACTATAACACGGATTTTTTAGCAGTTCGTGACCATAATTTCTAAAAATAAAAAAGAATGTTCTCGTTGCCAAAAACCTCTTTCTATCAATACTTGCCCCCTCATTCGAGAGAAATTATCATCAATCAGCCATCCTCTTTTATTTATACAAGAGAAATAAAAGACCTGCGTACCATCTTTTTTTATCTTTGGAAAAACAAGGAACAAGAACAGAACATATGGATGATAAGATTGATATATACAAAAATAACAGAAAAGAGGTATTAGAATGCCCGAGGATTTTAGAAGACAATCACAACAAGGCGACTACGAGACGCTCCAAAGATTAAAAGAAACAGCGGAAGAGCAACGACAGCAACAACAATTTTATGAAAACGCACCTCAAGAAATAAAAGACATATTAGATCTCAGAGAGAAATGTAGCAGTGCCCAAAATGATATAGATAAATATCATAATAAAATCCAATCTATCAGACAGGAGACACCGAAAGAATCCGAGTGGCGGAACAAACTATCTGATGCTGAATCCAAATTAAACACGGCGCAAAAGAAACTTGAAAAATTGGAAAAAATAGAGATTTACAAAGATCCCAAAAAAGTGGAAATATATGAAAAGATACAACAACTAGAAGCAAGGAATAGCTCTCTCGAGACAAAGAATAAGTCCCTATGGGAAAAATATAAAGAAAACAAGGTTAAACTGACTGAATTGGAAAAAAAATACAGCCCTTATGATAAGTTGATTGAAAAAACTTTTGAATTTCAAGAAAAAATTAGCAATAACAAGAAGAAAATAGAGAAGATAGAAAAAAAGAATCCTATCATTCGTTTTTTTAAACGTTCAGAACTTTCCGTCTTAAAAAAACAGAACACACATTTAAACAACATGATTCAAGCAAACGAAAATAAATTAAAGACGCCAGAACATACGGAATTACTAACGGAAAAAAATAAGCGTTCTGAAATTGTCTCGGAAATACAAGCTCAACAGAATGTGAATGCACAGACGATAACAAGGAATAGAACCAGAATTTCTCAGAAAAGAGATACACTTAGTGCGATGATTATCGATACTAAGAGCAGAAAGCCAAAAGAAAATTCAATAGGTTCACAATCTCCTACCCCTTCACTGAATAATCGCCCCTTACCTAGAAGCAATTCTAATAGTCATAATACTAGATTATGATTCAACAAAAAGCCCATCAACCGACGTCAATCGATTGATGGGCTTCTTTGCTCGTATATTTTTTTTACAAATAAACAGCTTCTTACCTTAGGAAACAACCTCAAACTGATAATGGATATCCAATCCAAGGTTGATCTCCTGCTGATAATCGCCAAAGTAGCGTCCTTCGATCTCGAATAGACTTTGCTGATCTGGAGCAAGTTGTGCAACGACTTGGTTCCTCGTGCTTTCGTGTAGATCGACGGATCGT
The DNA here is from genome assembly GCF_011038845.1 of Enterococcus sp. ZJ1622. Classification (GTDB taxonomy): domain Bacteria; phylum Bacillota; class Bacilli; order Lactobacillales; family Enterococcaceae; genus Enterococcus_B. The sequence goes on from NZ_JAAKDW010000004.1 coordinate 198,040, forward strand.
CCTTGCGTCCGGTAATTCTGGTGAAGCTTGACTGCTCGTGTTTCTCCTGTCGGATCAGCATCTGTTGAACGTAACAGCTGCAGATTGTTAGGATTGTTCGTGATGGTGACTTCTTTGACAGAAACCTTGACTTCTTTCTCACCCATGTTATGGATATAATAGGTTGGAGAAGACACATTTCCTTGGTTCACATCTGATGTTCCGAACAAGATTTTTTTCGGGATCTTGATATCGATGGATTCAGTTGGATCTTCTACAGTGAAAGGCACCGTGTAGTTATAGGTTGCCTTGCCTCCAGATACCAAGTCTTCTTCGACTTGGATGATCCCTTCGCTTGTTCCTGTTTTGCTTGTATCTGGATGCTGGATGAATTTCGTCACACGGATCGTCGGGAATCCTTCTGTAGAAAGATAGTTTGCCACCTGTTGATCGAGTGCTGCTACCGTCATGCCTTTGTTGATCGTCTGACTCTTGACTTCCAGCTGATTGATGTATAGCAGATTCAAACCGGATCGAGCCATTTCATAGTAAGCAGTGGGGACACCTTCTGTCTCTTTTACTAATTGATTGTTTCTTGAGACCCAGGTATTCGCGCCATTATACTGGGTGTTATTGCTGAATCTTCTGACATTGAACGAGAGGACATTCCCATAATCCATTTGTCCATTCATTTCTGCTAATTCCGTATTCCATCGGTTCATCATCGCCGTTGGGGTTTGGTTGACAGTCACGAAACTGACCATTTTCGCTGGGGCAGTTAGGTCTTGTCCGGTAAATATCTGCAATACCGGGCGAGCGGTCACTTGATTTCCAGTAGAGAAGCCATCTCCTCTAGTTGCCACTAGCTTAGGCTTGCCGCCTTCGTCTAGCAAGGAAACAGCGCTGGCAGTCGCATTCATCGCCTCAGTCCTAGCAACGATCGTACTTCCCCACTTGACTTCGTAAGGAATCGTCGTTTGAATCACACCTAAGCCATCCTTCGTACGTATTTCTGCTGGTACTTGTCCTGAATTGATGACGCTCGTATCGATTGGTGCGCCTAGTTCTACTTCGTACTCATCCGCATTGACAATTGCGCCATTCACCTTCACATTCGTTACCCATTCAGCCAGATCATCCTTATCGATGTCTTCCCCTAGATGAAGCTCTTGAGAAACTGCTTCAGCTTCTAATTGCTTCACTGGAACGAGACGGGTGTCTGTTACTCGGTAATAGGAATAGTTCGTACCAAATGAGTAACTGACAGGGTTCTCATTCTCCATCAGCCTACTTCGACTAGCAGATTCCGCATGGTAGACTTTCACGATATCTCCTGCTGTTACGACAAAAGGATTCCCTTGATTGAAACCATTCACTGCATCTCGTATCAATGCATTTCCGATGACTTCGTGTTTATACTTACTTGTCTCTCCATCCAAGATCTCGATGGAATAATAGACATTACTCCCGAAGTAGGGATGGACACTACTTGCTGGGTTCGTGCTGCTTTCCCCGAATGTCGAGTTGATCTGTAGCTGTCCATTCGTATTTTTAGTCAGACTGTATGCACCTGTTACATGTGATCCTAGTCCTCCAAGGCGGATCGTGCTCCCCCACTTGATACTGACTGGGACATCGATGATCGTCGTTGCGCCTTCTGTATCTTCCAACTGTACTCTGGCTGTTTTTTGTCCAACCGTACTCATATCAGGAACAGTTACATACGTCGCTTTCAAAGCCGCTGGCGCATCATTGTCATCTTTGACATTCTTCAATACATCCATCGCAGCTGCAGGCAATTCTTCCCCTAAGTTCAGTTCTTGATCAACTGGATCGGCAGTCGGTGCTTCATTGGGTATTTCTATATTGAATGTCACATCATACGTGTACCGGACCACTTTGCCTGTAGACAACGGCTCTTCCACTTGGATCTTTCCAATGGAAGTCCCTGCTTTTGAGGTGTCTGGATACGAAATGAATCTGAGGGATCGAACGCCATCTGTCTCTAAGATATTTAGATATTCCATGATTTGACTATCTAGATATTCTTGCGATGATCCTCTTGGAATCGTTGGAGTTGCTGGCGTCAATCGATTGATCTCTAGCAGGCGATAACCACTCGACATGATTTCGTAATAGGCTTCGCTGCCTTTGACTACCAATTGTTCATTTTCAGCTAAGGCATTTTTGTCTGGATCTGCTACCCAGCCGCGGACTACATCCCCATACGAAACATTTTGCGGCGTCCATCTCGCTAATGGCACACTTGACTGTTCTTGTCCGTATGCTTCAACGGATCGTGTAGGGCTTGCTGTCATCAAATCTATGGCATCATCTGCTACATTTGTCATATCGAACCAGCTAAAGTCGTAATATCTTTGGTTCATGAATTGAGTATTTACAAAATTTGTTGTGCCACGTCCGAAAGATGCAGAGATACTTGGAGTCATTCCATGATGTAAAGTGAATGCCGCTACTGTACTCGTTACCATTAAGAAACTTCCGCCAAATACGATGCTATCTCCCCATACCACTGTAACAGGAACTGATACGATTTGAGACACACTTGCATTTTTTGGCGTGACATTGATACGGATCGTTTGACGTCCTACCCTAGTCGTACTCACAGTTCCTACTAGTTCAGCATCATAATCCTCTGGCGCCAGTATCTCTCCATTCAGCTGTACCTCAATAAATTGTTTCAATCTCGTGCTTAGATCGGTTCCTAAAGAAACGTTGATGTCTTCTTTCGGGGTCACTACAAGTCGATCCGTCACAAGAAAAGGTACGGTATAGTTGTAAGTCGCTGTCTTTCCGGAGTCCAAGGTCTCTTCGACTTGGATGACTCCATTCTTCTTGCCGTTAGTTGTCGTATCTGGGTAGCTGACAAACCCTTTTACTGTCACTCTGCCAGAAGTCCCCACATCTATATAGTTCGCAACATTTTGATCCAGTTCTTCTTTCGTCATGCCGTTAGGAATCTCATGTTCGGAGACAGACAACTTATGGAGCTCAAGTTGACGGAATCCGTTAAGAAGTGTCTCGAAATATTCTGTGTGCGCATTACCTGAATAATCCGGTCTTTGCCCTTGCTGTGACAGCCAGATCTTTCCTTGTGCATGGTAGGCAACGACAAGATCGCCAACAGCAAGCGTATGATCTCTATTATTCCAATCACGTAGACCGGCATCTTTAAATCTCCCCCCTGGTATTTGGTGGGTTATTTTAGTTGTTGTACCGGAAAGATTATTCAGCAAAACGTTAGAGTCGATCCCGTATATACTAAGCCCGTAGTAAGTTTGTTCCTCAAATCCCATTCCTACTACATCATAGACATCTGCTCCTTCACCTGCAAATGCCTCTATCCTCGGACCTCGTCTTCTATAGGCGCCTGCAACTGGTGCATAGTTGTCGTTATTGCCAAAGACGATCGTATCCCCATCTGTATAAGTAACTTCTATAGTAATATCTTGTGTCAATATCGTACCGTCATTTATCTGAACTGTTATTGGTATCTGGTGTGTACCGACCGTATCGAGCGTCCTATCCGGTGCAACGACCGTGTATTGAGATGTAGCTAAAGGAACACCATTTCTCAATACATTAACAAAACGGTGATAATAAATCGAATTGATGGAAGATGTGGCCACCGGGGATGCAGCGGTGCGTTGACCTAAAGAAAATGGCCCGGGATCACTGACTCGGAGTTCGTAACTGTTCGGCGAAGTTGGGATCGTAAACAGCATCAATTGTGAGCCTGAATAGCGCACACCTTCAACAAATGTATCTGGATCTAGGTGAGGATAAATCGAACGGACCACTGTCCCCATCTCAAGAGGATCTACTCTAAAATCCACTTGATATTCAGTCTGATCACTGGCACGAAGACGCGTCACTCTGAAGCTGATCCGCTGATTCGAGCCGACTTGTGTCGCACTCACATTCGAGAAGCTGATATCTCCTGTCGTATTACTAAACGTAGGTGTGATCCTGTAATAGGATCGCGAGTGTGACGTATGACCATAATCCATATATCTAGCATTGACATTTGGAATTCTGCCCTCCCCGGCGATCACAGTAATCCAATCACCGCCATTTCCTTCGATCGTAAACGACCGCGGAATCGTAAAGGAATAATCCTGCACACTTCCGACCGCACCGCCTAATGGTGCCCAGCTACTTTTTTGAGCATTGATCGCCGATTGTACGATCGAACGGTATCTAGCCCAACCATTATTGCTTAATTCCCTGCGGAGATTATCATCCAGGAAAAGCCGATTGCTAGGTGCCAGTGCTAATTCAGACTGGCTTTCTGTCGGTACAGACATGTCAGGTTCTTCTGTCATCGGCGCTTCGTTTGCCGGTTCCGGCACAACTGGTTCTTCTGTTAGTGGTTCACTCACCGGTTCTGCCGGTTCGGGGACCACTGATCCCGATGTTTCGACTGGCGTCTCTGGTTCTTCCGCTGATTGCGGCACACTTTCTACAACTGAGGCTTCGGTGATCTCTACTGCGTGGACGATTGTTGGACTGATGCTGGAAAACAACAAAGTACAGACCGCCGCTATTTTTAATAACTTCATTCGTTCTCTCCTTTCAATCAATGTCTTCCTGAGCTACTCCACTTGCTGTCTCATAAGCCTTTCTCTCCTATTACACTAGCCGAATCAAGTACAAAAACGGCAGTCCTATCAGATCAGTATCATCTTGGTAAAATCGTCGTTCTATGTGCTTTTTGTACTTGATTGGCAGAAAAAATCGGCGCAACGTATGCAGCTCAGGTGTTCAGCCATTGTTTCGTATCGCTTATTTTTTTGTTCCCAATGATCGGTTTCGGTAAAGCAGGACAATCGCTCCAGCTGTCAGCAAAAGCCCCGTCCCTGCAAGCCATGGATTCGCCATGACTGAATTGGTCTGGGGCAGGTTCTGCCGATCCTTGGAACCATTCGCCCCAGAACCGCTACCCGAACTACCAGAACCAGTCCCTGTGCCAGAACCTGTTTCGGTACTCGAGCTGCCTGTGCCTGTGCTTGGACCTGTACTCGAACCTGTTCCCGGATCGGTACTCGGGTCTGTTGTACTTCCGGTACCATCTTCTGAGTAGAACAATCCGCTAGCCGGGATAGATGTTTCCTTGGCAGCTTGTGCCGAATCGATCGGGATCAAACAAACAATACTCGTTAGAAAGAAAAGCAACCCTAAAACTGCTTTTTTCATTGCTTATACCCCGACTGCTTCGAATCGCAAGACGAGCTCATATTGTGGAGAGATTGCTTCGCCGAATTGGAAATTCGCACCGACATTCCCTGAGAAAGAAAATTCTGTCACATCATTTTGATTCTGCAGCGTCACTAATTCTCTAGGGAATTGCGGTGTAGTCGTCGGATTGACTAATGGGATAGAGGTGTTGTTACTGAGTCCAGTCATGTTCAGGACCAGCTCCGGTACTTTGTCTGCATCTTGGCCTTTTACGAAATTCCCGACTGATACTTTGACGCCTTTCACCGAATTGTTCTGTATCTTATAGATTGGTGCGACGATCTGGCCTTCTGTCGCATCGGTTTGTCCGAACAATACTTTGGTCGGGATCGACACGTCGATCCACTCCACTGGATCAGTCGGCTCTGGTCCAGGCCCTGGGTTTGTCGGGTCCCATTCTTTGAATGTCCCTTCTGCCGGGATCGTTGCACTGTCTTGTTTTTGGACAGAATCATAAACGGTATTCGGATCTGCTTCGCCTCCGACCCATGAATAAGCTTGGACACTTTGAGCGATCGACAGACTGCTCAGGATCGTTAACGCGGATAGTGCGACTTTCGTTGTTTGCTTCATTTGTTTTCCTCCATATAGTTAGAATTTGATTTATAGTTACAGTCAACTGGCAACTGTTAACTCACCGACGACAGAAGATGTTCCGACGACATTTTTTTCAGCATCTAGAAACTCTACAGTACTTAGTGTCTTATAGGTGCCCGCAGCGATTTTTCTCAACAGCTTGCCTTCTGACACATACTGCTTCGGTTCGATGACTCCGGAAGAATAGATCTGCTTGTCTTCTCCTTCGATATATGTCGTCACTTCGATCGCGTATTCATTGCTTGGCGGGTTCTGGATATTCACCGAACCTGGATCTTCTGCTGAATCAAACCGCATATTCGTATCGATCTTCAGACGTACATAATCTTTGTCTGCTTTGTCCTGCATGAATCTCATCAGTTCTTCTTCCGACATGTCTTTGACAAATGATGCGTCACCTTCTAGATTCATGACTACTTCCGGTACCGAGCGAGCGTTGAAGTACCAGAAGCCGCCTGCTGCACTTCCTAGCAATACGATAAAAAAAGCAATCATCTTTTTCTTATGCTTCTTGATCAGGATATCTCCTCCTCTCTTTGCTGCGTATGATATAACAGATACGTCATGCAGCTAGTGTTGTGATGACCAATCGCTCACCTAATAACACGATAGCAGATTTTCCCAAGGGGGCTGGAACACTTTTTTCCTGTTGCAGAAATATGTGGAAGGCCAGAACACTTTAATAATCTTGCTTATTAAAACCCTACGATATACGCTTAGGGTGTAATCGATTACAAAAAAATAAGATTTGGAGAAAACAAATGAAGAAAAAACAGTATACTTATTATCTGCTACTTTATTGTGCCATACCTTACTCCCTATTCATTCTGTCTCAGCAGCCGAACAAAACCATCCAGCTCCAGTTGTTCAAAAAGAAGTGGAGAAAGAAAAAGACTTCTTGACAATGGAAATGTCTGCTCCTACCTCTTCTTTTTCGATGCATTCAGTTGATCCTGAAGACCAAAAAGTCATACAGATCAGAGATAAAAACTTAGAAAATTACTTAAAAGAACGATTTGAATTGCACGAAAATGAACCTATCACCGATAAACATATGGAAAGTCTGATCACTTTAGATGTATCGAACCAAGGGATTGCTGATTTATCAGGGATGGAGTATGCCAAAAATATCGAAGACATACGGTTTAACCAAAATATGGTCTCCGATCTTTCACCTTTAAATGGGTTGACTAAATTGACCACGATCGGTGCGAACACCAATCGGATCACGACCTTGACTTCTTTGACGCACATGCCGGTATTAGAGCAATTATCTATTAACGAGAATCGACTAACTTCTTTAAGAGGTATTGAAGCGTTACCTTCTATCCAGAATTTGTGGATCTCAAGAAACCAAATCACTTCTTTAGCAGAGCTTTATACAACAAATAATCTTAGAATGTTCGAATTCAATTCATGCCAAATCACTGATCTATCACCATTGATCAATCATACGCGACTGGAAGAGATGTATGGTGCAGAAAATCGGATCCGAGGAATAGATGAACACTTGGATTTTCCAAATCTGAGGTTGCTGGAATTAGGAGCAAATGATTTTGAGTCCCAAATCAACGCGAATCAACTACAAATAATGAATAAAATAGCCGAATTCGAGCGCTTAGATACGTTAGCACTCTCCTTTAATGGAATTTCTACTATCGAACCCTTAGCTAAACTAACAAATTTAGAGAGACTGTTTTTCATGAGAAATAACATCTCCAGTATCGAGACACTTGGATCTTTGCCTAAACTTCGGTCTGTCAATGCGACAAATCAATTGACGAGTCAGACCGATACAGTGGTCAACACTCCTACTCCGCTCTTGATTCGAGACCAAAATGGACAAATACCTAATATAGAATTCTTTCATCCAGGGACCTACGACGGACAAGCGGTGACTTGGCACGCTGCTGGGACAAATAATCTGGGCTGGTCTACTGATCCAAGTTCACCGATTCAGTTTAGTGGTCTATTCATCCAATATGCCGCACCTGACTACCGTCCATCCGAGCCGATAAATGTACAATACGTTTTCAACCCGAGAAGTACGACATTTACTTGGGATCCTCCAGTAGATGTTGGATCTGGAATCAGTCATTATGAATTTTATTTATGGGACATTCTGATCGACACACCAACAAAACCAGAATTGACAACAGATCAAGTCCGTTCCCATGGGATATACCCAGTCAAAATTGTTGCTGTTTCATACAACGGAAGGAAATCCGCTCCGTGGCAGGACCTGATCTACAGACCATATATGCCTGTGAATTGAAAATAAAAAAGCAGAAGCTTGAGATTTGCACTGTCTCAAGCTTCTGCTTTTTTTGATGTCGATAAATTAGTCTCTCAATCCCAGCAAACGTCTAGCATAGATCACCTGTCCTGAGTGCATGGCGGCATCGTCGATAATAGAAACCAGTCGCATGCCTCGTGTGACAGCAGGGGTCCAGCTTTCATCGATCACTTCATCAAGTCTGGCAGGTTCGAGTTTTCTTAAATAATCGATCGTAGTGTCCGTAGCGGACCGCAGATAACCAAGCAGATCTTCTACACGATCTGCTTGTATTTTTTGCGCTTCTTCCAGCGTGTGTCTCCAATCCTGCTCGTCATCTGCTACTGTCATCGGAAATCTTTTCTCCCATTCTTGGCTGTGCCAAATCGGTGTCGTCTCTGCCAAATCAGCGATCTGGAAGTCTAATTCACGCGCTGTATGCCAAGCCAACCAAGTCATGGACTTGATCTGAGGGGCTGTTTCTGCTACAGGGAAACGGTTCGCTTCCTCGATCGACACCCCTTCGAATAAACGCTCGAATCGTTCATATGCCCGTTCTAAACTATCGATCAGCATCTCTAGATGACTCATCTTTTTTCCTCCTTTTTGTTTTTTCTGGGTAACCTTTTCTTCTATTATGTTACTACATGTCACTGTTTTTTATGCAAAATATGCGATACGATCGTTCGTTTCCCAAAACTATGTAAAAAAATACAGCCAGCACCTCGAAGCTGCTAGCTGTATTATTGTCGAGGCCCATCCACATGTACCTTCTTCTATCCAAAAGCAAAAAGTATTGCACTGGCTCAATCATTTCGCTCCAAGATCAATCGGGTGAGAGAAAAGAGATTCTCTTTCGTTCGAAGCGCTGTGTCTGGTAATTTCATGATTTCTTTCAGTGCTTTTTCTGTGTAGGAAGTAGCCAACTCCCTTGCTTCTTTCACACCGCCTGCTTCTTTGACGATGCGCCGGACTTCTTCCACATCTTGTTCGGTCATCTCGCCTTTTTTCTCTAGATGAGGCAGCAATAGATGCTTATTGTCTTGCAGTGCATAGATCAAAGGCAAAGAATAGACCCCTTGCCGCATGTCTTCCAGTACCGGTTTACCGATGTCTCCACTGTTTTTCGTATAATCCAGAATATCATCAATGATCTGAAAAGCCATCCCGATCGATAACCCGATTTCACCAGCTCTCTTTGCAAATCGCTCGGTCGTCCCGCTCTCATAAGCACCCACAGAGCAACTTAGCTGGAATAACTCAGCTGTTTTTCCTGAAATATTCTGCAAGTATTCTTTCACAGACAACTCGTAATTATAACGATCATCCATCTGTCCCAACTCGCCATTCAACACCTTTTCCATACTGCGGGAGTTCAGCTGCAGACTTTTCAAAGAGGTCGAATAATCAGAAAGTAGTTTGAAACAGCAGACGAATAAATAATCCCCCGCATACACCGAAACGACATTGCCGAACTGACTGCGGATATTGGGTTGTCCACGACGCAAATCAGCTTCGTCTACGATATCATCATGGATCAAAGTCGCCGTATGGAGCATTTCAATGGAAGCAGCTAATGCGATCGCTTTGTCACGATCTTGTTCGGGACCGAATTGGGAAAACAGCAATTGGTAAGCCGGACGCAGTAATTTTCCGCCAGCATGGATCGTCTCTTTGATTGCTTGTTCCACCGGTTTGTTCTTCAAGCGGACAGTTTCTTCCATTCGTTTCAATGTTTCGGTCAATTCTTTGCTTAAAGCGGGATAATTCTCCCACATTGGGTGTAGCTTCATAAAAAAACTCCTTATATAGCGATTATTTTTTCAAAAAAGTGGGACTCCATTTTTGTTTCGTCTCTTTCTCGTAATCTTTTTGGAATCTCTGAATGGTCTGCACATGCTGCAACAGATAATTGGCCGCAACACCGATCGCAATACCAGACAAGATCCCTAAAAACGACAAGATAGGAAGGTAAAGCATGACTGTCCAGGACTCTGCGATAAATGAAGCCATCAAAAGCTGTCCGACGTTATGCATGAAGCCGCCAGTTGCACTGATCCCGATGATACTCACTCTTTTTGGTCCTAGACGTTTGACCAGAAGCATCCCAAAATAACTGAGCAGCGTGCCGCTCATACTATATAGAAAGGTGGAGATCGTCCCGCCTAACAGTGTGGTCAAAAACAAGCGTAGCCAGATCAGCAGGAAGCTGTCGCGTTTTTTCATCGTAAAGATCGCAACGATCGTGATCAGATTGGCTAAGCCCAATTTTGCCCCCGGTGCAAAAGAAAACGGATAGGGGATCATGTTCTCGATCAAACCGATAATCACACCTTGTGCGACGAGCAGCGAAATATAGATCATTTTTTGTAATTTGCTCATGATGTGGGCGTCTAATAAATCAGACTGTCTTCGTCACTCCCGTCTGTTGATCGGACTTCGATCACTAATTTATGTGGCAGACAAACGATCGTCTCCCCGTTCTTGGCTGCCCAGCCTCTGCGAACGCAGATCTGGTCATCGCAATCTGCTTCTTTGATCCGAATCCGGTCGCCATCGACCTCGATCAGATTGTAATCGCCGTGAGAATCTTTATAGGTATACGTGTAGCTTTCCTTACCAGAAACTAACGGAAATGTTTTGATTTCCGTGCCGTCCACGCGAAGCACAGCTTCTCTATCAGGAGCGGCATCGGCTTGCTGGAGTCCAAAAATCACGATCGGCAAAAAAGAAAGCACGATCAAAAGAACGATGATCACAATGTCCCAAGGTTTAAGCAGGCTTTTTTTGGCAAACTCTTTCAGATCCATGATCGACCTCCATTCTCAAGGATAACTGACCTAATTTTAGCATAAAAACAAGAGGTTGTGACAACTGCGTTCTGCTTTGAGTAATAAGCGCACTGGACAGAAAATAGCTCCTCATATTTTTCATCTGAGCGGACTTAGTGCCGCAGATACAAGCTTTTGAACACCATGTATGATGTTGTAATAACTCCCGACCACTTATTCCGTTCTTTTTATATAAAAAGGAAGCTGTGACTTCTGCCCCAGCCTCCTCTCTATTGAAAGTTTACATTCCACTCACTTTTTCCATCTGCTCTTGGCTATTTATTTTTCCCATACTGGGCTTTTGGCTTGCCGTACCACCAGTTTCCTAATGTCCGTTGCAGCCAAGGGATCACCCAGCGGTCCAAACCAACAGCTCGACCTGAACCATTCATCAATGCTAGGGCAACGAAGATGAACCAGATATTCACCCAATAAAACATCCCTGACAAACAGAATGTAATGACCAGTACGATCGTTGTCGCACTGCACAACCAAGTAAACAAACCAGCGATCAGCGCTAAAGCCAAGGCAATCTCAAAGAATACCATGAATTTCTGGAAGAACATTGCCACGTCATTATTCGGCATGATCACTTGCATCATCTTCGTAAACCAGTCCGGCGATTTTTCGATGACGGCCATTGGTTCTTCCCCATACGCATAGCTCAAGCCAAAATGTGCAGCTTGTGTTGCCGCTTCGCCAGTACTTGCACCTGCACCGCTTGCCGCAGTCGTTGCATCACCAGCTGCAGAAGCACCACTTGCGACATCTGCGACATTGTACTCCCAAGTCCAAGGGAACACGCTGTTTCCAGTGAACCATGAGCCTTCACCAAACCAAGTACCTGGTTTGAACACTTCGCCATTTCCGATGATTTTCTTCGAAGCTTCCACGAACCAGACCAGTCCGTAAAAGACGCGGAGCGGTACACTCCACAGCACATTGCCATAACGGGAAGAATGTCCGCGTGTCACGTTGCGGTCGTCTTTGATATGGAAGAATTCATGCATCAGATACTGGAACATATAATAACCGGAACGGATATCAAAGAAGTATTTCAAATTCACGATATGTTTCATTACAATGGCTAAAAATCCGCTCAAGTGGATCTTATCGAATAAGTTCGCGACACCCCATTTAGCGCCGATTGAAACCATGAATCCTTGATAATTCCCTTTGAACTTGTGTTTTTCTCCACCTTTGATTGAAGCAACGATATTTGCTGCCGCTGTATGCCCAGTTTGTTCTGCTGCTTGAACGATCTGCGGGGTCGGTGTATTCGGGAATTCTTCGTAGAACACCAGATCACCAACGATATAGATGTTCTTGTCTTCGTATCCTTTTGCCTGCATGTATTCATTTGCGACTAAACGTTGTCCGCGTGCGGCTTCAAGTCCGAAATCAGCGGCATCTGAAGTTCCTTTGACACCTGCTGTCCAGATCAATGTATGTGTCGGGATCTGACGTCCGTCTTTCAACTTGATATGATCTGCTGCTACTTCCACGATCGGTGCATTCAACAACAGTTCCACATGGTGTTTACGTAGATAACGCTCTGCTTTTGCGGCATCATTTCGGTCCAGCATGTTCAGGATCGTCGGCATAGCCTCTACGACCATCAATGTGATCTCGTTTGGATCCAGTTTGTAGTCTTTTGCCAAACGGTTTTTCCAGTCGATCAGTTCCCCGATCATCTCGATCCCAGTGAAGCCAGAGCCACAGACGACAAATGTCAGCATTGCTTTACGCAATTCATCGTTTGGTTCAAGTGCTGCTTTCGCCACTGTTTTTTCGATATGTTCGCGGATTCTGACTGAATCTTCAAATGACCAAAGCGTGAACCCATGCGCTTTAACGCCCGGTGTGCCAAAATCATTCGGTTCGCCGCCCATCCCTAGAATCAACTGATCGAATGGATAAGCGCCTAATTTTGTCTTGACGATTTTTTTCTCTTTATCGATGCCGGTTACTGTGTCTGTCACTAACTGTACGTTTTTCTGACGGGCAAACAAGTGCTGCAGGTCATATTGGATCGCTTCTGGTTCCACACGTCCGCCTGCTACTTCGTGCAACTCTGTCATCATAGTGTGATAAGAATGGCGGTCAATCAAAGTGATTGTTACGTCTTCTTTTTTTAATTTCTTTGCCAGGAATTTCGTTGCTGAAACGCCGGCATATCCTGCACCTACAACGACAATATTTTGCTTTGTCATTGATCATCCGCTCCTTATTTAAACTATCTTATATGAAATATATGATAACTTTTATAGTTTGATACTTATTACACAATCTTTATACATTATATATATGTTCTGTTCTTTTGTCTAACTCCTTTTGGATATTTTTGGAAATTTGTTTTAAAGCGTTTTTTTCACGAAATTTACAGAAAGAAAACGATTTATATTTCACGGGAGATATTTTTTAAAAATAGTTGACTTATAGTCTAAAATAATTAGAATGTATAATGAATCACAAAACAAATTGTGGACTAAAAAAGGAAATGGTGGGGTAAAAAATGAAAAAAAATCGTTTTGTCACTGGATTTGCCGTACTGGCATTTTCAGCTCTAGTATTAGGCGCTTGCGGCGCAGACGATAACGGAAGTTCAAATAGTTCATCCTCTGCTTCTTCAACAGCACAATCATCAACTGCAAAAAGCACGACAGAATCATCTGCAAAAGTTGTGGCTGGTGGAGACTTGCAAGACGGCACATATAAATTAGAAGAAAAAAATTATTCTAACGGCTACCGCGCAGTGTTCGAAATGGTCGTAAAAGACGGCAAGATCACTGAATCAAACTATGACAATATCAATGAAAATGGCGAATCTAAAACAAAAGACGCTGAATATAACAAAAACATGGAAGCAAAATCTGGCACAAACCCAGAGAAATACATCCCTGCTCTTAATGACGAATTCGTCAAAGCACAAAGCGCAAGCGGTGTAGAAGTCGTAACAGGCGCAACTCATTCATCTGAAAGCTTCCAAAACTATGCACAACAATTGATCCAAGCAGCACAAGCTGGAAATACAGATACGATCGAAATCGACAATGGCGCTGACTTGAAAGACGGCACATACAAATTAGAAGAAAAGAACTACTCTAACGGCTACCGTGTACAATTCGAAATGACTGTAGCTGGTGGAAAAGTCACAGAATCGAACTTTGACTATGTCGACAAAGACGGCAAATCAAAACAAGATGACGCTGACTACAACAAAAACATGAAAGCAAAAAGCGGCACAGAGCCAAAAACTTACATCCCTACTTTGAATGACGAATTCGTCAAAGCAATGGGTGAAGAAGACGGTTCACCAGCTGACGTTGAAGTAGTCACAGGTGCGACTCACAGCTCACATTCATTCATCACATATGCACAACAATTAGTGAATGCTGCTGAAAAAGGCGACACACAAACAATCGAAGTCGACAACATCGTGACAGAATAATACAAGTAAAATAAAGTGAAAAGCTGGAGGGTGGGGCGATTAGTCATTAGTGGCGATTGCCCTGCCCTCTTTCATCACGACAATGAAATGAGGAAACATATGCGTAAAAAATTATTCGTTCCTTTCGCTTTGATCCTATGCTTCCTGATGTTGGCCGGATGCAATGATTCATCGAAAAAATCCACAGCCGAAAGCACCTCATCAGCCAAGGTTCTGAAAGATCCCTATTCAGATGAACAGTTTCTGCTTGGGACATATGTCCGGATCCGAGTCTACGATGAAGGGAAAGAATCAGCTCTGAAACCGGCATTTGACCGAGTAAAAGAGTTGGGCGACAAGATCACCATCAATCAGTCGGGCTCTGAGATCGATGAGGTCAACGCACAAGCCGGGATCAAACCAGTAAGAGTTTCTGACGATGTCTATTCCCTCGTGAAATGCGCTTACGAATACAGCCAAGACTCGCAAGGCGGCTTCGATATGGCAATCGGCGCGATCACTCAATTATGGCGCATCGGCTTCGATGATGCCCGCAAGCCTTCTCAAGAAGAGATCGACCAAGCATTGAAACTCGTGGATTATCATAAAATCGAACTGAACGACAAAGACAAAACCGTTTATCTCAAAGAAAAAGGAATGATCATCGATCTAGGTGCAATCGCTAAAGGCTACATCACAGACGAAGTCGTCAAAGTCCTGAAACAACAAGGTGTGACAACTGCTATCGTCGATCTAGGCGGAAATGTCTATGTATTAGGCCACAGCCCAAGAGGCAATGATCAAGACTGGACAGTCGGTATCCAAGATCCGAATATGGCACGCGGTTCTGTATTAGGTTCGATCAAAGAACGTAACAAAACCTTGGTTACTTCTGGAATCTATGAACGATACCTGGAAGTCGACGGGAAAAAATACCATCATCTGTTCGATCCAAAAACCGGTTATCCTTTCGATAATGATATCGCAAGTGTCACGATCATTACTGACAAATCCATCGATGGAGACGGATTATCGACAGCAGTCTTCTCGATGGGCGTGAAAAAAGGACTGGAATATGTCGAAAGCGAACTGAACAACGGGACCGAAGCGATCTTCGTTACCAAAGACGATAAAGTTTATGTGACTGACCCGATCAAAGACTCGTTCAAATTATCTGAGGATTCACATTATACGATGGGCGATCGGTCTGAATTAAAATAAGGAGCTGGACACATGACACTAAAAACTTTTTTGGAAGTAGTAGAGATACGGACAAAAGTGGCTAGTGTATTTCCTTTTGCGGTAGGGGTATTATTCTCTATCGCTTTTTTTCACGAGATACACTGGCTGAATACCATTTTGTTCTTCATCGGGATGCTGATCTTTGATTTGGCAACGACAGCAATCAATAATTACATGGATTATGAGAAAGCACATTCTGAAGTATACAAATACGAAGAAAACATCATTGGACGCAAGAACCTCTCACCTGTATTGATACGTAACATGATTCTAGCAATGATTTTATTCGTTCTGGTTATCGGGATCATTTTGACCATGAATACTGGTTGGTTATTGTTTTTGATGGGGTTTGTCTGTTGCTTCATCGGCGTGTTCTATACTTTTGGACCGATTCCTTTATCGAGGATGCCTTTGGGAGAGATTTTCAGCGGATTTACGATGGGACTGGGGATTTTTGCGATGGTCGTATACGTCAATACATTCAGCTCAAAAGTGTATGATTTGACGATCGATTTTTCAACTGGCCAATTCCAGCTGGCAGGAAACCTGTGGGCAGTATCAGCGATCATTTTAGCATCTTTGCCACTTGTATTCACGATTGCCAACATCATGCTGGCAAACAACTTGCGGGATCTTGACCGTGATATCGAAAACCATCGCTACACATTGGTCTTTTATATCGGACGACCAGCTGGCACGGTGTTGTTCCAGCTATTGATGTACGCTTGTTACTTCGTTCTTTTGATGGGGCTTTTAAGCGGTATCTATGAATGGCCGATTCTTGTGGCATTCCTAACATTGCCGAAAATCCATGGGAATCTGCAGCGATTCAAGAAGACTTTGCCGCAGCCTGTCAGTTTCAGTTATTCCATCAAAAACATGGTTTTATTCAACGCTAGTTATGTGTTGGGTTTGTTATTGACCGTGATCGTGCAGTTGTTTTAACAGCATTAACCCTCGCAACAGTAAAAAATCTTTTACTATCGCGAGGGTTTTTATCTGTTCTCCTTCGTATCATCATGATCGATTAACTGGATTTATGACATCATCAGAGCGGGTTCTAGCCACAGGTTCAGCGATTTTTTCATTCTTAGAACTAGCAGATTTGTTTGCGCTCTCTATTGTATTTGCTAAGTCGATCTGACTCTGTCTACGTTGACTGCCTTCAGGGAGCAATGATTTTAATTCTTGGAACATTTGCTGTTCATTATAAAGGTTTAAATCGACACTTGCATCATAAGCAATGTCACTGATCGTTTTGATGACATTCGCTGTTTGTGTAGGATAAAATTTTTTGTAGCTGTTTGTTAAAGCTCTTAAAGCAAACCCTTCTTTATAATTCAACTGCTTAAATGTTTTACTGCCTTTTACATAACTGCTTTCATCCTTGATTTGTCTTCTTTTGTCATATATCTTTTGCTCAAGAACATGCATTTTGTGACAAACTTTGCCATACTTGATCAAATTTTTCTGATAATCTTTAATTAGATTCAATGAAGCATTATAAACCGTTGTTCTATTTCGAGAATCGCCAGATTGAAATGCTTGTTCAAATCCTTGAGTGTACGTAGGGTTTCGTAGAGACATCTCTTCCTTCTGTATTTCTTTTTGTCCCTCGATCAGTTTTTTATTGATCGAGTGCCATTCTTTGCAAACACTTTTGAATCGACTATTCAATTGTTCTTTTTCTTTTCGCAATTCTTTTTTAGACATTCCCTTTCCACCTCTCTTACGGTTATCTGCTTGAACTATTTTCACCAATGTGGGCTGGTGTATCTTGTTTTACGGTCTTCTAGATCGCATTATCTAGAGAGACCGGGGTTAAGTCTAGGGTTAGTCGTTTTACTAAGTGTATTACCATGTTCACGTTGATTGACTAGTTTCTTCTGCTCTGTATTGGCAGCATCAGCTCTAGCTGTTGCATTAGTTTTAATTGCGCTGAGCCGACGTTTTCTATTGTTCTGTTTCGTGACCTGGTTTGCTACAACTTCTCTTTGCCCTTTTGTCTTGAAGCTTTTGTTGCTTCGCGTGATTTGTACTTTTTCAGCTACTGGAGATTTTCCTTGGACCACTGGGCCTTGTTCTCTTGTCAGGTGATCTCTGGGTATGATAGTCTTAACAAATCTGCTAATCAGCGCTCTTAGACCAAGGGCAGAGCTGCGTCTTTGTTCAGGTGTTGCTTTTAGGTCGGGAGAAGAGTGGCGCCTTTGTTTAATTGCTGCTCTTAGATCAGAGAAAGAGCTTCGCCTTCGTTCAGGTGCTGCTCTTAAGTCGGGGGATGAGTGGCGCCTTTGTCTAGCTACTGTTTCTCCTTCTTTATTTTCAGTACCTTCTTTTTCTTTCTCTTTTCCTCGATTTTTTCTCGTATTATATAAACCATAGGATTTTTTCCCCACCCAAAGGATTGCTCGGATGAAAGTCATAATTAAAGCTGGTGTCATTTTGACAGCTTTCTCGATTGCATTTTCCGTATGACGTATTTCTGGGTCTTTCTCGTTATTCATCATTTTCAGTCACATCTCTTTCTGTAATAATGACTCGATTCCCATTCTCATCTGTCGTTTCAGTTGTTTTTTGAGGAGCGTCTTCTCGGGTAGTCCCGTCTTGTGTTAATGTGACATCTTCATATTTTTTTTCATAATAAGAATGCCACATAAACGTACCTGTGCGTCCTGCTAAGATATATTTTGATCCTTCTTCCGTTATTTTGAACGTGATTTCGTCTTGCTTGTCATTGCTGTCTACTCGGCTCAATGTAAAAGTGGCGCCTTCTCTTTCTGTCACGATCGATTTTATCGTATATTTATAACGTACTTCTTCTTTTTTATCCTCCTCTCCTTCGATTTTTGTTTGGATATATTCTTTTTCTTTAAATTCGAGCGTAAAAGTACGCTGTGCATTCACATCTTCCCATTTTCCTTTTTGCAAAACATCCGACCACATCTGGTTCACTGCATTTTCTGCTGATTCGATTTGCTCTGCGTCTTCTGCTTCCATCTTTTCTTTTATCTCTTCATTGGGATACAAGAAGATCTCTTCATCGTCTTCCTTCCGATACATAATGGTGCTGCCCATGCGCTGTTGCAATTGGAACTCTTTCTTCTCCCCTTTTTCGTCTTCTAAGACCATCGTGCTTGTTCCGGTCATATAATACTTACCTCTTTCGATCCAGGAAGTAGCCCAATAAGTCCCGTCGGAATCCAACTCTATCGTCATATCATCCGAACGATTGGAATACCATTTCCCGCTGTAAAGCGTGCCGCTGTATTGTCCACGTGTTTCACTGCTTTGATTGGTTTCTTCTCTTTGGCTATCGTTCGTGGCGTTTTCTGTATCCGTCCCGCGATTCATCAG
The DNA here is from genome assembly GCF_011038845.1 of Enterococcus sp. ZJ1622. Classification (GTDB taxonomy): domain Bacteria; phylum Bacillota; class Bacilli; order Lactobacillales; family Enterococcaceae; genus Enterococcus_B. The sequence goes on from NZ_JAAKDW010000004.1 coordinate 217,007, forward strand.
CGAATAGCCGACGATCGCTAGGACAAGAACAGCAAGGACCCCTAAGCCGATAGCCATATTTCTACCTGCTTTTGTTTCTAAAAAATTTTTAATCATACAGACACCTTTCTTAAATATAGTCATTTCCTAAGGGATGCCATAGCCTGAGATCGAGATATTGTCTAGCGCATAAGTCCTGCGTCTTACTCGATGACTTGAATTTCCTTCAATCACCTGGACGACATTGCCTCCTGCATACTCAACGATCCCCACATGATCTTTTCCTGTCCTGTCTCCGGACCAGTCAAAGAAAATGATGTCACCAGATTGCGGCAGATAATCCTCATTTGTCCCTTTGAATTTATCGTTTTCTTTGAACCAGTCAATCATATTCAACACATTCGCCGTTTTTAACACTCTACCTTGGTCGATATACCCTGCTTGATCTGCCACCCACGAAACAAAAGCAGCAGACCATTCCATACGGTTCTCAAAGCCAAGCCAACGCCAGTATTTCTCCCCAGTCAATGTGCCGATCTCTTCTTTCGCTACTTCGACCATCTGTCCACTATCTACGAAGATGTTTCCAGTGACTAGGTGGGTGTAGAACATGTTTCCGTAAGCGTAGCGCCAATTATAACCAAGTGTCGAAGCTACTGGATTGTTGTAAGGGATCGTTTTCCCATCGCTTCTTGCTCGTGCATAGACCCTACTGTGATCAAATGTATAATCCACATTGCTTTGGATCAGATTGTCCAGATAAGCTTCACCATAGTTATAGGCTTGGACTGCGGAGCGCTCGCTTTTCTGGTTTTCCTGCGCTTTCTTGAGCAGATGCGCAAAATATCTGACACCTACTTCAATCGATTCTTCTGGGGTCTTGATCGCATTCGGCGCCAATCCTTGTGATTCGCTCGCTTGCATGATATCGGGGAAAGCTTGCTCATTTCCACCAGACTCGACCCATATGATCGATAAAATCGCATTCTCGTAGCCTTTGATCCCATTTTTTTCCGTCTCTTCAGCTACTTTCTCTCGCCATTTAGTGACAGATGCAGGTGGATTGATCAATTCCCCACGCAGGCCCCCTCCGCTTTGGAAATAACCGATATTCGTCTCATGAGCGAAAGTGAGATTAGTGATATACCCTGCAGGATATAATGGCGGATCTGCGTGCCAGAATCGGTATTCTTCCATCTCTATCCGCAAATTCCCGTCTCCTCGGGTATGACCGATCAATTGGCCTGCTGTTAACCGTCTGCCTTGTAAGCCAGGTGCCAGATCAATATTTCGGTAATGAATATAAAAGTAGGTCTCATTGATACTGACCCATGTACGTAAACCAGAATTTTCAGAACCAGGCATTCCTAACATGTAGTCGATCCTCTCTTCACCCATTGCATAAACAGGTGTCCCTGGTTCTGCTTCCAAAACGATATCCTCGTGTTTGAGACTCGGGTTTCGCCCGCGATAGCCGTAATTTTCGATCACACTGGCGTAATTCGAGGCACCAAAAGGATTAAGTAAGAAGATTTTATTCTCGAAGCGTTCCAAATCACTGATCGGATAATATTTATCGACTTCTTCATCATCGAATGCCGCAACGCGACCAAAATTATGAGTGCCTCCTTCAAACATATTTCTCATATAGACTTCTACTTCGGGATCAGCGTCTAGCATTTCTCCCAATGTCTGGATCTCTATGTTCAATGTGGCGATATCTTTCACTTCTCTCGTTGTTTCCCTGTGTTCTTCTCCTGTTTCCGAATCAATAGTCACTTTCGTCGTTTCGATCACTTTGTCTCTTTCGACTTCCAAGTTGTAACTGTAGACCATATCATGGATCGCATGGATCTCATCTCGTACACGATTGACTTTGATTGGTTCTTTAGTCAATGGATGAGGGGCATCAGGAAATACGGCATAAATACTACTTCTTGCCGCCCAAGGGATCCAGTGACCGGTTTTCGCTGCCACTCTTTCCCGATATTTCGCGATCGAAATCCCATCGATATCGTAGTCTTCAAACTTTGCATTTAAATAATACAAGTAGCTGTCTCCGTTCGAAGAATACATGAAGGTTTCAGGATCTGCTTGAACCCCATTCACATGGAAGTAGACTTCATCGTATTCTCCTTCACTCACCAATTTCTGATAACCTTCATACACATTTTGATTTTTCTGTGCATCCAAGAAGGTGACGTATCGATATGCTTGTTCAAATGCCATATCTTCAGTTTTGATAACGAACAGACTGGCAATAAAAGAAAAAATGGCAATAACGACCGCGATAACTGTCATAATGATTGCCACGATGATAATGATGATCAGCAATTTGAGCAAAACAGGCACCAAGATGACTAGCGCAATGATCAAACCGATCAAATTCAGGTTTCCTTCACCGTCTCTACCGACATTTTCAAGTAACATTTCTTTGATCTGGGACCGTACACGATTTTTAGGCGTGACGTTTTTTTTCAAGGAGCGATCGATCTTTTGCTTGAAGTTTCTTGTTCCATACGCACTTTTTCTGCCCGTCTGTCTTTTGTGATTTTGAGTTTTCTGTCCGTTTTTGCCAGCCGAAGAATACGTGTGTTTCCGTCTCTGGCTCTTGGTTGTTTGTGTCAATGAGTTATTCGTGTTCGTAGAAGACGATGTTTTTCGCGCGTTGACTGCATTTTTTTTGACGTCACTGACATAGCCTTCGTACTTGAGCCCAGCTTCTTTTTTTAGCGAACGACGTCTGTCTTGTTTTTGCCTGATACTTTGAGTACTGATTTTTCTTTCCGGCTGCCTGATGGATGCTTTCGAATCCGTTCTTTCAAATGACCGCTGTTCTTGTTCTTCATACTTATTCTTACGACGATTGGCATTATGATGTTGTTTTTGCTGATCGAGCTGCCCATCTGGACGACCATTTGTATCTCGCACAGCTGTTTTATGCTCTCCAACCCCTGATGAACGTAAAAATTGCTCTATCCGTCTCTTCTGATTTGTTCTAATGATCAAACGTTTTTGAACGCTATTTCTTCTTCCCGCTTGTATTACTGTTTGTTTATATCTTAAGCTTTTTTTTCGTACAAGTTTTCTTCTTGAAGATTTTCTGTTTAAGGTGTTGTTTTCTCTTTTTAAACCACGGCTTTTCTTTCCTGACACATTTTCTTTGTTTCTCTCACTCGATGTGAGTATGAGGGACTCAGGACCAGCTTTTTTCTCTTCTTTTTCTTGTCCTGTTTCGTTATCTATTTCATTTTCTCTTGTTGGATTTTCCGAACCAGTCACTGTTATATATCCTTTCTGTTCCCATTTCCTTATTAAGTCTCACCAGGTTTGGTCGACATCATCTTATACAGCTGCGTGTCTTTAGGAAAATGATCGTAAAAAGGCAGAGTTGTATCTCCAAACACCATCAGTCCATAACCTTCTGGTGAATTGACGACATATTTTTCCTGCTCTTCTGAGATGTCGAATAATCGCACTAACTGTGTCCTATCCGATTTCGCCTGATTCAGCATCATGACGAAATCACTGTTGGATAGCATCCTTCGAGCTAAATCAGATAATAGCAATGTCTCCACATTCTGCGTGATCCCGGTCGGAATGGCTCCCCATTTTCTTGCTCGACTCCATAATTCAAAGAAATAATTCTCAGAGTACTCATTGGTGAACAATAACTGCATCTCATCGATATACAGCCATGTACGGACGCCTCGTTCCCGGTTTTCCGTGATCCGATTCCATACCTGATCCAATACGATCAGCATCCCCATCGTTTTTAACTGTTTTCCCAGATCTTTGATATCGTAGATCACAAGCCGTTTGGTGATGTCTACATTGGTTTGAGCAGAAAAGACAGACAAGCTACCTTCAATATAAATCTCTAAATCCATCACTAACTGCCTTGCCTCTTCTTCTTCCTGGATCTTTAATATATTATAAAAATCAATAAAAGTCGGCATTTCTCCAGTCTCCATCGATTCATAGGTTCTTCGGCATACTCGGTCAATCAAAGTCTTTTGTGTCGAACTCAAGCCTAGCGCGCCACCAATGATCAAGTCGAATAGCGAAATCAAAAATTCGGATTTTAAAACAACCGGATCGGTGTCGTCCCCGTAATTTTCATTTATGTCCATCGGGTTGATCGTAGTGGCAGAATCACTGGAGATTTTGATGATCTCTCCATTGAAATTTTGTCCGAGTACAGAATATTCTCGTTCCGGATCAATGATGATCACTTCGTCTTCTGCATCACGCAATAAGACATTGACAATCTCTCTTTTGACAGAGAAACTTTTCCCGGAACCAGGTGTTCCCAATACAAATCCATTCGGTGCTTTCAGTAACTTTCTATCTAAAGAAAGGATATTCTTGGAGATTGCGTTCACACCATAATACTTCCCGTTTTCCTGGATCAAATCAGCTATCGTGAATGGAATGAAGATCGCTGTACTCGCAGTGGATAATGTGCGATCTAACGGTACTGCATTTATCCCTAAAGGCAAGGTGGCATTCATCCCATGTTCCTGCATGAATTCCAGTTCGATCATCTTAAACCCGAACCTGCGGCCGACGGAATTCACCTCATCATGGACATCCGCTAGTTTTTCTTCCGTTTCTGCGCGGAAATGGATCGTTCCTGTCATTGAGTACAGTTTTTGCCCTCTATTTTGCAGATCATCCACTAAACCTTTCGCTTCGTTCAGAGAATACGACAAATCATAAGAAAGCATTTCGAAATCGTAGCCATTTTGCAAAGCTTTCTTTTGTTCATCTACCTTTTGCTGCTCCATAAATGCCAGCTTTGTCTTCACCAGATCGAACGCTTCGTCTTGATCGAGCGGATCGATATGTAAAGTGACGATGATTTCTTTTGGTATTTCCATCAGTTCATAAATAAATGTATCGGCCAACTCGGAAGGATATTCCTGCAGATAAATCGTTTTTGCATAATGATCGTCTATTTTCATATAGTTCTTGTTTTGTTTCAATTCGATCGTGCCTGGCAGTACATCATCTACTTCTTTCGTTTCTAGCTGACTTTCTGTCGCTAAAAGTTCTGATACGATCGTTAATAGTTCTTGCTGTTCGATTTTTTTTATTTTGCTTCCCAACCGACCAGCGAACATCGAAAACCGATCGACGACCATTTCCAATTCTTTTTCTGCGTGTGCTAATTTTGTGTGCTTCTGAACAAAGGTGAATAAGATACTTTTTCGATAGCCGTTCTTTTCTTCGTCCAGTTTTTTGGAGATCACGCCGTTCATCTCTTCGCGGTACATATCTAAAAAATCGCCTTTTTCTTGGTAATAAAGAACTTTTTGTAAATCTGCTAGTGGTCGTTTTTTCTTGTACACTGTCAATTGGAGCTTTGTCTTGCTGCTTAGCGAATTCAAAAAGTCACAATACTGAGAAAAAATTTCGATTTGATTATCTTCTGAGGACAATTGGTAATTGATGTCAGCTAATTCGACTGTGATCGAGTATGTCAATTCATCGATCTGACAAATACCGCTTGGATGGATTTCTTTAAAGAAGAAGGTATCTCTGAATGGATTAGTCGCTTCTTTCTTTTTTGGGCCTTTTTTTGTTTTAGGCTCGCTGTTCTTCAATTTATTTTTCAATTTTTTCGTTTCTCTTGCTGCTCTCAATTTCATCATGTTCCTTGTCCGCCTATATCTTTATTCGTTTCTTCCACTTTTGTTTGGATGGTTTGTTTCTTTCGTACGCCGGCAGAAAAATGATATTTGAAGAAGTGCCTGATATACACTTCGAAAGTCAATCCGTTACGTTTGAACCAACCAAATGATACGATCGGTACAGAAGACAGGATCATCAGCCAGCTTGTGATCTCCATCGGTACTTTCAACCAAGCGATAAACACAAGACTCAGGAGAATATTTACTCCTGCAGCCACACAAAGACAAAGCAGCTGCTTCAAGTTCATCCCGGCAATCACTTTCTCTTTGTATTCTTTGATATCTTTTGGTACTTTTACTTCAACAGCCATAATTCCTCCTTATGATGCAGACAATATTGTTTTTGCCCACATTTTTGTTTTGTTGATTGAAAACAGCATCGCAAGCATGTAGATCGTGATTCCTAGAACGATCCCCCAGATACCGCTACCGACTTCATCCATGATCTTGATGAATAAAAGCGGATAGATGACCATGACTAATCCGATAAACGTGGCTTGTAACCCGGATGCTGCAAAATTTTTGAAAAAGCTTTTTGACATCGATGAGAACTCCTGACTTGGTAATGCCCCCATTGGAATCGGCGCCATCGCACAAAAAATGTAGAGTTCCAAAAACCTCAGATAGATCGTGATCTGTATCAGCACTCGTACCACGAGAGAAACAAGGAACATGATACACATCACCAGCAAAACAACCAACTGTTCCCACCAAGACAAGTCATTCACTGCCGCGCTTACTCTTGCAGCGACATCGTTAAGTACCTCATCATTTCCTAACTCGATCACTCTTGCAGTCAGATTGGAGGTAACAGCGAGTATCCCATCTAATATGTCTTGAATCCGCAAAATCACTATGTAACAAAGCACGAATTTAATCAGTGACTTCATAATCATCTCAAATCCAAGCATAGGGGCTCCGCCAGCCCCTTCAACTTTCAACGAAATCTTTTGAAATTCCAAAAGAATAAAGATTGCTAAAATCGCCAACGCTAGCGGTCCGACCACATGAGTCTGCAATTGCGTGACTAGTCTGTACGCATCATACATATACGAGTTCAGGTTACTACTTAATATATTTTTCAAATCATCGCCATTCAGATACTCCATGATCTGATGGAACAGATTCATAATGGCACTACTCATAAGTTATACTCCGATCCTCCAGTTTCTGTACGCATCATGGTAATAAAGAGCTGATATCAAAGGCCGAAGCAAACCAGCCTGCCGCAGCTAGGATCAGTCCACCACCTACGATCTGCCAGATTCCTTGCTGTAATTGAGGTCCGTTCTTATCTTTCAAGGCGCCGGCCAAAATGATCGTTCCCCAGATCAGCCAAAGCCCACCACCTACTAATGTAAAACGTGAAACCAAACTAAATACCTGTTCTAATAATTTTGAATCCATAATTGATCACATTCTCCTCTTGTTTTGTTTTTATTTTTTAAAGCTTGTTCTCAGTATATCGAATTAATCTGCTCACTTCGGTACAGTTATTTCTAAGTTCAGAAATTTTAGGAACAGTGACTTTCCTTCTTGTAGCAATTTTTATCAGAAATTCAGGCCAGATGTCGTAGCCTACGTACTGATTTTTCATGATTCAGACACTTTCACTTATCGGCTTGTCTTCTTGATACTCTTCATATGAATCAAATCCTTCATCCGTCATGCCATCTTCTTCGAATAACGTTTCGTCAAAGGCTGAAAGCATCAGTTCTTCTGGGTCATAAGGTAGTTCCTCTTGTCCCGGAAGCGGCAGTTCTTCTTGTTCAGAAAAATCTCTTGTATACATATATTTCTCGGTGACATCCCCGAGTTTTTTATAATTTTTATGTTTGACGATATCATATTTTGACGAAAGAAACGGATGGACTCCCCGGATCTTCAGGATACATTCCTGTCCTTTCAAACTGGCGACTTCGTCTGGGTCCATCAGATTCCGTCCAAGTTTTTGGAAGCTTTCATTGAAGGAACCACTTGCACCTTTCGTCACGCTGATGTTTCGTTGTTCGATCGTTTCTTTCCCGAGCAGTTTTGAGATGTACTCATGTGTACTTTGTTCCATTCCTCCTAGATACAAGAAGGTGTCACTTGTCCCGATGATCGTTTCCCAAGTATTCTTGTACAGATTTTTCAGCTGACTGATATTCTGCAAAATAACGCTTGTAGAGATTTCCCGGCTTCGAACAACAGAGATGACTTTCTCAAAATCAGGGATCTGTCCGATATTGGCAAACTCATCCAGAATACAGCGTACATGGACGGGCAATCGCCCTTTATAGAAGTTGTCTGCTTTATGGACGAGCATGTCGAACAACTGCTGGTACATCATACTCGCTAAGAAGTTGAAACTCGTGTCCGTATCCGGCAATAGAATATATAAAATCGTTTTCTGATCACCAATCGTATCTAAAGCCAAGGTGTCTTTTGAAACAAGTTTTTGCACACTAGGTATATCAAATGGCGACATCCGTACACCCAAACTGACTAAGATACTCTTAGTGGTCTTTCCAGCAGATAGCTTGAAGATCTTGTACTGTGCAACCGCAAAATTCTTTGGATCTTTTTCTTCCAGATCTTTGAACATAATATCTAGCGGACTGACATAATTCGGCACATCTTCTTCGATATCTGCGAGACGAACGAGCTCGATCACACTTCCTAATGTCCGGTCTTCTTCCACCACTTCTTGTATCAAATAACTGAAAATCGCCATCAAAAGTGCTGTTTCCGCCTTTTCCCAGAAGCCGTCCCCGCCTTTTTTGTCTGGATCATTCGTATTCTTGATCAGATTATTGATGATTTTCAAAATATCATCTTCGTTCCGGATATATTGGAATGGATTATAATAATCCGTGGATTTTCGATTGATCAGGTCAAAGATCTTGATCTTATAACCTGCTTCTTCAAACATTTTCCCCGTTTCTGCCAACAGCAAACCTTTCGAATCACTGACAACGTAGGAAGAATGCATCTGCATGAGATTTGGTTTTACATAAAATCGAGTTTTACCACTTCCGGCTCCTCCGACGACCACGATATTTTTGTTCCGGTTGAAATTATCATTTCGAGTGATCTTCATACGTCCGGATAAGGATAAGCTCTCTGTTTTCGTCAGTAAGATGTTAAAGTCTTTCTTTTTGTCGACGAAAGGTCTGATGTCTCCTGGGCGACCCCATCTGGCACTCCCGTATTCTTCATTTGGTCTCGTATTCTTAGTATCGAATTTCTTGTATAAAACGAGTAGCACATAAGCGATACCTAAAACGGCACCACTAGCGACTGACATACGTTCAAACCCAAGATGGATATCGAATGCTGCAATCTCACTGAAGCTCTGGCTGATAGCTTCCATGATCCGCTCTGAAGTGCCGATAGTGGCCAGCTCTTCGCTTAGAAACAAATAACCGATTCGATTCCCGAGATAAAACAAAATCCCGACTATCAATAAGTGGCCAATCATGACCATGAATCGTGAATTTTTCAAAACATTCTCCTTTATTCTTTTTTTTGGTTCGTTTTTCTATCAGCCTATTGCTGCTCCTTTGCTTATTTCTGAAGATTTCCTGTTTGGCTGTCCTTTTTCAGTCCTTTTTCCATCTCTCTCAGTGTTGTTATCGATACCTTTACCATTCTGTTTATCCGCTGCTACTATTGCAGTTGTCGTTTTGTCGATAAGTGAACTTTGTCTAGATTTCGCTTGTTCAAACAATGAATAGTCAATTGAACTCAAGCTATCTTTTCTCATGCTTGGTTCAGTTTGAGTGGAATTTCGATCAGATTGTGAGAGCTCACTAGTTCTTGGTATTGAGGCGTTTTTTTCTAGCGTTCCTACGTTTCTATCGGCTTCCTTCGTTTGCTGCACTGTATTTGACGGTTCCTTACGATTTACTTGAACAGGTACCTCTTTCAATACAGCGCTATTTTCTTGTATTTTCTCTATATTTTGATCCAAGCGCTGGACAAAAGTTTTCTCTTCTTTCTTTGCGAGATGATTTTCCGCTTTCTTCAAACCGAATTTATCCAAAAGCTGTGCACCAATACTCAATCCGGCGCCTGCTACTGCCAGTGAACCGACTGTAAATAATCCGCCCACTGCAACTGAGACTGTCAGACTAGGGAACAGTGCCGGGAACAAGAATAATCCACCTGCAGCCACTCCAATAGTAACGGCGCCAATGATGGCAAGGGTCTTCCAGTTTTTCTTGAAAAAAGCAGCGACTTTCTCTTTTCTACTTAGATTCTGCCCTTTTGCTACTGGATCCGCAGCTTGATCGATCCCTTTAACTTTAGATAGGAGCGATTCTTCTTTGGTCGTCCCATCCTTTTCTTTAGTCGTCTCTTCCTTTCCTTTGGCAGGTTCCGTATGCGCAACTTCTTGGTTCTTGTCGACCGATTGTTCTTTACTTGGTTCCGAATATTCTCTTGTTTGCGACATCGCTTTGTCAAATTCAGCTTTGTCTATTTTCTTCTGCAAGTGATTCTGTCTTTTTTTTCTCGCGTAGTTGATCAGCTTAGGTACATAGTAGGTCAGAGCAGCCGCAGTAACGGTCGCTGCGATCATAGGTGTAGCATATAGGACGACCATCGAACCTGCTGGAAGCATAGTCATCACAACTGCCATACACAGCGGGATCATCGCAAGAGGCCATAGATGGAACAATCGTCTCGCCCACCTCATCTTTTTCGAATGAGGCAGCATTTCTTTTTTTAGATCAGAATTGTCGATTTCTTTTGTATTTTTAATTTGTTCCTTCACTTTATTCGTTTTGTCTTTGAGACATTCTTCGATCTTCTTTCCTTCTGGCATATCGTCTTTCGTCAACAGATATTTTTCCGCAAATTTGATGAGATCCGTATCAGGAGAGATTTTCAGCTGTAAGATGCTTTGATTTTTTTGATTATCAGCTTCCAAGTTTTTTATTCGATCCACATGCTTGACCTTTTGTGGGATGAATGCTAATACTTCCTTGTTCTTCTCCATGCGCACAGCGGCGAGTTCTTTTACTGCCTTCAGAAGATCTTCCGTCGCTGGTTTTAGGTCCTTGTTCTCTGGAATGCGAGCATTCGGTGCTTCTTCAGCTATTTTGTCGGCTTCTTTACTAGTACCAGGCTTTGGCTCATCTGTTTTTTCAGGTCCAGGCTTTGAGGCGTTATCCTCAGGTGCATTCGATTTTGGATCTTCTTTACTAGTCTCAGGTAGTGGTGCGCTATCCGGCATATCAGGTGCTGGAGACTGCGGCTGAACTTCTGCGGCTGGCTGGCTTTCAGAACGTGGGATCTCAACCGATCGATCTGGTTTCGGGAGTTCCTCACTTTTTACAACTTCTACATTAGGCATGATGGTTTGTACAACAGAAGGCTCTGGTTTTTGCAAAGGAGAGGTTTCTTGCCTTTCTACTGTAGGCACTATTTCGGGGGTAATTGCCTTTTGTATATTTGTTGATAGTTCCTTTTTTGCATCTAAGTTTCTTTGAAGGTTAATAATTATAACGTTTTTTTCTGCTAGTTCGTGGGGGGCATTCGGATTCACTTCTAGTTCTTTTTTTATTTCTTCTCGCTCTTTTTTTGCTTTGTCAAGTTCTTTTTCGTCTTGTTTTATTGACTTGTCTAAATGTACTTTAAGTTGCCGTGCTTCTGCTCGTAATTTATTGACTAATTCTTCTTTACTGTTCAGTCTATCCATTATCCTATTACGTGAAAATGTGTTGGCTGTTGTCATCTTAGAAAGTGATGAACTTTCTCCCAAAAACTGTTGACTGTTATTTATCAAATCGGATTGATCTACATAACTTTTCACTTGTTTGAGACTTTCAAGTGATTCCGATAACTCTGAAACCTTTGACTGTGCTGCTTGTCTTCTCTTTCCTAACTCCTCTATTGATTCCTGGGAGGCAGACTTGACTAAATTTTTATCCACATTTTTATTGTATGCTGCATCATTGATAACAGCCTGCAATTTCGTTCTATTTCATAGTCATTGAATTTCAATTCAGCGTTTAAAATTTCTGTTTTTCCCTTGGTTGCTGCTTCAAGTAAATAGTCAAGTTGTTTAATTGCTTGGTCTTTTTTAAACGGCTCGTTGGTCGCTTCTACACTCTTCGTTGTTGATTCACTACTTTTACTGAGAGAATTTTTCCTTTGTAGCACGTTGGTAAGAGTTTCCGGAAGCGTTGTATTCAGAATATCAACCATTGTTTTCTCCTCTTATTCATTGATTTCATCGATTGAAACCATCCTTGCTTACAAATTGAGTTGACTTCGTGTCAACTGATGCAGTAATGAGCTCACTTGGATGGTACGTTATATCTTCTATACTTCTTCGAGAATTTACTTGTATCGTTGGTGTATCCTTTTCTGTCTCTAGCTTAGGGTCTCCACACTGGTTAGCTTTTGCTGCTTTTTTTTCTGACAGATCTCTCAGATACTTATATGAGTGATAAAGTAATTTTGCTAAATTTCGTACACCACACCATAACAATCCTACTATCTTCATCAAACCTACAAATAGACAACATGTTATTCCTATTGCTCTCATGGACTAGGCCTCCTATTGTTTCATTTTTGTTTTTATCATAACGCTGAAATCAAACTGGAAAGCGCCGATTTTTTCTTAAAAAATAAAATGTTGGCACAATATAAAAACGTTCGAAACATCAAGAAGAATATAAAAACGTCTCAAAGTTGGTCCAAAAAGCTTGTGTTGGTACTTTCGATATTTTCAAGATCGTGGAGGAGAGCCGGCTAAAGTTCAGATTTACATCTGTTAGGATCAAGTCGTATTTATTGATGAATGAATAATCTAACGTAAACACATCTTTTTCATAGATATCGATCGTTTTAAAAAAAGGATATTTATTCAAGATCAGGTTTTTATATAGGATCGATAGCCCGACTTCTTGAGAACTCAATAATAAAATAGACTTTTCTTCTAATTTGGGCTCAACTAAGTGCAATAATTCACTTGATGAGACGATCAATTCCAGTAACAGCTCTTTATGCAGAAGTTCATTTTTCTTCACATAAGAGAGATTCGAAATAATCAGTGCACTTTGATATGCTTCCCAGATTTTCGATTTGCTTTTGACGATTTTGTTGTAAAAAATATCAGCATAACTAACTTTGAAGACCGTCAATTCCTTATAGAAACTGATAAAATCTGCGAAATGCAAGATTTTTTCTTTATCGACTGCCTCATCGATTTTTGTCAAGAAATAAAAATGTTTGAGGAACAGTTCGATTTTTTTCAGAGCATACTCATCTTTCTCCTCCTGGTTCGTAAAGAGAAGGCTCAAATGCGGGCTCAAAATATTCGCGACATTTTTTTGATTGATCACGAATTTATAATTCTGGTTCATCAGCGTACAAAAAACAGTGTCATTTTGGATCGTGTTCAAGATCGAATGTACGATTTCAGGTCGATCTGCCAGCTCTTCTTCAGGGATATAGTGCCTGTTTCCAATACGGATGATCGAGGTGTAGATATAGTAGACCGTATAAATGATCTTGGAGGAGCTCACATTCTTCTTTTCCTGTGTTTTCAGACAGCGTTTGACCATCTTATAGATATTTTCAAAATAAGGAAGATCTTTTTCTCTGTAGATCTCTTTGAACATCCCAGAAAACAGCTTACGTATATAGAGCTCATCTCCAACTATTTCTAGTTTTTCCTCTAATAAAATCTGGATGTCTGCTCGTTCCTTAGAGAAATAAGCATTGATTTTTGTGATGATCCTTCTGACACTTGTTTTACTCAAGAAAAGTTTCGCTGATATGTCCGCTAGCGAAGGTTCCGAAATAAAGATATGTTTTAAAATCTCAATATAAATCGAATTATTGAGGATTTGGACAAAAATATCATCAAGGTTCAAGTTCCCGGGTATCTTCAGCGTGATCTCTTTATATTGATTCATTTCTATATACGCTGGAAAACAAGTCGTATTGAAATTGTCGATATCTGTCATGATCGTCTTATCCGTCACTTTCAGTTCTTGGACAAGGTCATTGATATCCGAAACATCCATACTCAACAAACTTACTAATGCGATTTGTCTCTCTAATTGTTTCTCAAGAAAACCATTCATCTTATTGTTCTCCTTTCCTTTTACGTTCTTTTATCTATCCTACAGTTATTTGATAGGTATAATGGTATTATTTTTTTTTCTATTCGGAAAAGATGTTCCAATTCTAGTGTTTTTTCATGTTATACTTATTATTTATGCACAATTATATTAAATAACTAAAACAAAAATATTTAAACCGATTATTATTTGCTTCCTTTATCCTATCTATCGTTTCATCTACAATTAATATCCTGCTTATAATAACATCTAATTATAAAAAGGTCATAAATATCCAATTATTTAAATTTGTTTCTTCCATCATAAACAATCTATGAAATAAGAGAACATCCTGAAAAAATCAGGAAAAATTTGCCATATATTGAACTTTAAATAACGATCACAAAAATACAAAATGAATTTTTCCCTTTTTCTTCCTGTAGAAAAAATAAATCACCTGATTGTGTGAACAAGAGAAAAAAGGAATGAAAATAACGTTTTTTCACACATTTATTTCTTTATTTTTAAAAAATTTTGTTATTTTACTACATATTTATTTATTTTTTCTTATTTGTTTGCTGATTTATGTATTGTTGATAACATTATTTCTTATTTTTTATTTCATTCGAGCTTTTTTGGGACATAAATTGTTAAAGTAGCGTACAAAACAAGCTGATCAATAGAACTTAATGAGAATATGAACTTATAAATGAAATTAAAGAGAGGAAGTGGAGCGGGATTTTCATGTAAAAATCATTTTAGTGCATGCCCGAAAATATGGAAAATCAAATCAGTTTACTTGAGAAAACATCAGAGAGGCACATGAAACTAGTGATGCTGCTAAGCAATGAATCACTAGCTATCGAAAAATTAGAAAATAAAATAAGCTTCACAAAAAAAACGATCCTAGCAGATATCACCGCATTCAATTATTCTTATGCTCCCGCATTTATTGACAGCAGCAATCTCCAAAGTATCACGCTAACGATACCTAATGAACTGAATGTAGAAACAATCGTTCTAAGTATTTTAAGACACTCCGTACACATCAAGATATTAGTCGCTATCTTTATAGAAGAACCGACGATTGACAGACTGGCAAAACAGTTCTACCTAAGTAAATCTAGTATCCGAAGAATGATCAATCATATCAATGATTATTTTTTTGTTCAAGAGCTGCCTTTTGCGATACAGCTTTCTTCAAAGCTCCAGATCAAAGGAGAAGAAAGTCAGATTCGCCATTATTTTTGCAGTATCTTCCGCAAATTATATGAACCGACACAACTGCCAGATTTTCATATCCTTTTCGTTGTAGTAAAACGATATTTAAAAAAATATGGGATGTTCGAGAAAACAAGTACATATGAGCTCATTTATTTTGTTTTTTTTCTTTTCACAACGATCATCCGGTCGGGAAATAACCATCACGCGATTGAAAAAATGAGCTCGAATGTAGGATATTCTCATGCTGTCAGCGTTTTTTTTGATATTTTGAAAAAAAACACGGTCTTTTGTTCTGCCATGCAAAAATCCTATCAATTTTCCGTAACAGAACATACCGTGACTGATCTACTGTGTGATCTTCCCCTTGCCTTCTTTTGCGAGTCCTCCTCTAGTAAACAAGAGGACACAAGGAAATTGAATGTATTGGTCGATCGTTTTTATACTTCTATGGGTGTCAATGCTTCTTTAACCAGTGAACAATTGCAGGAACTGAATTTCTTTATTGGTATCAATAAGAAAAAAAGCCAGTTCAAGACCTCTTATGTAAAAAATTTTTTTGTATTACTTTTGAAAAACTATCCTTCAATCGTTTCATACTATGAACAAGCCCTAGTATATGCAGCTTTTGATTCTGTATTAGAAAACAAACGGTTATATGAAGAACTTTTACTGGAATTGATCATCGTCTCACCTGAATTGTTAAATCAGGTGATTCCGAGACCGAAGAAATACACGATTCTGATCCTCTCTTATCAGGAAAAGAAAACTTGTTCATTGTATAAGCAATGGTTGAACAAAAAATATCCTTCACTTACTACGATCGATACGTATCAAAAGAGTATTTTGGATCTAGATTACTCCTTGATCAATCAATATGATCTTGTCCTGTCTGAGGTCGGATTGGATCAAAAAAAGCTGACTACTGACTACATCAAAATCTCGAAATTCCCGACTCCGTCTTTTTGGAAAAATATCGAATCAATCCTGTTGATGGAATAAATGAAAAAACAGGAGGATCAGACAACATGTCCGACCTCCTGTATTTTTAGTTTATGATTCGTTATTTGATATGAAACAGCTTGTTCATAACCTCTGATTCAAGGTGTTCCAACTAATAAGCTCACAAACGGTGTTCTCCTACCAACTCCTCGGGCACAAGTCACAATATTCATCAAACATGAGAAGCTGTTTTTTGAAATTGTTCCTTGTGCCTCAGAGTTAAACGGCAGGTTCACAACCTCTTATCTCATCGTTACAAATTCTTCTGCTCCAGTTGGATGGATAGCTACGGTATTGTCAAAGTCTTCTTTTGTCGCACCCATTTTGATCGCAACAGCAAAACCTTGAAGCATTTCATCTACACCGACACCAATTGCATGGAGACCGACGATTTTTTCTTCTTTCCCTACGCAGATAAGTTTCATTTCACATTTTTGACGATAGTCATTCAATGCGAAATACATCGGTGTAAACCGCGAGCGGTAAACTTTGACTTCACTCTCTCCATATTTTTCCAATGCTTCTTCTTCTGTCAGACCGATCGTTGCAATTGGCGGATGGGTAAAGATCACCGTTGGTACTAGATTGTAATCTAGATGTGCGTCTTTCTTTCCGTTAAACAAACGTTCAGATAATCGACGACCTGCAGCGATGGCTACAGGAGTCAGATCAAGTTTCCCGATGACATCACCGATAGCAAAAATATGTTCATCGGTCGTGTTTTGATATTTGTCTACTTTGACAAATCCTTTTTCAGTCAATTCCACTTGTGTATTTTCTAAGCCGAGGTTCTCAGTATTCGGTACTCGACCGCCGGCAAACAGTACGCAGTCCCCGCTCAAGCTTTCACCATTTTCAAATAATACGGTATATCCGTCACCATTTTTGATGATTTCTTTTGCCACATGATGCGCATAAGTATGGATTCCTGCTTCCTGATACATTTGGATCAAATTGTCCGACAACATTTTATCAAATGTGCGCAGTGGTCTTTCTTTGCGGTATGCCCACATGACTTCGCTTCCTAATCCACGAAAGACACCGGAAAGTTCTGCAGCGATATAGCCCGCACCTAAGACGATCGCCCGTTTTGGTAATTCTGTCAGTTCAAAAAAACCGTTAGAATCGATTGCGTACTCGCCGCCAGGGATATTCATCTTACTTACACGACCACCTGTCGCAATCAGGATCTTGGGAGCATGATACGTTTCATCGTTGACTTTCACTGTCTGGCTGTCAACAAATGTGGCATAGCCTTTCACTGCTTCTACATGGTTGCTGTCTAAGCCTCTTTGATAAGCGCCGTGTAGAAAATCGATGTATTTTTCACGTCTTGCGACTAATTCTGCAAAGTCTACGTTTTTTATGTCTGCTTGGATGCCATAGCTTGGTGCATCTCTTTCAATCGTTTCTAAGATCGTACTTGCCTGCCACATCACTTTTTTAGGTACGCAGCCGACATTGACACATGTTCCGCCAAGCTCATTGGCTTCGATCAATAAAACTTTAGCTCCGTGCATCCCTGCACGATTTGCAGAAGCAATCCCGCCAGAACCTCCGCCAATTACGATATAATCATAAGTCTTCATGTTGTTCCTCCTCATTCAAGGGTTAGGTTGGAATTAATTTAACGACCCTTTTTCTACAGAAAACAAGTGTAACACTTTTCACGAAATATGTGCGCTTAGATGCTTGTCATGCGCGTTACTAACGCTTTACTTTCTCTTACGGATCATATCTCCTGGTTTCACTGGATGAGCCACAGGCATACTCAGAAGCATCATCGGATTTGGTGCACGATCGATTGATTCGCCTTCTTCGTTGTACATCACTTCTACTGGTTGACTGAAGTGAGTGAATCCTGGTCCGTAAAATTCGATCTCGTCTCCTACTGAGAAAAGATTTCTTTGACGGATCGTTGCTACTTGTGTTTTTTCATCATAAGAAAGAACTTCCCCAACGAATTTATAGACAGGGATCTTACGTCTTTCTCCAAACAGCTGCTCATTTTCCGTCGGTGTTTCGTAGTAAAAACCAGTCGCTAATTCACGCTGTGCGACTTTCCATAATTCATCGATCCATTCTTGTTTGCATACATAGTTTTCAGGATCTTCCATGTAGCTGTCTACTGCTGCTTTGTACACATTCGAGACAGTCGAGACATAGTGGATGGATTTCATCCTTCCTTCGATCTTGAAGCTGTCCACGCCATTTTCGATCAATTCTGGGATATGTTCGATCATCGACATATCTACTGCACTCATCGAAAATGCTTCTTCTACTTCGCCATTATCCGTTAAACTATTGCGTTCCTGTCCGAATGGCATATCGAATAGACCATATTTCCAACGGCAGGATTGGGAACAGCCTCCTCGGTTGGCATCACGCATGGACATATGATTAGATAATGTACAACGCCCGGAATAAGAAATACACATCGCACCATGGATGAACGCTTCGATCTCAATGTCTGTATTCTTTCGGATCTCCGCTACTTCTTCCATAGAGACTTCACGAGCTAAGACGACCCGTTCCAAACCTTCTTCTTTCCAGAATTCAAGTGTTTCGTAATTTGTTGCTGAAGCTTGTGTAGACAAATGGATCGGTAGTCCTGGCGCTGCCGTTGCACAAATCTCGATTAGTGCTGGATCAGAAACGATGACCGCAGAGATCCCGACATCCCGTAAACTGCGGAAGAATTCTCCGGCTCCTTCTTCGTTTCCTTCATGCGTGACCATATTGGCTGCGACATAGACTTTTGCATCATGTTCCTTTGCAAAGGCAACCCCTTCTGCCATTTCTTCGTAGGTGAAGTTTCCGGCACGGCTTCTCAAACCGTACGCATTCCCTCCGATATAAACAGCATCTGCCCCATAATGGATCGCTGTTTTCAATTTTTCCAGTGTCCCAGCTGGAGCTAAGACTTCTGGACGTTTCAATTTTCTTTTTGTTGTCATTTTGTCATTACTCCTTACTTGATCGATGCAGGGTCGATGTAAAAGAATCCTGTATCTAATTCCCGATTTTTTGGATGCAACGCACTGATTTTTGCCGACCGTTCCGTGGCTGCTTCTTCATTCCAAGTCCCGGCGTTCAACTGTTCTCTTGCTTCCACGAACAGCTTAACGATTTCGACAAAATTTTTGCCTGGCGTGAACAAGCCGTCCAGTTTCCATGTACGATAGTTGTGTGCATACAGCTCTCCCAGTTCTTTTGACAGATCAAGGTCGTTGCTTGCAAAGATATGCGTACCATGAAGGTCTTCATAGATAGAATAATGTGTGTCTTCTTTTTTCGGTTCAGAAATAAAGAGACCTCTTTCACGATCTTTTTGTTCTTCTTGTTTCGTGAAGTTATAATAATTCTGTAATAGCGGACGCTTGGATTGATGGATGCATGTAGCCCCGTACACAAGCACCTCCACAGGAATGGTCAATTTTTCTTCCATTTCCTTCATTTCATCGAAAGGAACTTCACGAGCTAAGACGGCGCCTGCCGCTCCTTTTTTTGCCCAGAAATTGATTTGACGAGCGCTAGTAACAAGTGTTTCAGCGTCATAAATATATGGGATACGCAATTCTGGATTTTTTTTCATTGTATAAATGATACCGGTGTCGCCAACAGTAATGACATCAACGTTTATTTCCTTTAAAAATCGAAGGTATTCTGGTACTTGTTTCATTTTTTCCGGATGGATAATCCCGTTTACAGCGATATTTGCTTTTTTGCCGTGAGCATGCGCTAATTCTACTAGTCGTCTTTGCTCATCTCGTGTAAATGAAGCTGGTAAACGCAGTCCGAAAAGTTCTTCGCCGAAATAAAGCGTATCTACGCCAGCGGCTAATAATTCTTCTGCTTGTTCAAAAGATTCTACTGTGGTTATGAGTTCGATCATGTTTTCCTCCTCCTACAACCCCATAATAGTAGCATAGCTCTAAAAACTTTCCAATAGTCCTTTTATTTAAAGTTGGATTTTTGAAAAAAATTCACAAGTAAAAATAAAAAAAGCACTGCGACAGAAACCTGTCACAGTACTTGATGATTGTTTTTTAGAAATTAACTAACCGGTAATACCGTCTTTGCTTTTTTTGGCTTCCGAACATTCAATGTGATTTTTCCTTTTGAAGCGCCCATCGTTACTTGATCTCCTAAGCGGATTTCTCCGCCTAACAAAGCCTCACTCAGCCGATCCTCGATTTCCTTTTGCAACGCCCGGCGAATTGGTCGCGCACCGTATTCAGGGTCAAATCCGGCTTTTCCGATCACGTCAATAGCTGCTTGAGTGATTTTCACCTGTACATCTTGCTCTTTCAGGCGTTTCACGATTGCTTTGCTCATGATTTTGACAATTGTATGGATTTCTTCTTTACTCAATGAATGGAATACGACAGTCTCATCAATACGGTTCAAGAATTCTGGTCGGAAGGCTTTTTTCAATTCTTCCAAGATCCGTTTTTGCATCGCTTTGTGGTCTTTCGTCACGTCTTGTACGTTGAAACCAACATTTTTCTCTTCACGAATCTGTGTCGCTCCGATATTCGATGTCATGATCAAAATCGTATTTCTAAAGTCCACTTTTCTTCCTTTAGCATCCGTTAAGTGCCCATCATCCAACACTTGCAACAGTAGATTGAAAACATCTGGGTGGGCTTTTTCGACTTCATCTAACAAAATCACGGAATAAGGTTTCTGACGAATTTTTTCGGTCAGTTGTCCACCTTCATCATATCCGACATACCCTGGAGGAGACCCGATCAGCCGACTCGTGCTGTATTTTTCCATGAATTCAGACATATCAACGCGGATCAACGCATCTTCGCTTCCGAACATCACTTCAGATAAAGCTTTGGCTAGTTCTGTTTTCCCTACCCCAGTTGGTCCAAGGAACATAAATGAACCGATTGGACGGTCTGGGTCTTTCAAACCGCTTCTTGCTCGGCGAATCGCTCGTGATACAGCTTTTACCGCTTCATCTTGACCGACTACACGCTCATGCAGCAAACCTTCCAGTTCCAGTAGGCGTTCGCTTTCTTTCTTCTCCAGCTGCTGTAAAGGCACACCAGTCCATTCAGACACAACTATTGCTACATCTTCTTCCGTTACACGATCTGCATAACCATTTTCGTGCTTCGTTTCTAACGTTAAAAGTTTTTCTAATTTCTTCTGCAGATTTTTTTCTTGTCGGCGTAATTGCGCCGCTGCTTCAAAATCTTGTTTTTGGATTGCTTGTTCTTTTTCTTCGACAAGTTGGTGTATCTCTAGTTTGACCACTGCCGATTCCGTTAAATCATCTGTTTGGTCTAAGCGGACTTTTGCAGCTGATTCATCGATCAAATCGATGGCTTTGTCCGGTAACTGTCTGGAAGTGATGTAACGTACAGAAAGACTGACTGCTGCTCTAACAGCCTCATCTGTAATCTCTACGCCATGATGCTCTTCGTATCTTGATCGTAGCCCACGCAAAATCTCTTCTGCTTCTTCAGGGGTCGGTTCATCTACTTGGATACGTGCAAAACGTCTTTCCAGCGCTGAATCTTTCTCGATGTATTTTTGATATTCGTCTAAGGTCGTAGCACCGATTGTTTGCAGCTCACCACGAGCCAAAGCAGGTTTCAGTATATTGGATGCATCAATCGCGCCTTCTGCTCCACCTGCGCCGATCAGTGTGTGCAATTCATCGATGAACAAGATTACTTGTCCGTCGTGATAGATTTCATCAATGACTTTTTTCATTCGGTCTTCGAATTCACCGCGGTATTTCGTTCCTGCGACTAAAGAACCCATATCTAGCATCATCAGTCGTTTTTCTTGCATGTCTTCTGGTACTTCGCCAAGAATGATTTTTTGTGCCAGACCTTCAGCAATCGCCGTTTTACCTACACCGGGCTCACCTACGAGAACAGGATTGTTTTTTGTCCGTCGGCTCAAAATCTGGATCAGACGTTTCACTTCTCTTGAACGTCCTACAACTGGATCAAGCTTGTCTTCTCTAGCAAGCTTGGTCAGATCTCTTGCAAGAGAATCCAGAGTTGGTGTTCCTTTGACTGATTGGCGTTTTTCTTGCGGATTTCTTCTTCGACCCGCACTATTTCCAGGTGCCTCGTTGTTGAGACCCATTTTTCGTTTCAATACTTGACGAACTTTAGCAAGGCTGATCCCAAGATTGATAATGATTCGAGTAGCCATGATACTTTCGTCTTTCAAGAGGCTCAGTAAAATATGCTCCGTTCCGATTTTTTGATTACCGGTTTTCTTTACTTCACTGCTTGCTAGCGCAAATATTTGTTTCATGCGTGGTGAGTACGGAAGATAAGCTCCTTTGGGATAAGAACGGACACCGCCATAACCAATTAAATGTTCGATCTCCTCATAAATATCTGTTTCATTCAAATCCATTTCACGTAACACTTTGCCAGCAATCCCATTCGGTTCAATTACCAAAGCCAACAAAACATGCTCTGAACTGATTGATTGATGTTTCAATCTCTTTGCTTCTTCTTGTGCAATCTCCAAGACTGCTTGTGCTCTTTCAGTAAAAAGTTCTTCCATTCAATTTCACTCCCCATCTTCATAACTTAGACGTTCCAAAAATGCTCGAAGGATACGAGCTCGAGTATAGTCTTCAAATTCATTGAAATTCAACGTGTTTTTAGCAATTGCACTCAACATCAAATTTCCTTCTTTTTTTGTGATGATCTGGTCTTCGTATAATTTTTGAATAATTGCAAATGCGTTTTTTTCGCTAATCGTCTCATCAAATAACTGATTGATTTGTTCTAGCATATGCTTTTTATCAGAAATTCTCACTTTAGCGATCCTTATATAACCGCCACCACCACGTTTGCTTTCTACTAAGTAGCCGCGTTGGATCGTAAAACGGGTATTGATCACGTAATTAATTTGAGAAGGAACGCAGTTAAAGAGGTCTGCCAGTTCTATCCTTCGAATCTCGATCATTTCACTATTTTCCAAAATCTTCTTTATATATGATTCAATTAAATCCGAGGTATTCTGATGTGCCATCTCATTCATTCCCTTTGACTAATATTGACCTTAATTATAACGAATTTGATAAAAGAAGGAAAGAAGAACGCTTTTTGTTGAATGAATCCTTTAAGAATCAGTAAACAAAAAAAAATACGGAATACACGATTCCGTATCGACGCGCCCAAGAGGAGTCGAACCCCTAACCTTTTGATCCGTAGTCAAACACTCTATCCAGTTGAGCTATGGGCGCATATTCAATTTATACAAATTATAAGCTAATTCAAAAGAAAAAGCAATAAGAAAAAAAATCGGGAAGACAGGATTCGAACCTGCGACCCCTTGGTCCCAAACCAAGTGCTCTACCAAGCTGAGCTACTTCCCGAAAATAAATAAAAAAGACTACGCGCCCAAGAGGAGTCGAACCCCTAACCTTTTGATCCGTAGTCAAACACTCTATCCAGTTGAGCTATGGGCGCATATTATAATGCCGAGGACCGGAATCGAACCGGTACGGTGATCACTCACCGCAGGATTTTAAGTCCTGTGCGTCTGCCAGTTCCGCCACCCCGGCGCGAGTGCTTTGGCAAAGCGGAAAACGGGGTTCGAACCCGCGACCCCCACCTTGGCAAGGTGGTGCTCTACCACTGAGCTATTTCCGCGTGTTTAAAGATGCCGGCTAAAGGATTTGAACCCTCGACCCTCTGATTACAAATCAGATGCTCTACCAACTGAGCTAAGCCGGCATATCATTCATAATAATGCGGGTGAAGGGACTTGAACCCCCACGCCGTAAGGCGCTAGATCCTAAATCTAGTGCGTCTGCCAATTCCGCCACACCCGCAAAAATATGAGCCGTACAGGGCTCGAACCTGTGACCCTCTGATTAAAAGTCAGATGCTCTACCAACTGAGCTAACGGCTCATATGGAGGTTAACGGGATCGAACCGCTGACCCTCTGCTTGTAAGGCAGATGCTCTCCCAGCTGAGCTAAACCTCCATGGATAACTTAAGCGTGGCGACGTCCTACTCTCACAAGGGGCAACCCCTCACTACAATCGGCGCTAAGAAGCTTAACTTCTGTGTTCGGCATGGTTACAGGTGTATCCTTCTCGCTATCGCCACCACACTGTGGTGTTA